>NZ_AKJF01000054.1 GCF_000282475.1 Pseudomonas sp. GM78
TAACGCGGTACAACAGACACACCGCAGCCCCTGGTTCGCCGGCAAGCCTGGCTCCTACAGGGAATTGCGTACGGCTCCCGATCAGGTCGGCTGTAAGGCCGCATCGCTGTTGCAGTGGCTTTTGACCTTCTTGCCGCCTCATGAGGCTCTCGCCGTCCATCGAATGCGTCCGTTTTCGATGGAACCAAATGCCCGAATCCACTCGTCGCGAGCCCGATATTTCCGTTCAAACTTTCTGTTTTGTGCGTCCTCCGACGTATACGAGCCCAAGCTCGTGCCAACGATGTAGAGGTGAATGAAAATGGCCAATACAGGAAATAAAAATCCCGGCAGCGACTGGGACAAAACTAATGAAGCCGGTAAAAAAGGCGGTCAGGCTTCCGGTGGACAACAAACGCGCGATAGCGATCGCATGTCCGGAGGCGGGCAAGGCAATCGCGGAGGCGAATTTGCCGAAGATAAGGAAAACATGTCCAAACCAGGCCAAAGAGGCGGCCAGGCTTCAGGTGGACAACACGCCAACAGGGCTGACCAATCGTCCAACACTGGGCAAGGAAGCGGACGCGACAGCAATCTTGATCGCGATCAATCTGACAAGGGACGCAATGACGGTGGGATGAGCGGAGGTGGAGGCCGCAAGCCCTGATGCGGTCTGACCCATCAAGCCCCGAACGCTTCGGGGCTTGGTTTTGATCGTGCCGAACGAGAGTAATCGTTCGAGTCATGCATTCCTTTCAGGAATGCATGACATAAAATCAATGAATTTTTATTATTGTCTGGTGTGAAGTAGTTTTGATTTCAGGACATGGAGAACGGCCTTGAAATCATCCCCTTCGAACGCTGCCGAAAAATTCGATACCTCACGAGCCGACGAGTACGCACGGCAGAGCCGTATCGCGCTGGCAGGGTATGACGCCTGCCAGGACCTGGCCGCGTGCATGCTGGCGGCAAGCCTGGGCAACACCGGTGTGGCAAAAATACTGGTGGTTGGCGCTGGCGGTACGGCGCAGGAAATCATCGCCATGGCCAGGCTTGAGCCGGGTTGGCGCTTCATGGCGGTTGATCCGTCCGAGCCGATGCTGGCGGCGGCGAAGCAGCAGCTTGAGGCCAACAACCTGCTTGAAAGAACGACCCTGCATCTTGGCCACGTGGAAGACCTGGCAGCAGACGAGTCTTACGATGCCGCGACCTTGATCGGCGTACTCCATCATCTCGATGGGGATGCGGCCAAGCGGCAGATCCTGGGAGCTATTCGACCTCATCTCAAGCCTGGTGCGCCGCTGATTGTTGCGGGCAATCAGTATGCTTATGCCAGCCAGCCGTTACTGCTTGCTGCCTGGGGACAACGCTGGCGGCAGCATGGAGCCAGCCCGGAGGAAGTGAAGGTCAAGCTTGGGAAAATCCTGCAAGGCGCTGACCCTCCACATTCCGAGGCAGCAGTGCAAAAACTTTTGCATGACAGCGGGTTTGGCGACACCACTCGTTTCTTCAGCAGCCTTTTCTGGGGTGCCTGGTTGACGTGCAAAACGCAGATTTAGCCGTGGCCAGGATTTCCCGCCTGTTTAATCCAGGTATCCAGCTCTGTCACCATTTTATTGACCTCGCTGTCTTCCCGTTCCGAGGGGCGAACGATGGCGTTCCAGGCGATATCAAGGCCGTCGTTCAGTGCCGCCCAGGCCAGTTCCCCACGCTCAAGACTGGGGGTCACCAAATCGCGCTGCAAAATGCTGATGCCGTACCCTGAGCGAACCAGTTCGACGATGGCTTCGATCAACTCAACCGTGATCATGCGCCGCGGCAGGATGCTCGCGGGGGCGAAGAATCGATCGTATTCCCAGCCACTGGCGCGATCGGTCGAGTACGTCACCAGGTTGTAGGTCTTGAAGTCTTCGGCGTAGATATTCCTTCGTTGCGCAAGCGGATGGTCGGTGGCCATGATCGCGATCAGGTCGTCGCGAAACAGTGGCAGTTTTGCCACGCCACTGGGCACCATGCCGTCATCGATGATGGACACGTCAAGCCGCCCTTGCATCAGGCTCGCGTAGACATCATCGCGAGGCACGGTCACCAGGGTGATTTCGATATCCGGTCGAAGGCTCGAGTAGTGCTTGATGAATTTCGGAATCCAGCGGAACGGGCCGTAGGAGGTGACCCCCATGCGAACAAAGGCCGTGACACCGCCGGCCATCGACCTGGCTTCGGACTCGGCTTCATTCAGAATCGCGATGATGTCCTTGGCGGCTCGCTCCAGGCGCACGCCCGCAGGGCTGAGCCTCAATTTGCCGCCGGACCTTTCCGTCAGGCTCACACCCAGCCGCCGCTCCGCTTCACGGATGCGGTGACTGACGGCAGAGGGTGTCAGCCATAAACGCTCGGCCACCGCCGTAATCGAATCGACTTGGGACAGAGTTTGCAACATCACAAGGTGATCCAGCGTGAGTCTCATAGTGGCCGACCTGAAAATAATTCACAAAAATGCGTAAAATTATGAGCGTGACTTGTTTTTTCGGTCGATGCAATCTGAATCCAGCAGAGCCACCGGAGAACAACAACCATGACCACCCTGCCTAGCAAACCTGCACCAGCCCTTGGCGATTTGATCGATCTTGCGCGTTACCCCATTACCGACCGCACCAACCCGGCTTATCTGGCGCTGGTTGCCCGCAGTCAGTCGTTGCTGGGACACGAAGGCGTTGCGATCTTTCCGGGTTTTATTCGTGATGAATCGGTCGCCGCGATGGCGGATCAAACCCTCGCACTGCACCCGCGCATGTTTCATTTTCGGGAAAAGCATACGGTCTACTTCAAGCCCCAGGAGGAAGGCTTTGACCCGGGACATCCGCTGCAGCGCTTGATGCAGACCGAAAAAGATACGGTCGCCTACGCTGACATTCCCGGCGACAACTTGATCCGGCAGATTTACCAATCGGACGAGGTGCTGACGTTCATCCGGGATGTGTTGAACCTGGAGACGCTTTATCGTCACGCCGATCCCTTGGCAGCGCTTAACTTGCAGGGCTTCACGGCAGGGCAGCAGTTAGGGTGGCACTTTGATCGTTCCGACTTCAGCGTCACGCTGTCCCTTCAGGCGGCGAGCGCTGGCGGGGATTTCGAATACGTGCGCATGTTGCGTAATGAAAACGACGATTGCTACGAAGCGGTCAGACAGTTCCTCGATGAACCGCAAACACAGCAGATAGAGGTGTTGCCGCAAGTACCCGGAACCCTGACATTGTTCCGCGGCCGCTATTCATTGCACCGTGTGACGCCGGTGCAAGGGGAGAGGTTGAGGCTCAACGCGGTGTTCGCCTACGTGGACCAGCCCAATGTCGAATTCAGTGCCTATGCCCGCCAGTTGTTCTACGGGCGCACCACCGTCGATCCCCTGGTTTGAGTGTCGCCAATAACAAGAAAAGCAATTGATTGATTCCTTCGCTTCACGTGTGTCGCACACAACAGTTCGCTGCCCCCAATAATAATGATTCGGAGCGTCTGATCATGAAAAACAGGAAGAGTTTGCTGGCCTCGTTGCTCACCCTTGGCTTGCTCGCCGGCAGTACTTGCAGCCAGGCCGCAGGGTGGTGTGAATCGGGCCGGCCGGTGAAGTTTGCTGGTCTGAACTGGGAGAGCGGGATGCTCCTCACCGACATCATGATGATCGTGCTCAAGGAAGGTTATGGCTGTGCAACGGATCAGTTGGTGGGTAACACCATCATTCTCGAGACCGCCCTGGCCGGCAACGATATTCAAGTGTTTGGCGAAGAGTGGATGGAGCGTAGCGAGGTCTGGAAGAAGGCCGCGGCAGCCGGAAAGGTTGTCGGGGTAGGTGCGCCGATCGTCGGTGCGACCCAGGGCTGGTATGTGCCGCGTTATGTCGTGGAGGGGGACGCCAAGCGCAAGCGGCCGGCGCAGGCGCCCGACCTCAGGACGGTCGCCGACCTGAGCAAGTACCCGGGCATTTTTCGCGATTCGGAGGAGCCATCCAAAGGCCGGTTCTACAACTGCCCCGCGGGCTGGATTTGTGAACAGGACAATACCGAGATGTTGAAAGACTATGGCCTTGAAAACACCTTCACGAACTTCCGCCCGGGCACCGGTGCGGCATTGGATGCCGCTGTGCTGTCCAGCTACAAGCGCGGTGAACCGGTACTGTTCTACTACTGGTCACCGACTCCGTTGATGGGCCAGGTCGATGCGATAAGGCTGGAGGAAAAGACCGGCGCCAATAAAGACGTGGTCACTATGGTCGGGCTCTCCAAGGCGTTTCATGACCAGGCGCCCGAGCTGGTCGCGGTGCTGGAAAAGGTAAATATTCCCATCGAACTGCTGAACCAGAACCTGGCGAGGATGACCCGCGAGCGCATCGAGTCACCCAAGCTGGCCAGGATGTTCCTCAAGGAGTACCCGCAGGTTTGGCACGCCTGGGTCGATGAGGCTGCGGCGCGAAAAATCGAGGCAGCGCTCTAAGGGGGTAATCGCAAGGACGCGTTACTTGATCTGCACAAGGACCGGGCCTTCCGTCACGATCGGCGGGTCCGCGTGGATATCCGATGCATTTTTCTGAATCCACTCACGTGCAACTTTCAAGCTCGCATCGCTGCCGGCCTTGTCCGTGCAAACAGTCACCGACGTACCGCCATCACCGGTATTGAGCAGCGTGTAGCTTACGAGACCAGGCACTGTACGCAGGGCGGCTTCGACGTCGGTTTTGCGCTCCTCCAATCGCTCGAAAAGCTGCTTTGCTCCAGCACCCAGGTAGGTTCTTATCACGGCATACATGATCGTCTCCTTTGGGAACACCCAAGTTTCAATTCCCCCCGATTCATTAAGCTTAGCCACAGGCCGGCGGCAAGCGAGGTGCAACGACCACTGGCGGCTTAGCCCGTCGACCCCGTTTCTTCACGCCTGATCCATCGTCTCAACCACCCCCTGATCCTCACCCAGAAAGCCACCGCTTTGATGCTGCCAGAGCCGCGCGTAGGTGCCGTTTCTTCCCAGCAACTCAGCGTGGGTACCCTGCTCGATGATCCGCCCCTCGTCCATGACAATGAGTCGATCCATGGCCGCAATCGTCGACAGACGATGGGCGATGGCGATGACGGTCTTGCCCTGCATCATTTCATCGAGGCTTTCCTGGATGGCGACTTCAACTTCCGAATCCAGGGCGCTGGTGGCCTCGTCCAGCAACAGGATCGGAGCGTTCTTGAGCATCACCCGGGCGATGGCGATGCGTTGGCGCTGGCCGCCCGAGAGCTTGATGCCACGCTCACCCACCAGGGTGTCATAGCCGCTGTGGCCTTGCCGATCGCTCAGTTGGCTGATGAAACCGTCGGCCTGGGCATTGGCCGCGGCGCTGCGCACCTGCGCGTCGGTCGCGTCCGGGCGGCCGTAGGCGATGTTGTCGCGAATCGAGCGGTGCAGCAGGGAAGTATCCTGGGTGACCATGCCGATAGCGGCACGCAGACTGTCTTGTGTCACCTGCGCGATGTTTTGCCCGTCGATGCGAATCTCACCGCTGTTGACGTCATAGAAACGCAGCAGCAGGTTGATCAGTGTCGATTTGCCTGCACCGGAACGACCCACCAGGCCAATTTTTTCGCCTGGGCGGATATTCAGGCTCAAGCCGTCGAGCACCTGGCGTTCACCGTTGTAGTTGAAGCTCACATTGTCAAAGCTCACCGCGCCGCCAGAGGGCACCAGCACGCCGGCGTTCGGCGCATCCTGCACCTTGGGGCCGCGGGTCAGGGTTGCCATGCCGTCCTGCACGGTGCCGATGTTTTCGAACAGCCCAGTCATTTGCCACATGATCCAATGCGACATGCCATTGATACGCAACGCCATGGCAGTAATTGCCGCCACGGCCCCCGCGCCGACTTCGCCCTGGTGCCAGAGCCACAGGGCATAACCGCCGGCTGCCATGATCAATCCCACCACCAGTGCCTGATTGACGATCTCGAACTGGCTGACCAGGCGCATCTGGCGAAAACCGGTGTTCTTGAAATCCTCCATCGCCGCGCGCGCGAAGTGCGCTTCACGATTGGAGTGCGAGAACAGTTTCACCGTGGTGATGTTGGTGTAGGCGTCCGAAACGCGCCCCGTCATGGAGGATCGCGCATGGGCCTGCTCCTGCCCGACTTGCCCCAGTCGCGGCACAAAGTACAGCATGGCCAGCCCGAACAACGCGACCCAGGCAATAAAAGGCAGCATGAGTTTCAGGGCGAAGCCGCCGGCCAGTGCGATGATTGCAATGAAGTAGACGCCGATTCCGGGTGCGATTTCGATGAGGGTGAACAAAACTTCGCGCACGGCCAATGCCGTCTGCATCACCTTGGTGGTGACCCGACCAGAAAACTCATCGGAAAAGAATGAAAGGCTTTGCCGCAGCATCAATCGATGGAAGTCCCAGCGCAGTCGCAGCGGCAGGTTAATCGCCAATATCTGGTGCTGCACCATGGTGCGAAGCGCCACCAGCCCAATGCTGGTGAGCAACACTATCGCGATCCCCCACAGCACTGAGCTTTCCTGCCCGTTCGCATCGCCACCGGCCTGCCAGGTCGAGAGCAGATCCACGACCTGACCAAGGAAGGAAAACAACCAGGCTTCGTAGATCGACACACTGGCACTGAGCAGCGCAAGCAAAAGGATATAGCCGCGGGCTCCACGCGTGCAGGCCCACAGGAACCGCATCAGGCCGACAGGCGGTGGTGGTGCTTCGTCGGGGGGGAATGGGTCGAGCCTTCGTTCAAACACGCGAAGCATTGGGGTCTCCGAAATGATCAGGGTGAGGGGATTCTGCCATTTAACGGGTGCTTTGACGGTTTGCAGGTTAAGGGCAGGACGCAATTGAGGGTTGGTTTTCCCGCATCTAAAGCGCTGAGTTGAATTTTTACAGATGTAAAGGTGTGACGGGTGTAAAGGAGTGTAAAGGGCGCGCATTAGCCGGCCTCAAAAGACCACCCCTGACTAGCCTGGCTAAAGGCTCGAAACTGAGAGTGGCCTGTTTCTCCCTACCGTTTACGAACAATCAGAGGTTGAAATTTCGCTGGCGAAAGAGCCCGTGGTGCCGGTATCGACCTGAGCCGATGGGCTGACAGACATCCGTGCGCCGGCAGACAAGCTGCCGTTGATTCGGGGAATGTGGCACAGGGATGACTCCGTTCCCATGCTCATGCGCACATTGGCCACGTCCGCAGTGAAGGGCAGGGGCTTTTTGTTAAAGGTACCGCCCATTGCCAGGTCAAGGACCAGTTCACCCGTCTTACCCTCGATCTGGATGTCAGTGCCCATGCTGCCCGCCACCGTCAGTCTGGACTGATCGACGGCACACGCAGGTGCGACGATTTTTACCCCTGATTTTCCTGTCAGCCCTGTCAGTGGCTCGCTGGTGTACAGCGTGATATCCAGGGCAGGGGAGGCGACGCGAACATTGTCCGCTGCGTCATTCACGAGCAATAACGCCTTGTTGTTTGTCGTCACCTGCAGCTTGTTCAGCGTATCGGCAGGGCCTGAGACCACCATTGACGACGTTGCAGCGCATTTGATCGACAGGTTGATGCCCTGTCGGGCTTCAACGCTACTGAAGGCGGCCAGCGTAAAGGTTTTTTCTGCAGCCAGTGCTGCGTAACTGGCCGTGCTCGCCAGCAGCGCAAGCATCAGTTTCATAGTGTTCATGTTATTCATACAACTTCCTTGTTTCACAGTAATGACGCGAGTGGCGCAGCGTTGTTTCGACACTGTACTGAGGCATGCCAAAGTCCACCAGCCGATCCCCTCCGGCCTGGGTATGCATCATCAGCGTGACCTTGCCGGAGCGTAGCAGTAGAAATCGGAGGAACATGAAATGTAAAGGGGGCGGATCAATTTCCTAGAAATAAATCTAAAAAATCCGTCCCCTTTGCGGTCCGTCCCCTTTGCGGTCCCCCGTTTTCGCCGCGTACGTTTTGTACGGGGGCGTTATTAGGGGGAGGGCCGCCAATAGGAACGAGCAACCCAAGAGTGATTGAGTCCGGGGCGTGCTAACTCTGCGTCTTTGACAAGGAAAATGGTTGCTTCCCACTATTGGCGTACTAAGCTGATCTCGACCAACCTGGACTGCAGCTATGACTATTCGGATCGCATCGTTCAACCTGGAAAATCTCTTCACACGGCCATCCGCCATGGTTGTCGACGATCCCAAAGGGCAGCAGGCAATCGATGATCACGCGTTGGCGAATGCAATTATTGCCAAACTTGTCTATAGCGACGAAGACAAGAAAACGCTGCTGGATCTCGACCGTCGATACCATTTTTCAGCACTTAATCCCCCTTCGAAAGCGTTGTTGACTCTCAACAAAGTGCGAGGTCAACTTTTTCGGCGGTCAAATAATGGCGTGGTATCCGTTGTTGCAAATGGGAGAGGAGACTGGACCGGGTGGTTTGAATTGCGTCGAGAAGACGTGTCTTGGCAGGCGGTCATGAACACAGGACGAGTCATCGAAGCGGTCAATCCCGACATATTGATATGCGTCGAGGTCGAAAATCGTCCGACGTTGCAGCGCTTCAATGAACAAGTGCTCGGAGCTACTTTTGGTCGGGGCTTCCCGCACGTCATGGTTATTGATGGAAACGATGCTCGTGGAATAGATGTTGGACTTCTGAGCCGCTATCCAATTATTGGCATTCGCTCACACGTTGATGATGAGTTTGAAGGCAAGCGGATTTTTTCCCGAGATTGCCCTGAATATGTGCTTCAACTGCCGTCCGGTAAGCAGCTGGTTGTTTGTCCAAATCACTTCAAATCAAAGCGAGGTGGAGACGATGAACAAGCCAAGGCAAGGCGGCTTGTTCAAGGAGTACGTGTTTCGGAGATTGTACGATCAATAGAAGAGCAGATCAGCCCGTTCGTATTAGTTGGGGGGGACCTCAACGACACCCCTGATAGCGTCGCAGTCTCTCCGCTGATTGGAGGTGGTTGGACGGATATCCAATCGCATCCGGGTTATCCCGCAGAAAGACCCGGTACTTACGCAACCGGTACGGCCAGCAACAAGATCGACTATTTGATTATGTCCAGCGCCCTACAACCGTTGTTGACCGGGGTTGGAGTCGAGCGGCGAGGGACTTACCATCCCACTTTATGGCCACCATTTGAGGGGGTGACTGCAACAACTGAAGCATCTGATCATCACTGTATCTGGGCGGACTTCAATCTGCTTTAACAAATTTAGTTTCTCAGTCGAGATTATTGCTGGGCATTAAACGCTCGTGAATTTTAACACCTCTGATGTAGCGACTGTTTGAATTGCATCTACACTCATATCTTTTCTTGAGTACATCATGCGTTTTTTAAGAAATTGATCGACGATCATGTCTTTTCCACTGTTGAAAACCAGTGCCAGATAAATGCTAATGCCTAATTGTCTACTGAGCAGTGCGGTTGTTTCCTGGAATAATTGTATATTTGATGTCTTCGGTCTGGCGGGTGTGTAATGTACTTGGACGCCAAATTGTTCGTGGCGACCGTCTTTAACTCCCTCGGCGAGTAGGTCGACTGTAAAGTCACCTATCGATACCTGCTCCCGGATTGCATATCCTCTTCTTATCAAAGGCAATGCCACTGCTTTTCTGGAAAAGCGTTTCTCCAAGTCAGATTCACTTTTCACGTTTTCTGCCCCTCGTGTTCGTCACTCGTGAATTTTGACCTAAATTCGAAAGAATGGGATCTAAAACATTCCTCAACTTCGAAGTAGAGGTTCATGAGTGTCTTCTCATTGTTTAGATCGAAGTGTCTTGGTACGCTGCTAAAGCCTTGGGTGCGCCTACTGTCCACAGCAATAAAAAAGACCTCTTCGCTTTCATCGCTTGTGGCGTCTACAGCAACCAGGTAAACGGGTATTTTTCTCTGGAGTGCTTTTCTAACTTCTGAGCTGGTAAATTTTGCAGGTATAGGTGAGTTCTTTTTAGCTTTGGTTGAGGTCTTAACTTGAAGCATGAAGAATGGTCCGAATTCGCCCTTGCCATCGACTAGATTTACTACAAAATCCAAAAGCTCAGCCTTAGCGCCGAGGGGTAATGCACTAAACATTATGTGATTGCCAATTGGTCTGCTCAACATTAGTGCGACGGCAAACTCGCCTCTGTTTCCAATTGTATTATTCAAGACATTTGCCTCCAGTGGGTTCTGGTTGCCTATTTTGTCTGAGTGTTTCAGTTGTTTAACAGTAAGCAGAGATTTCGATGCTCAGATTGCAGAATAGTTTAGCAGTCAATCGCGGGGTCGTAAATGCTCCCGGGTTTGTTCCCGTTGACCCGCTTGCTCTAATGCTTGCTTTGTAAAAGTGGCGGCCAGACATGCTTTTTCATTGAGTGAATCGCTATTCTGATTTGTTATATATTATTGAATAAATATGTATAAGTAAGATCAGGTGATCAGCTAACGTCCTCTTAAGGCATGTGTGAGGATTCTGTTGATGGTCCAGCGGTCAGGTGACCCCTTAGAGGTCTATTTAACCTGCCCAATTAAAACACCAGTGGCTGGTGCAGACGGCGTAGTGAAGTCCGTAGGAGACCTTTAAATCCATGATGTGTGGACCTCATAGAGTTTTTCGACAGAGGATGGGTTAGCGGGTTGAGTGGGGGCGATTGTGAACTCTTTCAGAATTCTCCATGTGTCGGATCTCCATTCGCGTTCCAGTGCAGAGTCACTGCCCGCAGCGCGTATCGAACAAGTGAAACGGGAAGCCTGGAGGCATGAGCGGGTTATAGGCTCACACTTTAGGGATGACATAAAACTGATCACCAAAGCGGAACCGGTGGACTTGGTATGTTTTACGGGTGATATAGCCGATTGGGGCGTGCCAGAGGAGTACGCTGAGGCGCGTGTATTCTTCGAACAACTCGCAATTGACGTCGGTGTGACGCCAGACAGATTGTTCTTTGTGCCAGGCAATCACGATATATGTCGGGGAGTCAATGTCTCCTCTTGGAGAAAGCTACGGCAAGCCGCATTGGCTGTTGGCGAACGTGGCGTTTCTGATTGGATGGCTGGTGGACGCGCACCATTTGGCATCAAAGCAAAACTGCGCGAGGAGGTTGGCGCTCGCCAGCAGCACTATCGCGATTGGCTGGAGAGCATGGGCCGTTCTGAGCTGCTTGCAAAAAACTCCCCGCACGGATTTCTTGGTTATCGAGTATCTCTTGAGCTTCCCGGTCTGTCTTTCCCCGTCCATATCATTGGTCTAGATACTTCGTGGCTTGCTGGTGATGATCATGACTACGGAAAGTTGATGCTGACAAACGATCAAATTGGTCGACTCTCCAGCGATGACCAAGGTGCTCCACTCAATGGCTTTCGTCTGGCGCTAATGCATCATCCACTTACTCAGTTGGTGGATTGCACCGATGCCAGAAGAATACTTGCCGATACGACAGACCTGCTTTTGCGGGGGCATCAACATGAACCTTTGGCAGATGCTTGGACCGATGCGGATAGAGGTTTAATCGAGTTGGCTGCGGGTAGTCTCTATGAGGGAACAGAAGGTCATCGTTATCCAAATGGATATACGCTAATAAACATAATTACCGAAGACAATGGCCAGCCCAAGCGCTATGAGCTTCGCTTTCGATCATGGTCGCAACACGGGCATTGGCATGATGACAGTTCTTTATATCGCTCGGCGGTAAATGGCCGTCTTGTCCTTTCTGCTTCTAGGCATCTAAGCAAGCAACGGAATTTACCTATATCAGCGCCGCTTTTAAAATCAATCGCAGCGATGTGGGAGCGCCATCGAAAGGCTAAATCAAGGATTTTTACGTTTCATAAGCTATTATTGGTGAAGCAGTTTGCACCAAGTTATTTTAACGCGGTTTTTGAGTCTGTGAGCAATGGGCTCTCTGAAATAATAGAGCGTTGGTTGGTGCGTGAGGTTGAGCGGTACACCGGTCAGACTGAACACCTTGTCCTAAATATGGAGGATGACCGAACCCTTTGCGCTGCTAATGTGATCGCAGTCGACCAAGGAGCAATGGAAGTTGATATACATCATATCCTACAGGCGCTTCTTGCTGACGAAGAGTCGAATACGATAAAGGCGTTACGCAAGGAGTTAAATACCGGAGCACTAAAAAGGTACGAAGAACTGAAGCGGTCGGCTCGCACAAAATGGCCAGTTGATGAGGGAACTATTGTCGGTGAGATAAATATTTAGAGGTGCATTTTATGGCTTCAATTATTGAGTTTTTTTCTGGATTGCTGAGTTCTATTGAAAATCTGAAAACACCGAAAAATCTTACTACTGATCAAGGGCTCATGCTGGAAGTTGAGCGCGTTAGATATGGGGCAATGGGGGTCGTCTATTTTTGTCGCCAGTGTTCGGATATTGAAGATGACGAAGATGGATTTTTAGCGTTGAAGACCTTTTCTGATAAGTATTTTTTTAGTTTGGATATGACGATGATTGTCAAGCGCGAAACTTCAATTTGGGCGCAGTTGGCTGATGTTTCATTCGTCTTTCCGCTCATTTCCATTTTTATGGTGAACCATAAACCACATTTGGTAATGCCAGTCGCTAAATCTAAATGGCCAGGTGTTTACAGTCTGGCAGACGCAATAAAAATGTCTAACAATGGGCTGGATATCCGTCAGTGTCTGGTAGCTGCGATTTGTATCTCGATTGCTATGAGTAAATCCGCAGATAAAATACCAGGTCTCGTGCATGGAGATATAAAACCAGATAATATTCTTTATTTAGGTCAGTATTCCTTTCTTTCAGATTTTGGTCTTGCGGGGATCGCGAATGAAATCGGTCAGTGTGGAACACCGGCTTATATGGCGCCGGAACTCTGGGATAAAGGGACCCATCAATCCGTCGGAACAGATGTTTATGCTTTTGGGGCAACACTTGGGGAAATGCTCACCGGCACCCCCATGTTTGCTGCAAAGGGAAATGATTTGTCTGTGTGGAAAAAAATACATCAATGTAACCCCGCTAAGATAGACTCATCGAGACTTACATCTCCACTTGCAGATTTTCTAAAAAAACTTGCCCTAAGTTGCCTCTCTAAGGACTCGACCCAACGGCCTGAAAATTTCTACGTGATTCTATCCGCGCTGCTTGAAATGGGTATGAAATTGGAACCCGAGCTTACTCGCGCTGTTTCAGGATTAAAAGATGCCTTGGAGAGAAGAGATGAGGAATTAGGTGATGAGCATGTTGCGTTTCGAATCCAGATGTTGCTAGACCAAGGGGATGTCAAGACTGCGTTAAAAATATTAATGGAATTAACCGAGGATGATATCGTTGGTGAATTGTTGAGAGTTGCAGGAAGTACGTGGTCGTTGGCGGGTGACGATCTGAAAGCGCTAGATTATTTCGAACGTTATTTGGTGACCGAACCCAGCAGTCATGATCGAATTAGATGTTTGAATGAGCTCGGTTTGTCCTTGAAGCGGTTAAGTCGGTATGAGGAAGCAAAGAGTTTGTTTGAAGAGCTTATAGCCGAGTCGACGGGTATTGCAAAACTTCAGTTGATGGTTCGCTCCAACTACGTGGCAGTGCTGGCCGAAATGGATCTTATTTTTGAGGCAACAAAGCAGCTCGACTGGCTGATGCTCAATCATTCAGATTCTGACAAGGTTTTAGCTATGTATGCTCAAGTGCTAGAGCGATCTGAGAAGCTTGATGAAGCCCTGAGCATGATCCAGCGTGCGGTGTTGATTGCGCCTCGAAACGGGGAATACCAAATTATTAGAGCCGATCTTTTGCTTAGTCTGAGGCGGTTTGATGAAGCTTTGCACGCGCTTGATCGAGCTTCAGACCTTGGCTTTCTCCCTCATAGATGGTGGTTTTTAAGTCTTGTTGCTTATATGGCAATGAATCGCGCTGGAGAATGGGCTGGGGTATATCAGGCGTTGGAAAAAAACTGCCAAAAAGAAGTGTTTGAGGCTCTCGTCACACAGTCAGTAGCGCGGGTGCGAAGCATTATGGGTGTACAAGACAACATGTGGGTACCCGAGTCGGAGAAAGATTTCAGCGGTGATAAGACGTCAACTAGTCCTCTACATTCATCCGAAAGTTCAACACCCATACGCGAAAAATTATTGGATCAAAAAAGCTCGGCAGGCTCACAGGCAGTTCATGCCCAAGAACATCGTCGAGCCATTCGCACAGGAAAAACGACACATACCCAGATCAGGATGTCGCATGTTGATGGAAGCTTTACAATTGACTTTTATGGCAATGTGAAAGATCCAAATTATGCAAAGCAGTTCCTCAGTTCATATAATAAGATAAAGTGGAAAGTCGAAACGGATGGACTTAAAGAGCGCCAAATGAGGCATAGATTTTCATGCTGTCAGAAATGTGCATTCGATATTCTTACTGCTCGTGATGAAGGAGAAAGTTTCGTCTGCCAGGCCTGCGGGGAGCGTGGCCTAATACAATCTTCCAGCTTAACGCAGCTTGATTCTTTGGCGGTAAAGTGCAATGAGCTGATTGGGAGGCCTTTGGAGGAGGAGCAAGTATTAGATGAAACGCTCTTGGTCGCCTTTTGGATTTCTGATGAAGAGCATTGCTCACTGATTTCTTTACGCATGGAAGGAAAAGGGTATCTTCGAGGCAAAAATAATTCTGTTGCAGCCTCTCTTGCTGCTGACGAAATGAAAAAGCGTACAGCGTCAAAATTATCGATACCACAGTTTATTTGGTATCGAAAAATGAAAAATCAGGATGCGGCGACTAGAACTCAGAGCTCACTTGATTTGGATGCGCTTTTACGACAGTTGCGGCGAGAGGTCGGCGTATTTTCTTCGTGTGTCATGAGAGTCGGTGGTGAGTTAGGTGAATTGGTACTAGCGGATGGCGATCATCGACTGGAGTACTTGAAGTCATTGCAGGTGCTGACTCCTCATAATATGGAGCTGAAAGGCGTGTTGGTTTCCGCAGAGCTTGCTTCCGGAAATTTAAAGGCGGCTCAGGAAGTCGTAACGTCAATGGAGCACGATGCACCGGACAATATCGAGACGTTGATTGCAACCTGTAAATTGGCTTTGCATATGGGTAATGCTCAGCGTGCGATACCGATATTGCAACAAATTGCGGCACGAGAGCCTGGGAATGTTGTTTCACGCGAACTGCTAATGCAGGCTTGCCAGGAAATTGGCGATACAGAGCAATATAACAAATGCGCTCTTGAGTTACGAGCATTAGGCGTCTCTGGTGATTTATTAAATTAACGAGACGTGAAGTTCTTGTTAGTGAGGGTTCGATGGCACGGCAACCTGATATTTCAACGAAGAAGCTCTCTCCTTGGGATCAGTATAAAGAAAAGCCCACAGATATAGCGATGGAGTCAATCTACATCCACGTTGAAAGTGTCGCAACGATGATGTGCGGATGGTACTGGACCAGCATTCGTGTCAAGCGATGGACCTCTTTGGTTGTGAGGGCTGCTTCATTTTTACTATTGCTCGTGGGTACTACACTTCCTATATTTTCTGCAATTCAAGTAAGTTATGAGTCGCGTCTCTTGTTTGCGCAAAGCGCTGTAGCGCTATTAGCTCTGGCAGGGTTAATTCAGGTGGCAGATCGGATTTTTGGTTGGTCAAGTGGCTGGGTGCGTTATATTGTTACAGTCACTGCCATGGAGAATTTACTGCGTGTCTTTGAGTTGGAGTGGGCGAACTACCTGCTCTCAAAGAAAGGGGGGCTGGACACTGCTGATGTTAAAGTATTGTTTGATCTTGCAAGGGGTTTTGAGGGTGAGATGACAAAGTTACAAGCTGACGAAACAACAAAGTGGGTTGTCGAGTTTAATTCTGGGGTGTCTTTATTGGAGTCACTTATAAAAACGCAGCGCGAAGAGGTTGATAAGGAAATTGAGTCAATAAAAACGACTCTGAATGCACAGAGTGACGTGGATAAAACAGGCCGTGAACTGTCGCGCCCCGGTTCTATTGAATTGACTTTGATGCACGTATCGGGTCCTTGTTTGGTCAGTGTACAACTGGACAAAGAGACGCCTGTTGATTTTTTTGGTACTGTTTGGTGTCGGGTAAATGTGAGCCCCGGTTTTCATGTTGTATCAATCGCTGCATTGGGTGAGGTCATGCAAACTACTCAAAGGGTTATTGAGGTGTCATCAGGGGGTATTGCTCGCATAGAAGTAAAATTGTGAGATGAATCAAGGTCTACCTAATAGCAGTCCATTACTTCCCCGCCTGCAAAAAATCTAACAGTCTTTGCCAAAAGGGGTACCTGAGCCAGACCGCTCAACGCTATTCGACGGAGGTCATTTTCCCTAAGTGGAAAGTAAGACTGGGGCAAAGTCCGAATGGGTCGCCTTTCTTCGTTGGTCGCTTGGAACATCTACCGTGCGCAGTTCGCCACCCCAGCCGATCGAGAATGTCTTCGCGTTGCCCGACGCAGCAACCTGGCTCGAAGAGAATGCCGTCCCAGACGTGGCGATCTGGATACATCCGCGTAACAGCATCGATGGTGGCGAAAAGGTGGATTTCCGCGGCGCGTTCCTGCTCACACAATTTTGAGTCCATGGGCGACGGCCCAGACTTCGACAAATTGCTTCGTCTGCCGCTTGCGCGAGCGTGCACTTACGCGGACGGGGAGTCCGATGTCCTCTCCGAGCTGATTGTCGGTCAGCCGGCAAGTAAGGAAAGCCCGAACGACAGTTTTCGATTCAATCTTCACAATCCCACGCCGTTCGGATTGTAAAACTCCCATAAAGAGTGGGTCAATTGCCAACGTATTGGCTAGACTTTGGTCGTTGAAGTAGAGGTCCTATCGCTACAGGTTTTGCTTTAATCACAGAATCTTTAGAGTCTCAGGTTGAGGGTAGGAGCAAGGATGGCCCAATCTAAGAAAATCAAGGTCATGCTTTCCAGTCGCTGCAATGACCATTTTCCAGCCGAAAGTGATCAAACGCTCAGCGACCTACGCGAGCAAATCAAGCGCGAAATCGAAGCATCTCAGCTTTTCGGAAAGCCAGTATTTGAAGTCTGGATCAATGAGGACGCCCCTCCCGCAGATGGCACTCAGGATAGCTGGGATACTTGCTTGCAAGCTGTCCGAGACTGTGACGTCATGCTGGTCTTGTCCAATGGCAACGCTGGCTGGGCAAAGGGCGTCGGTGATGTCGGAATTTGTCATGCCGAATATATGGAGGGCTTGGCCACCACTCGTGGAAAGGTTCGCCTAATTGCGATGCCAAACGTTGTGCTGGGTCAGGAGCACGAGGCAGCGTCGGCGCGCAATAAACGGTTTCAGGATTTTGTTTCACTGCAGACACCTTTCCGAGGTGGCACGGTTTCCACTGTCGAGCAATTGCGCAGTCGAGTACATGAAGCGCTTCTTGATGCTGTGGTTGTCTTGACTCAGCGTGGAGTCACCGCGGCTGCTTCTACTCGCTTCGACATGGGGCAAGCTCTGGATTGGACTCGCCTCGATTTCAGTCAACGCAAGCGAGCCATGGAAGCTGTTCTGATAAGGGCGCTTGCCGGAACAGAAACCCCGGCGAGCGAGACGGTCGCCGTTGTTCCCATTGGCGGTTTGGATGTGGCGGTTCTCGTCCATGCTATCCCGGCAGCCTTCACTGTCCCGGCGGCGCGGGAACTTGTAGGCAAACCCTTTCTACGTGATCACCAACATGCGCAAACTCTGAACGAGGCAGTGGGGCCTTTGCATCTAATTGCCTGCCATCGAGGTGCAACGGAGGCACAGGCAACTGCACTGCTAGGTTTTGCCGATGCCACGGTGGTTAGTGGCCCTTTCGGCATCTTTGTGGCCGATGATGTACAGAAAGTGCAGTTTGCGTTCCTGGCAAACTCTCGTGATGAAACGCAAACCCGCCATGCTCTGCAGAGATTCAAGGAGTGGCTGGATCAGACAGGCGAAGCTGAGATTTTGGCGAGACGGGCCGCTTCACGCGCCAAGATCGTTCGGGTCATTGCAGCCGAGTATCAAGGGAGATAACAAGGATGGCCAAGTCACTCTTCACCGTGGGACCCGTTTTGTCGTTTCGCGGTATCAGCGCAGGGCAGTGGAAGGTAACGGCACTGATTGGTATTGCCAGTGGTGCGGCAATCCCTGAAATTTTTATCGAAGGACACGACTGTGCGGCACCGACAGTTTTGTTGACGCGATCCAAGGACATTATCCTTCGCTATGACCTTAGTTGTGCACTCAAGAGTCAGGAACGTGTCGTCGAATTCGGCTTGGTGAACGGCGGCCCGAAATGGAAGTTCTCAGTCCCGGGAAAAGACTATGCCCCCCGAATGGCTTATGTCTCGTGCAACGGTTTTTCCGATCCCAGCGCCATGCGCAAGTTGGCCCGACCTGAAAATGCTGTCTGGGCTGACCTTGTCGGCAACCATGACAACGAATTGCGTATTCCCGGTTTCGAGTTGGATAAAGAGCAGCTATGGCATGAAGGCCGAATTCATGACAAGGGTCTGAAGCGCTTTCACTTACTACTGATGGGTGGGGATCAGATTTACTTCGACTCCATCTGGGAAGATGTCAAACCTCTCAAGAAGTGGGTGGGCATGGCGCGCAAGGAACAGCTGACTTATGAAGTGAGTGCCGCCCTCGAGAAGGAGATTGAATCCTATTATTTCGAGCATTATGCCCAGCGCTGGTTAGCGAAAACTCGTCGCGATTGGGGCAAGGGCAAACCGAATTTGGATGCTGCCGATGCGATGGCAAGAATTCCTACTGTGATGATGTGGGACGACCACGACATATTCGATGGCTGGGGATCCTATAGCCCCCAGATGCAGGACTGCCCGGTGTTCAAGGTTTTGATGCGCTGCGCACGTCAAGCTTTCTGGGTTTTCCAGCTTCAGCATGCTCTTAAGGATCTGCCACCTCTGCTGATGCAGAGTCGAGCAAATCTTTCCAAGCAGGATCCGCAGTATGAGCCGATCGAGTGGAGCCTGAAGTTGAAGGATGATCCCTTGGCTCTGCCACTTCTCGATAAACAACCAGGATTCAGTTTTGGTCACCATATGGGGCCGGTTTCATTGTTTGTCGGTGATTTGCGTACTGAGCGCTCTCGTACCCAGGTGCTCGGGGCCGCAAGTTGGACGGCCATGCAGGCTTGGCTCAACACACTTCGCGATGGCAAACCGACTCATCCAGGTAGCAAGTGTCAGCATCTGATATTCATGTCGTCGGTTCCTGTTGCCCATCCCAAGTTATCGCTGGCCGAGGGCTTGCTTGATACTTTTGGTCAGGATCATGTACTCGACAGCAATGCTGATGATCTCAAGGATCACTGGTCGCACGGCGACCATGAGGGTGAACGTAAACGACTATTGGAGTCACTGACCCGCGTTGCCGAAGAACGAATGCTGCGTGTGTCGATCGCCTCGGGAGACGTGCATGTTGCGGCTTGGGGCAGTTGCTACCGTCGAGACATCCCTCCGACCTCCAACTGGGCGCAGATCCAGCAGTTTACCTCGTCTGGAGTAGTTCATCCGTCTTTGATTGGAGTGTTTGAACGGTTGTTCCTTCAGTTACTAAATCATACTGCCAGTAAGGTTCAGTCCATCGACGTACAGCAATGCGTCGAAATGATGTTGTTCCCGGGGTACGACCGCTATGTGATGCCGTCTCGGAACTGGTTGGCGTTTGAGTTGGATATGGGGGGCGAGAAAGGTTGCAAGCTTTGGGCGACTTGGCGTTGTGAAACTGAGGTAGGTTTTTCCAATCATCTACAAGCGGTGCATCCGGCTCAGAAGTAGTGGTCCTCAGTTTACAGGCAGTGACATCGTTCTCTAGGTGCGCCGTCCTATCGGTAGTTGACGGCTCGACGACGCTGTGAGCGTAAGATAGTAAATTCAGCCGCTGTCAAGATTTCATCCAAGGTGTGGGCTGTGAGGCTTTTCCAAAAGCCAGAAACGACAAAGCCCTGAATAATCAGGGCTTTGTCGTATAAAGATGGCGGAGGCGATGGGATTCGAACTCATGGACCTGTTACAGTCGACGGTTTTCAAGTCCGACGAATAAACCTGATATTTCAAGAGTTTAGCCTTTATCGGTTTCCGCAGTAAAGCTTTCTCCAATGCTCTGGAGGCCACTGAAATCAAGGGGGGGCACTTTACTTGCGGAAACGAATTTGGCCTGTTCTTTGGCTTCATCGGGTGGGCTTTACAATCTCCCCGACGCGCCGGTAAACAGTCTCGGTGATGCGCTTGTCGGTGTGGCCGAGCAGTCGACTGGCGTGCCCCAAATCGTCGATTTCGCTCGCTGCCTTTGGCCGGATATCCCTGAACTGGAATTGCCGGATGCTTGCAGCGAGTGCCGGGTCTTCATCTTTCAGCGCTTTAACGATTGCTACGTTGCGTGCGTCGTCGAAGCGTAGACGGAGCATCGGCGCGGTCACCCGACGACCATCCTCGGTGACAATTAGGTAAGGGTTCCGGACGGCGCGCGCCTTTCGTTGCTGGAGCAACCTTTCGATCAGCTCACCCAAGCCGTTGATGACCTCCCCGGCATCGAGCCGAATCCGCAGCTTCTTCGAGGTCTTGCCCTGAGCGACCTGCAGGAAGCTGTCAATGACATCGGTAGCCCGCATAGACAGAACGTCAGCCGGACGCTGAGCAGTGAAATAGGCCAGGTCCATGGCGTCCTTCAGTTCTGGCGATGCCGCCCCGTAAACGGCATTCCAGATGGTCGCGTCGGCGTAGAAATCGCGCGGCGTTTCTTTGTTCTTGCGCACGCCAGAAGCAGGGTTCTCTTTTTCGGTGATACCCCATTCCCTGGCGATGTTGTAGATGTGCGAGAGAAGCGAGATTTCGCGGTTCGCCCGAACCTTTCCGGTTCGCTTGTCGCGGTACTGCGCGATTGCCTGTGGCGTCACGGCGTTGATCGGCGCATCACTGAATGCCTTCCTAAGCTGCGTCAGCGAGAGCAAGTTGTCTTTCTGGGTTCTAGGCTTCTTCCCTGGAATGATTTCGGCCTCGTAACGGTCAAACACCTTGCCCAGCAGCGTGTTCTTCGCTGGCACCGGTTTGCAGTCGAGCTTCGCCCATTCCGCTTTGGCAATGTCCAAATCCCCACCAAGAGGAATTTCAATCCTCTTCCCCGCACTATCTTTCCCGTCGTAGTAATACCCCACCCACTGCACACCGCTTTTCAGCGTCCTGACCCGCCGGATCATCCGAGGCGGCAGGTCTCTGTTTGCTGCCTTTCTTGGGCGCATACCTTACCCCACGCGTGACAGGTCTAGCGACCAAGCCTCGGCCGCAACATTTTCTACCGAGGGCTTAACCCCGGCCAGCTTCATTCGGGCATATACCCGGCCAACGACGGGGCGCCGCGCCCCTGTCAAGACGTACTTCCAGCCATTTTGATTGAGCCATCCCAGTTGGCGCGAAGGAATTTGATAGCCCGTGATAGCAGCCAGCTCTTCCTCGGCGAGAGTTTCACTTTGAATTTCCATAAAGATGCTCCATGCCGCCCGCGGCGGCAGAGTGTGGGGAAGGGGGTTATTCGTCTTCGTTGTCTTCAGGCCAGCCCTTGAGGTCGCGCGCGAAGGCCACCCACTTTTGCTGATCCTGCTCGCTCATCTCGTCCCAGCGCCTGGCGATGTCAGAGGACACGACTTCCCCCGCCTTGAGCTTCACCGTGCCGCAGTTGCAGCCGAGATCTTCGTCGGCATACCGGATGATTATTTCGTCATCTGGATGGCGCTTCGAAAGCTCCTGCAGGACTGGCATGGGGCACGACCACGCGGTGTCGAAAGAGACCTCGCCGACATCAAGGTCGATTACCTGGTCGTAGGCATTCCATTTCGTCCCCCAAACATCACGGGCGAAGTCCAGGGTGTTGAAGTGGCCGCACGATCGCTTGTTTCGCAGCATCTGCACGAATTGTTCGAAGCCTTCTTCGCTCAATTTGAGCGCGTCCACCCGGCTTCGATTGGATTGCTGCAGGGACGCGATTAGGGGGTGATCATCCAGCGGCTGGGCCGTGATGACTTGTGCCGCCTCCTCAGCGGCGCAGTCGATACCGTTCCAAGCAAACTGCCCGCCAAAAGGGAGGATCGTGTTGAAGTCGATCTTGCCGTTCTCGTTGATCAGCGTTTGCAGGACGTGCGATGGCGCGCGAACCTTGTTGGTTACATGGTTTGGCATGGCAATAGAGCTCCTGACCCGCCGGGTGCCGGCAGGCTGGCAGGTGGATTGTGGAAATCAGGTGAGGGGTGTTAGGCAGGCAGAATGGCTGAGCTAAGGTTTATTGGTTCACCTCGCCAGTTGCGCACACGCTTTCTCCCCTGAAGGTAGCTGGCGGGGTGAACCCCCATCACCGCGGCCCCTTGTAGCAGTACACGTAGGCGAACCAGGCGAGGGCGATCATGGCGCCACCTTCTGGCAGAGCAGCACATCGCTGACGACCTCCCAGAGTTGAGCGGGCGACCATTGGAACCGGTCGAAGTCGGTGTCAGGCTCGACGCCGATCACGCAACTGGACTGCGCGCCTTTTGTCCCTTCCCAGCCTTTCTTGAGGATTGTCGCTACCTTCCCATCGCCGCCGGGCTCGGTTCGATGAAAGTCGTAGGCCTTCATGCAATAGGTCGATCCAGCGGATACCGCGTGGCTATAGAGTTCGCGCATATCAACCCGGCCATTCGGCGTCCATGGGCGGCCACCACGCGACGTTCTAGCACCCTCATGTAGATAGAGCTCGTGGGTTTCCTTGATGAAGCAGGCGGACTCTGCAGGGAAATCGGCGAAGGGGATGTTGATCTGCGTGCCGACCAGAACGCGCGATTCGAAGTCGAAGCGGTGGTTGTGGATCGCCGAGTGTTCGAAGCATGCCCGGCGCGGCAGCTCAGGGTGCCAGACGTGCAGGCGCTGATTGCCCTGGAGTTGAACCTGCACAAAGCCAAGGCCGTGCAGGGTGATTTTGTCGGTCATAACGTCGTCGATGATCACGCTGCTACCTCCTTCTTCATCCATTCCTTGTAGTCGCCGGCGTACTCCCAGCAATACGTCGCCGGCCATGCGCCGCGCGTCCCTGGCTCGACGAAGTGATACCAAGAGCCGCCCGGACGCGGCGTTGTCTTGCACCAGACATGTTCGGCGCCGCCCAGGAACCAGCCCGGGTACTGCTTCACGGCCTCGGTCATGAACTCGGTCAGGTCGTGGTGGCCTTTGCTCATGACGATGTAGGTATCAGAGCCGACGCTTTCGACCTCGAGTGGGTACTTTTCTTCATGCATGACTTCGTCCTTGCCGCTATAGCGAGCGGCTGACTTTGAAGGGGGAGGGGCTACTACTGGGTGCTCAGAGCTGCGCTGGCTTAACCGCGCAGTTCGACATCGGTTGTCACGGCCTTCACTACCACCGGCCCTAGAATCCGGATCCCGCGCTGATCATCTTTGAATGCGCGATTGATTCGGCCGATTGCCGCTTCACGGGCCTGCCGATAAACCTGATCGATCTGGCAGTCTGGTCCCCAACTGCCGAGGTTGGTCAGCTCGATCGTGAGCGTCACCGTCGCACCGGTGGTGGTTCGAACTATTGGTCGCTTGGTCATGGCAGTTCATCCCCGACTATCAGCTTGCAGGGGCCTTGCCGCACTGTTGCAATTTCTGCCAATAGCTCATCAATCCGCCGGTTGCGTCTAGTGATTGCGGCCTGAAGGGCGTCAATGGTCTGGTCTGCCGTGGTCAGGCTCAGCTGTAGGCCATTACGCTCGGCAGTGATCCGGTCGAATTCGGAAGCCATGACAACCTCTGGCCCGTGAGGGTCGTAGCCGATTCGGTTCCCGCCCTCAGAAAGCATTGTCACAACGTTGTAGCGATGAACTTCGCTCATCCTGCAACCTCCATCGATACCAGATCATGGGCATTCACAACCGGTTGCGGGTTATCGTGGCCAGGGCATCCGTTGCCGGCGAAACCGAATCCATCGCAGGGCGGTCCGAACGGCAGCACTTCTTTGCCTTGGGCCAGCGCTTCGAGCAGGTGGTCCTTGGCCTCGTCGGCTGTGCACTCCCGGCCACCTTCCATGCGGAACATGCCTTTGAGCTGGCGCTTGCTGAAATCGCGCAGCGCGCCACGAACGCTCAGATGAATATGAAAGGTGCGTCCGTTGGGGCCGAATGGATCTGCCGGTTTGTTTTCTGTGGGCATGGGATGAGCCTCATGGCTAAGCTTCAGGGTGTTAAATTCGGGGAGTCTGCAATTGAATATTTGCTTTTCTATAACGGATATTAATTGGCAGCTAACAAAGGATGTCTTTGAAGTAGTTGCGTCTTTGGCAACTGTCTTGGGTGTGGCAGCCGCCGGTTATTTTGGGTTTCAAGGATTGAAGACTTGGAGGTGGCAACTAAGAGGAACTGAGGATCATAAGTTAGCCCTCCGAGTGCTTAATAAATTGCTCGCATATAGAGAGGCTATGGTTCAGCTCAGAAGCCCAACTATTTGGGGTTATGAGTACGAGGCATTAGCGGATGGGGGGAAAGATTGGGACGCAAGAAGGTTTGAAGCCTTTGTTGGAGAATACACGCGGCGACAGACAGAAGTGACTAAGTTTCGCATTGAATTGGGTGCATTGTTTTTAGAGTGTGAGGCTTTGTGGGATAATACGCTTGATGAATTGTTTAAGAGTGTCTTCGGGTTGGAGCACGAATTTACTATGTATCTGTATTTACATTTGAGGATTATAAATCCAGCATTTGATGAGTTCTCGAAGCAGAAATACCAATCCATGATCGGTACTAGGCGAAACGTGCTTTACAATACCACTGGGAACGATGACGAATTTCAAGCCGAGTTGAATGGGTATCTTGAAAAAATGCAGACTTATTTAAAGGAGAAACTTGTTACCTAAAGCAGTATTACCGTTATGCTTGCCTGACTTCCAGCATCGACGGCTGGCGTGAAGCGTTGAAGTGGGGTACTTGTGTCCGGCGCGGCATAGGGCCAGTTCAGTCGCGCAGATACTCGCGGTGCTGCTTCAGGGCTTCTTTGTAGCTGGCCTTGGCTTCCACTGCCGTTGGGAACCATTCACCCTGCACGTCGCGGTCACAAGACCACTTGTAGCCGGAGCGGGTGCGATACATGCGGAACTGACGCTGACCATCGACGATTCGACGCTCACGATGCGGCCTGTTGATTTCAAGGAACTCATGAAAATCGCACGTCCACTCCTCGTCGTAGTAACGGTCGTAGTTAGTCTTGCGCGGTGGCCGGGGCAGCTTGTCTGCCATATCGCCGTATTCGATCCCGTCGACGGGGTGGTAGTGGCAGGCGTGCCGTTTTTCGTCTTCGTCGAGTACGATGCCGATGTGGTGGCCGAAGTCTTGCGTGATGGTGCCAGGCTTGCCGTAGGCGATGACGCGGCGGCCAATTTCGGCAGGCACCTGATAGTGCTGCCGGACGTATGCGCAGTTGTGGCTCATGGATTTCTCCAGTGAGGCGCCGCCCTCACGGGCTGGCGTGATTCGTTGAAGTGGTGGCGCTATGCTGAGTTGAGACCTAACGGAGGGCTCTCAGATGGCCAAGTGCAAGAAGTGTGATGAAGAACTTCAATTCGATATGGACGACAAGTAGGATCAGGTCGAAGTCGTGTGCCCGAGATGCGGTGCGCGGCATGTGGCCAGGCTGGATCGCATCATCCCCACTGATTCCTGGGGCGCAGTTCGAGGTCGTCCTGGTGGATGACTGAGGTCAGGCGGTGTTGCGCTGATTCAGCACCTGGCGGCGCGCAGCTTCAAACTCGCTTGCCACAATCTCCGCGGCACCTTCGATGTGCTCGCCGTCTTCCTTCAGCTGGAATCCCAGGTTGAGATAAATGGCGCCTTCATGCTTGAAGAACACGCCACCGCTCAACCACACACTGCCCCAGTCCACGCCAAGCGCCTTCCATACGTCGTCCTTGCTGATGCGCGCAGGGCAGTGCTCTTGCCACAGAGCGGTCAGGCGTTCGTGTTCAGCCTTGTACGCTGCCCGGGCTTCTTTCGTCGTGCCTTTCTCAGGCTTGGTCGCATGTCGCAGGGCGCGGTAACCGTATTCGTCCGGGCGCCGCCAATGAACGTCCAGATCCCGGCTATCGCTGATCTTCACGCCGCCGACATAGCAGTCACTGCCTGAGTACATTGGAGAGCCGGGGCCGCCGAAAACGTCTTTGAGCGCCTCGCGCTTGCGGTCAAATTCGGCCCGCTTGGCGTCCCATGCAGCGATGGCGGCCAGTGCTGGGGCGGCGTTGGTCTTGTAGAAGTAGCTGCTCATGGCAATCTCCAGACAGACGCCAGCCTCGCCGGCTGGCGTGATTCGTTGAAGTCGGGTATTTGTGTTCGGCCCGGCATGGAGCCGGTTTGGGGAGATTTCAGTGGCTAACGAACTAGCGATGATTACAGTCGCAATAATATCCGGCGCCGGAGTGTTAGCTGGCAGCTTTTTAACCTGGCTTTTGAACAGCATCACCGCGGGAGAAACTGCCAAGCGGGCAGAGCGTTCGGCTATGAGACTGTCGACCGAGGAACGCTATCTTTCCGTGATGACCTCGCTTGAGTTGTTTATTCGCTCTCGAACACGAGGAGCTGAAATAGATCGAGAGTTGGCTAGCCTCAATGCGGTAATAGGTCTATTCGGAAGTGACGCAGTCAAAGACCGATTCAAGGTATTTGGTGAGAAGTTTCGCGCATATGAGAACGCCTATGAAGAATCTGGTAAATCCTATGTTTCGATATCCGATGCTGCAGACGACTTTCCTGACGAATGGAACAAAGCCATTTCAGCAATGTACAAGCTTTCCGGAGAAATGAGGCAGCACATTATGCAGCTTTGCGCTTTCAAAGACTGAGCAAGGCCGGTCGCCCGGCCTCTATGGATTACTTCGGATCGAAAGCACCCAGAGACAAGGTTGCGGCGTCACCGATCTTGTCCTGAAGTACAGTCTTGAACTCCTGAGCGATGTCCTCGCGCTGAACCTCTTCACCGACCCAGCGTAATTTGAGTGCGGGCACTGAACCGCTGGTGAGCACAGAAATCCGCAGATTGATCCGCTGCTCGGTCAAGCCCTCATACGGGATGGTGCTGAACAGCAGGGCCGCGGGCAGCGTTTCTTTGCTTCGGGCCTCGATCTGATCCATGGCGCTACGGCTGGCGCTGGTGTCGCCGACGGTGTTTTCCGATTCGCTGGTCGCCTTAACTGTGATTGTGCGTACAGCTGCGATGGCCCGGGCGACAGGTATTTCCTTACCTTCGTCATCTACTGGGGTCAGGTATTGGTGCCAATCTTCGATCCAGTCGCTCAGATCTTTCTGAGACATCGCGCGCCCACCGATTGTCTGAGCTGCCTTGTAGCCAGCCGATGCTTTCAATCGAAGTACTGCGCGGTCATCGGCGTGCCCTGGCAGTTCATCGGTGCCCAGGTTGAACAGCAACGTGCAGGTCATTTCGTCCTGGTCGATAAAGCCTTTGGCGGACGAGATTGCCCGAGCGGCGACGTAGGCGCTGAAGTCGGCCAGCGAATGGGTGGAGTAGATGCCACGGAAGCGGCTGCGGCCAGCTTGCCATTTTTCCAGGGTGACCACCTGGCAGCCTTCGGGCAGCACGATAGTAGGCGTTTGGGTGGCCAGCGCTTTACCGCTGGCTTCCAGCGCGGTGTCGGTGATGAGCTGGATCGCTTCTTTGGTCAGAGACATTGTTCGGTTCCTTGATGGTCGGGCGGTTAGGTGCGAGGAGTGATAGGGGCTTGTTCACGGCTGAAGAGCTGGTCGTGCTTCTCCGCGAAGAGCGTGATCTTGCCGCCGGAGCCGACATGCATCGGCGTATCCAGGCTGGTGTTCTCGCTGCGGGTACCGCGCTTGGTGGGCACCTTGTAGTCGAGCTTGTGCTTGATCTTCACCTGACTGGATTCGCCGATCTGGCTGAAGTCCAGCGTGATCACCAGCTTGCCGGCCTTGCCGTGGTCAACAACCCCGGAGGCTACTTCGGAAAGGGCGTGACCGATTTGGCTGGCGAAAGCGCCGCCGTTGAGCTCTTCGAGGAACTCTGCGGTGTCGGTAGGAGTGGGCATGGCTGTAGCTCCGGGATGGCCAATAGGCCGCTGGGTGGAAGTGTGAATTGGGACTGACGAAGGCGCTGGCGCACCTGGTTGTTGATGCGTCTCATGCTGCGACCTTCACCTGATGCCAGGCGCCGGCGGCATAGAACAGCTTTGCGGCCTGCGCTTCTTCTAGCGTTACCTCTGCAGGAACGGCGATCCATCCAGACGCAATCAGGTGGTTCGGGTTGCAGCTGTTTCGCAGCTCCAAGTAGTAATGCTCGATGGCATCCGTCAGGCGCTCAACCTTGTAGATGCCCTCCGGCGATATCTCCACCGACTTGACGTACTCAACGCCGCGCTCGTCTCGACACATGGCGCTGATGTAGATCGTCCATCGGTAGGAGAAGTCGAACAGAGCGTTGGCAGTCGCCAGGCTTCGAATCTGCCGGCAGCTCTTCCAGTTCGCCATGATCTGGGCGCCACTTGGGTCGATGTTCACGACCGCGACATGATTGGTTCGGAGCAATGCCCGGCAGCTTCGCTCGGCCCGGGCGAAGCCGTTGTTGGGCTTTCGTACCTTGCTCATAGCGCCTCCGTGATTCGCCGAAGCGCGATGCGTTCTGCATGGGTAGGCGAAGGACGGCGCCGCTTGAGGACAGTGTCCGGGGCGATATGTGCGGACCGGGCAGGGCGCTGCTTCATCTCGGCTGCGGGTTCGACCAGGGCTTTGCCGCCGTCGCCGAAGAACTTTTCCAGTTTCTGGCTCAGGTGTGCTTCGATCGCGTCCTTGGGGTGAGGCATTGGTACGCCGATCATTGCTGTGCTCCAAAGTAAGCGAAGACGAACAGCAGTGCGGCGCACCCGATGGCCCAGCGCATGAGAATCCGCCCGAAGCGGCTGCTGGTCAGTCGGACACCTTCGAAGAAGTCCGCGTTCTGCTCGAGCTGCTTCGCGAAATCGCAGGCCATGTCGTGGCCGTCACGGGCGCCGCGGGAGACGCCGGTGTCATGCTCGACAATGTCGAACTTGTTGCCGCCCAGGGGGATGACGTTGAAGCGTGGCGCACGCACTGGCTCTTCGCGACCGATCATCTGGTACATCTCCGAAGTGGACATCGAGACACGCTCCCGCATCACCTGCAGGATCGCTTGTTTTTGGCGAATGGTTTGGTTCATGGCTGATCCCTCGGTGGTGGGGTTGCGTGTATTCGTCAGCACTCGGGCCTCCTGCTGGTTGCCGTTGGGCGCAGGGGAGAGTGCTGACGGATAAAGGCAGGCGTAAAAAAGCCCGATCGAAACCGGGCTTTTGTTGGTGTCACGAAGACCTCCCTACGTGACAGCCTCCCAGGCCCGCTACTGGCGACGGCCTGGGTTTGAATCATCAGCGGTGACCTTGAACTTGGGGTGGCCTACCGATTGCTCGGCCGGTGCGCGGTAACACCGTCTGCCTAGATGTCCGCTGCCTGCCAGGGTGTAGGGCGCAGCCTTCAGGCTTACTGCGCCACGCGGGTGAAGCGATGGTCTACTTCATGGCTTAAGCTCCTGTTGCGCGCTCACTGGGCAGGCAGTGGCCACCTATCGAAGCTGCATTGGAATGTCGGTCCACACCATTTTTTGCAATCGACGTCCGGGTATTCGCCACAATCCGATTGCTCTGGAGATGCTTTTTTCATGACCCGCCGACATTCCGATACAGCCTCTGTCGAGGGATCGGGCAGTTATCGTCAGGCTGACGTGGCGCTGGTTGGTCTTACCCGTGTGTGATGGATAGATCACTGATCACGCAAATCGAAGCGTCCTCAGGATCGGTGGATTCGGAGTAGTCGATCTGGTTGTACACGCCGCCATGGAAAGCGAGAGTCTTCGTGTCCCAGGTGTTGTCGAGGCGCATGATCGCGGAGGTGGATTTGATGCCGTTGCAGCTGGCAGATACCGATACAGCGCCGCTCGAATTGGCGTGAATGTTGATTTTGAAGAGCGCGCCGAGCGGCACGTTCTCCAATACCGTCGAGTTGACCGGATCGTCTTGCAGGTAGCTCGACCGGAACCCCATGGTGATTTTGCCTTTGTTCCAGAACACCTTTACCGGTGGGCGTTCAGAACCCTGCACATGAATTTGGCCAATCACGACCTTCTGCAGCGAATTGACCTTCGTTAGCCGCATTTCTTGACGGCACCAATGGTCTGCGGCACTTGCAAACAGCCAATAGCCAGGCTCTTTCCATTCACAACGAGTTCGATGGACGCTTTTACTGGAAGCTCCAAGTGTTGGCGCCGTCATCTGCAGCGATCCGTCGGGAAGCATCGAGGCGACGCTTGGGCATTCGATCAGCGCTCGCCAGCCGATCAAGTCAAGGGAGATAGGGTTCGTGTCGGAAATTGGAAGCGGGGTGGCGATGATGAAATTGCTGATATCTACAGTCATTGTCGATTCCTTATTTCATTTGATGTCACCTGTGCTCTGTTGAGCCCTTCGCTTGATGTAGGCCTACATCCCGCTACCCACTCAGTGAATGGGCAGAAGTGATGCTTGTCAGAACGGCGCGGCGTCCAGTGCGGCACTGCCTTTTTCGGTGAGCGCCACCTTGCCGTCGACAACATGAGCAAACCCCTCACACTCCATGTCAGCCCAAAGCCGAGGGCCGATCGGTTCATGGTCATCGATGAGGTGTTCCAGCGTGGCGTTGCCGGCGGTGTTGCGGATGTACTGCGCCACTTTTTTTAGTATGGGTGTCATTTCCCTTTATCCTTGCCGACCATCAGCACCATCAAAAGCATCGCGACGAGCACCAGGTCGCCAACCATTGACAGGATCCGGCTGGCCGAGTCGACGAATACGACCCCGCCAGCTAGGCCGTAGGCTGCCAGCGAGCGCGCTCTGTTGCTGAACCTGCCGAACATGACTACAGGTAGTCTTTTAGGTTGAGGTTCATGATCTTGGCGGCCTTCTCCAGCACCACCATTTCGGCGTCCTCGATGTCGCCGTCAGCCTCCGCCACGGTCAGCATGAAGTTCAGCACCGTAGCCGCGTCGTCGACGCTGTGCGCCAGATCCTTCAGTTCCTTCTCGGCGTTCTGGCGAATGATGCGCGGGCCGCCGTCGTTGAAGTCGGCCTTGGCGCGGTCAATGGTGTTGCTCAGCTCTGCGCCGAAGCCCTTCAGGGCGGGAGAGTTGTTGATCAACTTCTCGATCTTCTCGAGCTCTTCTTTTTCGATGTCGCCATCGGCGGAAGCGACGTAGAAGACGCCGTAGACCGACGCCTGCATCAGATCGCGGTTGGTCATCACGGCCAGGGCCTGGCGGGCTTCGCCGGATTTCTTGCCAAACAGTTTGCCGAACATGGTGAATCCTCTGGGTTGGGTAGCATCCCGATGCACCCTGTGGCCAAGGTGCAGCAGTGATGCTTTTCGATCAGGCCTTAGCTGCATCCTGAATACGCTGGTAGATCTCTTGACGATGCACGGCGACCTCTTTCGGCGCCTCAAACGCCAGCTTTACTTGCTGCCCGCTAACACTCAGCACCGTGATGCTGATGTCGTCGTTAATGCGGATGGTTTCGCTGGGCTTGCGGGTGAGTATCAACATGGTCCTGCTCCTTGGTTGTCATCCCAAAGCACCCGGTTGCCCAGGTGCTTCAGTGATGCTGTCCGTCTTGCTGGCCGCTGTTACTCGCCACCTGCGGACTGGGCGATGATTTCTTTCCGTACGTTTACGGTTTGGCTCCTGGGGCCTGGCAATACGGCGTACCGAGGTGGGAGTCGCCCACGCCTGGTACGTCAATGTCCGGCTTATCCAGAAGCTTTCTGCAGTTGGGTTGTTAAAGAGCGGCAGGCCTCTCGGCCCTTCGCACCTGGCACCTGATTGGGTTCCGTGTTGCGATGGGGTGAATTTATCGGCGTGATAAATTGTTGTCAATATCATATTGATAAATTTATCTCTGAATGGTCATTTCTCTGCGATAACTTTTCTATCGCGGCCACAAAAAAGCCCGCACATCGGCGGGCTTTATTCATTCGCTGCGATCAATCGTCTTTTGGCACAACCCAGAACACCTGTACGCCACCATCATCTTGGTGGGCGATGGTCACGTTATCCGCTTCGTCGATAGCCTCCAGCATTTGCTCCCAGTCATCTAGGGATTCGTTCGAGGCTTTATAGATGACGGCGCGCTTTGCTGTCTGCGCATCGGTCGAATTGATGATTTTCTGCACCCGCATACCCATCAGATCGTAGGAGGAGGGCGGGGTAGGAACTGCTGATGGCTTCTTCGCTTTAGACATGATAACGCTCCTTTTACTGTATGAATAAACAGTATTTTATCTGATGGTAAAAGGCAAGGTGGTAAGAGTACTTTTGTACTCCTTTGTGCGCCATACGGAGGGAAGCCCACTCAGTTGAAGGTACAGCAGGGCCCAGGTGGACCGATCATCGGGCCGTTGCGGTTAGTGCAGGTCGATGCCTGGGAGAGGACAGTGCAATGCAGGGATCAGAAGCCGGAAACGAAAAGCCCGCACTTAGCCGGGCTCTTGATGCGCGTGGCCAAATCCTTTTGGCTAATCACTGATAGGTAGCAAAGCTTCAGACTAAGATCTCAAGCTATTAGCTATGTTGATGGCTGATTTTACGCTTTCCGCAGATAGCCCCGCGGCCCCAAGCCCCGAAACATTGTCCTTGGTGAAAAATTTCTTACCGCTACTGATCAGGTAGTTGATTCGCTCTAAGCCTTTATTTGCTTTGCCAATCCAAATGTGAACTTTATCTATTTCGCCAGTGCGCCAGGAGTAGATGTCTTCAACGGATGCGGATATAACATTCCGTAGTGGAGTGGCAAAATTAAAAACCTCTTCGTCTCTGTGAGTCGCATTCAAAAAATCGAAACCAGCGATCTCTCCTATTTTGATTTGGTTAGGCGGCACAACCCCAGATTTTTTTGCAGCTGGATTCGTCTCAAAATAAGCTTCTCGCTCTGCAAGCGACCTAGACTCATAACGGTATAGGTTTGAGTCTTTGGTTTTCAGCTTGTGTGCAATGTGCTGATTCTCGGTGGCTGACAGAGCAGCCCGAAGCGAGTACCTCAGTGACTTAAGGATTGAATATTCGTTTTTGGCTGAAAGCAGGACGGCTAACGTTTCAGGAGCCGCACCTTTCAACTCTAATATGCGATGTATCTTAAGGCGCCTATTGTATAGGTCGTCATGCCTTTTCATCTCGGTGGCAAAATCGGCCTTGAAGTGTAGCGTCCCGCAATCTTTCCCTATATTTGTTTCTAGGCCGTCACTGGTTGTTATTACATATCCATGCAAATGTTTTGTTCCGCAATCAGATATGCCGCACTTAATTTTTGCCAACTTTAGATGGTATGGTGCAACTATCTTGCCAAATTTTCTATGTTTGTGTTTTGGGGAGAAGTATAGCGATGAATGATAGTTCGCTCTATTGATAATTGATTCTATGTCTGGCAGGGCTGGAACATCATCAAATTTAAGATCAATATTACTCATCTTTCTTCCTTGGTGACTAATTTTGGTAATTTAATATTGAGATTATTGATTTTGCTTCACTACACTCAGGGGCGAGGCGGTAGGGCTTTTCCACGAACAATCCTTCCCTCTTTCCCCCTTTCCCTCATCTGCCAGCGCCGCCACCCGATCTGCATTCTCGTGGAGCTTCGCAATCACCTTCAGGACCGCTATCGCATCCACGTTCCGACAGTCCTTAGTGACGTTGAGCACTTCGGTTGCGGCCTGCTCAATAGATCCTTGATTCGCAGCGAAGCTGCTGGTTAGGCTTGGTGAGGGGCATAGGAATGGTTCCTGTGGGAGGCAGCTCAATAGCTGCGTCCGGTCCACCAGTAAATAATTTGGGCTAGGACCTGGATGTCTCCTTCGCGATCGGCAGGGACATCAATCTCACGGTACTGGCCGTTGTCCGAAATGATAGTCAGGCCATCCAGATTTCTCTGGATGCGCTTGATGTGCTGCTGCCCGCGCATCAAAAAGAAGTAGATAGCATCCGATTCGACGGAGGTGACCCCGGCGTCGACAATCAATGCATCACCGCTTCGGATTGTGGGGGCCATGCTGTCGCCGCGGCCAGATATCAGCTTGAGATTTTCGATGGCGGTGTAGACCAGATTTTGACGAACCCACCCCGCATCAAGGCTCATATGCTCAACGACCATATTCATGTCTGGCGGCTCCGTGCCTGGCCCCATTGATCCTGCAATATCAAACCGTTCGATTTCGACTACCGCGCGATAGCTGGTTATTTTTTGAGCGAGAGCAGCTGGCAAGAACGACAGATCGACTGTCTCGCCCGGTTCTTTTGAGTGGGCACTATCCAGCCACCCCATAGGCAAGCCCTGAGCGGACTCAATTTTTCGTGCTAGTTGATGCCCAAGATTCCGTTTCGGGTTTGGCGAAACGATCAGGCTTATCACGGACGGCGCGGTACCGCATGCGGCTGCGAACTCGGCCTGCGTGGCATATCGAGCCGCAAGGGCTCGTAAGTTTTCTCTGCGAATGCTGTTGGTATCCATCCCCGAATCATCCCTGCTTTTATCTAATTGATAAATAATCTCTGCGATCAATCTCCTCTTGCCTTCAAATTATCAATGAGATAAATTTGATATATCTCGCAAAAAGGTGATGAACATGAAAACCCCAATTCCCGAAATGCAGGCTTGGCTTACCAAAGCTGCTCCTGACGAGCGTCAGCGGGTTGCCGATGCGTCGGGAATCTCCGTTGGTTATCTCTGGCTGATCGCCGGGGGACACAGAAAACCCTCGGAAGATGTAGCCACGAAACTGCATAAGGCCACCCAAGGGCGTGTATCTGCTTTTTCGTTCTTCCCGAAACTCGCCGCTATTGCTGCCGAGTCCGCCGCCTAACTCAGCCCCGTCACTCCCAACTGCGGAAGCGAATCCATGGCCTACGACAACAAAAACCATCGCAACACCCACCAGCTGAAGTCTCGCCTGAATGACCACGCCTACGACGCCATCAAGGCGGAAGCGCTGGAGCGGGAAACTCAGCCGGGCGCCTTGGTTCGCGACCTCACCTTGGCTGCTTTGCGGTTCAAGGAGGATTACGGCTACTTCCCATTGATTGACGACAAAGAGCTGGACGGTTTTCCGGCACTGGCCGAGCTGGCTCGCGAGCTGAAGATTCAACCCGCTGTACTCGCGCGCGATCTCATCCGTGCAGCCCTGCAAGCAAGACGAGAGCAGGACGCAATAACCCAGGCCAACGACAAGAAACTCAGCGCCTGACTAGGCCATGGAGGGAGCAATGCCTGCAATACCGGAAGTAGGGCAGTACACGCAGGACGAGAAGGATCAGCTTGAGCGGTGGGCTGATGAGGTTGGGATCGGCATGGATCAGCTCGCCGATCGGATTTTGCAGGTGACGGAGCGCGCGGTAGAGCGGCGCAGTGCTGCTCGCCTCGCAGCCGATAAAGCAGCACTGCGAAGCCGCCTCGCCGCTCATTCTGCGCAAGAGGCCCAGGCAGAAAACGTGGTCTCAATTTTCCCTTCGAGGTAACGGTCTGGCCCCTTATTAGGTGCCGCGATAGCAGAGATTGGACCAGGTGGGGCTGGCACCTAATTCGGGGCCAAAGAGAAGAAAGGGTCATGGGTTCTTCCGTGATCAGTTGATGAACGAATGATCGCCTGGTTGGCATAACGCCACCACGGAAACAGAAGCGAGGTTTTACGAATGGACAAGTTCCTGCGGGCCTGCCACGACGCGGTCAAGGACAACGAAGCAAAGTCGCTGAGCGCCAAGATGGGTGTTCCGCATGTGAGCCTGCTCCAGCGCTCGAATCCGGATAACGACGCTCACCACCTGACCATCGAACATCTGTTCGGGATCTTGTTGCACACCGGTGACATGCGCCCTTTGGTGACGCTGGCGGATCAGTTCGGTTTCGACCTGGTTGCGCGGGAAAAGCCTGCGGTCAAGCCGTTGATGGTTGCGCTTGGGCAGCTTTCGGCTGAGTGCGGCGATGTTGGCCGGCTGATCTTTGATGCTGCTGAGGACAATCACATCAGCCAGCACGAAAAAGCCCAGGGCGAGAAAGCAATTCTTGAAGCGATCGATGCGCTGCAGGTTCTGCGCGAATCCCTCAAGGCTGCCTGAATTCCAGACACAAAAAAGCCGACGTACGAGGTCGGCTTTTTCAACAGCGGTAAAACAATGTGGAAATGATTATGCACAACCAGATCCCCCCCGGCAATACCCACCGTGTTGCGACACTATTCGATCATTCGCAAAACGTGTCGCAACATCTCACCACCCATCAATCTGCAGCCATGCACGCCGCGATATTGGTTCGATTCCAGTACTCCCGTGAGTCCAAATCTCGCTTTCGCCGAGAATGCCTTGATCACCTGAAGGCGTCCCTTTCCTCGGAACAGAAGACTTCAGCATGAGCAATGTCATTCAACTTCACGCAAGTAACCCGGGGGGCTTTACCCGGATGGACAACGATCTTTATGGCGCCCTGATCCGCGCCGACCTATCAGGTAGGGAACTTCGTGTCGCCCTGGCCATTCACCGCCAGACCGCAGGCTACAACGTCGCCAGCGCCCGCATAGCGGCTTCCTACATCGCCGAGATGGCCAATATCCACCGAGAGGACGTTTCACGCATCATCGGTGAGCTGCTCCGTCAGCGTGTGATTTACCGCGAAGGTGGAAGCAAGGCTCCCATAGGAATTTCGCCGGTGACTGCATGGCGGATTGATGCAAAAAACAACCGCAAATCCACCACCAAAAAAGTGCCACAGTGTGGCGTTTCCACCACGTCCTTAGTGGCGTTTCCACCACACAATAAAGACACAAATACAAATACTACCTCTGACGAGGTAGTCGTCGACGCCGAGCGTCAACCGGAAGCGGCGGCGGGAAAAATCTCCAGGACGAAAGCCGACTCATGCCCCCACCGGGCCATTGTCGACCTGTACCACGAAATCCTTTCCGAGTTGCCAGCCGTAACCCTGATCAATAAAACCCGTCAGCAGAATCTGCAGGGCCGGTGGCGTGAGCACGAAGCCCATCGCGACCTGGCTTTCTGGCGTGAGTACTTCGAATCGGTGAAGGCGTCGAACTTCCTGATGGGCAAGGTGGAGGGCCGTTTCGGCACCAAGCCGTTCCGCGCCTCGTTCGACTGGTTGATCGCGCCTCGCAACTTCGTGAAGGTCGTCGAGGGGAATTACCATGCGTGACCCTCACAGCATCGAGGCGGAGCACAGCCTGCTTGGCGCCATGATGCAGCGCCCCGAGCTGATCGATACCCTCTGCGAAGACCTGTCCCCCGAGGCGTTTTACTTTCCGGCAAACGCCGATGTATACCGCGGCATCCTGGCCGTTCGTTCGTCTGGTCAGGCGGTGGATTTCCTTACAGTCGGCAATCACATCGGTTCGATGGACGACGGCAGCCCGGCATTCGCCTATTGCGCCGAAATCGTCAAAAACACGCCGAGTATCGCTAACGCTCGAACCTACGCCCAGATCGTTCGTGAGCGGGCCATTGACCGGGCGCTCTACGACCTCGGCAGCCAGGCGATGGAAATTTCCCAAGGCTCGGAGGACACGCAGGCGAAGATCGCGGCGGTCCAGGCGGCGGCCATGGCGATTGATTGCGGCTCGGGTGATGACGACATCGTCAAAGTCGGCGACGTGCTCGTCGATCAGCTTGAAGTGTGGCAGGACCGCCATGATCGCCACTCCCGGGGCGAAACTTTAATCGGTCTGTCGACTGGCTTGAATGATCTGGATGAGAAGCTCGGTGGGTTGCAGCCCGATCACCTGTACATCGTCGCCGGGCGTCCGGCCATGGGCAAGACCACGCTGGCCATGGGCTTTGTCATCGACGCGGCTGTACGCCAGAGCAAGTCGGCACTCGTCGTCAGTTTAGAAATGAACAAAGGTCAGTTGCTGGATCGCGCCGTGGCTTCGGAGGGGCGAATTCCGCTCAACCTGGTGAAGACTGGCACGGCTTGCCAGAGCCACGGCGCCGAACTGGCGGCCGCGGCTGGGTTGTTGCGCAGCGCTCCGCTCTACATTGCCGACCGCGCCGGCTCGACGATTGGGCGCATTCGCTCCTTGGCCAGACGCCACAAGCTTCGGTATGGCTTGGACCTGCTGATGATCGACTACCTGCAGCTTGTGGAAGGGGACGGCGGCAACCGTACCGAAGAGGTGAGCAGCATCAGTCGCGGCTGCAAGCTGCTTGCCAAAGAGTTGGGCATCCCCGTCGTGTTGTTGAGTCAACTGTCTCGCAAATGCGAAGAGCGTCCCAACAAGCGCCCGGTGCCCTCCGACTTGCGTGAATCGGGTGCCATCGAACAAGACGCCGACGTGATCATGTTCGTCTATCGCGACGAGGTCTACCACGAAAATACCGAGGCCAAAGGCATTGCCGAAATCATCATCGGCAAGGGTCGCGACATCGAGATGGGCACCGTCCGCACGGCCTTCCTTGGCCAATACAACCGATTCGAAAACCTTGCTGCCGGGTGGAAGCCAGAGCCTGTCGAGCAGCCGGAAAAGGTAGCAAGCCTGGCCAGTCGATATGCCAAAAAGGAACGATTCTGATGAACGAATCACGCCAAACCCAAATCCTCGCAGGCCAGTCCTCAATCGCCCAAAAGGTCTTTGGTTTCGTACCGATGCAGGCGAGCTGGAGCGCTCACGATATCCACGGGGCGGTCATTGCAGCCAATGCAACAGGTGCGTCGGCATATGCGATACGCCGAGCACTTGGCGAGCTGAAGGACGCCGGGCTCGTCCGGGAGCCGGTAGGCGGAAAGTTTCAGCGCGATGCAGCCATCCCAAAACCAAAGAAGGAGCAAGTGATGACACAGGTAGCCCCGCAGACAGTTGTACCTAACAAGAAGCCTGAGGGTGCACTCGATGTGCTAGCGGCTCTTTCCGGCGAAGTGGTGGACCTGTCGGGTGAGTTCAGCAAGCGCATGAAAGCTCTTGCTGCGCGGATCGAAGAGGTGGCGCTTTCTGTTGAAGCCGAAAGGGAAAGCAATGCCGAAGCGATCATCAAAGCCAAGCGTTTGCAGGAAGCGTTGAGGGAGTTTGCGTAATGAGCGCACTGGGAAAACAGGTGTCAGGCGGGCACTACAAGTCGTTGAAGATCCAGCCGATCGAATACATTCACGCGAACGGCATTCCCTTCGCCGAAGGCAGCGTCATCAAGTACGTGACGCGGTGGCGCGATAAGGGCGGCATTGCCGATCTGGAGAAGGCCAAGCATTTCCTCGAGCTGCTGATTGAACTTGAGCAGGCGAGGGCGCCGGAATGACCCTAGCCAACACAAAGTTGTTCAAACAGAAGCCCGTGCGGGCTAAGCCAGTCGACCGCGAAGGGCAGGAACAGGCTGCGCTCATGCGCGAGCTTGAACTGCGCTACCCGGCGGTGTTCGAACTGATCTACCACGTTCCCAACGGTGGGCACCGTGTCAAGGCGGTCGCCGGCAAGTTGAAAGCCCAAGGTGTAAAGGCCGGCATTCCCGATCTAGTGCTGACCATGGCCCGTGGTGGATTCTTTGGCTTGTACATCGAATTCAAGGCCACGCCACCGAACGATGCCGCCATCTCGGCCAGTCAGCACGAGCGCATTCGCAAGCTCAATGACCAGGGATATCTGGCGGTGGTGTGTCGTGGCCACTTCGACACGATGGAGCAGATCCGCGCTTACCTGCGCCTCGCTCCTACAGTGGTGGCTGCATGACAATGACCGTGGCCTTCTCCGATGCAGAGATTCGTCGGCGTGCCGATGACCCGGCTGCCGTGCTGATGCGTGATCCTCGTCACCCGGGGTTGTACTTCCGCTTCACAGAGACTCGTCCGCGTGGAACCTGGAGCCTAGTCGTTCGGAAGAAGTGGAACCGAATCGGCGCCTATCCCGACCTGTCGGCGAAAGCTGTGTTGGCCGCGCTGCCTGATCTACGCATGAGGTTGGGAGCAGATCCGGAGGCTGGTGCCACCGTGTCCGCATGGTCGACGCTGGGCGAACTGTTTAAGTGGCACGCCGACCGGATGAGCCGCGACCGCAACCTGTCAGACGAGCGCAAGGCAACGAGTAAATCAGCAATTGCCCGGCACCTTATTCCGCGTGTAGGTGATATGCCGATAACCGACATACGTCACGGCACACTCGATGCTCAGTTGATGTGGCCGCTGCAAGAGACACTCTCGCTCGAGTATGTGCGGTTGATTTTTGGTGTGCTGGTGGTGGCGTGCCGGCAGGCGCACACCTTGGGCTTGATACCGAAAAACCCGATGGTGGGTATCAAGTTCAGTGACTTCTCCAAGACCAAGATCAAAGCCAAGCCGGCGCGTCTTCGCGGCGTGCAGATCGAGGCGCTGCTGAGCCAACTGCATGAGCTTTTCGAGTCCGATCCACAACCGGCCATGCTCGCGCTGATGATGCTTTGCCACGGCACGCGCATCGGTGAAACCCGCAAAGCGCAGTGGTCGCACGTCAGCCTGTCAGAACGCACCTGGTATCTGCCGGTGGGCAACACCAAGACCCGAGTCGAGCACTCGCTACCACTGACTGAGCAGGTGTGTGCGCTGCTGATTGGGTATCGCGCACACCAGAAGGTAAGCGGCTACGAGGGTCAGTTCCTGTTTCCCGCCAGAAATGGAAAGGGCATGAGCAAGGCGCAGGCCAGCGCCGTGTTCACCGGGCTGGGGAAGGGCGAGTGGAGCAGTCACGATCTGCGCAAGTTGGCCAGGACCGGCTGGGCTGACCTCGGGGTCGACTTCCTGATTGGCGAGATGCTGATCAACCACGCCATGGGCCACAACGTGCAAGCCTACATCCACACCACTGTCGAAGAGCGCAAGCGTGCAGCCCTCGAACTGTGGCACGGCCATTTAGACGGTAAGGGTTTTTCCCTGATTCACGGGTTGAAGGACGGTAGAAACGAAAATTCGGGTAAACCGCTGCAAGCCGCAGAACAGAAGGCCTGCGAGGCCATTCATGAATCAACCATAGGCGAGGTTTAAAAATGATGAAAAAGAGCCATGGCCCGGCCTTCCGTCGAACCCTAATCCCGCTGGAACACTGCAAGTCCTGCAAGGGCCGGGCAGTGATCACCGGGCTGTTTCACCATCTGGACTGTGTCGACTGTCACGCCTCGGGCTGGGTTCGCGCCGATGGCGGTGAGCAGCTTTCATTGCAGGACCTGGTCACTCAACTTAGCTTCAACCTGAATGCTGCTTATGCCGCTGGGCTGGCCGGCTCCAGCGAGAAAGAGCCAGTCGGCCTACTGAACTACTACAGCCAGAACAACCGCCGCGGCGCCGGTGGCACCAACTTCACAGGGGATTGAACGATGATCTATCCAGGCATTCTGAATGCAGTTGTTTCGGCCCTCGCAGCTGAAGCCATCGACAACACCAGCAAGCAGGCATGGCAGAAACTCTACAACTCGGCCGACGAGGAGGAGGGCGGCGATCTGGCGACACTGGTTCGATCCCGTGGGGCCAGTAGCATTGATCGCACTCAGGTTGATTGCTGGGTCTCAGCCAGGTTGCATCATGGGCTTGAGCCGAAGCATTGGAATGCTCTGGTCGCCAGGTACAGCACGCACAAAGGCCGCAAGGTACAGGCGATCGCAGAGTTGCAAACCATCATCACAACGCCGGCGCCGAAGTTGTTCCTCTATAAGGCAGTCACTACTTGGGCGATCCCGCAATTGAAGGGTGCCCGGCCAAAGGTTGTGAGTTCGGTGTCTGTCGAGATTCCGCTTGATGCACCAGCATGGCGTCGCGAAGCGATGGTGAAAGCGGCTGTTGCAGCTGGTCAGGCCAAGGCCAAGAAAGACAACTCGCGATCCGCTGACATGATCGTGCTGAAGGACAGCTTCTACGACATGAACACCTGGGAGAGCGATGGAACGCCGGAGTCAACGCGCCGCCGGTGGCGTCAATCGATCAGTCAGGCAGCAGACGACTTGGTCAACGATGCATTGGCTCATGCCAGTGAGATCCTGGAGGCCGAAGGATTGCTCATCGAAAAGGCCGCGTGACTGCTTGTTGACATCAGTGAGCGGATGAGCGAAATTAACCCCATCATGTCGATCTTGCGCGTTATGAGAGACGACACACAATGCCCAGCCACCCGCTGGGCTTTTTCGTTTTATATGACCTGCCAGATGCTTTTCTGTGGACTGCTGTAGAGATATCCTCCGGCTTCTACACAGATCAATCTAGGGAAGTCGCATGAAACGTAATTTTGAGGCAGCACGGCAAATTCTCCTGGCTGTTCAAAGCAAGGCATGTTCAGAGGGAGTTGACCGACTTCATTTAGAAGGGGTCGTCACTCGTGAGCTTGGTGTAGATCCTGACGATTTCTTCTACAACTATAAGCTTCTGGTCAACGACGGCTATTTGCTGCCGGAGCACGGTACGGTTCAGTTGACTTGGTCTGGCCACGATTTGTTAGATAGTCTCAGCTAACCCTTCCTACTAAATATTGAGCCCCGCCATCGAGCGGGGCTTTTTCGTTTTCGGCTCCACCACACCCATCGCTCCGAGCTGGGAGTGCTGCTGGAGCCGGACTTACATCGCTCCCCGAGAGGGAGGACCCGGATGCCAAACATGCCCGACAAACCAGACACCTGGCTCCTTGTGCTCGCCTGGCTGAGTCAGCATGCGCCAATGTTTTATGCCGCGGCGCTGTCCTGTTGGATCGCCTTCCTTCGTGTCATTTACGGCGGTGGAGGCCGGCGTCAGGCGCTGCTTGAGTCCTGCCTGTGTGGCGCGATTACCGCTGGGGCATTTCCGCTGCTCGAGTACTTCAACCTCCCATCGAGCCTTGCAGCGGCCGTCGGCGCCTGTATTGGTACCCTCGGTGTGAAGAAGGTTGCAGCCTTGGCTGACCGATTCACCGACTTCAAATTGCCCAAGCGGCAGGAGTGACCCATGCAACTGATCGACAACTGGAAACAAGCGCTGAGCATGACCAGCGTTCAGGCGGGTGGCGCCATTGCTGCCCTGGGTATCGCTGAGCAGCTGATGCCGTCTCTTCAGGCGGTGTTGCCACCAATTGCCTATGGCGTGCTGGGCCTCATGGTGATGATCGCCCGGGTCGTGCTGCAGCCGAAGCTGAGCAAGTAGTTCGCGACACGTTTCGCGGATGAGCAAATTGTGTCGCCAAAGGTCAATCATGTATGTCTCGACTTAAAACGTTACCGCCTCGAATGAAGCCATCCGAAGGTAGACCATTCGCTGTCCCCATCGCAGAGGGAGGCGCGGAGGGTTGGGGTTCGGGCCGTGGTGGTCGACCTTGGCGACGTAAGCGTGCCGCGATCCTGGTACGTGACGAATACACTTGCCAAACCTGCGGCATCATCACGTTGCAGCTCGAGGTCGATCACATCGTGAACCGCGCTCGGGGTGGGTCGGACGATGAAGCGAACCTTCAGGCGCTCTGCATCCCGTGCCACAAGCTGAAGACCGCAGCCGAGTCGGCCGAGGGAGCGGGGCGAACGTGATGTTCGACGATCTCGTCGAGCCAATGCGAATCGGTATCGACTGCGTGATGTGGCACGTCAGTGCCCCGGGGCAGGTCGAAACCGTGGAAGGTTTTGCATAGGACACCGCCCCCGACCGCACGGACAGATTTTTTCCCCTCCATAGGTTTTTGTTAAAGATGGCACTCACCTCAAAAAAGCGCGCATTCATCGTCGCAGTGAGAGAAGGTGCGTCCAATAAAGATGCGGCCATTGCCGCCGGCTGTTCGCCGAAAACCGCGTCAGCCGCTGGCTCCAGGCTCGCAAAGGACGTTGACGTTGTTCTCGAGTTGCACAAACTCAACGCACTTTTCCCAGTCGATGGGAATGTTAAAGCCGATGTTAAAGCGGTTGTTAAAGCGCCCCGGGCAAAGACCTCACCTCGCGAACCTAAGCACGCCGGAGAGTACATCCCGAAAGCGCTTCGACAGCCTCAGGTGCCCGTCGAACCGCATGATCCCGAAGAGGGTTTCGGTCGGGTGTACACCGATCCGAAAGACTATTTGCTCGACGACATGAATGATCCCTTGCTGGATCGGAAAGACCGGCGTGACGCCGCTAAAGCGCTCATGCCTTTCCTGCATGCCCGTAAAGGCGAGGGCGGGAAAAAGGAAGAGCGCCAGGACGCCGCCAAAAAAGCAGGGGCTGGAAAATTTGGCGCAGCGCCTCCGCCGCCATCACATTTGAGATCGGTAAAATAAATGAGCGATCGAGACGCTGAGAATTTTTCGTTGGCTGGGCCGTTCAAGGATCCAAAGAATTTCCTGTTGGCCGTCATGAACAGCCAGGCAGCGCCCACGGACATTCGGATCGAAGCTGCACAGGCTTTGATGCCCTACTTTCATGTGAGCAAGGAGAAGAGTAGGGCGTTTAGGCGCCACCCCAATCCATCATAAGCGGTGAACAAGTTGAGCGAACCAGTCTGGGACACCTCATGCCGGGACTGGGAGACGCGCATCGTAAACCGCCAATCGCTGGTGCCGTTTCCGCCACTGTTTCCGGACGAGGCTGAAGCCTGCCTTCAGGTGCTGAATGATCTGCGGATTGTCGACGCACCTGGTAGCCCCCTAATTGGGGAGTCCTGTGCACCTTGGATCAGTGACCTGGCTGGCGCTATTTTCGGTGCGTACAACGCTGGTACCGGTGAGCGGCTGATTCAGGAGTTCTTCCTGCTCATCAGTAAGAAGAATGCAAAGAGCACCATCGCCGCGGCAATCATGCTCACGGTACTGATCCGCAATTGGCGCCAGTCTGCCGAGTTCATCATCCTGGCGCCGACGATCGAGGTGGCGAACAACGCCTACGCGCCGGCGCGGGATATGGTCAAACACGACGAAGAGCTTTCGGCGCTGCTGCATGTGCAGGATCACGTTCGGACGATCACCCATCGTGAGTCCGGGGCGACATTGAAGGTGGTGGCCGCCGATCAAAACACTGTCGGAGGGAAAAAAGCCGCCGTCGTCCTGGTCGATGAGCTTCACCTGTTTGGCAAGAACCCACATGCGGCCAACATGCTGCGCGAAGCCACCGGTGGACTTGCGTCTCGGCCCGAAGGGTTCGTGATCTATCTCACGACGCAGTCTGACCAGCCCCCCGCGGGCGTGTTTCGCGAAAAGCTCCAGTACGCTCGGGGGGTGCGTGACGGCACGATTGTCGATCCGAACTTCCTGCCGGTGATCTACGAGTTTCCGAAAAAGATCCTTGAGGCTGATGATCATCGCAAGCCCGAGAATTTCTACATCACCAACCCGAACATGGGGTATTCGGTCAGCGAGAAGTTCCTCATCCGGGAGATGAAAAAAGCGGAGGAGGCCGGTGAGGCAGAGGTGCTGGGCTTCATGTCCAAGCACCTTAACGTCGAGATCGGCCTCGCGTTGCGCTCAGACCGGTGGGCAGGCGCTGACTATTGGGTCGGCGCAGCAGAAAAGAAGCTCACCCTTGATGATGTGATTGCTCGATCCGACGTCATCGACATCGGGATCGATGGTGGTGGCCTGGACGACTTGCTGGGTTTTGCCGCCGTGGGCCGTGACAAACGAACCCGAGACTGGTTGATATGGACCCACGCTTGGGCGCACCCCTCGGTGCTCGAGCGAAGAAAGGCGGAAGCCCCTCGCTTCCATGACTTTGAGAAAGACGGCGACCTGACCCTGTCCAAGCGAATCGGCGATGACGTGCTTGAGGTGGCTGACCTGGTTGAACAGGTGGAGGAGTCGGGCTTGCTGGATAAGGTCGGGGTCGACCCTGTGGGTATCGGTGCGATCTATGACGCGATGATCGAGCGCGAAATCCCCCCGGAAAAGATTGTTGCTATCAGCCAGGGCTGGAAGCTCGGCGGGGCGATCAAGACGGCGGAACGTAAGCTCGCCGAAGGCGGCATGAAGCACGGCGGGCAGCCGATGATGGCGTGGTGCGTGGGGAACGCGAAGGTGGAGCCGCGCGCAAACTCCATCCTGATCACTAAGCAGGCCAGCGGGTCGGCCAAGATTGACCCATTGATGGCTCTATTCAACGCAGTGACCTTGATTTCCTTAAACCCCGAAGGCCGGGGCAATGACGACTTCATGGCCGCCATTAGGAACCCGATCATCGTATGAACCCATTGCACGTATTCATTCTGCTCGCGCTGTGCGGGTTCGGTTCGGCCGTTGCAGGCGTTTACGTTCTGCAAGGCTTGGGCTGGGCGCTAATCGCCGCAGGCGTTGCGTTATTTCTGATCGCTGGATTTGTGCGCAAGGGGCTGATCAGTGACTAAATCATTATCGGCCGTACTGGGCCGCGCGGCCCGCAAGCCAAGCGCGTCGCTGGGGCACACCCTGAACGAATGGATCGGTCGGCAGATCGGCTTGGGCGACGGCGGCTTCTGGGGTCAGTTCCTCGGTGGCGAATCCAGCTCGGGCAAGAACGTTACGGTCGATAACGCTATGCAGCTCTCGGCGGTTTGGTCTTGCGTCAGGATCATCTCGACGTCGGTGGCCGGTCTGCCGATGGGTGTCTATCGACGCGAAGCTGACGGTGGACGCAAGGATGCCCGGGACTTTGGCCTCTACGACATCGTGCACACAAGCCCCAACGAGGACATGACGGCGTTTCAATTCTGGCAGGCGATGGTTGCCGCCATGCTTCTGCGCGGAAATGCATTTGCGGAAATCTTGCGCATAGGTAACCGAGTTATCGCCTTAGATTTCCTGCTGCCGAGTCGTGTCGATTTGGAATTGGATTCGGATGGCAGGATCACCTATTGGTACCGCCCGAAAAAAGGCGCCCGGCGCCAGATCCAGCGCTCGGACATGTTGCATATCCCGGCGTTTAGTTTAGACGGGCGTGTTGGCCTTTCGGCCATCCGCTACGGCGCTGATGTTTTCGGCGCTGCAATGTCCGCAGATGATGCCGCGAATGGAACGTTCAAGAACGGTTTGCTTCCCGCGGTGGCATTTAAGGTTGATCGCGTGCTCAAGCCAGAGCAGCGAGAAGAGTTTCGCGACTATGTGAAGCAGGTGTCGGGGGCTTTGAATGCCGGGCGATCGCCAGTGCTAGAGCAGGGCATCACGCCAGAATCCATCGGGATTAATCCCGTGGATGCTCAACTGCTCGAGTCCAGGGGTTACAGCGTTGAAGAGGTGTGCCGTTGGTTCGGCGTACCGCCATGGATGGTGGGAAAAACGGATGCGGGCAGTAACTGGGGTACCGGGCTCGAGCAGCAGATGATTGCCTTCCTGACCTTTAGCATCAGTTCGATT
>NZ_AKJF01000055.1 GCF_000282475.1 Pseudomonas sp. GM78
CCGTAGCTGGTGCCAACGGCGGCCAGCCAGCGCACGTTGTTTTCATCGAAACGGCCGAACTTGCCCTGGGCCAGGTTCAGCAGCGAACCGCTGGACCAGGCCACCAGCGTGCCGGCATCCGCCGGGCGCTGGGCGACGACTGCGTTGTAAGCCACCGCGCCGACACCGCCGGGCATGTAGGTCACGCGCATCGGTTTGGTCAGCAGTTTTTCGTTGATCAGCGCGCTTTGCGCCAGTTTGCAGGTCAGGTCGAAACCACCGCCGGGCGAGGCGGGGGCGATGCATTCCGGGCGTTTGGGCTCGGCCATCAGGTGGCCGGCAAACAGCACGCAGCTGGCGGCGAGGGCGAAACGGCGCAGTGAACGATTCATTTTTGTCTCCACAGGAGTTTTTGTTTTTCGGGATGATTCAGGTGCGACGATTTCGCGCGGTGCTGGGGCATTCAAATCCGCTGGGATTGAACGACGAGCAATCGGCTTCGTCGCTGGCATGCATAAACGACGGGAGTTGCAGGGAAGGGCGATGTGGGCAAGCCTGGAGCTGTATGGACAGCATGGTGCAGTACCTCGGTTATTGTTCTTATTGGCGAAAACGCTTCATGGCGTTTTTCGGGAGCTACATTTCACAGCAGGTGCAGACAAGGGTTGGAATGTCAGGTCGAAACATCCCGTAACCTGACTCTAACCACTCAACCTTTCGCTAACCTTTCATCGGGCTTTCACGGTTTTTCGGACTTCACAGCGGCGGATGCCGCTGTAAACTCCGCGCCAAACAATGGCGTCGACCGTCCCTGAACGAGGTAATGATCCATGCGTGTCCTGCTCGTCGAAGACCATCTGCAGCTCGCCGAAAGTGTCGCCCAGGCGCTCAAGAGCACCGGCTTGACCGTGGATGTGCTGCACGACGGCGTCGCGGCCGACCTGGCGCTGGGCAGCGAGGAGTACGCCATGGCGATTCTCGACGTCGGCCTGCCGCGCATGGATGGTTTCGAAGTGCTGGCGCGCCTGCGTGCCCGGGGCAAGAATCTTCCAGTGTTGATGCTGACCGCCCGCAGCGACGTCAAGGACCGGGTCCATGGCCTGAACCTGGGTGCCGACGACTACCTGGCCAAGCCTTTCGAACTCACCGAGCTTGAAGCCCGGGTCAAGGCCTTGCTGCGCCGCAGTGTGTTGGGTGGCGAGCGCCTGCAGCGCTGTGGTGTGCTGGCCTACGACCTGGAGACCCGGCGCTTCACCCTCGGTGAGGAACTGCTGACCCTGACCTCCCGCGAGCAGGCGGTACTCGAAGCCTTGATCGCCCGTCCCGGCCGGGTGATGAGCAAGGAACAACTGGCTTCACAGGTCTTCGGCCTGGACGAAGAGGCCAGTCCCGACGCCATCGAAATCTACGTACACCGCTTGCGCAAGAAACTCGACGGCCATCCGGTGGCCATCGTGACGTTCCGCGGTCTCGGTTATCTGCTGGAAAGCCGTGATGCATAAGGCCAGCAGCCTGCGTTGGCGGTTGCTGTGGAACCTGGCGCTGTTGCTGGTGGTGTTGATGCTGGCCAGTGGCTTGAGCGCTTACTGGAACGGTCGCGAAGCGGCCGACACGGCCTATGACCGCACGTTGCTGGCCTCGGCGCGGACCATTGCCGCCGGCCTGTCCGAGCGTGATGGCAGCCTCAGCCTGGACGTGCCCTACGTGGCCCTCGATACGTTCGCCTACGACAGTGCGGGGCGGATTTTCTACCTGGTCAACGACATCAATCAGAAGCTGATCTCCGGCTATGAAAATCTGCCGGCGCCGCCACCCGGTACACCGCGCACCGACAACTACCCGGCGCTGGCGCGTTTCTACAACGCGACTTACCAGGGGCAGAACGTGCGCGTGGTCAGCCTGCTCAAGGCGGTCAGCGAGCCGAACATGAATGGCATGGCGGAAATCCGCGTGGCGGAGACCGATGAGGCTCGCGTCAGCATGGCCCGCAGCCTGGCCGGCGATACCTTGTTGCGTCTGGGCATGCTCGCGGTCGGGGCACTGATGATCGTCTGGTTTGCGGTCAGTGCCGCGCTGCGCCCGCTGGAGCGTTTGCGTACGGCAGTGGAGGAGCGCCAGCCGGACGACCTGCGGCCGTTGCCCCTGGTGGAAGTGCAACGCGAGTTGTGGCCACTGGTGCGTGCGCTCAATCATTTCACCGAGCGTCTGCGCGGGCAGTTCGAGAAGCAGGCGCAATTCATCGCCGATGCCGCCCACGAATTGCGCACGCCGTTGGCGGCACTCAAGGCCCGGCTGGAATTGGGCTTGCGTTCGAGCGAACCGCAAACCTGGCGCAGCACACTGGAAACCGCTGCCCAGGGCACTGATCGCCTGACCCACCTGGCCAATCAATTGCTCTCCCTGGCCCGGGTGGAAAACGGCGCCAGGGCGATTGCCGAGGGCGGCGCGCAATTGCTCGACCTCAGTCAGCTGGCGCGTGAACTGGGCATGGCCATGGCACCGCTGGCCCATAAGCGCGGCGTGGCCCTGGCGCTGGAGGCTGACGAGCCGGTCTGGTTGCGCGGCGAACCGACGCTGCTCAACGAACTGCTGAGCAACCTGGTGGATAACGCGCTGGCACATACACCTGCGGGGGGTAACGTGATCTTGCGGGTTTCGGCCCCGGCGGTGCTGGAGGTCGAGGACGACGGTCCAGGCATTCCCCTTGATGAGCGTGATCGGGTGTTCGAGCGCTTTTACCGGCGTAATCAGCAGGTGGCCGGTTCGGGGCTGGGGTTGGCGATCGTCGGTGAGATCTGCCGCGCGCACCTGGCGCAGATCAGCCTGCATGATGGCGAGCGGGCGGGGTTGAAGGTGCGGGTGAGTTTTATTGCCGGGGATTGATGGTGTCTGTTCTGGCCCTATCGCCAGCAGGCTGGCTCCCACATTGGATCTTTGTCACGCCACAAATCCCTGTGGGAGCCAGCCTGCTGGCGATTTGGGCGACGCGGTCTTGGATCAATAAAACATCAACCGCGTTTCTTCCACATCGGCACACATCGCCTTGTTGTCCGGATCGATCCCCAGCTTGATGAACGCCGGGACGCTGAAAGGATCGATCCGCGAGATCGGATGATCGGTGTCTTTGTAGCAATACAGGCTGGCCACCTGCACCAGGTCGACGTAATCGATCTGCCCGGACTGTCGCTTGAAATTCAGGTACAGCCTGGGCACCTGCACCAGCATGTCCGGAAACTCCCAAACCCTGAGCAGCTTGTCGCCGAGCAACGGGTGAATGCGCTCGATCACATGGTTGAGGCTGACCGGATCGGACAACAGTTCATAGTGGTCTTCGGCGTACGTCAGGATCGGCAATACCCCGATCTGGTGCACCAGTCCGCCAAGGGCCGCCTTATCCGGCTTGAGCTGGGTGTAGTTGCGGCACAGCGCATAGCTGACACCGGCGATTTCCAGGCTTTTGCGCCAGACTTCGCGCATTTTCTGTTCCACCACCGTGGAACGGGCATGGAAAATCTGTTCCATGACCAGGCCGATGGCCAGGTTACTGCTGTAGTTGATGCCCAGGCGCGTGATCGCCGTGTGCAAATCGGTGACTTCCTGCGCCGCGCGCAGCAGTGGGCTATTGACCACCTTGATCAGCCGCGCCGACAGCGCGGCATCGCGGCCAATCACTTTGCTCAAGCTACCGATGCTTATTTCCGGATTTTCGGCGGCCTTGCGAATCTGCAAGGCCACTTCCGGTAACGTTGGCAGAACCAGGTCATCGTTATCGATGGCCTCAACCAAATCCTGTTGGACCCTTTCCGCCAGCTCACTCATTACGCTTCTCTAGGTGTTGCCATGCGGTTAACGCTGGATTTCGCGATCGCGGTCCAGTTGGTACGGCAGGTCGAGCAGGTGCAGGGCCGGGCCGTCGAGTGCGCCCAGATGGATGTCGCCGGCTTCTGCTGCTTCGGCTTGCAACACCGCCAACAGTTCGATGTGGCTGGCGGCATTGGCGGCCAGCACCACTTCACCGATCGAGCTGCCGTGACTGGGGGCAAACAGCTGGGTGCCGGGTTCCGGCAGTTCGCCGCCATCCATTTGCAGGCGATACAGGCGGCGCTTGAGTTTGCCCAGGTACTGCATGCGCGCGACGATTTCCTGGCCGGTATAGCAGCCTTTCTTGAAACTCACGCCACCGACGGCCTGCAGATTGAGCATCTGCGGGATGAACAGCTCACGGGTGCTGGGCATCACCTGGCCGATCCCGGCACGCACCTGACCCAGTAGCCATTGATTGAGCTCACCTTCACGCAGCAGGGCGGACAGCTGGCTCTTGATGCCATCGGCTTGGTCGGCGGCCACCCACAGCTCGGCTCGGCCGGGCGAGACGCGAATGGCGATCAAACCGTCATTACGCACGACGCTGTCTGTGTCTGCCGGCAGTTCAAGACCGAGGCTTTTCAAGGCCCCGTCGCCCTGCTCGATGCCGAAACGGACCCAGGCAGCGCTTTCATCGGTCAGCTTGGACTTGGAAAACACCGCGTATTTTTTCAGGTCCGCCAGCTGCGGTTCGAGCAACTCGCTGGCCATGGCCAGGAGTACGCCGTCGCCTTCGAGCAGGATGCGGAAGCTCGACTGCATCCGGCCTTTCTGCGTGCAACGCGCACCGAGGCTGGCCCGGGTGTCGCTCAGGTAATTGAGGTTGCAGGTCAGTTGGCCTTGCAGGAATTTGCCGGCGTCCGCACCGCGGACCGCCAAAACACCTTCATGGGACAGCGTGCAGAAAAAAGCAGAATCGGCCATGGGTCATCGCAGGGTAAAGAGTCTGGCGGACATGATAAGGGGCTGCCCTTGAAATGGGTAGTTCACAAAGGATCGTCGGTGCCCGACCAAAGCCGACTGTTCGATGAGGCGCGGGGCTGTATACTTGCGGCCTATTTGAGGAGCGCTCCATGGTCGAAGATGTTGAACTGAATCGCCTCTACTGGCACAGCCGCCGCGGCATGCTTGAGCTTGACGTGTTGCTGGTGCCGTTTGTGAAAGAGGTTTATCCGCACCTCAACGAAGTTGATCGCGCCTGCTACGTCAGGCTGCTCGAATGCGAAGATCAGGACATGTTCGGCTGGTTCATGGAACGCGCCGAATCGGAAGATCCGGAGCTTCAGCGCATGGTTCGCATGATCCTGGATCGTGTCCAGCCCAAATAACGGGTTCGAATGCCGCTGGCATGCCTCACGGCAGTTGCTGGCGGTGTATCTTGTGGCCCAGCTGTTCGCGCTGGGTTCGCTGTTTCTTCTTTCCATACCGCTCTGGGCCAGCCTGCCTGGCGCTTTTTGCTGCCTGCTGCATGGCGTATGGGTATTGCCTCGGCAGATCCTGTTGACGCACCCGCAAGCGTTTTGCGGCTTGCGTCGCGATGCCGATGGCTGGCAGCTGTGGAATCAGGCGCGGGGATGGCAGGCGGTGCAACTGCGTCCGGACAGCCTGGCACTGCCATTGGCGGTGGTGCTGCGTTTTCGCGTGCGGGGCGAGCGGCGCGTCAGGAGCATTTGCGTGCCCCGGGATTCGCAGGCGGCGGATGTGCACCGACGCCTGCGGGTGCGGCTCAAGTTCACTCGGCGTAGGTGGACGGCACCAGGATAGTGTCCAGGGCAACCGGCAGCATCTGCGGATAATCGAGGGTGTAATGCAGGCCGCGACTTTCCTTGCGCTCCATCGCTGAGCGAATCATCAGTTCGGCCACCTGGGCCAGGTTGCGCAGTTCGATCAAGTCCCGGCTGACCTTGTAGTTGCTGTAGAACTCGTCGATTTCGTCGAGCAGCAATCGCACGCGGTGCTGGGCCCGTTGCAGGCGTTTGCTGGTGCGCACGATGCCGACGTAGTCCCACATGAATCGCCGCAGCTCATCCCAGTTGTGCGCAATGATCACGTCCTCATCGGAATCAGTAACCTGGCTCGCGTCCCAGACGGGCAGGGCTGCAGGTGCTGGCACCTGTGGCAACTGTTCCAGGATGTCAGCCGCTGCCGAGCGGGCGTAGACGAAGCACTCCAACAACGAGTTGCTGGCCATGCGGTTGGCACCGTGCAGGCCGGTGAAGCTGGTTTCACCAATCGCGTACAGCCCCGGCACATCGGTGCGACCCCGTTGATCGACCATGACGCCGCCACAGGTGTAGTGCGCCGCCGGAACCACCGGGATCGGCTGCTTGGTGATGTCGATGGAAAACTCCAGGCAGCGTTCGTACATCGTCGGGAAATGCGACTTGATGAACGCTTCGGACTTGTGGCTGATGTCCAGGTACACGCAGTCGACGCCCAGGCGCTTCATCTCATGGTCGATGGCCCGGGCGACGATGTCCCGTGGCGCCAGTTCGGCCCGGGGGTCGAAGCGCTGCATGAAGCGTTCTCCGTTGGGCAGCTTCAGGTGCGCACCTTCTCCGCGCAGGGCTTCGGTGATCAGGAAGCTCTTGGCTTGCGGGTGATACAGGCAGGTGGGGTGGAACTGGTTGAACTCCAGGTTCGCCACCCGGCAGCCCGAGCGCCAGGCCATGGCGATGCCATCACCGCAGGCGCCATCGGGGTTGCTGGTATAGAGGTAGACCTTGGCTGCGCCGCCGGTGGCAAGGATCACGAAGCGCGCACCGTAGGTGTCGACTTCCCCGGTGCTGCGATTGAGCACGTAGGCACCCAGGCAGCGATCCCCTTCAAGGCCCAGGCGCTTTTCGGTAATCAGGTCGACCGCGACCCGCTGCTCCAGCAACTCGATGTTGGGCCGTTGTTGGGCCTGGGTGAGCAAGGTTCGGAAAATCGCCGCGCCAGTGGCGTCGGCTGCATGGATGATGCGGCGATGGCTGTGACCGCCTTCACGGGTCAGGTGGAATTCGAATCCGCCGTCTTCGGTGCCGGACTGTTCGTCGCGGGTGAAGGGTACGCCCTGGTCGATCAGCCATTGGATGGCCTCTTTGCTGTGCTCGACGGTGAAGCGCACGGCGTCTTCGTGACACAACCCGCCGCCGGCGTTGAGGGTGTCATCGACGTGGGATTCGACGGTGTCGGTGTCATCCAGAACGGCGGCGACCCCGCCCTGGGCCCAGAACGTCGAGCCATTGGCGAGGTCGCCTTTACTCAATACGGCGATGCGCAAATGACCGGGCAAGGTCAGCGCAAGGCTCAAGCCGGCAGCACCGCTGCCAATTACCAGGACATCGTGTTGAAACTGTTGGCTCATTTCAGGATTCCGCTCAAAGCGACCCGGGTTGGGGTAGGCGCCAGACATCTGGACAGGCATGCCCGGCAGCCGCACAGCCCACTAGTATATAGAGGGGGGGAGCGGCACAATAGCCGAGCCGATATGGCATTGTGAAACTACTGTGACGGAAAACCGCTGACGGTTCGTCGGATGTTTTTACCACCGGTTCGGCGCCAAGCGAACTGTATCGTGGATTTAACACTCTTTTTCGCTTCAGGGTTGCACAATGTCGGTTCTGCGCAGCTATAAATATTTGAACTTTTGCCAAAGGCCCAAGATCAATAGACGGTTGCCTGATTCAAGGGACAGTGTCGGTTTCATCGCTGGATCGCGGTTGGATCCATGCCGGTCAAACCGATGACAAGATTATTCGCGCAGCCGGGGAATCTCGCGCTGCGTTTTTCGTGCGTGCCGAATCAGAGCCCGCAGGAAACTTGCCTGGAGGGGGAGAACTTTTGCGAAAAGCCCGAGTCTATGTTTGCAAGCCCGGTCGTTTAGTAATGCAAGCCTCCTCCGAGCTTATCGAGGAGTGTTCATGCTAACCCAGGAAGAGGATCAGCAGCTGGTCGAACGCGTTCAACGCGGCGACAAGCGCGCGTTCGATCTGCTAGTGCTGAAATATCAGCACAAAATTCTCGGGTTGATCGTGCGATTCGTGCACGACACCCATGAAGCCCAGGATGTAGCGCAGGAAGCCTTTATCAAGGCCTATCGCGCACTTGGTAATTTTCGCGGAGACAGCGCGTTTTATACGTGGCTTTACCGCATCGCCATCAACACGGCGAAGAACTATCTGGTTTCACGCGGCCGTCGGCCGCCGGATAGCGATGTCAGTTCCGAGGATGCAGAGTTCTACGATGGCGATCATGGCCTCAAGGATCTCGAGTCGCCAGAACGGGCTTTGCTGCGGGATGAGATCGAAGGCACCGTCCATCGAACCATTCAGCAACTGCCAGAAGATTTACGTACGGCTTTAACTTTACGTGAATTTGATGGTCTGAGTTACGAGGACATCGCGAGCGTCATGCAATGTCCGGTGGGTACCGTGCGCTCCCGGATTTTCCGCGCCCGGGAGGCCATCGATAAAGCCCTGCAGCCGTTGTTGCAGGAAAACTAAAGACAGCGGCGACAGCCAAGAGAGGAACGCCATGAGTCGTGAAGCCCTGCAGGAATCGCTGTCCGCAGTGATGGATAACGAAGCGGACGAATTGGAATTGCGTCGGGTATTGAATGCCTGCGACGATGTTGAAACCCGTGAAACCTGGGCTCGTTATCAGATCGCTCGGGCAGTGATGCACAAGGACCTGCTGCTTCCACGCCTGGATATTGCCGCGGCTGTTTCTGCTGCATTGGCTGACGAAGCCGTACCGGCAAAAGCCACCCGTGGTCCATGGCGCAGCCTGGGTCGTCTGGCCGTGGCCGCCTCGGTTACCCTGGCGGTACTGGCCGGTGTTCGCCTGTACAACCAGGACGAGATCGCTGGCGTCGAACTGGCGCAGCAATCCACTCAACCTGGCCTGGCTGTTCCACAAGTCAAGGGCCCGGCTGTTCTGGCAGGCTACAATGAGAGTTCGGAAGCCACAGGCCCAATGGCCAATGGCGTATTGCAAGGTCAGCCAGGCTGGAACGATCAGCGTTTGCCAGGCTACTTGCGCCAACATGCTCAACAGGCTGCACTGAAAGGTACTGAGAGCGCTCTGCCTTACGCTCGTGCAGCAAGCCTGGAAAACCGTTAAGGAGGATCATGCGCGCCATACCTCTACTTACGCTATTGCTCAGTGGCTGGTTCGTTGTTCCAGCCCACGCCGATCAGGCTCAAGACTGGTTGACCCGTCTGGGCCAGGCCGAGCAGCAGCAAAGCTTTCAAGGTACTTTCGTCTACGAGCGTAACGGTAGTTTTTCTACCCACAACATCTGGCACCGCGTCCAGGATGGCCAGGTCCGCGAGCGCTTGATCCAGCTCGACGGCTCCGCTCAGGAAGTCGTACGCATTGATGGTCAAACTCAGTGCGTCAGCGGCAACCTGATGGCAGGGTTGGGGGATTCCTCCAACTCCGCAGCTCGCGCACTCGATCCCCAGAAGCTCAAGAATTGGTATGACCTTGCTGTCATCGGCAAGTCGCGCGTGGCCGGTCGCCCCGCCGTGATCGTCTCGCTGACGCCGCGTGACCAGCACCGCTACGGTTTTGAACTGCATCTTGATCAACAGACCGGCCTGCCACTCAAGTCATTGCTGCTGGATGACAAAGGGCGGCTGCTGGAGCGCTTCCAGTTCACTCGCCTCGACCCCGTTGCACTCCCGAGCGACAGTGACCTGCAGCCGGGCGCCGACTGCAAGCCGGTGAAGCTCGACAGCGACAAGGCTTCCACGGTCAAGGAAGCACGTGTCTGGCATTCGGACTGGTTGCCACCGGGTTTCGAACTGACCAGCAGTACGGCCCGCAAGGATCCAGAGACCAAGGCCCTGGTCAACAGCTTGATGTATGACGATGGCCTCGCGCGGTTTTCAGTGTTCCTCGAGCCTTTGAGTGGAGGCGGGGCCGCCGACACCCGTACTCAACTAGGTCCAACCGCTGCCGTTTCCCGGCGCTTGAGCACCCCGCAAGGCGAGATGGTGGTGACTGTGGTGGGCGAGATCCCGATCGGCACCGCTGAACGGATTGCCTTATCCATGCGCACCGACGCCACTGCAACCCAGCAGTGACGTGAAATCGAAATGTTTCGTGAGCATTTCAATTTGCAAATCCCCCCAATATTTTTTATAGGTCAGAGCCCCTCGGCTCTGGCCTTGTTTGTTGTTCCCGGAACAAAAATACCGGCGTATCGTTCCCGGTGTTCCTTGCTCCATATCGCTTAACCATGCTCGTCGTAACGGGAGCCGTATGTCGATACCACGCTTGAAGTCTTATCTCTCCATTTTTGCCACCGTGCTGGTGCTCGGTCAGGCGGTCGCTGTTCAAGCGGTCGAATTGCCTGACTTCACGCAACTGGTCGAACAGGCCTCGCCTGCGGTGGTGAACATCAGTACCACGCAAAAGCTGCCTGACCGCAAGGTGAGCCAGCAGATGCCAGACCTCGAAGGCTTGCCGCCGATGCTGCGCGAGTTTTTCGAGCGCGGCATGCCGCCGCAGCCTCGATCGCCCCGTGGCGACCGTCAGCGCGAAGCGCAATCGTTGGGTTCGGGGTTCATCATTTCGCCTGACGGCTACATCCTGACCAATAATCACGTGATCGCCGATGCCGACGAAATCCTCGTGCGTCTGTCCGATCGCAGTGAAATGAAGGCCAAGCTGATCGGCACCGATCCGCGATCCGATGTGGCGCTGCTGAAAGTCGACGCCAAGGATCTTCCGGTCCTGAAGCTGGGCAAGTCCCAGGATCTGAAAGCCGGACAATGGGTCGTGGCAATCGGCTCGCCATTCGGTTTTGACCATACCGTGACCCAAGGCATCGTCAGTGCCGTCGGTCGCAGCCTGCCGAATGAAAACTACGTGCCGTTCATCCAGACCGACGTGCCGATCAATCCGGGTAACTCGGGTGGGCCGCTGTTCAACCTCAATGGTGAGGTGGTCGGGATCAACTCGCAGATCTACACCCGTTCCGGCGGCTTCATGGGCGTATCGTTCGCGATCCCTATCGACGTGGCGATGGACGTTTCCAACCAGCTCAAAAGCGGTGGCAAGGTCAGCCGTGGCTGGTTGGGCGTGGTGATCCAGGAGGTGAACAAGGATCTGGCCGAATCGTTCGGCCTGGACAAGCCGGCCGGTGCGCTGGTCGCTCAGATCCAGGATGACGGCCCGGCTGCCAAGGGTGGGCTGCAAGTGGGTGATGTGATCCTGACCATGAATGGTCAGCCGATCGTCATGTCCGCCGATCTGCCACACCTGGTGGGCGCGTTGAAGGCGGGCTCCAAGGCTAATCTGGAAGTGATCCGCGAAGGCAAGCGCAAGAATGTCGAGCTGACGGTTGGCGCTATCCCGGAAGAAGGCAAGGAGATGGACGACCTGGCGCAGTCGAGCGTCGAGCGCAGCAGCAACCGCCTGGGCGTCTCCGTGGTGGAGTTGACGGACGAACAGAAGAAAACCTACGACCTCAAGGGCGGCGTGGTGATCAAGGAAGTTCAGGACGGTCCTGCTTCGATGATCGGCCTGCAGCCAGGCGATATCATCACTCACCTGAACAATCAGGCGATCGGTTCGGCCAAGGAGTTCACGGACATTGCCAAGGCGTTGCCGAAGAATCGCTCGGTGTCGATGCGCGTGCTGCGCCAGAACCGTGCGAGCTTCATCACCTTCAAGCTGGCCGAATAAACCGCTGGCCTGCTGAATGAAAAACCGCCTCGAAAGAGGCGGTTTTTTTTTGCGGCTAAACCTGTCAGCCCATCATGTCCTTGATCATGCGTTCCTGCTCTATCAGCTCGCGCTGGCGGGCATCGATTCGCGAGGACAGCGGGAAATTGGTGCCAGCCTTGCGCTTGGCAAAGTCCAGTTGCTGGATGGCCTGGCGGTAGTCGCCCACCAGCGCGAAATACTCGGCGCGCGCCTGGTGCAGGCCGATGATGTTGCCTGACAGCCCGCGGGTTTCGGCCACCTGATACCACACGTCCGGATCGTCCGGGCGCGATTTGAGCAGGCCTTCGAGGGCCTTCTCGGCATCGGCGGCGCGGTTCTGTTTCAGCAGCAGGTCGACGCGTACCTGGTTCAGCGGGTAATTGCCGGGGTATTGCGTCAGCATCCGGTCAACCCGGGACTGTGCATCCGGCAGGCGATTGTTGGTGATGTCCAGATCGACCTGGGCGAGGTTGTAGATGATCTCGTTCGGCGCCTTGGCCAGCAGCAACTTGAGGTTTTCCCGTGCTTCGTTCAGTTGGCCGCCCTTGATCTGTGCAATCGCAAGGCCGTAGCGCGCCACATCGTTTTTCGGGTTTTCTTCCAGCTGGGCGCGAAAGCGCTTGGCGCCCAGGCCTGGGGTTTCTTCATAGATCAGCTGAACCCGTGCCCGAATCAACTGATAGCGCAGGGAGTCTTCGATGCCACCCTGAGGGGCCTGCTCGGCTCGGTTGCGGGTGTCGGCGATCCGCGATTCGGTCACCGGGTGAGTTAGCAGAAATTCCGGTGGCTTGGCGTCGAAACGGTACTGACGCCCGAGGCGTTCGAACATGGTTGGCATGGAGCGCGGGTCGTAGCCGGCCTTTTCCAGATTGAGGAGACCGATGCGGTCGGCTTCCTGTTCGTTCTGGCGAGAGAACCGCCGCTGTTCCTGGATGGCCGCCGCCTGTGTGCCTGCAATCGCCGCAATACCGGCATCGCCGCCACCGGCCGCCGCAATCACGATGCCAGCTAGCAGCGCGGCCATCATCGGTACTTGCATGCGCTGTTGGGCCTCGACACCACGGGCAAAGTGGCGCTGCGACAAGTGAGCCAATTCGTGGGCCAGTACCGAGGCATATTCGCCTTCGGTCTGCGCATTGAGGAACAGGCCGCCGTTGACCCCGACAATCCCGCCGGGCGCCGCAAACGCGTTGAGTTGTGGGCTGTTGATCAGGATGAATTCCAGGCGCCGGTCGTTGACCTGGCTGGTCTCCACCAGGCGGTAGACGCTGGATTCGACGTAATCCTTGAGCTGCGGGTCGTTGAGCTGTGCTACCTGGCTGCGCAACAGGGCAAGCCAGGCGCGACCCAGCTGATACTCCTGTTGCGGCGAGACGATGGCAGAACTGGCGTCACCGAGTGACGGCAAGTCGTCGGCGAAGCCCGGTGAGGCGAGCAGGCAAGCGAGCGTCAGCAGGGTGGGGCGCAAAAAAGTCATGCACAAAGCCTTAGTCGACAAAGAGCTTACTGTAGCCGGACACCAGCCTTGCGACCAGATATTCTAGGCAACTCAACCCCCCGGACCGGAGTGATGCAATGATCGACGCTGTAGCCCATGACGTAGAGCTCGACGCCAGTGGCCTCAATTGCCCGCTGCCGTTGCTCAAGGCCAAGATGGAACTCAACCGGATGGCCAGTGGCACGGTGCTCAAGGTCATTGCCACCGATGCGGGTTCGCAGCGTGATTTCCGCACCTTTGCCCGATTGGCCGGTCATACGCTGCTTCATGAAGAAGATGAAGCGGGCATTTACCGTTACTGGTTGAAAAAAGCCTGAAACCTGCTGCGTTCGTTCCTAAGGAATATTGATGTTCAAAGTGTTGCGCGACTGGATTCAGCGCTACTTCTCCGACGAAGAAGCCGTGGTTCTGGCGGTCCTGTTGTTCCTGGCGTTCACCGCTGTGCTGACCCTGGGCGGCATGCTGGCGCCGGTGCTGGCCGGGATGGTGCTGGCCTACCTGATGCAGGGCCTGGTGGTGAGCCTGGAGCGAGTGCGCGTGCCGGGCGGGGTCGCGGTGGGGCTGGTCTTCGCCTTGTTCATGGGGTTGCTGCTGGTGTTCATCGTGGTCGTGGTGCCTTTGCTTTGGCATCAACTGATCACCTTGTTCAACGAATTGCCCGGCATGCTCGCCAAGTGGCAGACGCTGTTGTTGCTGTTGCCGGAACGCTATCCGCATCTGGTGTCCGACGAGCAGGTGCTGCGGGCCATTGAAGTGGCGCGGGGCGAGATCGGCAAGTTTGGCCAATGGGCGCTGACGTTTTCGCTGTCGAGCCTGCCGTTGCTGGTCAACATCATGATCTACCTGGTGCTGGTGCCGATCCTGGTGTTCTTCTTTCTCAAGGACCGGCAAATGATCGGCGAGTGGGTGCGCGGCTACCTGCCCCGTGAGCGGGCGCTGATCACCCGCGTCGCCCATGAGATGAACCGGCAGATCGCCAACTACATCCGTGGCAAGGTCATCGAGATTTTCATTTGCGGCGGGGTGACCTACATCGCCTTTGTCGTCCTGGAACTCAACTATGCGGCTCTGCTGGCCTTGCTGGTGGGCATCTCGGTGGTCGTGCCCTACGTCGGGGCGGTGGTGGTGACCGTGCCGGTGTTCCTGATTGCGCTGTTCCAGTGGGGCTGGAGCGATCAGTTCATCTATTTGATGGCGGTCTACGGGATTATCCAGACGCTGGACGGCAATGTGCTGGTGCCACTGTTGTTCTCGGAAGCCGTGAACCTGCATCCGGTGGCGATCATCTGCGCGGTGTTGCTGTTTGGTGGGCTGTGGGGCTTCTGGGGGGTGTTCTTTGCGATTCCCCTGGCGACGCTGTTCAAGGCCGTGCTGGATGCGTGGCCGCGCAAGGAGCCGATCGTGGCGCCGTTGCTTTAATCGCCATTGCCGGGTTGTGCGGTGAGTTACAAGGCCTCATCGCGAGCAGGCTCACTCCTACAGTTGACCGAGTTGTCCAAGTGGACGCGGTCTATTGTAGGAGTGAGCCTGCTCGTGATGGCGTCCGTATGGACACCCGGTAAAATCAGGCCTTGTTCAGCGCCTGAGCCGCCGCCAAAACCGCATCCACATGCCCCGGCACCTTCACGCCACGCCATTCCTGACGCAACACCCCGTCCTTGTCGATGAGAAAGGTGCTGCGATCCACGCCCATGTATTCCTTTCCATAGAGCTTTTTCAGCTTGATCACATCAAACAGCTGGCAGAGCGCTTCTTCCTTGTCGCTGATCAGCTCGAAGGTGAAGGCCTGCTTGGCCTTGAAGTTCTCGTGGGACTTCAGGCTGTCGCGGGACACGCCAAACACTTCGGTGTTGGCGGCCTTGAAGGCGTCCAGCTGGTCGCGAAAGCCCTGGCCTTGGGTGGTGCAGCCCGGCGTGCTGTCCTTGGGGTAGAAGTAGATCACTACCTGCTTGCCCTTGAGGTCCGCCAGGCGCACGGTTTGCCCACTGGTGGCGGGTGCTTCGAAGTCGGCAACCGGTTGGTCGAGTGCAACGGCCATGAAATGCTTCCTTACATTGGGTTCTGTGGGCGCCACGGTTCGATCAGGGCATCGAGGTTCAGCGCGTCGGCGAAGTCCAGGAACTGATCTCGCAGCCAGCTGATCTGCACACCGGCCGGCAAGGTCACGGTAAACGTGGCATTGAGCATGGTGCCGCCGGTCTGTGGTGCCTGATAGGTATCGCAGGTCAGGTTTTCCAGTTCGACATTGTGGTCCATGAAGAACTGGCACAGCTCGTTGATGATGTCCGAGCGGTAGGCAGAGCTTACATAGGCCACGTAGGGCAGGGCCTGGGGACGGTTCTCCAGGGCGGCGCTGCGCACCACGTTGACGGTGAAGGCATGTCGTTTTGCCAGGGTGGGCAGGCTGCCCTCCAGGCGAGCCAGGGCGTCCCAGCTGCCGGAGATTTCGAGGACCAGCGCACTGCACTCGCCATGACGGGTCAGGCGGGAAGTGACCACGGCGCAGCGGTTTTCATGGCTGGCGCGGCACAGCACGTTAGTCAGCTCCATGGGGTTGGCGCCGAGGGCACTGATGACAAGGAATTGTTCGCGAACTGTGGGGGTGGACATGCAGCATTCCTAAAGCGATGAGCGGTCGGTACTTCTATCGGCTGGTTTTGCCGGGAACGAACCTGCGCATGCGAATCATCAAAGCCCCGGGCACAAGGTCGCAACGTGGCTCCAGAGCGGCAGGAGCGGGGGTGGCGACGCTGGATCGGGGGCTTGAGATGTCGAAAATGGAGGCGCGAACCCGAAATACGAGCTTAGCAGTATCGATCAAAGTCTGAAGGGTAGCGAAAAGCGGCGCCAAGGGGAATGGCGGCAGCGCAGTACTTCGCTTGTGCAAGCATCTTGGCGCCAGTACCATTACGGCTCTCTTTTTCCGGCAGGAGCGGTTGCATGATTGCGGGCAGTATGGTGGCACTGGTCACACCCATGGATGCACAAGGTCGTCTCGACTGGGACAGCCTGAGCAAACTGGTGGACTTTCACCTGCAAAACGGCACCCACGCCATCGTGGCGGTCGGCACTACAGGTGAATCGGCCACCCTTGATGTGAGCGAACACATCGAAGTGATCCGTCGCGTAGTCAAGCAGGTCAACGGCCGCATTCCGGTCATCGCCGGCACCGGCGCCAACTCGACCCGCGAGGCGATCGAGCTGACCACCAATGCGAAGACCGCGGGCGCCGATGCTTGCCTGCTGGTCACGCCGTACTACAACAAACCGACCCAGGAAGGCCTGTACCAGCACTTCAAGGCGATCGCCGAAGCCGTCGACATCCCGCAGATCCTCTACAACGTGCCAGGCCGCACCGCCTGCGACATGCTGGCCGAGACCGTGATCCGCCTGTCGACCGTCAAGAACATCATCGGTATCAAGGAAGCCACCGGCGACCTGCAGCGCGCCAAGGCAATCATCGACGGTGTCGACAGCAACTTCCTGGTGATCTCCGGTGACGATGCTACCGCTGTCGAGCTGATCCTGCTGGGCGGCAAGGGCAACATTTCGGTGACCGCCAACGTCGCCCCGCGTGACATGGCCGACCTGTGCATTGCCGCGCTGAACGGCGAAGCCGAGAAGGCTCGCGCCATTCACCAGAAGCTGATGCCACTCAATAAAACCCTGTTTATCGAGTCCAATCCAATTCCCGTGAAATGGGCGCTGCATGAGATGGGCCTGATGCCGGACGGTATCCGTCTGCCGCTCACCTGGCTCAGCGCCGAATGTCACGAACCGCTGCGGCAGGCCATGCGCCAGTCCGGCGTCCTGGTTTAATTGAGGAAGTACAACGCATGAAGCGAATGGCCGGACTTTCCGCACTTGCCTTGATCATCTCCAGCACCAGTGGCTGTGGATGGGTCTGGGGCCCGGAAGGTTATTTCCGTGACCGTGGTAGCGATTACCTGGAAGCGCAACAGACTGCACCCATGCAATTGCCGCCAGATGTCACCACCGCCAAGCGCCTGGATCCGCTGTTGCCGATCCCGCGCAACGTCGCCGATGACACCGCCAAGGGCGAATACGTCGTGCCTCGTCCGCAGCCGTTGTCGGCCGCCGCCGACGCCAGTGCCTACTCCCTGCAGAAGAGCGGCGATTCGCGCTCGATCCTGGCGCAGAACCCCGCGGCTGAAGTCTGGCCCGTGGCCGTGCAGTTCTTCCAGGACAACGGTTTCCGCCTGGACGAGCAGCGCCCGCAAACCGGCGAATTCACCACCACCTGGCAGCGTTCCGACGAACTGTCCGCAGCCATGGCCAAGCGCCTGAGCGCCGCCGGTGTCAGTACCGACAGCGAAACCCGCGTGCGGGTGCGTATCGAGCCGGGCGTACAACGCAACACCAGTGAAGTCTACGTGGTCAGCGCCGAGCGTCCTGCTGGCAGCACTGCCGACGTCGCCTTCACCAACCGTTCGGTCAACACCGGCCTGGACGCGGCACTGGTCGACGACATGCTGGCGAGCATGAGCCGCATTTCCGAAAAGGGCGGTTCGGTCTCCATGCTGGCTTCTCGCGATTTCGACGCGCCAAGCCGCGTCAGCCTCAGCGAAGACGGCAGCGGCAACCCGGTGCTGAACGTCGGTACCGACCTGGATCGTGCCTGGTCGAGCGTCGGTCGTGCGCTGGAACAGGGCGAATGGCGCGTTGAAGACATCAACCGCAGCCTGGGCCTGTACTACATCAACCTCGCTGAAAAAGCCGAGAAGAAGGACGACAAGCCCGGGTTCTTCAGCAACCTGTTTGGCAGTGCCCCGAGCAAGGAAGAAGTCGAATCCCGTGCCGAGCGCTATCAGGTTCGCCTGAGCAAAGTGGGCGAAAACGTCCAGGTCACCGTGGAGAAGAACATCAACACCGTGGCGCCGGCTGACGTGGCGCGCAAAGTGTTGAGCGTGATTCAGGACAACCTGGGCTGATCACATGCGTTTTGCCGTTCTCGGCAGCGGTAGCCAAGGGAATGGCACGCTGATAGCCAGCGCTGATACGTACGTGCTGGTGGATTGTGGTTTCTCCCTGCGGGAAACCGAAAAACGCTTGCTGCGCCTGGGTGTAGACCCTGCGCAGCTGAGCGCGATACTCGTGACCCACGAACATGCCGACCACGTGCATGGCGTGGGTTTGCTGTCTCGGCGTTACAATCTGCCTGTCTACCTCAGTCGCGGGACCCTGCGCGGGATGCGCAAGCCGGTCGAGCCTGCGGGCTTCCTGGCCGGTGGCGAACAACTGCAGATCGGTGACCTGAGCATTGGTGTCATTGCCGTGGCCCACGATGCGCAGGAGCCGACGCAATACGTTTTCAGTGACGGTGAGCGGCGCTTCGGCCTGCTGACCGACCTGGGTTCGTATTGCGACAAGGTGCTGGACGGCTATCGCGACCTCGATGCATTGATGATCGAGGCCAACCATTGCCGGGACATGCTGGCTCGCGGTCATTACCCGTACTTTCTCAAGCAACGGGTGGGCGGTGAGCTGGGACATTTGAACAACCATCAGGCGGCATTCCTGGTGTCCGAGCTGGGCTGGAAAGACCTGCAACACCTGGTCCTGGCCCATCTGAGCAGCAAGAACAACCTGCCGCGGCTGGCCCGGCAATGTTTTGTCGACACCCTCGGGTGCGACCCGGACTGGCTGCAACTGGCCGATCAAGATTCAGGGCTCGACTGGCGACACATCGTCTAGCCCACCTACTTAGCAAGCGGAGCCCATCATGGAAAAACGTGAAGAACTGTACCGCGGCAAAGCCAAATCGGTTTACAAGACCGACGACGCCAACCGCTTGATCCTGCTGTTTCGCAACGACACTTCGGCGTTCGACGGCAAGCGCATCGAACAGCTCGACCGCAAAGGCATGGTGAACAACAAGTTCAATGCCTTCATCATGCAGAAACTCGAAGCCGCCGGCGTGCCGACCCAGTTCGACAAACTGCTGGGCGACAACGAATGCCTGGTGAAGAAGCTCGACATGATCCCGGTCGAGTGCGTCGTGCGTAACTACGCCGCCGGCAGCCTGGTCAAGCGCCTGGGCGTTGAAGAAGGCTTGAAGCTGAACCCCTACACCTTCGAACTGTTCCTGAAGGACGACGCCAAGGGCGACCCGTTCATCAATGAATCCCACGTCGTGGCGTTCGGTTGGGGCACTGCCGAGCAACTGGCGCGCATGAAAGAGCTGTCGCTCAAGGTCAACGAAGTCCTGAGCAAACTGTTCGACGACGCCGGCCTGCTGCTGGTCGACTTCAAACTGGAATTCGGCGTGTTCCACGACGGCTCCATCGTCCTGGGCGACGAATTCAGCCCGGACGGCTGCCGCCTGTGGGACAAGGCCACCAAGAAGAAAATGGACAAGGACCGCTTCCGCCAGGGCCTCGGTGACGTCATCGAAGCCTACGAAGAAGTCGCCAATCGTCTGGGCGTACCGCTTTAATCGACGCAAGCATCTGATAGCACAGAAAAATTTTCGAAAGAGGGTTTGCTTTCGGCAAAAGTGTTGTTATGATGCGCGCCGTTGGAGAGATGCCAGAGTGGCCGAATGGGACGGATTCGAAATCCGTTGTACCTTCACCGGTACCTAGGGTTCGAATCCCTATCTCTCCGCCATTATTGAACAAGACGAAGCCCCCGTAATCATTGATGATTCCGGGGGCTTTTTCGTTTCTGGCGATTTATTTAGGGCATATTTAGGGCACATGACGGCCTCCATGGGCCGCTGTGGGACGCGCCAGACCGCTCATTCTAAGTAGGGCCCTATCTATAGCATTTGGAGGAGATGGTGCCAATACGGGCACTGCAGGGCCGCTGTAGCCGCTATGCAATTTAGGTTTGCGACGGCCTTTTCGGATTCCTATTGATTCCTCGTTTAGTGGCAAAAAATACTATGGCGTAGTGGCACAGCTTCGGCTACATTCTGCCTATCGAAACGTTCCACGGCGTGGAACGTTTCGGAGGACATGACGGTCGTACTTACGTTCGTCGTCTTTTTCGATGGATTTGATGGGTAAGCTTTCAACACGGCTATCGTTTTGCTAGCATACCGACCCAATTTTTCGGGGTTCCCGTGGTGGGAGCTTCACTGGAGCAGAGCATGCAGACCAATCGCACTGATTTCGAAGCCGGTTTCGCACTTTTAGGCGTGAACCCACACCCTGGTACTCAGTACCCTGGTGCAATGGCCTACGCTCGTCAGTTCAAAAAATGCTCGATTCTGACCGACGTGAATGTTAGTTATTCCACTAATACTTCTGCGAATAACGTAATCAAGAAAGTCGACAACAAGTAAGATTCTTGTTGTTTGAAAGCCCGGTTTTCCGGGCTTTTTTTATGGATGATGACATGCCTAATTGGACTCAAGTTTTAGAAGAAATCATCGTTGCCCAGCAAGGTGGTCATAGCGGTATTGATATTGTACGTAAAAAATATCTGGGCTTGCTGCAGCAGAAGACGCAGCGCAATGTCATCGCTTACTATTCAGGCTTTCTCCAAAAGCCAGGCTACGCTTTCGGTCACGTCAATGATGATGACAAGAATGGCTTGATGAATGCTATCCATGGCCTTGACCGCGACCGCGGGTTGGACTTGATACTTCACACACCTGGTGGTGACTTATCGGCGGCTGAGTCGATAGTTCATTACCTACGCCAAATGTTCGGGACGAACATTCGGGCGATAATTCCTCAGATTTCCATGTCCGCGGGAACGATGATCGCATGCGCCTGCTCTCCGATTGTGATGGGTAAGCAATCGAACATAGGGCCTTTCGACCCTCAGTTCGGTGGTATCCCAGCGTACGGTGTCCTAGAAGAGTTTGAGAAGGCGATCGAGGCCGTTAAGGCTGACCCCGCAACGACCCCGATCTGGCAAACGGTAGTTAGCAAATACCATCCATCATTTTTGGGTGAGTGCGAGAAGGCGATCGAGCTGGCGGGGGCAATCGTCAAGGGGTGGCTGATTACCGGTATGTTCAGTGACGATCCTCAGGCGGTGGACAAAGCTGATCGCATTGTCGCAGCACTCAATGATCATGCTGGCACTAAGACTCACTCGCGCCATTTCCACATCGAAGATGCAATAGGTTTTGGACTGAAAGTCGAGAAGCTTGAGGATGACCAGGATCTGCAAGAGCTGGTACTAACTGTGCACCATGCCTATATGCACACGTTTGCAAACTCTCAGGCCGGTAAAATCATTGAAAACCATGAGGGTGCCTGCACAGCCCTCTTGGCTCAATGAGTTGAACTGAAGGGCTCCGAGAGTTAAATCCCTATCTCTCCGCCATTATTGAACAAGACGAAGCCCCCGTAATCATTGATGATTACGGGGGCTTTTTCGTTTCCGAGGTTTTGTTTAGGGCATTTTTAGGGCAGAAAATGTATCTATCGGGCCGCTTCAGGCTGCTCTATGCCGTCTCGTATGCTTTGTGCAGGCGACTTGATATGATTTCTTCCAATGGCTGCGAAGCGGTGTAGGAAGTGATTCAATACAGCAGGGAAAAGGAGTTTTTGAATGCTAATCGCGATACTGCATATAGTGGGCGCCGTTATAGGGACAATCGCGTTTGGTGTGATCGTACTGTTTATTTCCTCGTGGGAGGCAACCAGGAATAACAGGGCATTTATGCAGGACTTGGCGATAACGCTCGGGGTCGCTGAAGAGGACCTTAACGACGAAAAACTTTCCCCTAGGATCGTTGCGCTGACATCCGAGCGCTTTAGCAATGATCGCTTTAGTAATCGACTCTCTGACCTCTGTGGTGTAGTGCGGGCTGCCTGGGATTGGTTTGGATGGCTTCTCCAGGTAGGAACATTCGTTGGCGTAGTTTGGTTTACCTTCACTGAGTCACTATCGAACGCAGTCAATGCTTGGTGGATCGTCGCAATCGGGGTTTTCTTCTGGATGGTGTCCTTTTCGCCCTGATGTGTCGGCTATTGACTGGGCGGTATCCAGGTCAAGCCAAGAAAGCAAGGAAGGGGATGACCGATTTTCTCAATGCGCAGCGTAAGCAAATGACTTCATCTTAAGACGAGTATGATCTTCTGTGCTTAGCGAGTTCGCTTGTTGCAGGGCACGACCGCGACGCGGAACTGCCCCATATTTCATTCGGTTCTAAAACCAAGCATCTTTGACACGATACCGGCCATGCTCTTGGTGTCTTTCGGTATCCACCTTCCGTAATGTTTTCTCACCATCGTTGTATCGGCGTGCCCCAGTTGCCGAGCAACCCATTCGACCGGGACGTAGCTCGACAGCATCTGGCTGGCAAAGGTGTGGCGACACTGGTTCGCCCCGCGGTGTCTGACCTCTGCTTTTTTCAGATGGGCGGTAAACCAGTTGCTCAACGTCTTACCACTCCAGAGCAGGCCGCTAGTCGAGCTACGGAAAAGAAACCTGACTTTCATTTTCTTGGAGGTGATGTTGTCGCGCTGGATGACAGTGATCTCCACGGTGGGGGCGTCTTTGGCAACGGCAACAATGTCGCGCATCAGTTCGAGGGCTGGGTCGATGAGCTCGACGACTCGAACCCTGGAGCGTTCTTTGGGGACTTTGAATTCACCAACGACCAACGCCCGGCGGACATGTACCAGGCCGGCTTCAAGATCGATGTCTTCAACGGCGAGCCCGATGAGCTCGGACAGGGACAGACCGGCCCAGCAGTTGAACTCAATCATCCGGGCATCAGCTCGACGGTCGGGATCCGCGTTGCCGATCAAGTCGATCTCGGTGCGACTGAAAGGGTCGGCATGCTCCAGGTCGACATCAGATCCGACGTTGCTGATCCGGTCGAGCGGATTGGCTTTCAGGATGCCGTCGCCGAAGGCATCAGCCCAGACCCCGCGGACGACGGTGAAGATGTCGTTCACTGTCTTCGGGGCGAGGCCTTGCTTGAGCAGCTGCGCTTGGAACAACTCGATGTCGCTCTTGCTGATGTCGACGATCCGGCGTTTGCCGAATTTCTTCTCGAAGTGCACAGCCTTGCTGATGTAGTTGACGACGGTGCTTGAAGCTTTGAGCGCGCGCTGAACCTCCAGCCAGCGATCAATGCCTTCTTTCACGGTGCGCTTTAGCGAAGGGCCGCCAGTTCCTGTGAACATGGCAGCCCTGGGCGAGTTCGGAAAGTGGGCCGCATAGTCGAAGCGGCCCTCTTTTATTTCCGCGAGGATGGTGCGGCGCTTGTTGTCGGCGTAGGCGATCGCGGCCTTGTTTACTTTCGAGACCCCCTCCAAGGGTTCCCGGCACCGTTGACCGTTGAAGATGAACCATATGCGCAATTGCTTGCCGTTCATCTCAACGCCGGTCGGCATCTTGTCGGTCATGGTTTCCCTTCCATCCAGCGCTCAATGGCGGCACGGTTGTAAACGATCACATTGGCTGGGTCCTTGCGCCAGTGTTTGCCTTCAAGCCAGAGGCCGCGGGTGCGGTACTTGCGGACGGCTTCGGTGCTCAGACCGAACACTGGATACAGCAGATCCTGGCGGAACCAGGCGCCTGGTGTGATGTGGAGGTCGAGTTTCTCTGCTCCGCTCATTGTTGTTTCTCCCCTGCGCGCCGGGCGATACCCTCGGCCTGGCGCTGCTTGCTGCATTGTTCGTGGTTGCCGTGTGCCCGTGACTTGTTGCACTTGTCGCAGATCGTTTGTAAGTCGAGTGGGGGCATTTGGCCGCGGCGGATTCGGACTGTTCGGCGCAGGGCGGTCATGCGGCATCCTTAAGCGCCAAGCGTTCGTCAGCACTGATGCTATCCAGCAAGCGATAAGCCAGGGCGCCGACGAAGTGGGCCTGGTTGATAGCTTTCACGCGATAAGCCTCGGTTCCCGGGAATGCATCCCAAGTGTCTTTGGCTAGCCTGAGGGTGGTGGCAATCTCTAGCAGGGCCAAGTGGTCGCTCTTGAGGAGCGGGGTTGCGTGCGTAGCACGCGCTTGTCGAGCCAGTTTCTCCAACCGGTGTTGGTCGGCGCGATGCAGACGATTCAGATCGGCGATGTCGGTGTTCAAAGCTTCAATGCGAAGCGAATGCACGGCATTGCGCTCGTCCAAACCTCTGCTGTAGCTGCGGGCGAGTGAGCGCAGGACTGCTTCACGAATGAAGAAGGCCATCAACAGAAGGCCAATGGCCGAGAAAATGGCGATGATGATCTGGTGTTGTGTTTGCATGTGCTGTGTTCCTCGGTAGAGCCCGCCGCTGGGATCATTGGTGAGAGGCCGGCGGCGGGGTGTTGCAGTGGTGGTTAGCCCAAGTTGAAGCTGCCGATGGTCAACTTCGCGCCGCCGCCGACTTCCTGCTGAACGACATCCTTGAATTCTTGTGCGAGGTCCTCGCGCAGCTGCTCTTCGCCAATCCATCGCAGGCGCAGCAGGGGCTTGTCACCGCCGGTGAGGACAGCAACACGAAGTCGGATGATCTGGACCTTCAGCCCTTCGTATGGCTCGACGGTGAATAGGAATTCGGCTGGCAGGCCTTCGGAGGATTTGGCTTCGATCTGATCCATCGCCGAACGGGATGCGCTCAGGTCGCCAACGACATGTTCGCTCTTGCGTGCTTGCTCGATGCTGATAGAGCGGATCGCGCTCGCAGCTTTGCGCAGATCGATGTGGCTATCGTCCGCTCCAAGGGCTTGGAGGTTCGACGCCCAATCCTCAATCCAGTCGCTCAGGTCTTTCTGCGCGAATTGGATGGTGGCAGCTCGCTCGAGCGCTCGGAAGGCGGCAGTTTTTCTCAGGTTGAGGGTGGCGGTGAAGTCGCCGTGCCCTGGTTCTTTGGTGCTGCCAAGGTTGAAAATTACGGTGCACGACATGGCTTCTGCGTCGACAAATCCAGATGCGACGGTATCGGCGCTTTGCTCCATCACGTAGTTGCCGAAGTCCAGCAATGAGTGGGTGGTGAGTGCACCGCGGAAGCGACTGCGAGCGGCTTGAAACTTCTCGATGCTGTGGATCTTCTGATCAGACGGCAGCACCAGCGCCGGAGTGAAGGTGCTCAGCGGCTTGGCATAGGCCAGTACGGCGGTGTCTTGAATCAACTGAATTGCTTTGGCTTCCATTGGATCGTTTTCCTTCTGGTGAGAGGCATGGATAGAGGGGTTAGGACTTCGCGTGAATTGGCGCGGCGTCTCGGTTGAACAGCTGGCCCGCGCGAGGAGCTTCGGCAAACAAGGTGAGGCGCCCGCCCTCGTTGACATGCATCGGCGTGTCGAGGGTTGTGTCTTCGGTGCGGCTGCCACGTTTGGTTGGCACCTTGTAGGCGAGCTTGTGGTTGACCGTTACCTGGTGGCTGTCGGCAATTTGTTTAAGCGTGAAGGTGAGCGTGACGGAGCCGACCTTGCCGTTGTCGACAACGCCCGATGCAACTTCAGAAAGGGCGTGACCGATCTGGTTCGCGAAGACACCCGCGTTGAGTTCGCCGATGAATTCGGCTGTGTCTGTTGGTTTCATGTGCTGTGCCTCATTGAGTGCGAGTTGTTTGCCCCTGTACGGCAGGGGCCACCGATGAATCAGGCCGCTTGCTTCGCAGCTTGGGCGTCGAGGAAGTCGGCCAAGTCGTGCAGGTAAACCACGCGCTTCGCCCGTGCCGAGTTGTGCAGCCGCTTGACGACCAAGGCGATCCGGCCGGCCTTGATCTCCTCCAGCAGGTAGCGGTCGGTCCGGATGTGTGTGAAGTAATGTTCTCGGACTGCCGTCAATGACGGGCAGGGTGTGGCGAACTGTTTGCGAAGCAGGTCGAGGGTGTTGCTCATGCGGCTTCCTCCCCGAACCCCTCCGATCGGGGCACCAGCTTGAGGCGGATCAATTCGGCCAGCCCTTCCTTGCTTTTGCCCATCGCGGCGGCGCAGATTTGGCCTTTGGCATCAGCCACCACGGCACCGAATGGGTATTCCGGCGAGTTAGTGGGAGTGACGTAGGCCACTTGTCCGTCTTGAATGACGTTGTTGACGCAGCGAAATACCTCCGCCAGATCGGTACTCAGCACCGGCATGCTTTCCAGCAACTGGACGGCTTCCGTCGAGGCGCCGATCAGCGTAGCGCGGCTGATGACACCGGGGCAGTTGAGGAAGATCGGGATCAACTTCAGGGCGCCGAGGGCTTGGGTGTAGGCGTTGGCTTGATTGGTTTTCATGCGGCGGCGTCCTTGTTCGTAATGGTGATGCCCAGCTTCTTTGCCAGCCATTCCACCCCGGGTTCTTTCACCATCACTACGGCGTAGTGAACCGGTTTGCCTATCGTGGGGTTCCAGCGGACGCGGGGGTCTGAGTACAGACGGCCTTGGTCGCGATACTGACTGGCGAGGTCACCGCTGCTGTTCAAGATGCCCAGCTCCCGCAACCTGGTGCGGAAGGCGCGGGGCTTGATGCCGAGCACTGCGGCGGTTTGGTCCAGGGTGCGGTTCATGGCGCTGTCCTCAGGCGGCGATCAGTTTGCGAACGCGGTCAAGCAATGCTTCCGAGTCGGCCAGTGCCTGATCAATTTGCGCCAGTCGGCCGGACTGTTCTGGTGGCGCGGGTCGCGCCGACTCAATCCGGCCGTTCGCAATGTCCTGAATGAAGTCTCGCAGGTGCAGGTGGTTGGCTCGGTCTGATCGCTTGAGGGTCAGTTCGCCGGTATGGCCGCCCAGATCAACATTGATAAGGGCGGTGGTGTCGGTGAGCTCGACTTCGAAGCTTGCATGGATGGTTTGCTCTGGCCGTTGAAGAGGGCATACGGCGGCGCCGCCGACCTGCAGCATGTGGTGTAGAAGCTCTTGTTTTGCCAGTGGGATGAGATAGCTGTTCATGCTGCGTCACCCCCGAACGGCCGGGAGCTGTTATCGACTGCGACAATGTCGAATGAGTTGACGGCTTCGATGCGGCCTTTGGGGCTGGTGATTACCAGCAGCCCGGTCTTGCGCTGAATCGCTTCAACGGCGGCTCGGCTACTGCATGCGGATGGGTGCAGGTACACCGGGCAGCGGGTGTTGCTGTGCTGTGTGGATTGCATGGCTCGTACTCTTGGTGAGAGGTAGATACGAGTGCAAAATTAGCAACGGCTAAATAAACTTGCAATAGCAAATGCTAAATTAGTTTTTCGAATAGCAAAAAAAACCCGCACTTGGCGGGTTCTTTGATGCGTGAGGTCCTACAGCAACACGGAATACCAGAAGACCTTACCGATCACGATGATCTCGTTTTTGATGAGGTCAGTCGCGCTGTACTCTTCGTCGGGATGCTCTTCACGATTGTAGCTGCGCATTCTCAAGCCCCCGCCAGGTAAGCGGTATAGCGTCTTAACTCTTAGCTGACCACCGTGATTCAGCGCGTACATTTTTCCATCTGTGATGGTTGTACAGCCCTGATCAACACCGACGGTGCTGCCGTGTGGCAGTACAGGCTCCATACTGTTGCCGTTAACTGTTACGCATACGGCCTCATTCGCCTGAACGTTTTGCCGCCGAAGCGTCATCTTTCCGAATCGAAGTTTTTGCTTGTGGGACTGGTGAACCGCAGTCCGGCCGCTTCCCGCGGACAATTCAACTTCCTTAAGGAAAGGCACGTAAACCTCGTCATCATCCAAGGGGGTATCGTCGTCCCAGACGTCGATTGGGCCGAGGTAATAGGCATTGCTGTCGACTGACTGATTCTCAGATGGTGGCAGCGTTCCGGTTGCGGAGGCGCGCATCGAGACAGATGGCGTGGTGAGGGTTCCCTCAGCAAGGCCGATTTTCGCTTCAAGATTCGCCGCCGCTTTTTCGCCCAACGATCTATGCCCATTGAGAAGCTGGGAAAGGTACGAGGCATCCAGGTTGTAATGCTCGGCGAACTCTTTCTGGGTTCTTTCACCCATCAAGTCGCGCAAAACTTGAATTCGCATTTTCTTTATATCCATTCGCCAATCATCGCCTTCCGATAGCAAACAGTAAATTACGGTTTGCTATTGCTCAATGCATTAGCAATTGCTAATCTCGGCGCTCAGAAGGAGGTGTGTATGACCTTGCACGAGTATTTGAAAAGTCTTGATAAGGCGTCGCTGGATGCATTCGCGGGCCGATGCGGTACGTCAGTAGGCCAGTTGAAACAGGTCGCTTACGGCAATCGCAGGGCCAGCGCCGCTTTGGCGGTAGGCATCGAGCGAGAGTCTGCGGGTTCAGTCACCTGCGAACAGCTTCGTGCAGATATCGACTGGGCTTATTTGCGCGGCTCCAAAGGAGCTTAAAAGGTGCCGAGCTGGGGCCTCTCACCAAAGATCCCCCAGCTCAGCTACGACGACACACAGCACATGTACATCGGTCGTGGTCTTAGGATAGGGTCTGCCCTGGTCTATGGCTACACCGTAAATAGGGGATTTACGGTTATGAGTCGCACAGATCTTTTGCCGGACGCTGGTCCGGTCCTTCCATTGCGTCAGGCGATCTATCGCGCTGGTCGTGATTACAAGGGCGGAATCACCGCCCTTGCCTTTGACATGGTGTTGGACAACGACACCCTTCAAAAGAAACTCAAGCTCGATGAAGAGCGCCGTTGGCTGAACCCTGATGAGCTTGAAGAGTTGATCAGACTTACTGGCGATTCGCGCTTACTTGATGCGCTGATGCGCCCGGCCGGCGCTGTCTGGTATCGCCCGGTGCCAGTACCAGCAACGCGGGATGCCCTCAAGGCCGTCGGTAAGTTGCTTGGCGAAACCGGTGAGTTCGTGGCTGCCATGCACGATGGTGCTGCCGACAACGTATGGGAGTTTCACGAAGTTCTCGAACTTGAAAAGCAGGGCATGGATGTGATCCGCGAAGTTCTCGGCATCATGGCAGGCGCTCGTCAGGCAATGGAGGATCGTGTCCATGGCTGACGAAATCGATCGCGCCAACGATCAGGCGCAGTACTTGCTCGACGTTGCTCTTCAGCGCCGTCGCCTTGCACCATCAAACCGCGTCAGTGCGCAGTTCTGTGTGGATTGCGACGAAGCCATCCCGTTACTTCGACAGCAGACGATTGCAGGTTGCCAAACCTGTGTCGACTGCCAGGGGTTACGGGAGGTTCGGCGATGATTGAGCCGGCAAAAGGAATAGCCATCGCCACATGGGCAAAACGCTACATCGATACTTTCAACTTCGCCTTGGTATCCATTGAACCAGGTGAAAAAAACCCGAAGGGCATGGGGTGGAATAAACCGGGCGGTTACATCACTGATGCCGCCACCGCTGAAGCATTCTGGCAACGAAACCCTAATCACAACCTCGGCGTCGTACTCGGGCCGAGCCGTGTCTGTTCGCTGGACGTCGACGACGTTCAGTGGACGCGGCACGTGTTGTATGAGCTGCTGGGTGTCGATCTGGATGCCATGGCGTTGGTGTATCCGACTATTGTTGGTAACCCTGCGCGCTTCCGGGTCGTGTTCAAAGTGCCGGAAGGCATTGAGCTGACCCGGCACTCTCTTTCCTGGCCGAATGAAAAAGACTCTGACGGTTCGATTCACAAAGGCCTGATGGATAAAGCCAAGGCTGCGAAAGAGCAGGGCGATGTGGTCGGGGAGGCTGCGGCGCGCGCGGAGGCTGAAGAGTACAAGCGCTTCACGGTGTTCGAGCTTCGCGCTGGCCTGGTACAGGACGTGTTTCCGCCTTCGATTCATCCGGGTACCGGCAAGCCTTACACCTGGAGAACCCCACCGAACGCCAACGACGGCCTGCCGACGCTGACTGTCGATTTGCTGAACATCTGGCAAGGCTGGGAGTTTTTCAAACGTGATGCCGAGGCAGCCTGCCCCTGGGCCATCAAGCCAGCCACGGCGCCGGCGAAAGTCATTAAGCGTTCAGCACCTGCGGTGGGTAAGCAGCCGTCGGTGATCGACGAGTTCAACCGCTGCCACGACATCGAGGAACTGCTGCGAACTCACGGCTATATCAAACGGGGTAGCAAGTGGCTTTACCCGCAGAGCAGCACCGGCCTACCAGGTGTGACAATCGCAGACGGCAAGGTCTATTCGCACCACGGTGCCGATCCGCTCGCGAATGGGCATCAGAACGACGCCTTCGAGGTGTTCTGTTTGCTCGAGCACGGCGGCGATCAGTCGAAAGCGGTGAAGGACGCTGCGCGTATGCTGGGTATGCAGCGTTCATCGCGGCCTGATCCGCAGGATCTTCCCCCGACCCCATCCGATGAGGTGAGCGAGCCGAGCTGTGCGAACGATGCCATCAGCGAGGCTGCTCCGGCTCCTGACGGGGGGGTGGGGGAGGCACTGACGCTAGACCATTTACTTCGTCGTTTTGCGCTGGTCGAGGGCACCACGCAAGTGTGGGACTGCGACCAGTCGCGGGTGATGAAGAAGGCCGCATTTGAAGCGCGCGTGGGCAAGCCGCTCGCCAAGGCGTGGCTGGACGACATGGGCAAACGGTTGATTGCTGATGAACACGTCCGCGACATCGAGCAAGCGCGACGTATGGCGGGTAAGAAGGGCGGCGCGCTCGGTATGCCGCCGACTGATCGGTATGTGTACATCGATGGCACCAAGGATGTCTGGGATCGGGAAAAGAAGCGGCGTATTGCCGAAGGCGCCGTGAAGATGGCGCTGGGTGACACGTATCCGCTTTGGCTCAACAGCAGTGAGCGGCGCACCGTGGATGTCGAACACATCGTGTTTGATCCGACCATGAGCAAGGACCCTGCGGTGTACATCAATACCTTTGATGGCCTGCCGCTCGAACCTGTCAGGGATGATGAAGCCTGCACCAATCTGCGTTGGCTGATTTCGTTTTTGTGCAACCACGATGAAGCGGCGGCCCAATGGCTGGTCCGCTGGTTGGCGTACCCGTTGCAACACCTGGGCGCCAAGATGGACACCGCGGTACTGATGCACTCGATCATGGAAGGCTCGGGCAAAAGCCTGCTGTTCGCCGATGCACTGGGCATGCTGTATGGCCAGTACGCGGCCACGGTCGGCCAGACGCAGTTGGAGAGCAACTTCAACGCCTGGCAAAGCCGCAAGTTGTGGTCGGTGTTTGAAGAGGTTGTGAGCCGTGACCAGCGGTACAACCAAGTGGGCAAGATCAAGCACCTGATCACCGGCAAAACGGTGCGAATGGAATCGAAGTTCATCAACGGTTGGGAGGAAGCCAACCACATGAACGCGGTGTTCCTGAGCAACGAAATTTTGCCGTGGCCCATCAGCGATAGTGACCGACGGATGCTGGTGATGTGGCCTATGGAAACCTTGCCGGTCGAACGGCAAAAGGCGATCGGACGAGAGCTGGAGCAGGGTGGCGTCGCGGCGCTATACGGCTGGTTGTTGTCGGTCGATCTGGGCGACTTCAACCAGCGGACACGACCACCCTCGACGGATGCCCGCGAACGATTGGTGGCCTTGAGTCGGGCCGGATGGCAGACGTTTTTGCATCTGTGGAAGTACAGCGAGTTGGGCCAGGGGCTTTGGGGGCCGTGTCTGTCGACTGACCTCTATTCGCTGTTCCTCGAATGGTGCCAGCGCAATAAAGAGCATGTGATGAGTCAGACGAAGTTCTCGCTGTTCATCAGTTCCGAGGTCGATAAGACGCGGGCGATTCCCTGGACCGATGGCAGCAACCGGCGTTTTGGCGCGTTCTTCTTTCCCGTCGATCAGGCCGCTTCCCCGCCCCCATCACTGAAGGCGGCCGAGCTGGGCAAGCAGGTCGAAAACTGGCGCGCCAAGGCGAAGCTTGCGGGCTGGCATGTGGACAGCTGGGACCACATCAAGGCGGCTGCCGCATGACTGCATCTAAAAGTGTGTTGGGTGTGTCGGGTGTGTGTTGGGTTGATTTCAGATACCTCACACAGATTGAAGCCTTATGTTTCGACGGTTTGCGGGCTTTGTGTCGAGTGTGTTGGGTTTCGCTACGCGTGCGCGCATGTGTGACGTTAGATGTTCGGTTTTTGATGGCTGATTATTTTTTTCATGCGAAGACGGAAATACCCAACAAACCCAACACACTAAACACAACTCGATTAAAGCTATTGATTTTAAAGGGTTTGATTTGTGTTGGGTTTGTGTCGGGTTCGGTGTTTTTTGTGTCGGGTTCGGTTTTCGGGGGAGTAGGGCGATGATCGAGGCAATGGAAGTACTGCTGAAGCACTGGGGTGAGCAACTTCGACTCAATGGCGAAAGCGGCGGCATGGGTAGCCCGATGGCAACGATCATGGAGTGGGGTGGCTGCGCACCACGCGGCACGCCTGGGTCCCGAGTCATCCTCGGCGCTGGAGCAGGGCCTGATGCAGTTGCACAAGAGATCGCCGCTGCTCTGTCGGAGGTCGGGCGTCAGGGTGAGCAGGGTGATCGGCTGATGCGATTGGCTGGCCTGCGTTACGGTGATGATTCGGCGCCGACTTGGCTGATGCAGTTGCATCTGCTGGGGATGGAATCGAGAGCGAAACAGACTTACTACGACCAGGTGCACCGTCTGCATGAGCGGTTGCTGGAAGTGCTGGCCGAGCGTGCTGACGCCCGTAAGTGGCTAACCGCTGGTCGGGGCGTTTTGCCTCAAAGTCTCCTCAAAGTTGCGTCAAAGTTGCGTCGAGTCGGATAACCGAAAATGTCCTCTTTTCGGTTCCGTACTCAAGGGGTAAAAAGTCACCACGATATGAAATTTGCGCCTTGGCGCTGACCTCGCACGTGCTGTGCACGCTTCACCCGGCCCTCCCTGAGCCGGTCACCTAACCCCGCTTCGGCGGGGTTTTTCATTCCATTGCCGAGGAGGCAACGCATGTCGACTGAACAGGAGGTGCAGCAGTCGCTGGCCGATCTTCCTACCTGGCTACTGATTCTGGTGGCGCTTGCCGGTTTAACCGGGGAGATGTGGCGTGCTGATGCGGCAGGGATGGCGGTGCCGGTGTTGGTCAAGCGGGTGCTGCTGCGCTTCGGGGCCTCGGCAGTGTTTGGCCTGGCGACTGTGATGCTCGCCACGGCGCTGAGTTGCAGCCTGATGACCGCTGCTGCAATAGGTAGCGTTGTGGCTTGTCTCGGTGCCGATGTCGCCAGTGGCTTGTACGCTCGGTGGTTGGCAAAGCGGGCCGGGATCTGCGAGGCACCGCCGAGCGGTGGCGGGCAGGCATGAAATCGCCGGGGACCCTGGGGTTATTCGGTGGGTACGGGGTCGGAAACCCGCGGGAAAGTGTTAGCGGACAGTTCACCAGCTTAGTGAACTGGGGTGAACAGGTGAACTCCCCGTATGCATTAGGTGAACAGGACATTTCTTCATGACCGTAATCAGCAAAACGGAGTTTGCGGCACGGCGTGGCTGGGCCAAATCGTATGTTTCCAAGTTGGCTAATCAGGATCGGCTGGTGCTGACTGACGATGGCAAGGTGGAGTTGGAAGCCACCGAAGCGTTGCTGGCCGAGTCTGCCGACCCAAGCAAAGCAGCCGTCGCCGAGCGACACGACCGGCTTCGCCTTCAGCGGGAAGCTCAAATAGCCGCCGAAGAACCTGCGGTGCCGCAAGTCGGGCAGGCGGCGGACTTTCAGAAATCCCGAGCTCTGCGGGAGCACTACCTGGCTCTGCAGGAGCAAGCCAATTTTCTTAAGCAACAAGGCACTCTCGTCGAGCGCATCGCGGTGGAAACGGGTGCTTACAACGCGGGCCGCCTGTTGCGAGACCAGTTGCTGGGCATGCCACCACAACTCGCACCGGAGCTCGCCGTTATGACTGATCCCTGGCAAATCGAAAAGCACCTGACGGCGGCTATCCGTCGCTCGCTTGAGGATGCAGAACGCTTGTCCTCGGCGGATCTTGAACACGCCCTGACCGCGAGTTAATCCAATGCCCACGGAAATCCCTAACGGTGCAGAGGTGTATCGGGAGGCGTATTTTCGTGGGCTGCATCCTGACCCGGACGTCTGGGTCGATGAGTGGGCCGATGAGTACATGCGTATTCCGCGTGACACCGGCGCCGCCGAGCCCGGCCAGTACCGCACCTCACGTACACCGTATGCCCGCGAGCCGATGCGTTGTCTGTCGCCGGCTCACCCCTGCAAGCGCGTGGTCACCATGGTGGCCTCGCAACTGATGAAAACGCAGATCGCATTGAACTGGATCGGCGGCCTGATCCACATGGCGCCATCCAACATCCTGACCTTGTTGCCGAGCCTGGGCCTGGCCAAGCGGGTGTCTTCACGGATCGGTAAAACCATCAAGGCCACACCGGTACTGCGCGAACGGGTGGCTTCCAGTCGCTCGCGGGACTCACGCAACACCATGGACACCAAAGAGTTCGAGGGTGGTTCGTTGTACGTGACCACAGCGGGCTCGGCAGCCAACCTGTCGGAGCTGTCGGCGCGCTACGTATACGGTGACGAGATTGACCGTTGGGAAGTGGATATCGGCGAAGAGGGCGACCCTATTGAACTCGCGGAAACGCGGGGCAGTACGTTCGGCCGCAATGCGAAGTTTTACTTTTCCAGCTCACCGACGATCAAGGGCGCATCGCGTATCTCTGATCTGTTCGAGGGCAGCGACCAACGTTACTACTACGTGCCGTGTCCCACTTGCGGGCACATGCAAATCCTCGAATGGGAACGACTGCATTACTCGAAGGATTACAGTGTGGTGCATTACCAGTGTGCTGGGCCTGAGTGCGACGTGCTGATCGACGAGTACCACAAGGGTGAAATGCTCGCCAAGGGTGAGTGGCGTGCTCATGCTGAAGGTGATGGCGAGACAGTCGGCTTCCACCTCAATGCGCTGTATTCGCCGCTCGGCTGGATGGACTGGAAGTCGCTGGCCAAGCAGTTCGAAAAGGCCAAAAAGGCCCAGGCCAAAGGCGACCTTGAACCGATGCAGGTGTTCTACAACACCCGCCTGGCGAAGGTGTGGGACAGCGCGCAAGAGCAAACCAAGGCCGATGTATTGCGAGCACGGGCGCGGCTGGAAGGCTACGCCCTCGGTTCGCTGCCGTCCGCGGTGCTGATGCTCACTGGCTCTGTCGACGTTCAGGCCAACCGCCTGGAGTTCATGGCGATGGGCTGGGGTGTCGGTATGGAACGCTGGGTTGTCGACTTCCAGATCGTCGCCGGTGATCCTGCTGACGAACGTACCTGGGCTGCGTTAGACGAATTGCTCAAGGCTAAATATCGCCACCCCTGTGGTGTCGGACTTGGCATTCTCGCGGTAGCCGTCGACTCCGGTGGCCACCATACCGATGAGGTCTATCAGTTCTGCCGCGTTCGCCGCTGGAGGAATGTGTTCGCCATCAAGGGCGCGAGCAAGCCTGGTAAGCCGGTGATTGCTCAGCGTCCGTCGATGGTCGACGTGACCTGGAAGGGCCAGACCGAACGCAACGGCGCCGAGCTGTGGTTCGTCGGTACCGACACGGCCAAGGACTGGATCTATAACCGCTATCCGTTCGAATCTGGCCCGGGTGCACTGCACTTTGCCAATGACCTGCCGGACGACTTCTTCGACCAGTGCGTCGCGGAGCGCAAGGTTGCGCGCTACATACGCGGACACAAACGCATTGAGTGGGTCAAGGGCAAGGCCGAGCGAAACGAAGCACTCGACTTGATGGTGTATTGCTTGGCCATGGCGCATTACCTGGGCCTCAACCGTTACAAGGAGCACGACTGGGAGCGAGTGCGTCAGTCCCTGGCGCAGTCGGGTTTGTTCGACGACGCAATGGGTATCAAGCCTGTTCAAGGCGAACGCATCACTGGACCAGCATCACCCGTTGCTGCAGCGCAATCGGCTCCACAATCTATTGCTCCGATCGTGCAATCGCGACCGGCAGCACCGCCACCTCAACGCCGCAGCTCCACCAGCGGTTACCTGAAGAGACGCTGATATGTCCTTTACCCAAAAGCACCTCGACGCGGTTGAGACGGCCATCGCACGCGGTGAAAAAGTCGTGCGCTACACCGACCGTACCGTGGAATACCGCACCATCGACGAACTGCTTAAAGCGCGCGAAGAAATCCGCGCATCGCTGATCAGCGCTGCCGGGCCGCGCTCTCGCGTGGTTCGGCTATACCACGGAGGCAAGGGACTCTGATGGCCCGTCACTTTCCGACACTGACCCGTAACGGATTCGTGTTGCCGTCGAACATCAAGGCCAGTTACGAAGGCGCCGGAGAGGGCCGCCGCTCCACTGGCTGGGATGCTCCGGATAACGGGATCAACAGCATCAACACCCCGGCACTGCGCAACCTGCGTTCTCGTTCCCGGGCAGCGGTTCGCAATGACCCGTACGCCTATAACGTGATCGACAAACGCGTCAGCAACTTAATCGGTACCGGCATTACCCCGCGACCGAAAACCGACGACGAAGCTCTGCGTAAATTACTGCAGGAGCTTTGGGATGACTGGGTCGATGAGTCTGATGCTGATGAGCGCACCGACTTCAACGGCCAGCAGGCGCTGGTCGCGCGCACGGTGGAAACCTCGGGCGAATGCTTCGTGCGCCTCCGGCCGCGCAGTCTTAATGAAGGCCTGGCGGTGCCGTTGCAGCTGCAGATACTGGCCCCGGAGTTCGTGCCGCACGACAAGTTCGAAACCACCAAAAACGGTAACGTCATTCGCGCCGGGATCGAGTTCACACCCGACGGCAAGCGCGTGGCGTACTGGATGTACCTGTCGCATCCGCGCGACGCCTCGTCGCTGAACGCCGGCTACAACCGATTGGTTCGCGTGCCAGCGGCGCAGGTACTGCATATCTTCGAGCCGGTCGAGCCAGGCCAGTTGCGTGGTGTGCCGCGCTTGTCACCGGTGCTCAAACGCCTGCGCAGCCTCGACAACTACGATGACGCGGTGCTGTTCCGCCAGGAAGTGGCCAACCTGTTTGCCGGTTTCATCAGTCGGCCAGCGCCGGACTCAGGTCCTGTGCCGAGGGATCCGGTCACCGGCCAGCCGCTGAGTCTGGATGGAGACGGCTTCACGCCGATGGTCGCACTGGAACCCGGCACCATGCAGGAGCTGGGACCAGGTGAAGAGGTCGAGTTTTCCAAGCCGCCAGACGCGGGCAATAACTACCCCGACTTCATGCGACAGCAACTGATGGCAGCCGCTGCCGGTACCGGAACACCGTATGAAATCCTCACCGGCGATATGCGCGAGGTTAATGACCGGGCGTTGCGGGTCGTGCTCAACGAGTTCCGCCGTCGATTGGAACAACTGCAGTTCAGCGTGTACGTGCACCAGCTGTGTCGCCCAGTGCGGGCGGCCTGGATGGACATGGCGGTGCTGTCCGGCGTATTGCGCCTGGACGCTTATGCCCAGCGCCGACGCGAATACCTTCGAACCCGTTGGGTGCCGCAAGGCTGGGCTTACATCCAGCCGGTGCAGGACGTCCAGGCGCGGCGGATGGAAGTCCAAGCCGGCTTCGCCTCGCGCAGTGAGATGGTCCTGCGCACTGGTTACGACGCCGAAACAGTCGACGCCGAAAACGCCGCCGATCTCGCCCGAGCCACGACGCTGGGTCTCAGTTACACCACTCTCGATACTTTCGTCCCCATCGACGATAAGGAGCAACCATGAGCAAAAAAGCGCGACCGCGCGTTTACAACCGCGCCGGCAAGCGCGTGCAGGTGCAGGATAAAACCTGGTACGCGCTGCAAGTCAGCGGTGAGGCCGCCGAGCGAGTAATCGAGGTCTTCGTGTATGGCGAGATCGGTACCTGGGGCATCACCGCCAATCAGTTTGTGCAGGACCTGCGAGCCATGGACGACGGCGTCTCGCCGGTGATCGCGGCCTTCAATAGTATCGGCGGCGATCTGTTCGATGGCCTGGCCATGCACAACGCATTGTCGAGACTGGGTGAACGCTGCACCGGCCGCATTGATGCTTTGGCCGCTAGTGCCGCCAGCGTGGCAGTGTGCGGCGCGCACCGGGTGGTGATCGCGTCCAATGCGATGTTGATGATCCACAATCCCTATACCTATACCGGTGGTGATGCGGAGGACTTTCGCCGAGTCGCCGATGTGCTGGACCAGACGCTGGAGGCGATCATCGCGGCCTACAAGGCCAAGGCCCCGGACATCGACGAAACCGAGCTACGGCGGATGGTCAACGCTGAAACCTGGCTGACCGCTGGTGAGGCGGTGGCGCTGGGCCTGGCTGATGAGATCGGCGACGGTGTCACGGTCAAAGCGTGTCTCGGCCAAGGCGCTGTGCTTCAGCGTTACCAACACGCGCCGGCGGATTTGCTGGCCCAGCTGGACGAGGCGCCCGAGCCGGATCCGGAGCTTGAGCCTGTGCTGGACGATCCACCTCAGACACCACCCGTGGTCGACTCGGCCAAGCTGGCCTTGATGATCACCCAGCGTTGCGCCGAGTCAGGTATTAGCAACCTGGTTGAGCCGTTGCTGAATTCCACCAAGCTCGAAAGCGAAGCGATCGTCCAGGCCGGACTGACCCGCGCCAAGGCCGTGAATGACCTTTGTGTGGCCGCTCGCTTGCCGGAGTTTAGTGCCGAGTACGTTGCGGCAGGGCTGGATACAGCGGCCGTTCGAGCGCGTCTGTTCGACAAGATCGTCACCAGTGGCAAGGGCTTCGAAATCGATAACAGTTTGCCGCTGGACAATGACCCGGCGCCGAAGGTGCTAGCCAAACAACCCGATCCCACTTCGATCTGGGCCGCTCGACAAGCCGCTCAATCCGGAACTGCGCACGGCGCGAAAGGAGCAAGACCATGACCATCAAAAAAGAACCCATCCACGCTGGTGAGTTTCTCCTGTCGGAAGGCGCTGGGAACATTTCGCGTGAGTCGATCAACGTCGCCGCCGGCCCGGCGCTGTACCCGGGCCAGATTCTCGGCCTGGTGACGGCCACCAGTGAATTCGCGCCGTACGCTCCGGCTGCCGACGATGGCAGTGAGACAGCGGTAGCGATTCTCTTCGGTCCGCTGGGTGAGTCGGATGTGGTGCGCCGTGGTCGCGCGGTGGTGCGATTGGCGGAAGTCAGCGAAGCGCACCTGACGGGGCTCGACGCCGACGCTGAAAAAGATTTGGCCGCCCATTTCCTGATCGTCCGATAAGTTAATCAGTCAACTTTATGCCCCCGCCTTGAGCGGGGTTTTTCATTTCTGGAGAGTCCCCATGGCCGATATCGCCATTTTTGACGACGAAGCGTTCACCGTTACCGCGCTCACCGCTGCACTCAATGAACAACCTTACCTGCCGGGCCGCATCAGCGCGCTGGGTCTGTTTCGCGAAGAAGGTGTCACGACCCTGACCGTACAGATTGAAAAGGATGGAGACACCCTGGCGTTGGTACCGGCCGGTGAGCGGGGGAGTTCTGGCCTGGTGGTCGCAGCCAGCAAGCGCAACCTGATTCCATTCAACACCGTGCACTTGCCCGAACGCTTTACCATCAAGGCCGACGAGATCCAGGGCATTCGCGCCTTCGGTACCCGCACCGAATTGCAGGCGGTGCAAGACGTGGTCAATGCTCGCCTTGCGAAAGCACGTCGTCAGTTGGACGCGACGCATGAGTTCCAGCGCATGGGCGCCCTCAACGGCCTGATCCTTGATGCCGATGGTTCGACGGTGCTGTTGGACCTTTATGATCGCTTCGGTGTGCAGCGACAGAAGCTGCCCATGGGCCTGGCCGATCCGGCTACCGAGCTGCGGGTCAAATGTGGCGAAGCGCTGGATATGCAGGAGGATGCGCTGGGCAGCGTCACCAGCACCAGTTCCCGTGCCTTCTGCGGTAAGAATTTCTGGAACAAGCTGATCGTTCACAAGGCGGTCAAGGAGACTTACCTCAACAGCCAGCAAGCAGCGGCCTTGCGTGGTGATGCCCGGGAGAGCTTCGAGTTTGGCGGCATTATCTGGGAGCGCTACCGTGGAAAGGTCGCGGGTGTGTCGTTCGTGCACGACGACAAGGCGTTGCTGGTCCCTGAGGGCGTGCCGGATTTGTATATCTCGGTGTTCGCCCCGGCCGACTACATGGAAACGGTCAACACCCAGGGCATTCCGTACTACAGCATGATCGAGCCACTGCCGTTCAACAAAGGCATGGCCGGTGAAGCCCAGTCCAACCCGCTGCACCTGTGCACGCGACCCCGCGCTCAGATCCTTTTGGAACTCTGACCATGGCCTTTCGCGACCTGATAGCGGAAGTCGATGCGGTGGTGTTCGAGACTCTGGGCGACACCGCGCGTATCGAGGGTCGCGACGAGCCGGTCCTTGGCATGTTTGCCGCACCCTGGCTTCAGCCAAAGTTCGGCAAGCTCAACACGGGCCTGCGCGAACCTCGGTTCGAGATTCGCGTCAGCGATTCGCACGGACTGGAACAGGGTCTGCTGGTCACCATTGAATTGCCCGAGTTGGACGGTGGCGGCGAGTACGACTTGCTGCAGCTTGAGCCGAGCGGTGACGGCCTGGTCGCCTTAATCTTGAGGATGCGTGCATGAGTGTCGGTAGCTATTTCAAGCCATCGGCTGCTGGCGGGATGCTTTCTATCCAGTCCTCGGCGGTGGACCTGAAAGCCCTCGAAGAATTTGCCAAGGTGGTGCCCAAAGCCGCCGCCGCAGCTCAACGTCGGGCGATCAATAAAACCTTGGGTTGGCTGCGCACCCACATTGCGCGAGCAGTCAGCCGGCAAGAGCGCATTGCCGTTGCTGCGGTTCGGCAGCGCTTGCGCAGCTACCCCGTCACCGGCGGGTCCACCAGCGGCAAGTTGTGGTTCGGTCTCAACGCCATCGAGTCCAGCCGGATCGGTCGAGCGCGACAGACTGGCCGCGGGGTCTCAGTGGCCGGGCGGCGGTACCAGGGTGCCTTCCTGAAGAAGGTCTATGGCAACAAGCCCGACATCTGGATCCGCACCGCGAGCAAGCACTTCAATGCGGACGACTACCCCGATAGCACAGTGTCGGGGGGCGGGGGTGTCAGTTCGGGATGGGTCGCGGAAAACGGCAACCGCTTTCCACTGGTCAAAGCCAAAGTATCGCTTGAGCAAGCCCGTCCGCACTTCCATACCTGGATCAAGCGGGCCGACGCTCGGTTGCTAGAAATCCTGCGACAGGAATTCAACTTTGAGCTGCAGAAGCACCTGAAGAGGATCGCCCATGTCTGAGGAGCCTTTTCGCCTGGACCACCTTTATCAGGCGATCGAGCAGCATCTGTCGAGCAATCTGTCTGGCATCAAAGCGGTGACAGCCTGGCCCAACATCAAGGATCGCATTGCGTTGCCGGTGGTGTTCGTTGAATTGTCCGAAATGGAGCCGGGGGACGATATTGGTACCGGCGAAACGACCCTGGTCTGTCGGTTCGAAGCGAGGATCATCGTTGATCCCATCCTCCCCAAACACTGCCAGCAGGCTGTTCATTTGGCCGCACAGTTGGCAGTGTTGTTGCGCATGCAAACCTGGGGTTTGGCCGTGGAGCCTGCCGAGTTCGTTCAAGCCACACAGGATTGGACCAGGCCGGAGCTCGACGGTTACATAGTCTGGCTGGTGGAGTGGACTCATCAAATCTATCTGGGCGTTGAAGAATGGCCTTGGCCGGATGAGCCGCCCGGCTCGTTGGTATTCGGTTTTAGCCCGGACACCGGCCCAGGCCATGAGGGCAAGTACGTCGCGCCCGAGTTGTTGGAATGAGTGGGTATGCGTTAGCGCAGCATGATCGGATGCTTGCCGGCGTGGCGCTGGCCACTTACGTCGTCGCCCTGGATCTTACAGGGTCACCGCCGATGTGCCGCGTCTCTAATGGCGAGTGGACCAGCGCCTGGGTGCGCTGGCACAGCCTCGCGGCCGGCAAGGCCCGCCACTGGCGCGCGCCCAGCATGGGCGAGCAGGGCATGTTGATCAGCCCCAGTGGCGACCCGGCGCAAGGCACCTTTGTGCCTGGCCTGTACGGCGATGCCGGCCCGCCGCCGGACAACCGCGACCATGTGGAGGTGTGGCGGTTCGACGATGGTGGCTCGCTGGTCTACGACTGGGAGGCGAACACGTACACCATCACGCTGCCAACCGGCACCGTCACCATCAAGGTGGGGGCTTCGGTAGCGACCGTTACGGATAACGCCGTGTCGGTCGAGTCGACGGCCATCACCTTGAAAGGGGCGGTGAAGGTTGACGGCCCGTTACTCGTAACGGGCGCGGTCACCGGTCAATCCACAATCATGGATGCCGCTGGCAACAGCAATAACCACTCGCATTGATAGTGACCTTCCTACAGCCCGCCGCGTGCGGGTTTTTTTATGCCCGGAGAACCCATGTCGAAAACCAAGGAAGTCGCGCCGGCTGTTGTGGCTGCGCCGAAAACCACCCGCTTTCGCGACAAGTTGTACACCTCCCGCAAGGTGATTTTGCCGGACGGCGCGTCGCTGTCCGTGGTCCAGGGCGTGGCCGAAGTTGAGAGCGATGACGCCCCGGCCTTGGCGCATATGCAGGCGCACCCCGAGTTTGAGCCCCTGGAGTAACCACCATGATTGGAATGGATCGCCACACCGGCCTGCCGTTGTCTGGCCTTGCCCATTTGCGGCAATCCATTGCAGACATTTTGACCACGCCACAAGGCAGCCGGCGGATGCAGCCGGAGTACGGCAGTTTGTTGCGCCGCTTCGTCGATCTGCCGGCGACAGCCGGCTGGCGCAGCGCCGTTCAGGCCGAAGTCAGTCGGGCGATTGGTCGCTGGGAGACTCGGTTGAAACTTGAATCGGTTCGCGTCACGGCTGTGCTCGAGGGGCAAATCACCTTTGAGTTGAAAGGTGAGTACCTGGGCGACAGTGTTTTATTGGAGGTTTCAGCATGAGCGCGGTGGATCTGTCAGCACTGCCAGCGCCCGAGGTGGTCGAGCCTCTGGAGTTTGAGGAAATCTACGCCGAAGAGCTGGGCACCTTCCGGGGGTTCATGGGGGATAACTGGACCGCCACCCTGGAAAGCGATCCGGTGACGAAACTGCTTGAGCTGGGGGCCTATCGCAAGATGGGCAACCGCGCCCGGGTCAACGACGCCGCCAAGGCCGTGTTATTGGCTTACGCGCGCCGCTCCGACCTCGACCAGTTGGCGGCGAACGTCAATCTGAAGCGACTGGTGATCCAGGCCGAAGACACCAGCACCGTGCCGATCACGCCTGAGGTGCTGGAAGAGGACGACGCCCTGCGCGAGCGTATCCAGCTGGTCTATGAGGGGTTGACCACGGCCGGGCCGCGTAACAGCTACATCCTGCATGCGCGCAATGCGTCGGGGCTGGTGGCGGATGCCACCGCCGAAAGCCCCGCGCCGGCCACGGTGGTGGTCACCGTGTTGGGCCGCGATGGTGCGGGCGAGGCGCCGCAATCGTTGCTCGATCTGGTTTACACCTACCTGAGCGATGACAACATCCGCCCGGTTGGTGATCGGTTGATTGTGCAAAGCGCCCAGGTGCTGCCCTACCAAATCAACGCCATTTTGCACATGGTCGGCACGGGGTCGGAAAACGAAACCATTTTGGCGGAATGCCGCAAGCGGTTGGCCGCCTGGATCAATCCCCGGCGGCGGGTGGGGGCGGAGATTGCGCGGTCGGCCATTGATGCGCAGTTGCACATCGCCGGGGTTCGGCGCGTAGAGCTGGTGGGCTGGTCGGACATTTTCCCGAGCCAATCCCAGGCGGCCTACTGCACAGGTTTCACCGTTACGAAGGGTGATTGACATGAACAGTCTATTGCCCCTCAACAGTACGCAGCTGGAGCGCGCCATTGAGGCCGCGACCGTTGAAGCCACCCCGGTGCCGCTGCGCCTGCTCTACAACGCGGACACTTGCCCGGTCGAGCTGTTGCCGCATTTGGCGTCGGCCTGGTCGGTGGACCGCTGGGACGAAAAATGGTCTGAGGCGGTCAAGCGCAACGCCGTGCGGTCTTCGTTCTATGTCCACGCGCACAAGGGCACGATCGGCGCGCTGCGGCGGGTGGTTGAGCCGCTGGGCTATCTGATTGAGGTGGTCGAGTGGTGGCAACTTAACCCGACCGGGATACCCGGCACCTTTGCCTTGAAAGTGGGCGTGCTCGATACCGGCATCACCGACCAGATGTATCAGGAACTGACGGCGTTAATCGATGACGCCAAGCCGGTCAGCCGGCACCTGATTGGCCTTGCTATCAGCCTGGAAACCACGGGCCGCATGTACCTAAGCGCCTCGATTTCCGAAGGCGACGAAATTGACGTTTACCCGCCGGACCCACGAGATATTGAAGTCTCGGGAGTGATCGGTCGTGGGGGACGTGAAACCACTATCGACACCCTGGATGTTTATTCATGATCGATTCGAACTCACAGTTTTACGCCATCCTGACGAATGTGGGGGTCGCGAAACAGGCCAACGCCAACGCCCTGGGGATTGCCTGGAAGATCACCCAGATGGGCGTCGGTGATGCCAACGGCGCCGACCCCCAGCCCAGCGCCACCCAAAAGACGCTGATCAACGAATGGCGGCGCGCGCCACTGAATCAGCTGATCCAAGACGCGACCAATCCGGCGATTATCATTGCCGAACAGGTCATTCCGGCTGAGATCGGCGGCAAGTGGATTCGGGAAATCGGCCTGTACGACGTGGACGGTGATCTGGTCGCTGTTGCCAACTGTGCGCCGTCGTTCAAACCGCTGTTAGCGCAAGGCTCTGGCCGCACGCAAGTGGTGCGGATGAACCTGATTGTCAGCAACTCGGCCAGTGTCGAGCTGAAAATTGACCCCGCGGTGGTGTTGGCGACTCGCGAGTTTGTCACCTCGGAGCTGGCCAAGCAGGACTTTAAAAGCTCGGTGCTGGTGTGTACGACGGGCAATATCGCGCTGACCGGTTTGCAGACGATTGATGGCGTGGCAGTTACCGCTGGCAAGCGCGTGCTGGTCGCCAAGCAAACCGCCGGTAAGGATAACGGCATCTGGGTGGCGGCTGCCGGGGCCTGGACCCGGGCGGCTGATGCGGACAAGTCGGAGAAGGTAACGCCGGGGCTGCTGGTGCATGTCGAGCAGGGCACGCTGTACGGTGATAGCGGCTGGCAACTGATCACCGATGGTGCCCTGTCCCTGGGCGTGACGTCGCTGAGCTTTGAAATGGTTTGGGGTCGTACCGGCGTCACGGCGGGCACCTATCGCAGCGTGACCGTGGATAAAAACGGGCGTGTGGTAGCCGCCACGAATCCGACGACCGTGGCGGGCTATGGCCTGACCGATGTCTACACCATGAGTCAGGTGGACGCGGCGCTGGCCGCACTGGTTAACTCGTCACCCGCCGCCCTCGACACGCTGAATGAATTGGCGTTGGCGCTCGGTAACGATCCGAATTTCGCCGCCACCATCACCAACTTGCTCGCCCAAAAAGCGCCGATCGCCTCGCCTACACTGACCGGCGTGCCGAAGGCGCCGACCGCTCCCGTAGGGACTGCATCAACGCAAATCGCCACGATGCAGGCCATCATTGATGCGCTTGCCAGCGTCGGCCTGGGGTTAAGCGCAGGCGCAAATAACATTGCAGCAGGCACTGACCTCAACACGATCCTAAAGTCGGGCGTGTATGGGCAAGGTGTAACGGCCAATGCCACGCTGGAGCTTAACTACCCGGTAGCCAAAGCCGGTACGTTGTTTGTACTGCGCGGTGGCGCGGTGATCGTTACTCAGCTCTACATGGAATTTAACACCGGCCGGATCTGGAACCGAGGTATCTACAACGGCGCACCGTCCGAGTGGTCGATGGGCTGGGACACTTCGAGCCTGGTTAAGACCGATTCCCCGCTCGACACCACCCCTGGGCGCATGCTCAAGGTTGGAGACTACGGGATCGGCAATTGGAACGGCGTTAAAGTGGCGTTCACGACCAATAACGACTGGTCGAAGCCTGCGGGATGGTCGGGATTCATTGATGTAACCACCTCGAAAGCCAACGGCTGCACCGTTCCCGTGAACGCGGCCGGCGTTAGCCCTACTTACGGGATTTTCTCAATCCTGGGGCGGCGCGACTCTAACAACGGCTATGTCGGTATGTTCGTCGACTACGCGAATGGCCGTACCTGGATGTGCCATTGTGCGGTTCTGGCTGATGGCCCGACCTGGCGCGAAATTTACACCCCATTGAACGTCAGTCCGTTCATCCAGACACTGCTTGACGATGCTGACCAGACCACCGCCCTGGCCACGCTCGGCGTTCCTGGGCTCGTTTCTGGGATGATTCAGGGCGTCACCAGTAAAAACGTGGGGGGTGGGGTAAACGTCACCCTCACAGCGGCCGAGGCGAATGTTGGCGTTTTGTGGTTCACGGGCGTCCTGACGGCGAACATCAGCGTGATCGTTCCCGCTGGCGCGGGTATGTGGACTGTAGTGAACAGAACTACGGGCGCTTTCACTCTGACCCTTCGTCAGGGGGCTCTTGCTAATCCGGGGGTGGTGGTCCCGCAATCCCGTCAGATGCAGGTGGTTTCGAACGGCACGACCACCCTGAGTCAAACCAACACCGCGTTCAGCAGTGCGGAATTCTCCGGCGAGGTTCAATCGCTCGGCAATAACGCGATGCGTCATATTCAAGGCAATTACGGCTCTTTTTGGCGCAATGATGGCGCTAGCCTGTATCTGATGCTGACGGACAGCGGCGACCAATACGGCAGCTACAACGCACTCAGGCCGTTCGCCGTCAACCTGGCAACGGGCAAAGCCAGTCTGGCATCTGGCGTCAACATGCCCACCATGCCACCGGGGACAAACACCACGGACGGCGCCACTTGTGGCTTCGTCCAGGCGGCTTTGGCGGCGCTCGTCAGCTCGTCGCCGGCTGCACTCGACACGCTGAATGAGTTGGCGCTGGCGCTCGGTAATGATCCGAATTTCGCCACTACCATGACCAACCTGCTGGGGACCAAGGCGCCGCTGGCGTCGCCAGCGCTGACCGGCGATCCAAGGGCACCAACACCAGCGACGACGGACAATGACACGTCGATTGCGACGACGGCATTTGTTCGCGCGGTGATGGCCTTGTTTGGCCTTGGTACCGATACGGCGCCGCTGGTCGCAGATGCTAACGACATCACGCTGTCGGGCCTAAGCCGACTTAACTCCGACGGCCTTAATTTGCCGATCGCGTCCTCGTCGCCGGTAACGCTTTTTACCCAGCGATTTAGTAGCACGGGCGCGCTACAGATCTGCAATGTCTTGGCCTTCGGCGCGGGCGGGAGGATGTTTTGGCGGATTCAAGCCGGTAGCACTTGGGGCGCCTGGCGCGAGGTGGCGGCGACCGATAGCCCAGCTTTCACCGGCACGCCAACCACACCAACGCCAGCCACTAACACCGCTGGTCAGCAAGTGGTCAACCAAGACTACGTTCGGGCGTGGACCCGTAAATTCATTGGTGCAGGTGTCGGTGGTTTGGGTTCGGCTTACACAGTGAATCCCAATCAGGTGGGCCTGTGGTTCAACATCACCACGCCCGGTGCGGTAATTACCCTGCCGGCGACTGATACGGTTCCGTCTGGCTCGACATTCCTGTTTCGGAATATCTCCGGCAATTCAAACGCCACGCTGTCGTCAACCAGCACCTTTAGCGCTGAGACGACGGGTGCGACCTTAATCCTCGCCCCTTATGAAGTGGTCGAGGTGGCCGCGAGTGGAGGATCGTACGTTGTAATTAACCGCGGCTCGATGGCGCAGGGTGCGCGGATTGATAGCCCGGCCTTTACCGGCAACCCGACCGCGCCAACGCCGGCGCAAGGCGATAACGACACCTCAATTGCAAACACTGCGTTTGTAACCACGGCTATCAGCGCAAGTGAGAATAACCGTGTGGGTGAAGTCACGCACTTTGCGATGTCCACGCCGCCACCGGGTTACTTGAAGCGTAACGGCGCTTGGGTATCTCGCACTGCTTACGCCGCGTTGTTCGCAAAAATTGGGACAACCTACGGTGCGGGCGATGGCTCCACTGTGTTCGCACTTCCGGATTCGCGGGCAGAATTTGACCGGGGCTGGGACGACGGCAGAAACGTGGATACAGGGCGCGTGTTCGGCTCTGCGCAGGCCAGCCAGAACCTGAGCCACACCCACACGGGCTCGGCCATTAACGGCGGCGCGCATAACCACCAGACAGCTTTTGTCAGGGAGAAAATTGCCGCGAACATGGTTACGGAAGGTGGTAACGCCGTCTTTGGCGATGAGATGACGGACGGTCCGCAGTATCTGACCACATCAGACCACCCAGGCCACACGCACATGCTGATGATTGCCAACAGCGGCGGCAATGAATCGCGACCAGTCAACACCGCGTTCCTGGCCTGCATTAAATATTAAGGATGGTGAAAATGAACGACGAATTTTTCCCGGAAGATGAAGTCATGCCGGTTGAGTCCCCTGTGTATTGGTGGCTGGTGGAGGGGGTGACGCCGCCCGTGATCTGTAATGTTGATCGCATTACCGGTGAATTCATCGGCGTGGGCGAGGCCGACTACAGTCCGCTAGAGCCAGGGGTGTGGCTTGTCCCGGCGAATGCCTATCAGTGCGAGCCGCCCGTGCTTGCAACGGGTTTCGCGGCCATCCGCACCAAAGACGGAGCGAGCTGGCAGCGGGTGCCCGACCATCGCGGTTTGACGGTTTACAGCACCGCCACCGGCGAGGCGGCCGTGTGGAGCGCCCTCGGCGAGCTACCCCCGGAGTGGACCCTGGAGGCGCCCAGTTCTGAGTTTGACGAATGGGTCGATGATGAGTGGGTATTGGACGAAGCGGCCCAAGCGGCAGCGTTGACTAAAGTCGCTGCGCGCAAAAAGTCGCTGTTGGCGCAGTACAGCACCAACATGATCAACACCCTGCAGAACGCGGTCGATCTGGAAATGGCCTCGGCCGGCGAGGTTGAAGCGCTGAGCGCCTGGAAGGCCTACGGCGTTTATTTGAACCGCATCGAGCCGAGCGCCGAACTGACGCCAGGTGACTGGCCATCCAGCCCGAACGATACCGCCCTGGCGGGCTGGCTTGAGGCGCAAGGCTTCGAAGAGCCACCGCCGTCAGCGGTCACTACACCCGCTTAAACGCCCCGTAATCCGGGGCGTTTTTGCATCCGTCCTGTTTTCCCAAGCCCCGACAGTGCCGGGGCTTTTTCATGTCTGGAGATTGGCTCTATGAGTGGTTTTTTTCACGGCGTTACCGTAACGAACGTCGACACCGGGGCGCGTAGCATTGCGCTGCCGTCGTCTTCCATCATTGGCTTGTGCGACGTGTTCACGCCCGGGCCGCTGGCTGAGGGCACCCCGACCGCCCTGGCCAACGAACTCAAGCTGATTACCAACGAGCGCGAAGCGATTGCCGCCTGGGGTGCTGGTGCGCCTATTACCAAAGCCTGCCAGGCGATTTTTGCGCGGGCCAAGGCGGTGATCGTCGGTTGTGGCGTCGGCAAGGTGGTCGAGGCGGCGGGGCAAACCTCGGCGATCATTGGCGGCGTGTTGGCTTCTGGCCAGCGCACCGGCCTGCAAGCGCTACTGGACGGTAAAAGCAAGTTCAACGCCCAACCCCGCCTGCTGATTGCGCCCAAGCACACGGCGACCCTGGCGGTGGCGACCGCCCTGGACGGCCTGGCGGCCAAGCTGCGCGCCATCGCCATCATTGATGGGCCGAACACCACCGACGAGGCCGCTGTGGCTTACGCCGAAAACTTCGGCAGCAAGCGCGTGTTCATGGTCGATCCGGGCGTGCAGTTCTGGGACACGGTGGCGAGCCAGACCATTGATGCGCCGGCCTCGGCCTGGGCGGCGGGCATGTTTGCCTATACCGACGCGGAGTACGGGTTTTGGGCATCGCCGTCCAACAAGGAAATGGTCGGCATCACCGGCACGTCGCGCCCGGTGGAATTCCTCGACGGTGATGAAACCTGCCGGGCCAACCTGCTCAACAACGCCAATATCACCACGATCATTCGCGACGACGGGTTTCGCCTGTGGGGCAACCGCACCATGTCGAGCGACAAAAAATGGTCGTTTGTCACCCGCGTGCGCACCATGGATATCGTCATGGACGCCATCCTGTACGGGCATAAATGGGCGGTCGACCGGTCGATCACCAAGACCTATATCAAGGACGTCACCGATGGCCTTCAAGCCTTCATGCGCGACCTGAAAAACCAAGGCGCGATCATCAATTTCGAGGTCTACGCGGACACCGAATTGAACACGGCCAGCCAACTGGCCGATGGCAAGGTGTTCTGGAACATCCGGTTCACCGACGTGCCGCCTGCTGAAAACCCGAATTTCCGTGTCGAGGTCACTAACCAGTGGCTGACCGAAGTGCTTGAAGCCGCCTAAGGAGGCCGTCCAATGATTCCGCAAACCCTTTCTAACACCAACTTGTTCGTCGACGGCACGAACTTCACCGGCGACGTGCCGTCGCTGACGCTACCGAAAGTGACGGTGAAAACCGAAGAGTATCGCGGCGGCGGTATGGCCGGCCCGGTCGAGATGGACATGGGCCTGGAAAAGCTCGAGGCCTCGTTTGTCACCAACGGCGTGCGCCGTGAGTCGCTGAAGTTCTTTGGCCTGGCGGATCAGACCGCGTTCAACGGTACGTTCCGCGGCTCGTTCAAGGGCCTCAAGGGCGCGATCACGCCGGTGATTGTCACCGTGCGCGGCATGCTCAAAGAGGTGGACATGGGCGACTGGAAGCCCGCCACCGTCGCGGAAATCAAGCACGCGATTGCCGTCACTTACTACAAGTTGGAAGTCGACGGCCGCTTGATTTACGAAATCGACATGGTGAACGCGGTACGCGTGATCGATGGCGTTGACCAACTCGCAGACGAACGTGCGGCCCTGGGCCTGTAAGGATTAATCATGAGCACTACACCTGAAAACAAACCGTTGCCGAGCTGGCTGGTGATGACCGACGAGGGCGTCAACATCGCGTTCAAGTACAAGGCGCAAGTCAATGACATGACCGTGGACAAGCTGTTCATGCGTGCGCCGAGCATCCGTGATAACCGCAAGGCGCAGGCCGTGGCAAACGGGGATCGTGAGATGCACGAGTTTCACCTGTTCGCCAGCCTGACCGACTGCCCGGTCAAGGATATCGAAGGCTTCAAGGAGCGCGACTATCGCCGTCTCCAAGAAGGTTATTTTCGCCTTGTCGAAGAGACTGAGCTGTAACCCCGAAACCATGAAGATGGCGGCCAAGAAACTCGCAGCGGAAACCGGGTTTTCCGCTGCCGAGATTCAGGGCATGCCGTTCAATGAAATGATTTGGTGGCTCACGGATTGAGCCTTTTAGCCGTTGCCTGGGGTGCGCTATGTCTGATTTAAAGCTGGGCCTGGTGATCGGTGGGGCGGTCAGTTCTTCCGTGGGGAAGGCCTTCAAGGATGTTGAAAGCCGTATCCAGGCCCTGGACGACAAGGGGGCCAAGGCTCGCATTCTGCAAAGCACCATCGGCGAAACGATCAAGCTGCGCGATGAATGGAAAAAGGCCCATGAGACGGGCGCGGCCGGGGCGTCGACGTTGCTGTCGCGCCTCAATGCCAACCTGGCCAGCCTCAAAGCGCAGGGTGTGGAAGCCGGTCGACTGGGCCGGGCCTATGAAGCCATGGGCCGTAAAGCCCGGGCGGCTGAGCTGCAGGCTGAAGGTCGGCGGCAGATGGAAGAAGGCCGGGACGGGCTGAAAAGCACGGCCGGGCAAGCGGTAGCGGCCACCGCTGTGGCGGTGATGCCGGTCAAAGTCAGCGCCGATTACGGCGCAATCATTCGTGACATTGCGATCAAGGCGGGCATTGCTAACAGCCCGCAAGAAGCGCAAATGTCGCAAACCATCGTCAAAACCTCCCGGGATACCGGGATGGCGCGTAACGATGTGGCCGAGGTGGTGAACGCCTTGGTCGGTGCCGGCATGGACCTCAAGCAGGCCATTGACTACGCGCCGTCGGCGGCCAAATTCGTGGTCGGCCAGGGCGCTGATGGCGCAGACACGGCGAGGATGATCAACGCCCTGGGGCAGAACGCTAAGATCACCGATCCCAAGGTCATGCAGCAGGCGCTGGAGGCGATCGCCTACCAAGGCCAAGCAGGCAGCTTTGAAGCGGCCGACATGGCGAAATGGTTCCCGGAAATGCTCGCCGGCATGGGCAAGCTGGGCATCACCGGTATGGATTCCGTGACACAGCTGGGCGCGCTGCTGCAAGTGCAGATGAAGACTGCCGGCGGCGCGGATGAGGCGGCCAACAACCTCAAAAACTGGATGGAGAAAATCGGTTCCGGCGACACCGTCAAGGCTTACAAGGACGTCGGGATCGACTATGAAGCGTCGATGCAGAGCGGCATGCAAAAAGGCATGTCCACGCTGGAGTCCAGCTTTGCCCTGGCGCAACGCTACATTCAGGCGACCGACCCGAAAAAGGCCGCCGCGATGGCCGAGGCGACGGCCAAGATCAGCAAGGAAGCCGATCCGGTTAAAGCCCAGGCGATGATCAACGCCCTGGAACAAGCCTTGCGCACCGGCGACCTGTTTGCCGACATGCAGGTCAAGGGTGCGTTGACCGCGTTTATGCAGAACAAAAATCTGTATGAGCAGCTGAAAAATGACTCGCGCGCCGCCTCGGGCATTCTGGACAAGAACCTGGACGAACGCCGCGATGCGTCGGCGCAGCGCTGGAAAGAAGTCGGGCAGAGCATGGACGATGCCTTGCGCTCGGTAGGGGATGCGCTGGCCCCTATGACTGACGCGGTGGCCTCGGGGATCACCACGGTGACGCGCGGGCTAAGCCAACTCACGGACGAGTCGCCCAAGGTCGTGAGCGGCGTGGCGGCGGTGGTGGCGGGCTTCCTGGCCCTGCGCGCCGTGGTCAACACCGTGAAAATTGGTCGAGGCCTGATGAACCTGGGCCGGGGCACCCTGATGGGTAACCCGAACATCCCGCAAAAAGTCATTGTGATGAACCCCGCGTCTGGCGGTGGTCCGGACCTGGGCGGTGCTGACGCAGAGCGCAAGAAGCGCGGCCGACGCGAGCGGGCGGGTACGCCGTCGCCTGGGTCTCCAGGGGGCCCAGCATCGCCGGCGCCGCCTGAGCGGGCCGCCAAGCCGCGCATGCGGGTGTATGCCGGCGCGGATCTGAGCAAGGCCCATAAGCCGTTGAGCGGTTGGAAACCACCCACGACGGTGCCCCGGGTTGAGCCTGTTGCCGCCACACCCAAGCCGGCCGCCGTAGGCGCCGGCCCCAAGGTGGCGGGCTCGGGGGCGGTCGTGTTTGCCCTGCTCGATGCCGGCATGAAGGCGAAAGACACCTACGACACGGCCACGACCCAGGACGAGAAGGCCGAAGGTTATGGCGAGGCCGCCGGTGGCTTTGCCGGCACGTTGGCGGGTGCGGCGGCAGGGGCGGCGATTGGCTCGATGGTGCCGGTGATTGGCACCATCGTCGGCGGGGTGCTGGGGGGTTACCTGGGCAGCCTGGGCGGTGATGCGGCGGGCGGCTATCTGGGCAAGAAGATGTTCGGCGGTGACGAATCGCTGAAACAGATGCCAGTGGCCGGGCCGCTGATGATGGCGGACGCGGGCAAGTCGATTCCGCCCGTGCTCGATGACGTGGCTCAATCGTTCAAGACGTCGGCCCCGGCGCCTTTGCTGCTGGGTCGGTCGCCGATGGTGGCCCCAGCGGATCAGCGCCCGGTGGCGCGGGTGGATAAAGCGCCCAGCATGCCGGCGCCGGTGCCGCTGGCGCCGCTGTTGCCTCGGCCGTCGGTGGTGGGCCCGGTGGAGCAGCGCCCGGTGGCGCAGGTGGATAAAGCGCCTGATGTGCCGGCGCCGGTTCTGTCGGTGCCGCTGGCACCGCTGTTGCCCCGCCCGCCGGTGGTGGCCCCAGTAGAGCAGCGCCCGGTGGCGCCGGTGGAGAAAGCGCCTGGTGAGCCGGCGCCGGTTCTGTCGGTCTCGGTACCGCCGGCGCCGCTGTTACCTCGCCCGCCGGTGGTGGCCCCAGTCGAGCAGCGCCCGGTGGCACCGGTAGAGAAAGCGCCTGGTGTGCCGGCACCGGTTCTGCCGGTACCGGCACCAGGGGCCCAGCGGCCGAAGGACGAAAAACAGACCGCGCCCGTCCTGCTGGCACCGGTCAAAGCCGAACGTTCGGTAACGCGTGCGGAGGGGGTGAGCCCGGTTGTTTCAGTCATGACGCCCAAGCCGGCGGCACCGGCGATCAACCTGCTACTACCGGAGCGTGCGGCAGATGCCCAGGCGCAAGCCCGGCCGCCCGTTTTGCATAACGCGGCGCCGGTTCCGGACGGGCCGAAATTGGGGGATGTGGCGCGCGTCCTGGCGGCAAAGCCGGCGATGGCCACGCCGGCACCGATCATCCTCAAGCCGGAGCCTCCGCCCAAGCCCGCGGCCCCTAAGTACGAGCAGAAGGTGGAGATTCATGCACCGATTACGCTGACCGTGCAGGGGGATGTGAAAGACCCACAACAGCTGATGCGTGAGCTGGAGCCCATGATTCAGCGGGTCATGCGCGACGCGGCGCAGCAGGCGCAGCGCTCCAATCTGTTTGATGCCCCGCATGTCGAGTAAGGAGGCGTAATGCCCTATATGGAGCAGTTGCAATCGGGCCTGAAGTACCTGGCGTCAGCCGGGGAAACAGGCCGCCGAAGTTTGGACGGTATGCTTGGCCCGGTGAACGGCGCGATCAGTGAAATCAGCGGGGCGGCGTCTGAGCTGGAGGGTCTGCCGATTGTGGGGCCAGCGGTGGGGGCCAAGCTCCAGCGGGTCATGCGCGGGGTGCAGGCAGCTCAATCGAAGGTCGGCAAGGTGGTGGCCACCTACAACAAGGCCAGTCGGGCCGTGTCGCAGATCGATGAGCGCATGGGGGTACTCAAGGAGCAGGCCGCCAAAGCCAGTACCGCGATCAACAAGATTGCCGGCAAGGTCAGCCCGTCGTTGTCCAACATTGTGCCGACCTCTTCTTTTGCGGCAGACAAGACGCCCGCCGTCGAGGCGGTGAAGGCGTTCCCCCATCTGTTGATCATGCAGCCGCTGACCGCCAAGTCTGAGCCGTATTACTTCAACCTGGACACCGCCGCGTTTGACGAGTTGAGTCGTTCCAGCGACTTCCGATGGGCCTCGCAGGAGCGGTTGACGCGGCGGCCGGCGCAGCAGGCGGTCGGCATGGGCGAAGAGAAATTGACGCTCAAAGGCTCGATTTTCCCGGGTTTCAAGGGCGGCATCAAACAACTGGACACCTTACGCAGCATTGGCGCCCAGCTGGCGCCCCTGGCGTTGACCACGGGCTATGGCGCGGTGCTGGGCAGCTGGTGCCTTAAAAACATTCAGGAAGACCAAAGCGCGCTGTTGCAGGGCGGTATCCCGCGCAAGCAGGGCTTTACCTTGGAGTTTGTGCGTTATGGCGACGACCTGCAGAACATCTGACGGGGACTTACTCGACACCCTTTGTTATGACTTTTACGGCCATCTGAACGGCTCAGTCGAGGCCGTGCTTGAGGCGAACCAAGGGCTGGCGGATGAGGCCCAGCCATTCCGCGCCGGCGTGCTGATCCGCTTGCCGGATCTGCCGGACCCCTCCGACGGCACCGTGATGCTGTGGGATTAACCCGGCGTGACGCATAACACCGTCAGTCACCCGACCCCGCTGATGCGGGGTTTCTTATTCTGGACTGCCCATGAAACCATTGTTTCGCGTCGTTGCCGATGGCAAGGACATCACGGCCTTGATCAACGATCGGCTGTTGTTGCTGCGCACCACCGACAAGCCCGGGATCGACTCGGATGAATTCGAGTTGCGCATTGATGACCGCGACGGCGAGGTCGCGTTGCCCAGTCGGGGCGCCAATATCGAGCTGTACCTGGGCTATGAGGGGCAGCGCTTGACCCGTGTCGGGCAGTACACCATTGATGAAATCGAAGTCTCTGGCCCGCCCGACACCATGGTCCTGCGCGGCAAAGCCAGTGACATGCGCGGCAGCGGCAAGACCACCCGCAGCGGCAGTTGGGAGGACGTGCCGTTGTCCAAGATTGTCAGCGATATCGCGCAGCGTAATGGCTGGACGCCCGTGTGCAACGTGACCACCAAAGTGCTCCGGGTCGATCAGCTCGGCGAGTCCGACTTTAATTTCATCACGCGCCTGGCGAAACAGTACGACTGCACGGCCAAGGTGGCCGACGGCAAGCTGTTGGTCATGCCGCGACAGGACGGATTGAGCGCATCCGGCAAGGTGCTGGGGGGCGTCAGCATTAGCCGCCGCGACGTCAGTCGCTGGCAATTTCGCCTTGGCGATCGCACGACCCATAAAGCGGTCTCGACCAAGCATCAGGACAAGAAGACCGGCAAATTGTCCGTGGTCACCCTGGACAATGCCGACGCGCCCGATGGTCTGCCGCCGGTGCATAGTGACCGGCATATCTACCCCAACAAAAGTGCCGCCGAGCAGGCCGCCAAGGCGCGCTTGGCCGCGTTCAACCGTTCCACGGCCGGTGTGCGACTGGAAATGCCGGGGCGCACTGATGTGTTTGCAGAGATGCAGTTGAGCGCCACGGGCTTTAAGGTCGGGCTCGATGGCGAGTATCTGGTGGACTCGGTGGAGCAGGTGTTTACCCAGTCGGGCTGGAGCACCACGGTGGAATGCAACGGCGGCAAGAAGGGCAAGGCCCTGGCCAAAGGCAAGGCGAAGAAAGAAACGAAGCCGCTCAGGGTCGAGCAGCTATAACCCCCCATTCCCCAGGTCGCCATCGAGCGGCTTTTTTTTGTCTGGAGTTTCCCCCATGCCGATCACCGAGGCGCAACTGTTGCGCATCCTCCCCAATGCCCGCCCCGTCGCGGGCATTTTTGTGCCTGCGCTCAATCGCGCCATGGCGCGTTATGACATCAGCATCCCGGTGCGCCAAGCGGCTTTTCTGGCGCAGGTCGGGCACGAGTCGGGGCAGCTGCGATCGCTGAGCGAAAGCCTGTACTACAAGGACGCCACGCGCGTGGCGCAGTTGTTCAAGTACGGTTTCGACCTGAACCACAACGGCCGCGTCGATCCTGCCGAGGTGCGCGATGCCGAGGCGTATTTGCGCAATAGCGAGAAGCTGGCCAACCGCGTTTATGGCGGTCGTTACGGTAACGGCCCGGAAGCCTCGGGCGACGGTTTCAAGTACCGCGCACGGGGCCTGATCGGCGTGACGTTCCGCGATAACTACCGGCTGGCCGGCAAGGCCATTGGCCTGCCGTTGCTCGATCAGCCCGAGCTGCTGGAGCAGCCCGAATATGCCGCGCTGTCGGCGGCCTGGTTCTGGTGGGATCGCGGTTTGAACGAGCTGGCCGACGCTGGGCTGTTCGACAGCATCACGCGCAAGATCAACGGCGGCGGCAATGGCGCCGCTGAGCGTCGCGCCCTGTGGGCCACGGCCAAGGAGACGCTATGCGCCTGATCGATCTGCTACCGCCAGCGCTACGTCCCTGGGCGGTGGCCCTGGTGCTGCTGGCGATCGCCGGTGTAGCCGCTGGCGGCGCCTGGGTGGCGCAAGACTGGCGGTATGGCAAGGAACTGGCCGAGCAGGCCGGCCAGGTCGATCAGGCGGCGCTGAAGCGTGCCGAGGATGCCTTGGCCGCGCTGGCGATCGAGCAGCGCAGCCGGCTAGCCCTGGAGTCCCGCCTGCAGGCCAACGACGAAACCCACCACAAGGAATTATCCGATGCGAAGAACACTCAGCAACGCCTGTCTGATCGTCTTGCCACTGCTGATGTGCGGTTGTCAGTCCTACTCGCCGCCGGACCCGCCGGTGGTGTTGGGCTGTCAGCCGCTGCCGGCACCGGCGGCGTGGTTTATGGAGCCACGCGCGCCCAACTTGACCCCGCGCATGCTCAACGAATTATCAGCATCACCGATGACGGCGACCAAGGACTGATCGCCCTGGCGGCCTGTCAGGCCTACGCCAAAGAAGTCTCAGCACCGAAGTGAAAAGAGCGACCGGGTTGGATGCGTCAACATCCAACCCGGCCGCCGTCCCTGCAGATGGTCCCTGCAAGTCCAGCCAAGGCTCTTGCTCCGTGCACAAAGCGCGGCGAGCCTAGCACCTGTTTATCCATACAGTAAAGGTCTTGCTCTCTATGTCTACACCCATCATCCCTTGGATGGGCGGCAAACGCCGCCTGGCCGATCGCCTCATTCCACTTTTTCCGCCACATGAATGCTACGTCGAAGTCTTTGCCGGTGGTGCTGCGCTGTACTTCATGCGCCCACAGGCCGCGCCCGTGGAAGTTCTCAACGACATCAACGGCGACCTGGTCACGCTGTACCGCGTCGTGCAAAACCACCTCGAAGAATTCGTGCGCCAATTCAAATGGGCGCTCAGTTCACGCCAAGTGTTCGAGTGGCAGAAGATGACCCGCCCCGAAACCCTCACCGACATCCAGCGCGCCGCGCGATTCTTCTACCTGCAGCATCATGCGTTTGCCGGCAAGGTCACCGGGCAAACCTTCGGTACTGCGACCACTGGCCCGGCCATCAACCTGCTGCGAATCGAGGAAAACCTGTCGGCAGCCTGGCAGCGCCTGTCTGGCACCTATGTGGAAAATCTCCCCTGGTTGGAATGCGCAGAACGCTACGACCGTGCCCATACCTTTCACTACATGGACCCGCCTTACTGGCAGACTGCCGGCTATGGGGTGGATTTTCCGTTTGAGAACTACGAACGCATGGCCGACTTCATGCGCCGCTGCAAAGGCAAGGTGATGGTCAGCATTAACGATCATCCGGACATCCGTAGCGTATTCGAGGGCTTCCACCTCGAAACGCTAGACATCCGTTACTGCAATACCAATCAGCGGCAGGGGAAGGCCGAGGTTAGTGGCGAGTTAGTGATTATGAATTGGGAGCCTGCGGCCTTGGGAGGTTTGTTCTGAATCACAATGGAGTGAACCCAGGGCACCCGATACCCCATAGCCTCATCAGCTCAGTCAGTTTGATCAGGAACTCAACGGTCGCCATCAAAAGAAATAGCACATTCATTTTTATTCTCGCAAAAAAACATACCGCGCTAAATGGCGCGGTGGATCTGAGGGGGGTGGCAGAACGTTATTTAAACTAAATGTTCTATTGGATATTCGTCAATAGTTAATTGTGAAAATTATCAAAGAATGGTCCTGAGGCCCGCTGCATAGTTTGCCCCCGGGTTATGGGTGTACACCGCTGCCCCATTCCTGGGGAATGGGGCAGCGGTGTATGTGGGGTGCTCCGGAAAGCGGACTCAAACAGTAAGTTGAATCGATATTGATAGGGTGTCATTCACCGGCGAAGTAACGCTGAAGCGATTAGCGATTTAGCGATTTAGCGATTTAGCGATTTAGCGATTTAACGATTTAACGATTTAACGATTTGACGCTTTAACGATTTAACGATTTAACGATTTAACGATTTAACGATTTAACGCTTTAACGCTTTAACGCTTTAACGCTTTAACGCTTTAACGGTTTAACGGTTTAACGGTTTACCGGCCCTTTTTGTCACCTCCAGTGACTTGCCCGATAGGCTCAATTAAATCGGGTCCTTGATTGCGTACATTGCCTATCGCGTGGTCCACGTTGAACCACTCGAACGCCTCGGTTGGCTCTCCCTGAAGCAGTACTATTTGTTCGGCGCGCTCCTTGGGCGTTGCCGGATCGAGCCATTCCTGAGCCAGTTCCGGTGATAGCGCGACGGGGCGTCGATCATGAATGTCGACCATACCGCCGGCGCTGTCGGCGGTGATGATGAAAAAACCGTCATGCTCGCCTGGCTCATGTTCGCCGATCGGATTCTGACCTATCGCAGCGCAGAGGATTGGCGAACGGTTACGATGGCGGATCAGGTAGGGCTGCTTTTTCGGGCCGCCTTCATAAACCCACTCAAACCAGTTGTCGATCGCGATGATGGCCCGGAGCGGCCAGATGGCTTTGAAGAACGGGCCATGGGCGACATTCTCCACCCGGGCGTTGATTGGCGCGGCATGGTCTTTGGCCCAGTGCGGGCGCCATCCCCAACGAACCATATCAGCGCGCAGGTATTCACCCTCGCGGTGAAGGAGGGCTAGCTGAGCGGTCGGCGCGGCGTTGTAGCGTTCGACAGGCTGGTCGCCGACATAGTTGAGCAAAGCATTTGGCATGATGAGCGCCGCGACGAAGTCGTGAATGCTGCGGTACTGGGATAGGCGTCCACACATGGCCGGTTCTCCTGTTGTCTCTTCAGGGTAGACCCATGGCTAACGCCTTCGTTACAAACCCTCGGCCAGCGCAGGTTGGGCAGTCTTCACGCGGCGCGAAACGATCGTGGCACGCGGGGCAGAGGCGAAATCGGGCAAGGTCGATCAATGGCCTGAGCTTTTCAAACACGGTCACGTCACGACGTTCCTCGGCCACTTGCGCGACGTCCACAAGCGCGCGATAGATGTCCGGATCGTCAATGGGCTCGACGGCCCGACCGTCGATCATACGGCCGGTTTCGACGAGGTTGTATTGCTGTCCATCCGGCAGGGTCAAGGTCAGCCCGGTGATGGTGGCCACGGTGCCGGACGGATTGAACACCAGATGGGTTCCGGCCACCTCCTGATAAACCTTGCCGTCGTAAGCGAATCGGGCAGCGCTGGCCAATGCACGCTCGGCATAAAAAATTGATCGCGAAATCCGCCCAAGCGGCGTCGCGTGGGTGCCACACACCACCTCATAGGAAGACGCGCTACAGTAGCGGGCGGGGGCGCTGTGCAGTTCTTCCACCGCGTGCCAGTAGGCCGCGTTCCCCATCTCGTTCATGTCGAACTGCTGCAGCACGTCGATCAATCCTTCGCTCAGCAACGTAGCGCTCATTGAGTGGAGGGTTTGCCGGTGAGCTTCCGGGTTTTGCAGACGAAAGTCGTGGTCGTCGAGGATCGAGCGCCACTGCTGAAGCCTGAGCGCTTTAGCCTGGTCGAAATTCATGGGAAGGGTTCGCTGTGCAGGTACTGTGTATATGTACAGTAATATAGGTCTGGCCTTCAAGCGAGGGGCAGTTGACCAATAGCCGCTTCAACTCATCTGTTAGCTCGTCGCTACGTCAGCGCCACTTATAGCCCAAGCGAACACGCGCCGGTTGATTTCACTCAGGCCCCCTCGCGAGCAATCCACTCTTCACCCGTACGCCAAAGCGTGGTCCGACGTGGTGAGGTTTCCTTCTAACCGGAATTTTGTGCCGTTAGGGTGGGTCGGTTTCCGGTCCCACCGACAGTTTTACCCAGGTTTTCAATGCTGCCAGTACTTCGGCGCGCAATGCATCACAGGAGTTTTGTCGATCAAATTTGCCCAGTGGATTGCGCCATCCAGCCGTCCAGACAGGCGTACTCGTAATGATCTGTTACTTCGCCAATTTTAGTTTGCTAAGTGAGCTCCGTCGATGAAGTTTTTCCGTTATGTCTTGCCCGCGTCGTCTTTGCTCGGAAAAATGAAAGGAGCTGCGGCCACGTCAAACTTATCTATTGTAAAGGTGATCTTGTCGTCATCGGAGTCCATATCGCTAGTTACGGCAAGGTTGCTGATCATGAGTCCATTTTTGAGATGATTGGCGAAGGGGTTCGCGTGGTTCGCCGATTCATTCCATCCGTGTGCTCGAATGAACTCTTGAGTGGATATCTCCCCTGCGAGAAGTCTAAGTAGCCCTCTAGATGAGATTGTGATCTTATTGCCTTGCATAGAATAACCACCTAATTGATCGGATCCTACGCCTGGAGTGTTGAGCAGCGAAGCAGAATGGTAGGCGGGGCGTAATGGCCTCGGTAGGTTTGGTAGCGCGACATGCAACGCTGCGGTCAGTGATTCGATTGATTCATTCGTGGCTCGGTGAGAGCGTGCCAGAAGGGGAGCACAGACTAGCTCGTAGCTCATCTGGTAAGTTGTTGGAGTGCCAAAGGGGTGATGTTGGGCATCTACGGTGACTAGCAATACAGCATCAATACTACTGTTCTGGCGAAGAAAGTCTTCTGCGACTTCCCGCGCACTATAGGTGTAATGCGATTTCCCAAGATTTCCGTTTCTAATCAAATCGCAACCGCCATCACAGGCGATGATGATACGAAGAGAGTCATCTGGAGCTCCGTTTAACTGCTTAACTTTATGTTTGAGTGCGCTAAATAAGGGGTTGATGGTTTTTGACGTTGCTACAGTGTAGCTAGTGTGGCTGCCACCACCATTTTTCCAGTTTGGATCGTAAATGATTTTAAAGTTATTGTTATTTTCGTTGCTTTCAAATCTGGATTTTATTGTGGGGGCATCTCTGATACTATAAAACCATGGTTCAAGCTCTGTTTTGATGAAGCCAGTTATCTCAGATTTTTCAGGTAGCATCAGCCGCATTTTGCTTCTATGACGAGGCCCTGTGGTTTCTCCGCGCACATCTATCCAGAAATTTCCGGGGTGCACTCCAAACTTAGATGCAAGCCTGGCAATTTCTTTACTTATATATTTAAGGGGGTTCTGAGCGTCAAGCCCCTCATCTGATATTGTGGTGATGTCGCCGACAATCGTTAGTTCGTCGCCGTCTTGCTTGTTTATCGTCCAGCGGATGTCAGGGCAACGTCCATTTGGCAACGCCTGCTCGTGTTTGAGGTCTCCCGCCTGGGAGAGTGCATGTAATATTACTAGCTCCCACATTACATGAAGCCGGGTGGCATCAGTAGCGTTGAGTCTACTGATGATTGCCGTGAGCTGCGAGTGGCTAAGGGTATTCGAAAGGCCATTGATGCGAGCTTGCATCGCTCTACGTGAAAATACGAAATTAGTCACTTATGCCCTCCTCAGGTCGGTGATCGTTCATGGGAAGCATTATAACATTGCGCTTGACGAGGGGCAGCCAATTGGTCGAAGGCACGCATCCCTGAGTGTCCGCTCATGGCTGATTTTGTTGAAAAAGTCGACTTCGGTTTCCACTGCAGAAAAGTACGCGCCTGAGATTGAAATCTGCATTTTGCGCAGAAGGTTCAGTACTCGGATTTCGCGTAGCAGCGTGCAAAAGAGGTGTTTTCGCATGTCCAGAATTTTCGCCACTTTACTCATGTTCACTCTAGGTACGAATGCTTGCCTTGCCAGCGAAGGTGATGACCAAGCCAACTCGTTCGCCAAAATTTACGCATCGCTTTGCATGAAGAACCTTCCAAATCTGGAAGCACTCCGAGAAAAGCTCAGGCCAATCCCTAGCCTTCCTCCCGAAAAGGCGGTGCTGTTTCTGGCAGGTGATCCTGGCGACGCGTGGTCTGTTCCAGACAAGTACGGAACGTTTGTGTTGACGCTTCCTAGCGGCAAGAATTTTTGTGCCTTACATGTCCGCAGGGCAAGTACGGAGACCGCTATCAAGCTGTTCACTGGAATGGTCGCAAATCCGCCCCCTCCATTTACCTCAACACTGGTAAAAAACGAGCAAACGCAATCGCCCTCAAATGGACAAACTCAAACCCTTTCCTACGAATGGTCAGTTCCAAGCGCGACACGAAAAATGTTGTTTACCATCACCACCACCGCATCTGAATCCGCACAACTTCAAGTGCTTGGTTCAGCAGCAATCATCAGCCAATAGAAGCAACCACTGCGTTCAAAGGATTGCACCGCAACGAGAAGCAGCAGTCATCCTTTTTTATCCAATGCTGACCGGCAAAGGGTCGATGTGTTGAAAAAGTCGGTCCTTCCAGACTGCCCGCGCACTGACTGCTGAAAATGCCATTTTTGCGCGCAGCTACGCGAAATCCGAGCCCGGAGTCCTCTGCTCAAAGTAAAGAATTCAACCTCGAGCGCGTACTTTTCTGCGGTGGAAACCATGGCCGACTTTTTCAACAGAATCGGTCGATTGCGGTCCGCTGGCAACTCTGTCGTGAAATCAGCCTTGCCGACTCAGCTCTCGGTCTGCAGCTGTGGTGACTTTTGCGACGCCTTAGCGCTACCCGGGCCGTAAGAACTATTACTACGCGGCGAGCCCTGCGAAAAAGTGCTGCCTGCCACTGAGGCTGGAGACGTAATAATTGTGCCCGTCTTAGGGTCCGCTGGATCGGCTCTCATTTGGGACAATCCAGCAAAGGATGCCGAGGCTCTGCATGTACGGCTCAATTCACACGGCGCTATGCTATCGTGCCGCAGTTGACCGTTCTTAGAGGATCTCAAGTGTCTAATTCTTACTCATTCTGGAAATTGCCTGTCGGGAAGTTTGAAACATATAAAGAGGCTCTTGCAGAGCGATGTGAGGCTGCAGGTATCCCGCTAAAGGATCTAGACTATAGTGGGCGATATGAGGGGCACACGGGCCTTAGCATATCCCTTAAGTGCGGGAGGGAGCTGCGAGAGTTAGAGATTTTCGATCATAACAAACTACCCCAGATTCTAAGTATTCCATTTGAGGATTACAACTTCTTATCAGGTCTGGAAGCTATCTGCAGTTACGAAAAGGGACTAGTCGAGATAATGGTTATAGAGGCTGGAGCTGCGAGCGCAGCGACCTTTATTGAGAAGCTGTTCGGTGTAAGTTGGCGAGAAGCAAATAAAGTTGACCCAATAAAGGTCGAGAGTGCCAGTGGATTAAGTGTTGAGATAGGTTTGGCAAGTCCAGTTTTTAATGCCATCTATGAATATGCAACACCTCGCACCGTGACAATGAAAGTTTCAGGCGTCCAAGCGAAGAAGCATGATTCAGTGCTGGATCTTATTCAGAAAGTGAGTGGGTCACTTCTTTTTCAAATAGAGCTGATAACTGGTATGGCATTGATTGTGAAAAGGCAAAGGACGCGACATCATAAGCGCGAGGATCGCCAAGCTACCATACCCCTCGATGTGAAATTTCCGGACAGAGAGTTCGATCATGCTCCACTGTCTTTATATTGGTATGCACGCAGCGCGAGCGGGATGCCCCTTCTTCAGTATCTGGCCTATTATCAAGTTGTAGAATTTTATTATCCTATTTACTCTCAGTCTGAAGCTCACCGAAGATTAAAGTCTATTTTAAAAAATCCTACGTTTCGCGCTGAGAAAGATTCTGATATATCTCGATTGCTTAGTGCGATACAGGTATCTCGAAGCGGAGCGTTTGGTGATGAGCGCACACAGTTAAAAGCGACAATTGATGAGTGTCTTGATGATGGAGACTTGAGGAGCTTCTTGAGTGAGAATGAGGAACGCACCAGCTTCTTATCTTCAAAATCTAAGTTGGTAAATTCTAAGCTAAGCATATCTAGTGTGGATAGTGAGTTAAAGGGGGAAGTTGCAAGAAGGATCTATGAGTTGCGATGCAAAATTGTTCATACCAAGTCTGACTCTCGCGACTCTGATATTGAGTTGCTTTTGCCTTTTTCCAAAGAGGCCGATTTAATGCAGCATGATATTGAATTGATAAAATACGTTGCGCAACAGGTGTTAATTGCAGGCAGCAGGAAACTACACCTATAGACTTAAACGCATATCACAGTGAAGCATTGAGCTGGCAGCCTATCTTTGATGTACTTAATTGATTTATAAGCTGCGTTTTCTGTCAAGATTTAATTGGTGTAACTTACGTCAGTAGTTTCTTTCAAAGATAATTTTTTAACAGACTGGACGACGTCCTCCGTGAGGGTGAGTCGCTCCGAAAGGCAGATACCAACCGGCCACTCACCGCAGTGGCTGTCTGATATGGTCGGTACTGCTTTCCACCAGTGGCGGGTCTGCGTCGGAAGCGATCGTTCATGAGTGTCCGCTTTGGCCGGATTCTGTTGAAAAAGTCGGCCATGGTTTTTTCGGCAGAAAAGTACGCGCCTGAGATTGAAATTTTTACCTTGAGCAGAGGAGTCGGGGCTCAGATTTCGCGTAGCGACGTGCAAAAAAGGCGTTTTCAGCGGTCAGCATGGGGCCAGTCTGGAAAAACCGACGTTTTCAACAGAATCGCCGTTTAGCTGCCTACCGCGAAGGTCAGCTATCAGCCGATTCTGTTGAAAAAGTCGGTCCTCCCAAACTGCTTCCTCACTGGATGGTGAAGCCGTACGCCTACTCATGCCATTTAATGCCAAATGAACAAATAACATCTGATGTCAAAAAAGCCCTGCGGCCCTTTATTTACGGGGTCGTAGGGCTTTTTTGCTTTGGTACTCCAACACAATCGGCGTGTGGGTGATGGCTTGTGGCTATAGTGTCTGTCTCTTGGATATGAGGTGTGGGCAATGACTGCGCAATACTTAAACATTATTGGATTAACGCTCAACATTATCGGCGTGGCGATGGTGTTTTTCTTTGGATTTCCCCAGCCGTCCCATCAAGACAGTATCGGGATAGCTCTTGAAAGTGAGAACCCAATGCCAGACGGAAGAACAGTAGGCGACCATGAAGAGGATGCGCGAAAACGAAAGAAGAGATATCAGATTGCATCCCAATTGGCTCTGACACTGATGGTCATTGGTTTTGTCTTTCAGTTGATAGCGACGGCGCTCCCCGAGCTAGGGCATATTTAGGGCAGATTACAGGCCGCTGCGCACCGCTACAGGCTGATGGCGCCGCATGATTCCCCCATATCTAATGGCCTGCACCGGCCTATGAAGACACCGGAAGGGGTTCGAATCCCTATCTCTCCGCCATTACATAGAAAAAGCCCCGTAGCTGAAAAGTTACGGGGCTTTTTTTTTTGTGCAAAAAACTTTCAGGGTTTTAATCGCACGGGAGACGCAGGGCCAATCAATTACCCATGGTGGCGTGGGTGATGATTTCGTTCTCAACCAGCAAGTTGATTCGTGCTGGGTTGTAATCCTTGGTCATGATGAACCCGTTGCCCCTCGGGCGTACTGCCAGGCCGGTCTTGTTGGCGAGTTCTGCGCGTAGCTCCTCGTTGTATTGGCGGCCGATGTACTGATTGGCGGTTTCCAGGTGTTGTTTCAGATCGGTAGTCATGTATTGCTTCCTTGCGATATTTGAATTGAGCGGAAGTGCTCCCGTCATCCGGTTTGGATGACGCAGGAAAATACTGGATTAATTGCGCTGCTTTATCATCCGTTGGACTGTGTCGCGATGTTTGCCTCTTCCTTCGACAGGGGAGGCTAAGTAGGGCCCAACACGTGCGCCTGTTGGCATTAACCACAAATCCCTCCAGGCATTCGTTCAGTCGCGTAGACGCCGATTGTTACAACTCCCTAAACTGTCGGTTGTTTTTGAGTGCGGGGTCAGTGGATGAATCGCAACGAGCTACGCAAGGCCGACATCAACCTGATGGTGGTGTTTGAAGCGCTGATGCTGGAACGCAACGTCACCAAGGTGGCGAAGAAGCTGTTTCTCGGTCAGCCGACCATCAGTTCGGCGCTCAACCGCTTGCGTACCATGTTCAACGATCCGTTGTTCATACGCGTCGGCCATCGCATGGAGCCCACGGCGCGGGCTGAAGAGATTTTTCGGCACTTGTCGCCGGCGCTGGATTCATTGTCGGTGGCGTTGAGTCTGACCCATGAATTCGACCCGGCCAGCAGCACCATGACCTTTCGCATCGGGATGTCCGACGATGTCGAGTTCGGCCTGTTGCCGCCGTTGCTGCGGGCGTTGCGCCAGGAAGCGCCGAAGGTGGTGTTCGTGGTGCAGAATGTCGATTACTGGCGCATTCCCGACTTGCTGGCGTCTGGCGACATAACGGTCGGCGTCAGCCAGACCCGTGGCCTGCCAGCCAATGCCAAGCGCAAGTTGTTGCGGCACATCCACCCCTGCGTATTACGAGCCGATGCCAGCGATACACCGCTGACGGTGGATGAGTACTGCTCGCGCCCCCATGTGCTGGTGTCCCATATTGCCAACGTCAGTGGTTTTGCTGACGACTGGCTGGCAGCGATCGGCCGCACGCGCCAGGTGGTGCTTTCGGTGCCGCAATACAGTTCGTTGCCGGCCTTGCTCGCCGGGACCGACCTGATTGCCAGCCTGCCGGATTACGCCGCAGAGGCCATGGCGGCGTCCGGTCAGTTATTCAAGGAGCCGTTTCCCTTCAAGACACCGACCCTCGAGTTGTCCATGGTCTGGCTCAGCCATGTCGACAGCGACCCTGCCGAACGCTGGCTGCGCTCACGGCTAGAGGCCTTCATGGGCGAGCGCAATCTGTTGTCGCTGCCCCAGTGAGCAACGCAGCGCTGTGCTATATGTAAGAATTTGCGCCGATCTACAGGAGTTATGCCATGCCTCACCTGCACTTGGAATACACCGCCAACCTGCCTGCCCTGAACGCCGATGTGGCGTTGATGCGCCTGAACAATACGCTGGTGGGGTCCGGTCAGTTCGGTGCCGAATTGGATATCAAGAGTCGCGCGGTGAAGGTCGAGACGTTCAAGGTCGGCACGGCATTGGCAGAGCGGGCGTTCGTGCATGTGAAACTGGCCGTGCTGAGCGGTCGCTCCGCAGAGATCAAGAAGCAGCTGTCGGAAAGTCTGCTGGCAGTGGTCAAGGATCTATGCCAATGGCCGGCGGGGGTGGAGGTGCAGTTGTGCGTGGAGATTCTCGACATCGATCGGGAATCCTATGCCAAGGTCACCGTCGGCACCTGAGTTTCAGGCCGTATTCGTTTCGATGCAGGCCTCTATCACTTGCTCGCGCAAGTGACAAGTTTGCCCCTATAAGACGCTCCTGTGTCATTCAGCCCCCAATCTTGCTGAACAAGACCTGAACCATTCTCAAATAAGTAGAAAGTTTCATCGAGTGTAAGGCTGGTAACTAATCGTTGGCTTCTTTTTCACGAAAAATTGATGGTCGGCTGCCTAAAGTTAGTGTTGTCGCGATAAATGAAATTTTCACATTTATCGAGGGCACTTCTTTTCAGGGATAAGCCTTTCACCATGTTGAAGATTAAAGCCGTGCGCCCGGAATGGGTGACACTGATTGCCAGCGCCTTTTTATTGACTGCCTTCAATTTTGTATTGTGGCAGCACCTCTTCGAGATCACTGCGGCTGACGGTAAAGGCATCGTCATGCGCGTGGCGTTCGGGGCGATGATCTTCGCGGCCTTCAACATCATCCTGACCCTGCTGGCATTCCGGCCTGTGCTGAAACCCGTGTTGACCCTGTTGTTCATGATCAGTGCGGGCGTGGCTTATTTCATGGGGCAATATGGCGTATTGATCGACATCGGCATGTTACGCAACTTCGCCCAAACCAATGCCACGGAAGTGCGCGACTTACTGTCATTCAAGTTACTTGCGTATATTGTTTTCCTCGGTGTTCTGCCGTGCTGGTTGTTGTGGAAAACCCCGGTTAGTTATCGCCGCTGGCACCGTGAGTTATTAAGTAAGGTGCTCGTGACTGTTGCTTCGGCGGCGGTCATTGGTGGTGTCGCGCTGGTGAATTATCAAGGCCTGTCCTCGCTGTTTCGCAATCACCATGAACTGCGCCTGATGGTGGTTCCGAGTAACTACGTGGGTGCCTTTGCCGGTTACTTGCGCGAGCAGGTCGTGTCAGCACGCCAGCCCTTTGTCAAAATCGGTGAAGATGCGCAACGCAATTCTGCCTGGCAAAACCATGGTCGCAAGTCCCTGACGGTGCTGGTGGTGGGTGAGAGTGCCCGGGCAGAGAACTTTGGTGTGCTCGGCTACAACCGCGACACCACGCCCAAACTGGAAAAGGAAGCCGGGCTGATCGCGTTCACCGATGTGAAATCTTGCGGCACTGAAACGGCGGTGTCGGTGCCCTGCATGTTCTCGAACATGGGGCGCAAGGATTACAACGCGAGCAAGGCCAAGAACGAAGAAGGCCTGCTCGATGTGCTCAAGCGTGCGGGCCTGGATGTGATCTGGCGTGATAACCAGTCTGGCTGCAAGGGTACCTGCGATCGCGTCACCCTCGACGACGTCAGCAATCTGAAAGACCCGGTGCTCTGCGCCAACAGCGAATGCCGCGATGAAATACTGCTGCAAGGCTTGCAGCATTTCATCGATAAACTGGACAAAGACACGGTACTGGTACTGCACCAGATGGGCAGTCACGGTCCGGAGTACTACAAACGTTATCCGAAGGAGTTCGAGCGCTTTACTCCGGTCTGCCAAAGTAACGCGCTGAACAACTGCAGTCGCGAAAGCATCATCAATGGCTATGACAACACGCTGGTGTACACCGACCATGTGCTGTCGACCCTGATCGATCTGTTGCGCAGCAACCAGGACAAAGTCGATACCGCGATGCTGTATCTGTCGGACCACGGCGAGTCCCTGGGCGAATACAACCTGTTCCTCCACGGCACCCCTTACATGCTGGCACCGGAGCAACAGAAACATGTGGCGATGCTGGCCTGGTTCTCTGACAGCTATCAGAAGTCGTTCTCGGTGGACACTCATTGCCTGCAGCTGAGTCGTGAAAAGCCCTTGAGCCAGGACAACCTGTTCCATTCGATGCTGGGACTGCTGGAGGTCAACAGCAAGGTTTATAACCAGGACCTGGATATGTTTTCCGGGTGCCGCAGGGCGGCGATCGACGGCGTACTGGCCAAAGATTGAGTGCTGCGACCTCTGTTCCCACGACGGCCTGCGGCCGGCACATCTACGCTCAAGAGCCCTTGCACATGCCTGTTCAGACCCCCAGCGCCATCGAGCTCGAGTTCGCCCGGCATTATGACCAGGAGCACGCCCGCGTCTGCCTGCAGCCGCGAGCGCAAGGGGTGGGCGAGCGCCTGGCGCTCTGGCGTGACGAGCAAATGGTGCGCCGGGCGCTCAAGGTTGCCGGCGAGCCGGGCTTGATACTCGATGTGGCTTGCGGGGTGGGGCGCTTCTGGTCGGTGCTGGGCGAGCGGGCGAACCGGGTGATCCTCGCGATGGATCCGTCCCAGGCTATTCTCGAACATGCCCGGACCCACCATCCGCAGAGCCTGATGCAGCGAGTCAGGACCTTTCAAAGCTCAGCCTTCAACATTGGCTTGCCTGTGAATGCGGTTGACTGCATTTTTTGCATGCAGTTGTTTCAGCACATAACCTGTCCCGAGCTCCGTTTAGCGATGTTGGGCGAGTTTTACCGCGTCAGTCGCGATACGGTGATTGTGGCGGTGCGGGTCGGTGGCCGTTTCAATGGAGGGTGCACCGACGGGCAGGGGGCGGCGGCTGGGCCACTGGTCAGCAAGACCCAGGTCGAGGCTGAGTTCAAGCGGGCGGGATTGCGCGTGCTAAGCCATCAGGATTTTCTGCCCGGTCGTACCCCGAGGCGGGTTTACGTGCTGGGTAAGGTCGGTTAGGCCATGTTTGTCCGACTATTCTTACAGTCAGGCAGGCATTTTCGCTAAAGCTCTTGTTCAGTGGATGCGCGGAAATCGTCGGTGGCGATATATACTGCGCGCCATTCTTCAAGGGAGAGCCGTGTGGCCATCGATATTCACTGGATTCGCGACAACGATAGCCTCGGTCGGTTTTGCACCGAGTGGCAGCAGCTGCCGTTCGTTGCCCTCGACACCGAATTCATGCGGGTCGACACCTTCTACCCGATCGCAGGCCTGCTGCAGGTCGGCGATGGCGAACGTGCCTACCTGATCGATCCGCTGACCATCGACAACTGGCAGCCACTGGCCGCCTTGCTGGAAAATCCGGCGGTGGTCAAGGTTGTCCATGCGTGCAGCGAAGACCTCGAAGTCCTGCTGCGCCTGACCGGCAGCTTGCCGGCACCGCTGTTCGATACGCAACTGGCCGCCGCTTACCTGAACCTGGGTTTCTCCATGGGCTATTCGCGGCTGGTGCAGGAAGTGCTGGGGATCGACCTGCCCAAGGGTGAAACCCGTTCCGACTGGCTGCAACGCCCTCTTTCCGAGACCCAGATCAGCTACGCCGCCGAAGACGCCGTGCACCTGGCGGAAGTTTTCGTCAAGTTGCGTCCGCAATTGTCGGATGACAAATACGCCTGGGTCCTGGAAGACGGTGCGGAGCTGGTGGCCAACCTGCGCCGCGAAATCGACCCGTTCGAGGTCTATCGCGACGCCAAGCTGGCCTGGAAGCTGTCCCGCGCGCAGCTCGCCGTGTTGCGTGAACTCTGCGCCTGGCGCGAGCAAGAGGCGCGTGCCCGTGACCTGCCGCGCAACCGCATCATCCGCGAGCATTCGCTGTGGCCGCTGGCGCGCACGCAACCGGACAACCTCGGCGCATTGGCGAAAATCGAAGACATGCACCCGCGTACCGTGCGTCAGGACGGCGAATTCCTGCTTGATCTGATCAAGCGCTCTGGCAGTGTGTCTCCAGAGCAATGGCCGCCCGCCGTGCCTGAGCCGTTGCCGGTGGACGCCGCCGTGCTGCTCAAGCGGCTCAAGGCCATCGGTCAGGCCGAAGCCGAGCGCCTGAACATCGCGCCTGAGCTGATGCTGCGCAAGAAAACCCTGGAAGCGCTGCTCAAGAGCGGCTTCCCCAATGGTCCCTACCAATTGCCTGATTCGCTGCGTGGCTGGCGCCGCGAATTGATGGGCCAGGCGCTGCTCGATAGCCTGGCCACCGCCGGAGAACAGCCTTGAAACGTATTTGCTCCATCTATCGCAGTTCGAAAAGAAACGAGATGTACCTCTATGTGCTCAAGAGCGATGCTCTGGAGCGTGTACCGGAACCCTTGATGGTCGCCTTCGGCAAAGCCATCCACGCGTTCGACCTGGTGTTGAGCCCCGAGCGCAAACTGTCGCGCGAGGACATCACCGTCGTGCTGGACAACCTCGAAAAGCAGGGCTATCACCTGCAAATGCCGCCAGCGGAAGACGAATACATCGAGCACTTGCCGGAAGAATTGCTGCGACGCAACGACCCCATGTGATCGACAGGCAGGCTCTGTTCAGGGCCTTGAAGAGCACTGGAATGATTTTGGCGAGGGCCGCAACGACGGAGCAGGACTCTGTCGGCGGCCGTCTGCACGGTTTTTCGAAAGGTTTGAAGCATGCGCGTTCTGATTGCTGAACACGACCACCCCGTCTACGCCCAACTGTTGCAAGAGGCGGCGCCCGACGTGGAAGTACTGACCAGCGGCGATTCCGCCGAACTGGCGCGTCTGGCCGCCGATTGCCCGGTCTGGCTCGGCCAACCCGATTTGCTCGCGACCCTGTTGCGTCAGGGGCATCAGCCGCAATGGCTGCAATCGACCTGGGCCGGGATCACGCCGCTGTTGGCCGATGGCTTGCCTCGGCACTATCGCCTGACCCGCGCAGTGGGAATTTTCGGCCAGGTCATGGCCGAGTATGTACTCACCTACATGCTCGGCCACGAACGCGAGGTGCTGGCACGGCTGGTCAGCCAGGTCGAGCGCAAATGGGACAGCCGTCATGGCCAGAGCCTGGCGGGGCGCAAGGTATTGATCGTCGGTACCGGTGATATCGGGCAGACGGTGGCGCAATTCCTCGTACCCTTTGGTGTGCAGCTGTATGGCATCGCCAGTGAGGTCCGTGAGCAGGCACCTTTTATCGAAGTCGGCTCGCTGGCGGATCTGCCACGATTGGTCGGTGAAGTGGATTACGTGGTCAATCTGCTGCCAAATACCCCGAACACCCACGATATTTACGATGCGGCGCTGTTCAAGCAGTTCAAGCCGAGCGGGTTGTTCATCAACGTCGGGCGCGGTGTGGCGGTGGTGGATGCGGATCTGGTGGAGGCCTTGAAGGAAGGGCATCTGGTGGGCGCTGTGATCGACGTCTGTCGCCAGGAGCCGCTACCGCAACGTCATCCGTTCTGGACGGCTTTTGGCCTGCTGCTGACGGGTCACAGTTCGGCACCGACCTCGCCACCGCTGATGGTGAATCTGTTTGTCGAGAACTTGCGGGCGTATCAGGCCGGTGAAGCGTTGCGCGGGGAAGTGGATTTCAATCGCGGGTATTGAGCTGCTGAACCCGATCGTTCCCACGCAGAGCGTGGGAACGATCGGGTTCAGCACGGCTTAGAGGGTGAAATCGCCTTCAGCGGCGAGTTCGTTCAACGGCCGCCGCGGGCTTGGCTCTTCACGCGCTTGCAGGTATTCCGCCAGCGTCGCTTTATCTCCCAGCTTGCCGACTGCCACGGCTGCATGCAGTGCGTAGCCTTCAGGAATGTTCAGCTCCTTGCGGGTCAGTTCCTGATCGAAACCGGCCATGCCATGGGTATGCCAGCCACTGATGCTGGCTTGCAGCGCCAGGTGACCCCAGGCGGAACCGGTGTCGAACGTGTGCCACAGCGCCGGGGTTTCTTCGGAGGCGCCAGGCGCGGTGAAGGTGGTTTTCGAGATCACGATCACCAAGGCCGAGGCGTGTTGCGCCCAGCTGCGGTTGAATTCGTTCAGCAGGCCCAGGTAACGCTCCCAGTTCGGCGTATCGCGACGCGCATAGAGAAACCGCCAAGGCTGCGAGTTGTACGCCGACGGTGCCCAACGCGCGGCTTCGAAGAAGCTCAGCAGGGTTGCTTCAGGAATGGTTTCGCCGGTGAAGGCGCGCGGCGACCAGCGATCGGTAAACTGCGGGTGGATGGCGTAATCGGCAATGCGTGGATTTGCACTCATCAAGAGATTCCTTGCTACGTTTGAAGGTGGGAGCGACGCAAAACCCTACTTGGCGGCGCAATAACTGACAAGCGTGTTCTACCGACAGTCGCCAATGCTTGGCCCGCGGGGCTGCGGGCACTAGACTGGCGGCCTTTTCACCACCTGATGTCGATGCTCGAACCATGGCCGCCAAAGTAGAACCGTTCTGGATACGCAAAACCCTCGATCAACTCGATCAGGAGGAATGGGAATCGCTGTGCGATGGCTGTGGCCTGTGCTGCCTGCAAAAGCTCGAAGACGAAGACGACAACAGCGTCTATTACACGCGCATCGCCTGCAAACTGCTGGACTTGAAAACCTGCCAGTGCAGCGATTACCCCAACCGTCGGGCGTCGGTGCCGGACTGCATCCAGCTCACACCGGGCAAGGCCGACGAGTTCAAATGGTTGCCACCGACCTGCGGCTATCGCCTGGTCAGCGAGGGCAAGGACCTGCCGTTGTGGCATCACCTGGTGTGCGGTGATCGCGACGCGGTGCACCACGAACGTATTTCCCAGTCCGGGCGCATGCTGGCCGAAGGCAGCGTGGCTGAAGAAGATTGGGAAGACCATCTGATCTTCCGCGCGGGTTAAGGTTTTACAAAGGAGTGTGTATGGCTGTGGGATGGCGGCGGGCGCTGGCCGTTGGGTTATTGACCCTGAGTGCTCCCGTGTGGGCGGCGACGAAGAAGGTTGATCTGGATTACCACGTGCGCCTCTTGCCGCAAAGCGATCAGGCCGAGGTGCGCCTGACCCTGGCCCAGGGCTCGGCGGTGCGCAGCCTGGATTTCGACCTCGGCGACGGCAGCCACTACAGCGATTTCAAGGCCGACGGCCAATGGCAGCTGACCGAAGGCAAGCAGGCCCGTGGTGTCTGGCGTCCAGCCCCCGACAAGTCCAGCCTGACCTACCGAGTACGCATCAGCCATGGCCGCAAGAGCGGCAGCTTCGACACCCGCATGACCCCGGCCTGGGCGCTGATGCGCGGCGACGATCTGGTGCCGGCCGCCAAACTCGATCAGCAGGACGGCATCGAGCTGGTGTCACGCCTTGAATTCGAGTTGCCCAATGGCTGGCAAAGCGTGGAAACCGCCTGGCCGCGCATCGGCAAGAACAAGTTTCGCATCGATAATGTTTCCCGATTGTTCGACCGGCCCACGGGCTGGATGCTGGCCGGTCACCTCGGTAGCCGGCGCGCCCGGTTGGGCGAAACCGAAGTCACTGTCACCTCGCCACGAGGCCAGGGCATGCGGCGCATGGACGTGCTGACGCTGCTGACGTTTGTCTGGCCGCAGGTGCAAGCCGTGTTTCCTCGTCACCCGACCAAGTTGTTGATTGTCGGCGCCAACGATCCGATGTGGCGCGGCAGCCTGTCGGCGCATGAATCGATCTACCTGAATGCCCGCCTGCCGCTGGTCAGTGAAAGCGGCACGAGCGCGTTGGTGCGCGAGTTGGCGCAGGTATTCGGCCGGATCAACGACCAGCAGCGCAGCGACTGGATCAGCGAAGGGTTTGCCGAGTACTACGCCATCGAGCTGGTGCGCCGGGCCGGCGGTATGAGCGACGAGCGGTATGAGGACCTGCACAGGAAGATGGTCAAGGACAGCCAGAAAGTCACCAGTTTGCGCGGCGAGCAGATCAATGCTGCGCAGGTGGCCAAGGCGGTGCTGTTGCTGCAGGAGCTTGATCGCGAGATTCGCCTGAAGACCCGCAACAAGCGTTCGCTGGATGATGTGATGCGTGGGGCGATGCGTCTGGGGAGCATTGATACCAAGGAATTCGTGCAGCTGAGTGAGAGCGTGATTGGCGAGTCTTCCAAAGTCCTCGATACCGAATTGCTTCAATAAAGATCAAAAGATCGCAGCCTGCGGCAGCTCCTACATTGGGGGGCGTACACCCTGTAGGAGCTGCCGCAGGCTGCGATCTTTTGCTTTAAGGTTTCGGCGACTTCAACGAATCATTCCCGGTAACGGTGGCGGTTTTGGTCGCCGCTTCGGCATTGGCTTTCAGCGTCTTCAACTCTTCCCCCGCACGCTCGATCTTCGCCCGCACGTTGTTCATGTCCTGACGGCTTTTTTCCAGCAGGCTTTTCGCCGAGCTGTGCCCGGTGATGCCGCGGGCCAGGGCCACACCGCCGATGGCCACCTGAATCAGGCCGAACAGGCCGCCGCGACGCAAACCCTTGCCGACCATCACTACGCCGCCCGCCAGTGAGCCGATGCGTTCCCAGCCATGGACGTTCTGCTCGGAAGAGCTCTGGAAAGGGGTGGATTCGATGCGCTCTACGCGTTTGAGTTCGCTCATGATCTGACTCCAGGCTTGGGTAATGGATAGATTAGGTGACTGCCGCAGCACCTCACTTGTTCCATCGGATGTGATGCGATTCAGCGGAATTTCGGCCCCGAGCGGGTGTTGAGGCCCTTGGCCATGCGGTCATAGAGCACGACGTTGACCGTCGCGGCCAGGTTCATGCAGCCGGTGGTCGGGATGTAGACCACGTCTTCGCACCAGTCTCGGATCTCTTTGTCCAGCGAGCCGTCTTCCGGGCCGAAGATGTACAGCGCGCGGTCCGGGTGGGTGTATTCCGGCAACGGGCGGGCACCTTCGACCAGTTCAACGGCAACGGGTACGCAATTGAGGGGCAGGATTTTCTTCAGGTCGTCGATGCCGATCAGCGGGATGTCGTAATGGACGCGCTTGGTATCGGTGACGAAGTCGGCGGCGCGCTCATAGCGCTTGCCGGTGTAGAACACCGACGCCACGCCATAACAGCCTGCGGCGCGCATCACCGAACCGACGTTCTCCGGTGATTTGGGGTTATACAAACCAATGCAGCTGTACCGTTTGTCTGCCACGAGCGGGGTGCCTTTGGGAAAAAAGCGCGATTATACGGGGTTTGGGGAGCTGCGGTCAGATCAGAGATTGGCGGTGCAGGCGCGGCCGCCATCGCCAGCAGGCTGGCTCCCACACTGTGATCGGCGCCAGTCTGGCCACCTCGATCACTGTGGGAGCCAGCCTGCTGGCGATGGGGCCGGGTCAGGCAATGAAGGTCTTCAGTCTTCCTTCTTCATCAGGCCAGCCAACGCCGCAAACGGATTATGCGTCGCCTTGGCGATTTTCGGCGTGCTCAGCGAGCCCTCGCCGAAATACTGCTGGTCGGTATAACGCGAGTGTTCGTTATCGTGGCAGTACAGGCACAACAATTCCCAGTTCGAGCCGTCCTGGGGGTTGTTGTCGTGGTTGTGGTCGCGGTGATGCACGGTCAGCTCGCTCAAGCGCTTGCCGGAGAATTCACGGGCGCAGCGGCCGCACACGTGCGGATACATCTTCAGGGCCTTGTCGCGGTAGCCCATTTCCTTGTCGCGCTGGTTGTCGGCGAGGATGCGGTCCAGCTTGGAGGTGTTGGTCGGGGTGGACGAACTCATGGGTTCACCTTTGTTGAATGACTAATGACGGTATACACGCAGTTTAGCTCAGCCCTTGAGCTTCTCGGCAATCCAGATGGTGTGGCGGGTGCCCTTGTTGCCGTGGGCGAAGACCTGCACTTCCTCGGCCTTGAAACCGGCTTTTTTCAGTTTGTCGGAAAACTGCCGGTCTGCGCTGGCCGACCAGACCGCCAGCACGCCCTTGGGGCGCAGGGCCTTGGCGCAGGCGCCCAAGCCCCCGGCGGAGTAGAGCCAGCTGTTGGCTCTCTGGGTCAGGCCTTCGGGGCCGTTGTCGACGTCGAGCATGATCGCATCGAAACCTTGCGGCTCTGCCTGCAGGACCTTGGCCACGTCTTCCAGGCGGATCACCGTGCGCGGGTCCTGCAGCGGGTTGCCGGCTTTTTCGCCCAGCGGCCCGCGGTTCCACTCCACCACACCGGGCACCAGTTCGGCGACCACCACTTGCGCGGATTTGCCCAGGTGCTTGAGCGCCGAAGCGAGGGTGAAACCCATGCCCAGTCCCCCGATCAACACCCGCGAGTTCGCACGGCCCGCGACCTTGCGGCAGGGGATCTCGGCCAGGGCATCCTCGGAGCCGTGCATGCGCGTATTCATCAATTGCCCGCCGTCACCGCCCTGGATCTTGATGACGAAATCCTCGCCGTACTCGAACAGGCACAGGGCACCGCCGTTCTCGGGAATGGGGGCGGTATCGAGCAGAACAAAACGTTTCATGGGGCTCACTTGAGGAAAAATGGCAGCACAGGGGAAGGCAAACGGGCGCAGTTGGGAGTAGCCTGCAAATGACTACCAGGCCAACGGAGCCATTGATGAAGCGCACCATTCTAACGGCCATTGCCCTGGCCGCGCTCTCGATAACTGCAGTGTCGGCCCAGCAGCTGCAGACCACGCCGACCAGTCCCGCGCCAATGCCCGGTTCACCGGGCACCGCAACGCCCACGCCGTATCCGCAAATCAGTCCGGTACCGTTGCCGAAAGTGGGCCCGGGTAGTGGCGGCCCGCCGTTGGTACCGATCGAGATGCCAAGCCCACCGACCAAGGACCAGCCCGTACCAGGGATCGAGCAGAACCCGCCGAAGGTCAAGTCGCCTGGCGGTTAAACCTGTTGCGACAGCAATTGCCCATCAACCATGCGCAAGCGCCTGGAGAGCGAGACGGCGAGGGCGCGGATGATCTTGGCAGCGATTTTCGGGGCGTCGTTGAGCATCTTTTCCAGCGAATCCTTGCCCAGGTTGAGCAACTGGCAGTTGCTCGCGGCCACGCAACTGGCCGAGCGTCGTTCGCCGTCGAGCACGGCCATTTCGCCGAACGAGCGACCGCTGCGCAGCGTCGCGATCGTCACCTGTTGGCCGTCGCTGGCGGTCTTCTGCACTGCCACCTGGCCGGTGTGGATGATGCACATGAAGCTGCCGGCATCACCCTCGTGGAAAATCTCTTCGCCCTGGGCAATGGTGCTGAGGTTGAAATAGCCCGAGGCAGCGGCGAATTCCGCCGGTTGCAGTTGGTTGAACAGACCGCAGTCCATCAGCCAGTTGCGAATTTCGTTGTTCAATAGAGTGGGTTCTGACATGTCGGGCAATCTTTATTGTTGTGTCTGTTTCGGGCTCGATTTTGAAATCACCACAATCCCCCTGTAGGAGCGAGCCTGCTCGCGATGGCGGTGGCATATCCAGCATAATTGTTGAATGTGCCGCCTTCATCGCGAGCAGGCTCGCTCCTACAGGGGATCAGTGTTGTATCGGCTTCCTGTATCCGGAATTAAGACCCGCACACCCAGCCAAGTTCCTCAGGCAACACCCAATACCTTGAACAAAAATGCATATTCGAGCGCCACGTCACGTAATCCCTGGTAACGACCGCTCATCCCGCCATGCCCGGCGCCCAGTTCGGTCTTGAGCAGCAGCGGATTGTTGTCGGTCTTGGTGGCGCGCAATTTCGCCACCCATTTGGCCGCTTCCCAGTACTGCACGCGGCTGTCGTTGTAGCCGGCGATCACCAGCATCGGCGGATAGGCTTGCGCGGTGACGTTTTCGTAAGGCGCGTAGGCCTTGATCCGCTCATGAACGTCCGGCTCTTGAGGATTGCCCCACTCGTCGTATTCCGTGACGGTCAATGGCAGCTCCGGGTCGAGCATGGTGTTGAGCACGTCGACGAACGGCACTTCGGCAATCGCCGCGCCAAACAGTTGCGGGCGCTGGTTGAGCACCGCCCCGATCAGCAGGCCACCGGCACTGCCGCCGCTGATTGCCAGCTGTGGCGCGGTGGTCAGGCCATTGGCGATCAGGTGTTCGGCGCAGGCGATGAAGTCGCTGAAGGTGTTCTGCTTGTGCTCCTGCTTGCCGGCGCGATACCAGGCTTCGCCCAGTTCACCGCCGCCGCGCACGTGAGCGATGGCGAACGCCATGCCGCGATCGAGCAGGCTCAGGCGGGCGTGGGAGAACCACGGGTCGAGGCTTTCGCCATAGGCGCCGTAGCCGTACAGGTAGAGGGGCACCGGCTTGCCGAGTGATTCGCGCTTTACCACCAGGCTGATCGGCACTTGCGTGCCATCGGGCGCCGTTGCCCACAGGCGCTGGCTGACGTAGGCGTCGGCGTCGAACGGGCCAAGCACCGGGGTTTGCTTGAGCACTTTCTGCTCGCCGCTGACCAGTTCCAGCTGGCGGATCTGCGCCGGACGGTTCAACGCTTCGTAGCGCAGGCGAATCCGCTCGCTGACGAATTCCAGGCTGTTCTGCACGTGCAGGCTGTAGGCCGCGTCCGGCAGTTGCACCCGATAGCTCGGCAGGTCCTGGGGGTGAACCTCGATCACCGGCAAACCGCCAACCCGCAGGCTCAGGGTCATGGCGCCGGCATTCAGGCTCATGCCATCGATCATCACCGTGTCGCTGTGGGGGATCAGGCTCTGCCAGTCGGCCTCGGCTGGCGCCACGCCGCGATCGACAGCGGTGTACAGGGCAAAATTGATGCCGTCGCGATTGGTGCGGATGAACCAGGTCCATTGGCCATCGAGCGCGCCGTGGTCAACGTCGTACTCATGGTTTTCCACCCGGGGCGCTACGCAGGTGAAGGGCAGTTGTGGCAGGTTGGCGTCGAGCACCCAGACTTCGCTGGTGGTCTTGCTGCCCACGGACAGCAGCAATTGCTGTTCGGAGCTCGAACGGTAGCAGTGCATGAAGAAGCGGCCGTCCGTTTCATGGAACACTTCTTCGGCCGCCGTGCCGTCCAGGCGATAGCGCAACAGCTTGTGCGGGCGATGGGTGTCGTCCAGCTCGCCGAAAAACAGGGTCAGGCTGTCGTTGGCCCAGGTCATGCTGCCATCGCAGTCCTGGAACTCCAGTTCACTGACGCGACCGTCGGACAACTCCTTGACGAACAGCGTGTAGATTTCGTCGCCCGTGGAATCGATGCTGTAGGCCAGGCGCTGGTGATCGGGGCTGATGCTGAATGCGCCAAGGGAAAAGAAGCCGCCTTTGGCCAGTTCGTTAGGGTCCAGCAGCAGTTGTTCCTGGCTTTCGTCGAGTACCAGGCTGTCGTCGGCCGGGCGCGGGCAGCGGTAGTGGCGGGCGTATTCGTCACCCGCGGTGGTGCGCGTGTAGTACAGGTAGGGGCCCCAGGGCGAGGGCAGGGACAGGTCGGTTTCGAGAATCCGGCCCTTGATCTCCTCGAACAGGGTTTCACGCAACCCGGCCTGATCGGCGGTTTGCGCTTCCTGATAATGGTTTTCAGCCTTCAGGTAGTCGAGCACCGCAGCGCTGTCGCGCTCCTGCAGCCAGGCGTACGGGTCGGATCCTTCGGCCTTGCGGGCAATCGGTGGCGTGATGGCGTTCGCGGATAAGGACATTAATGGCTCTCGAACAATGTACGAAACGGGGTTGATAACCTGTGGGAGCGAGCCTGCTCGCGATGGCGGACTGACCGTCAACATGGATGTTGAATGTACCGACCTCATCGCGAGCAGGCTCGCTCCCACAGGTTCTGTGTCAGGTCCGACTGGCATTGAAGCAGCCTGATGGACGAAAAGCCGTTATCATAAGCGCCTCTTTGCCTGCCTTGCCATGGACACCATGACCGAGAACGACTATCTGATCGCTTGGGGCCTCTACGCCTTTGCCGCTTTGGGCTGCCTGCTGGTGTGGATGCGCATCACCCGCTGGATGTGGCGTTGGCTGCGCGAACCCCTGCGCCTGCTGGTGGCGGTGCTGCTGTTCAGCCCGACCATCATCGACCCGGTGAAGGAAAAAGTGGCCCCGGCCATTGCCATCACCGCCCTTGACCTGTTGTTCAAGGTCGGCAACAACGCGTGGCGGGCGATTTCCGATCTGTTCATGTACGGCATGATCGCTTTCGGCATCTACCTGGTGTTCGTGGCGATTCGTTTCGCCCTTGAACGTGGTGCCCGGGCCCGCAAGGAACAGGCCGCCGCCGCCCAGGCCGCGATCCGTGCCGACGAGCCGGAAGAGGATCACCCCTTCGGCGGCGCCGGCGACGATCGCTACGGCCGTCCGCCGGTGCCGGGCAATCCCCAGCGGATGCGCGTCGAACCCCGTCTGTAACCGTGCCCCTGCCATAGAAGCGAGAGTTCGAGCATGTGTGAGTTATTGGGCATGAGCGCCAATGTCCCGACCGATATCGTGTTCAGCTTCACCGGGCTGATGCAGCGCGGTGGGCGTACCGGGCCGCACCGGGACGGTTGGGGCATCGCTTTCTACGAAGGCCGGGGTTTGCGCCTGTTCCAGGACCCGGCGGCGAGCTGCGAGTCGGAAGTCGCGAACCTGGTGCAACGCTACCCGATCAAGAGCGAAGTGGTGATCGGGCATATCCGCCAGGCCAACGTCGGCAAGGTCTGCCTTTCCAACACCCATCCGTTCGTGCGCGAGTTGTGGGGGCGTAACTGGTGCTTCGCCCATAATGGCCAGTTGGCGGATCTGCAGCCCACCGCCAGTTTCTACCGCCCCGTTGGCGATACCGACAGCGAAGCGGCGTTCTGTGACTTGCTCAACCGCGTGCGGGCCGCGTTTCCCGAGCCCGTGGAGGTCGAAGAACTGCTGCCGGACCTGGTCGCTGCCTGCGCCGAGTATCGCAGCAAGGGCGTGTTCAACTGCCTGCTCAGCGATGGCGACTGGCTGTTCTGCTATTGCTCGACCAAACTGGCGCAGATCACCCGTCGTGCCCCGTTCGGCCCGGCACGCCTGAAGGACGTCGATGTGATCGTCGACTTCCAGGCCGAAACCACGCCCAACGATGTGGTCACGGTGATCGCCACCGAGCCCTTGACCGAAAATGAAACCTGGACCCGCTACGAGCCAGGCCAATGGAGCCTGTGGCGACGCGGTGAATGCGTCAGTCAGGGCCGCACCGAATAAGGATCTTCCCCCATGTTGCTCAGTTATCTACGGCTGGTGTTGTTTGCGGCGGGCCTGTTGATCGGTGTCCAGGTGCCGGGGTTCATCAATGATTACGCCAAGCGGGTCGAAGCGCACCTGATTGAAGCGCAGGCCGGGCTGAGCGGGTTTCAGAACACCGCCAATCAATTCTTCAAGGGCGACATGCAGGCCCTGGTCGCCCACTATCGCGCCAGTGAAGACCCGATCTTTCGCAGCGACGCCGACAGCCTGGGCAACCTGCTGACTCGCCAGGTGGCGTTGGACAAGCAATTCCAGGCCATGCAAGGGCCGTGGTACATCCGCTTCCTGCAAGTGGTGCTGGCCGCGGATCCGGACATTCGCAAGGAAACCTGGAACGGCTACAGCTACCAGATCCTGTTGACCCCGGAGGCGATGATCTGGGGCATGAGCGGCGCGTTGCTGCTGTCGTTCGGGATCGAGTGCCTGTTCCGCCTGATCGATTGGGTGGTGCTGGGCGGCAAGCGCCTGCGCCAGAGCCGGCCGATCGAAGAGCGGGATTTGCGC
>NZ_AKJF01000056.1 GCF_000282475.1 Pseudomonas sp. GM78
AACTTCACCGGTACCGGTAATGCGCTGGCCAACACCCTCACCGGCGGGGTCGGTAACGACGTCCTCAACGGCGGTGCGGGTGCTGACCGGTTGGTGGGGGGCGCCGGCAACGACACCTATATCGTCGATGCAGCCGCAGACGTATTGGTCGAGGTGACGGGTGGCGGTACGGATACCGTGCAGACCGCGCTGGCCAGCTACACGCTGGATGCCAACGTCGAGAACCTGACCTACACCGGCGTTGGCAACTTCGTGGGTGGCGGCAACCTGGTGAACAACGTCATCACCGCCGGGGCAGGCAATGACACCCTCAATGGTGAAAACGGCGATGACATCCTCAGCGGCAACGGCGGTAACGACACGCTCAATGGTGACGCCGGTAACGACCAACTGCTGGGTGGTATTGGTATCGATACCCTGAACGGCGGCACTGGCGATGACAGCCTCGACGGCGGTGACGGCAATGATGCATTGAACGGTGGTGCAGGCGACGACACGCTGCTTGGCGGACTGGGAAGTGACAACCTGGATGGCGGTACCGGCAACGATCTGCTCCAGGGGGGCGATGGCGACGACACGCTGCTCGGTGGTGTCGGTAACGACACCTTGTTGGGTGGCATCGGCAATGACCTTCTTGATGGCGGTACTGGCAACGATACGGTCACTGGCGGCGCCGGCAACGACATCATGGATGCCGGCATCGGCAACGATATCTTCCTGTTCGCAGCAGGATTCGGTACCGATCAGATCATCAGCTTCGATGCCAACGCGGCGGGAGGCCAGGATCGGCTCGATGTCACCGCGTTCAACATCACGGCGGCGACCTTTGCCGGCAGCGTCACCATCACCGATGTCGGTGCGGATACCCTGGTCAGCATCGGAGGTGCTGACTCCATTCGCCTGGTAGGTGTGAACGACGCAACAACCATCAATGCCACAGACTTCATCCTGGCCACTTGAGGTCCTGGTCAGTAGTGTCGCAGTAAGCGTAAACAGAGGAAGGGAGGGCAGTGGATGCCCTCCCTTTTTTTATATTGCCAACCACTGTGGGAGCGAGCCTGCTCGCGATGAGCGTTAACCCGATCCACCTGCCGGAACACAAGCGCCGTAAGGCACTTGCCATTGCCCTGACGTTAACGTCAAGATGGCTCCACAGCGCCGACATATAAAATACGGCGCAGGGCGGACGACCCGGAGCGCTTGATGACGCTAATAAAAACAAACTCCCCCAAATTGCACCGTGAAGCCCGGCTGGCCCGGGAAAAACTGCACCTGGAAGGCGAAGTCCCGGACGGCGTCCTGCGCGCGGAAATCGATGCCTCCTGGCGGCGCAGCCTCAGCCATGGTGTGCATTTCAATGCCAAGCATGAGCTGGCGCTGGAATCGAGTGCCAGCGTTGACGTGTTGCTGGCGAGCAATCGCCTGCTGATCGATGCGGCGTTACCGGCGATCGATTACCTGGCCGAACGCCAGGGCAAGGAAGGGCTGATCATCCTCGCCAACTCCGACGCCACCATCCTTGCCGTCGAAGGTCGCGCCGACCGCCTCAAGGGCAGTGGCCTGCAAGACATCACCCTCGGCGCCTGCTGGAGCGAAGCCGCGCGCGGCACCAATGCCCTGGGCACGGCACTGATCGAAGCCCGGCCAACCCTGATCGATTGCGGCGAACATTACCTGGATCGCCTCAGTGATTTTTCCTGCACCTCGGTGCCGATCCGTTGCCCCCAGGGCGACATCCTCGGCGTCCTCGACCTGACCCGCGAAGGCCCGCTGGGCCGTGCCCACGACAGCACCGCGCTGCTGGCCATGGCCGTCAGCCAGATCGAGAGCCGGGTGTTCAACGCCAGCTACCCGGACGAAATCGTCCTGGCGTTCCACAGTCGCCGCCAGTACCTCGAATCACCGTGGCAGGGCCTGCTGGCGGTGAGCCTGGGCGGGCAGATCCTCGCGGTCAGCGCCCAGGCCTGTCAGTTGTTGCATGCTGAGCGTGCGGCGCTGGTGGGTCGGCGCTGCGAAGAGTTTCTCGGCGTCGATGGCCTGCAATTGCTGGCACGCCTGCACCAGGGCGGCGTCGGCAGCCTGCAGACCGCCAAAGGCGAATTTTTCTACAAGACCCTGCGCGCGCCGCAGCGAACCCTCAACGTCGGTACACCGCCACGCAGCCCGGCAAAAACCGCCAAGGCGCAACCGGACCTTGATTCCCTGGCCGGCAGCAACGCTCGGTATGCCCGTGCCCTGCGCATGGCCCGACAAGGCCTGGCCAATCAGTTGCCGGTGTTGCTGCTGGGTGAAACCGGCACCGGTAAAGAAGTCATTGCCCGCGCCCTGCACATGGCCGGCAGCCGCTGCGACAAACCTTTCGTCGCGGTCAATTGCGCGGCGATCCCCGAAGGCCTGATCGAGTCGGAACTGTTCGGATACCGTGAGGGCGCGTTCACTGGTTCGCGCCGGGGCGGGATGGTCGGACGCCTGCAGCAAGCACATGGCGGCACCTTGTTTCTCGATGAAATCGGCGACATGCCGCTGGCCCTGCAAGCCCGCCTGCTGCGCGTGCTTCAGGATCGCAAGGTCGCGCCACTGGGCGCCGGCGAAGAGCAGGACATCGACGTCGCGCTGATCTGCGCGACCCACCGCGACCTCAAGCGCCTGGTGCAGGACAAACACTTTCGCGAGGACCTGTTCTACCGGGTCAATGGCATCAGCGTGATGCTCCCGGCGCTGCGCGAGCGCGAGGATTTCAGTGCGCTGGTCGGCCGTCTGCTAACCCGGCTCGACGCACCGAACGTGGTCCTGCACGACGACTTGAACCGCTTGCTCGAGGGCTATCATTGGCCGGGCAACATCCGGCAGCTGGAGATGGTCCTGCGCACCGCACTGGCCATGCGCGAAGCGGGGGAGACCGTGCTCACCCTCGACCATTTGCCCGACAGCATGCTCGACGAGCTCAACGCCGGCGAACGGCCCCAGGCCGGCAGTATCCGGGAAAACGAACTGGAGATGATCCGCCAGTCCCTGGACAGCCACCAGGGCAACGTCTCGGCTGCCGCCGACGCCCTGGGCATCAGCCGCGCGACCCTGTATCGCAAGCTCAAGCAGTTACGCCCGTGATGCAACGCCTGATCGTGCGGCTGATCGACAGCCAGAATCCCGAGGCCCTGCAAGCCGCGTTGCGCTGGCTATACAGCTTCGTGCGCCCGCACCGCCTGGCGATTGCCGGGCTGCTGGGCCTGTCGGTCTGCGCCTCGGCGCTGGTCCTGGTGCAGCCCTGGCTGACCAAGTTACTGATCGACGATGGCCTGCTGGCGCGCAACTTCCCGATGCTGGTACTGATCGCCGGGCTGATGATCGTCGCGGGATTGCTGGGCACGGCGTTGTCCGGGATCAATCGTTATCTGCACACGCGCTTGTCCGGGCGCATGCTGTTTGCCTTGCGCGATGATCTGTATCGGCATTTGCAGACCCTGTCGCCGAGCTTCTACGGCCAGCGGCGCATCGGCGACCTGATGTCGCGACTCGATGGCGACGTGGCGGAGATCCAGCGCTTTGCCGTGGATTCATTGTTCTCGGCGGTGTCCAGCGTGATCGGCCTGGTGGTTGCCGTGGCCATGCTGCTGACGCTGTCGTGGAAGCTGTCGCTGCTGGCGCTGGTGCTGATTCCCCTCGACGTGCTCTGGCTGCGCTGGATGCGGCGCAAGGTCGAGCGCGATGTGCGGCAGTTGCGTGAACGCTCGGCTGACATGTCGTCGTTCATGGTCGAGACGCTGCCGGTGATGAAGTTCATCCAGTCCGCCGGCCAGCAACAGCGCGAGGCGCGCCGGTTGGAGAGCCTGGGCCAGGGCTACATGAGCCAGTTGCTGCGCCTGCAGGTCACCGAGTTTTTCACCCAGGCCGTGCCGGGCACGCTGACGTCGCTGTCGCGCGCGTGTGCGTTCCTGATTGGCGGATATTGGGTGGTGCAGGGCACCTGGCAGTTGGGTGCGTTGATTGCGTTTTCCACTTACCTGGGCATGGCCGTCGGGCCGGTTCAGAGTCTGCTTGGGCTGTATGTCGCGATTCAGCGCATGACCGTCAGCCTCGGACGGGTGATGGAGCTGCGCGGTGAAGAAGCGACCGTACAGACACCCGAAGCACCGAAAGCGATGCCGAGCTCTGGCGAGCTGCGTTTCGATGACGTGCACTTCAGCCATCCCGGTCGTCCGACCACCCTGCGCGGGATCGAGGCGCGGATTCCCTACGGCTTGAAAGTCGCCCTGAGCGGCGGCTCCGGGGTCGGCAAATCGACCCTGATCGATCTGCTGCAACGCCACCACGACCCGCAATCCGGGCGGGTGCTGCTGGGGGACGTGGATGTGCGTGAACTCGACCTGTTCGAGTTGCGTCGGCGCATTGCCGTGGTCAGCCAGGACATCGTGCTGTTTCGCGGCAGCCTGGCCGACAACCTGGCCTACGCCGTGCCGGACGCCAGCCGGGAAGCGATCGCCGAAGTTGCGCGACTGGCGCAACTCGACAGCCTGATCGCGACCTTGCCCGAGGGCCTCGACAGTCCGTTGGGGGAGCGCGGCCAGCAGTTGTCCGGCGGGCAGAAACAACGCATCGCCATTGCCCGCGCCTTGTTGCAGGACCCATTGATTCTGGTGCTCGACGAAGCCACCTCGGCGGTGGATGAAACCACCGAGCGTGAAGTGATCGAAGCCATCGACCGGCTGTTTGCGGGACGCACGCGCATCCTCATCAGCCATCGCCCCTCGACCCTGGCCGATGCCGATCTGCGCTTTGAATTGCTCGACGGTGTATTGATTTCGAAAACGGTGCTGCATGAAGCCTGAGTTGAGGATTGGTGTGGTGGACAGCGGCCATTCGACGGCGCAGCGGGTGCAAGTCGTCGCCGGCCGGCGTTTTTCCCTGGTGGAAGATGGCCTGGTTGAAAGCGACTTGCGTGATGATCCGCTGGGCCATGGCAGCGCGGTGATCGAAGCCATCGGCCGGCGTGCACCTTCGGCCCTGTTTTGCGTGGCACAAGTGTTCGATCGGCGCGGGGTGACCAGCGCCTTGCAGATCGCCACGGCCATCGACTGGCTGGTGGCGCAGGACGTACGCTTGATCAATCTGAGCCTGGGTTTGCGTCAGGATCGCAGCTTGTTGCGCAGCGCCTGCGCGGCGGCGGTGGAGCGGGGCGTGCTGCTGTGCGCTTCCAGCCCGGCCCAGGGCGAAGGCGTGTTTCCGGCGAATTACCCACAGGTGCTGCGGGTGACCGGCGATGCACGCTGCGCCGAACTCGAATGGTCATGGCTCGACAGTGCCCAGGCGGATTTCGCCGCGTGCGTGCATGGCACTTATCCGGGGCAGTCCGGCGCCAGTCTCGGTTGCGCGGCTTTAAGCGGGCACATCGCGGCATTTCTGGAGGCACAGCCCGAGGCGAGCAACGAGCAGATCATCGAGTATTTGCAGAAAAACGCCCGGTATCGCGGCCCGGAACGGCGTTTGGGGCCATGACCGCGATGGTAATCCTGGGCGCTGGGCCCGCGGGCGCGGCGGTAGCGCTGGGGCTGCGGCGCCTTGGTTATGCAGTCACGCTGATCAGCGAATGGCGCCGCTTTGCAGCCCTCGAAGGCGTTTCCCAACGGGTGCTTGAGGCGTTGCGTGGCGCCGGCCTGCATGAGGCGCTGGCGCAGGCGACGTTGCCCTCCCAGCGGCAAGTGAACTGGAATGGCCAGCAGCACGCGCAGAACGTCGAGTTCCTGCTCGACCGTCCGACCTTCGATCGCGGCCTGCGTGAAGCGTTGCGCCTGGCGGGCGTTGAGCTGATCGAGGGCCGGGTGTTGTCGGTTCAGGCACTCGCGAGCGGTCATCGAATCGAGATGGACGGTGGCCAGGCATTGGTTGCGGACTTTCTGGTGGAAGCCCGTGGCCGCCAGGCACCCGCCCTCGGCAAAGGCTTGCGCGGGCCGGAGACCGTCAGCCTGCTCAATCGCTGGCAAGGGGCGCCGGGCAACACCGCCAGCGCCGTGGAAAGCCTCGAGGACGGCTGGGCCTGGATGGCGCGGCGGGCCGACGGCCAGTGTTATTGGCAATGGACGGTGGATGTGGCCAGCGCCGCTCTGCCGGGCAAGGCCCAACTGCTCGAGTACTGTCGACAGCGGCGCCAGGCATCGTCGTTCGCCCAGGCGTTTTTCGGTGCCGACCCCGAGGTGGATTTGCAGCTGCACGCCCGCAGCAGCACGGCGATTCTCAGCCCGCAGGTGTGCGGTGACAACTGGATTCGGGTCGGCGATGCGGCGATGGCGGTCGATCCGTTGTCGGGCAACGGCATCTTTCAATCCCTGTCCTCGGCGCTGCAGGCACCGGCGGTGATCAATACCTTGTTGCGCAAACCCGAGCGCGCGGCGCTGGCCCGACGGTTTCATCAGCAGCGGGTGGAGCAGCTGTTTCTGCGGTTTGCGCGCATTGGCCGGGATTTTTATGCCGATGAACAGCGTTGGCTTGATCAACCGTTCTGGCAGGCGCGGCGGCAATGGCCGGATGCCGAGGTGGCTCATGCCGAGGCGGATTTCACTGCGTTGAGGATCGAGCGGGCACCGGTGCTGCGTGACGGGTTTGTCGATGAGGCGGAAGTGGTGATCACGGCGGATCAGCCGCTGGGGATCTGGCATGTGCAGGGGGTGGAGTTGGCGCCGTTGGTGCGGCGGTTGATGTGCCGTGAGCCGGCGGAGCAGGTGTTGGCGGGGCTGACGGTGGAGCAGGGGAGGATGGTCAGGAGTTGGTTGTTGGCTCAGGGGTTCAAGCCCTAAGATTTCTGGTTGTCCGGGCGGGCCCTATCGCGGGCAAGCCCGCTCCCACAGGGTTTTGTGGTGAAGCTGCAATCTACGACATCACACAAATCACTGTGGGAGCGGGCTTGCCCGCGATGGCGGTCTATTGGCCGCCGCAAATTACAGCTTGATCAACACCGACTTCAACTCGGTGTAATGCTCGATCGCCGCATACCCCATCTCGCGCCCGACCCCCGACATCTTGTAGCCACCGAAGGGCAACGCCGGGTCCAGGGCGCTGTGGCAGTTGACCCACACCGAGCCCGACTTGATCCGCGGGATCATCCGGTGCACTGCCGCCAGGTCATTGGACCAGATGCTCGCGCCCAGCCCGTAAGGGCTGTCATTGGCCATGCGCAGCGCATCGGCTTCGTCATCGAAGGGAATCGCCACCAGCACCGGGCCGAAGATTTCTTCCTGCACCAACGAATGTTTTTGATCGACGTCGACGATCACCGTCGGCTTGACGAAAAAGCCCGGCCCGAACTGCTCGCCACCGCAGGCGATGGTCGCGCCGCTTTCGCGGCCCTTCTCGATGTAGCCGTAGACCCGCGCCTGCTGGCGCGCGGAAATCAGCGGGCCCATCTCGACGCTCGGGTCCAGGCCGTTACCCAGTTTCATGGCGTTGGCGATATCGCTGATGTCCGCCACCACATTGTCGAAATGCTTGCGTTGCACATACAGGCGCGAGCCTGCACAGCAGACCTGGCCCTGGTTGAAGAAAATCGCGCTGGCGGCACCGGCGGCGGCGGTTTTCAGGTCGGCATCGGCCATGACGATGGTCGGCGATTTGCCGCCCAGTTCCAGGGTGACCCGGGTCATGGAGTCCATGGCGATCTTGCCGATCTGCTTGCCCACGGCGGTGGAGCCGGTGAAGGTCAGCTTGTCCAACAGCGGGTTTTGAGTGAGCGCGGAGCCTGCGGTGATACCGGTACCGGTGACCACGTTGAACACGCCCTCGGGGTAACCGGCCTCAAGCACCAGCTCGGCGAGTTTCAATGCCGTGAGCGGGGTTTCGTCGGCGGGTTTGAGCACCACGGTACAACCGGTGGCCAAGGCCGGGCCGAGCTTCCAGCAGGCCAGCAGCAGCGGGAAGTTCCAGGCGACGATGGCACCGACCACGCCTACCGCTTCGCGGCGGATGAAACTGTGGAACTGGTCGTTGGGCATCAGCGGCGCCGAGACATCGACCGTGGAGCCTTCGATCTTGGTCGCCCAACCGGCCATGTAGCGCAGGAAGTCGATGGACAGCTGCACGTCCATCACTTGCGCCACGGCGGCGCTTTTGCCGTTGTTCAGGCATTCCAGCTGCGCCAGCAGTTCGGCGTCGCGCTGCATCAGGTCGGCAAGTTTCCACAACAGGTTCTGCCGCTCACGGGGACGGGTGCGGGTCCAGGTCGAATCATCGAACGCCTGGCGGGCGGCCAGTACCGCGCGGTCGACATCTTCCGGTGTGGCCCGTGGCACCACGCACAGCACTTCGCCCGTGGCGGGGTTGTGCAGGGGCATGGTCTGGCCGTCGGCGGCCTCGACCCAGTCGCCACCGATGAGCATGCGCGGGGCGCGCTGGATAAATGCCGAAGTGGCGGGAAGCAGGTTGGGAAGCGACATGATGAAACCTCGTCTTGTTCGTGTGGCGAGGTCTTTCGCAATGGCTGTGCCAGAAGCGGTTTTTTGCGGCGAGGGCTTGATTCGACGGGTTTGGCGGCCCTTTTCCTAATCGCAATGACATCGACAAACGTCGCAATTTGCGACGGCGTGAGACATCCGCAACACCCCCTCTGTAGGAGCGAGGCTTGCCCGCGAAGAACGATAACGCGGTTCTACTGATAAACCGCGGTGACTGCTTCGCGGGCAAGCCTCGCTCCTACAGAGGTCTATGCTGTCTCAGGTTGCAACAGTTGTCGCGAAATTAAACGTGGAATGCCGTTAACGTTTACGTCAAAACCCCGGTAATTACCCGCAACCCATTGATTCAACGAAATGTTCTTAAGCTGGCACGCTCCGTGTATTGCTCATCGCAGACGTTTCTCCTGCCTCCGTCAGCGGCTTGCCGCCGGCGGCAGAAACCCAAAAAACGATAAGCCACAAAAATAAGAAAGCACCGTGCGAGGTTCGACGTTGATGAAGAGAAAACTCCGTTCAGGTATGAGCGCCAGTCTGCTGGCCATCGCAGCTTGCGTGGCCCTGCATTCGCCTCACAGCCTGGCAGCCCGCGACGCCCAGACCATCCTCAAGGAAACCTGTCAGGGCTGTCATACCCCCGAAGCCGATAACGCCCTGAGCCGCATTAGCCACCAGCGTAAAACGCCGGAAGGTTGGCTGATGAGCATTGCGCGTATGCAGACCATGCACGGTTTGCAGATCAGCGATGAAGACCGCCGCACGCTGGTCAAGTACCTGGCCGACACCCAGGGCCTGGCGCCAAGCGAAACCGACGGCGTGCGCTACGCCATGGAGCGCCGACTCAATACCGTCGAAAAATTCGACGACCAGACCAGCCAGATGTGCGGCCGCTGCCACTCCGGTGCGCGGGTTGCCCTGCAACGGCGTCCGGCCCAGGAGTGGGAACGCTTGGTGAACTTCCACCTCGGCCAATGGCCGTCGCTGGAATACCAGGCACTGTCCCGCGACCGCGACTGGTTCGACCTGGCGCGCAAAGAGATGGTGCCGCTGTTGGCCAAGCGCTATCCACTGGACAACCCGGCCTGGAAAAAGTGGCTGAGCACCGCGCCGAAAAGCGAGGCACTGGTGGGTGACTGGAGCTTCAGCGGTCACTTGCCGGGCAAAGGCGAACTGGCTGGTGTGATGAGCGTAAGCGCCGACGGCAGCGACACCTTCAAGGTCAGCGTCAAAGGCCAATACGCCGATGGCACGTCGTTCAACGGCGACGGCAGCGCGATTCTCTATACGGGCTACGAATGGCGCGGCAATGTCAGCATCGACGGCGTGACCATGCGCCAGGTGTTCGCCGCCCAAGGCAACGCGATGCAGGGCCGGATGTTCGAGGCCGAGCACGATGAACGTGGCCTGGACTTCGTCGCCGCCAAGCAGGGCTCCCAGCGTTTGCTGGCAGTGCAGCCGGGTTATGTGAAGGCCGGCAGCGAAAGCGAAGTCACCCTGATCGGCAGCGGCCTGAGCGGTAAGCCGAACTTTGGCAAAGGCGTGGAAGTGCTCGAAGTCGTCGAGCAGAGCCCGGAGCGTATCAAGGTCAAGCTCAAGGCCGCCGCCAATGCCCAGCCGGGCTTGCACGCGGTCACCGTCGGCACGCTAAAAGGCCCGAGCCTGTCGGTCTACAGCAAGATCGACCAGGTCAAGGTCGTGCCGGAATTCTCGGTGGCGCGGATCGGCGAGGGCGGTGGTTCGACACCGAAAGTCCAGGGCCGTTTCGATGCCGAAGCCTGGGGCAAGGGCGCTGACGGCAAGCCGTATCGCATCGGCGTGTTCCCGGCGCAGTGGAAGGTCGAGGCCTTCGATGACCGTGCCAAGGAAGATGAAGACGTCAAGTTCGCCGGCACCATGCAGGCCGACGCGGGCGTGTTCACCCCGGGCGATGCCGGGCCGAACCCGGCGCGCAAAATGTCCACCAACAATGCCGGCAACCTCAAGGTGATCGCCGCCGTCGACGACGCAGGGAAATCCCTGACCGGCGAAGGCCACATGATCGTGACCGTGCAACGCTGGAACAATCCACCCATTCCATGAGTTGGCTGACCGTTGATCGCATCAGACACTTTTCGGAATGACCGCACGCCCCGCACAACGGGGCCTGCACAGGAGGTTGGCAATGGGCGCTATCTTGAATCTGGTCGAACGCAACCTGCATGAAGTGCAGGTCGATGCTGACCGCATGCTGTTTCACATCCCCAGCAGTTCGCTGTTCGCCAGCGATGAATTGACGGGCACCATCATCGATACCTTGCGCGGCCCGGGCTGTTCGTCGGACGACCTGATCCAGCGCCTCGCCGCGCGTTTCAACGGCGAGGAAATCACCGAGACCCTGCGCGAGCTGATGGCCCTGGAACTGGTCAGCGACGGCTCGCCGCTGACTCCGGACATCGCCACCAAACGCGTCGAGCGCACGGCGATCAATACCGTGGTGCTCAACGTCAACACCGGCTGCAACCTGAGCTGCACCTACTGCTACAAGGAAGACCTCGACAAGCCGTCGGCCGGCAAGAAAATGGATGTCGAGACGGCGATCGCTTCGGTGGAAATGCTGTTGCGCGAATCCCCGGACGAAGAGCGTTTCACCGTGGTGTTCTTCGGCGGCGAACCGCTGAGCAACCGCAAGCTGATCGAGTACATGGTCGACTACTGCGAGAAGCGTTTTCGCGAGGCCGGCAAGTTCGTCGAATTCGTCATGACCACCAACGCTACGCTGCTCACCGAAGAGACCGTGGACTACCTCAACGCCCACCGCTTTGGCTTGTCAGTGAGCATCGACGGGCCGAAAACCGTGCACGACCGCAACCGCATCACCGTGGGCGGGCAGGGCACCTACGACGTGGTGCGGCGCAAGGCCGAGATGCTGCTGTCGCGCTACAACAGCCGTCCGGTGGGCGCGCGGGTGACCCTGACCACCGGCGTCACCGACGTCGAAACCATCTGGGATCACCTGTTCAACGAACTGGGCTTCGCCGAAGTCGGCTTTGCCCCGGTGACCTCCGGCGACATCAGCAGCTTCAACCTCACCAGCGATGAACTGGTGCAGGTGTTCGCCAACATGAAGGCCCTCGGTCGGCGCTATCTGGAAGCCGCGCTGGAGCACCGCAACATCGGTTTCTCCAACCTGCACCAACTGATCACCGACATCCACGAAGGCCACAAGAAAGCCCTGCCCTGTGGCGCGGGCCTGAAGATGCTGGCAGTGGATCACAAAGGCGAGCTGAACCTGTGCCACCGCTTCACCGGTTCGAGCCTGCCGACCTTCGGCAACGTGCACAGCGGCGTGAAACAGGTGGAGTTGAACGACTTCCTGTCCCAGCGCCTGGACCGCACCAACACCGGTTGCGAAGACTGCCAGATCCGCAACCTGTGCTCCGGCGGCTGCTACCACGAGAGCTACGCCCGCTACGGCGACCCGACCCACCCGACCTATCACTACTGCGAACTGATGCGTGACTGGGTCGACTTCGGCATCGAGGTCTACACCCGGATCATGGCCAATAACCCTGCGTTCATCAGCAGCTACATCACTCCGCGCAAGGCTCACTGACATGAAACATCTCAAGGCAATCAATAACAAAGCGTTGAAGCTGGATCAGGCCGCGGATGAAAACCGCATTGAAGAAGTGGTCGCCATGAGCTCCGTGGCGGGCTGTGCCTCGACCACCGACCCGGGCTGGGAAATCGATGCGTTTGGCGGTGTGTCGTCGCTGTGCCAGCCGATGGAAGCCGACCTGTATGGCTGCTCCGATCCGTGCTGGTGGCCGGCCCAGGTGCCGGACATGATGAGCACCTACCCGGACTGGAACAAGGATGCCCAGGCGTCCAACGACAACTGGCGAAACCTTGGCACTGTCTTCCCGAAAGACAAGTGATCGAATAACAAGAAGGATTCCAGCATGCACAGCATCAAAGCCTGCGGCCTGGCCGCGTTCGCCGTCCTGAGTACGTTTTCGCTCGCTGTTCTGGCCGATGAAAACACCGCGCTGCAAGACGGTCACGAATACATGTTGACCACCAATTACCCGAACAACCTGCACGTGATCGACCTGGCCACCGACACCTTGTACAAGACCTGCAAGATGCCCGACGCCTTCGGCCCTGGCAGCGTGCAATTGTCGCCGGACCGCAAGACCGCCTACGTGCTGAACAACCATTACGCGGATGTCTATGGCGTCGAGCTGGACAGCTGCAAGCAGGTGTTCCACGCCAGCATCACCCAGAAACCGGGCGAGAAAGCCAAGTCCATGTTCGCCTTCACCGTCAGCCATGACGGCGCGGAGTTGTACACCATCGCTAACCCCACGCTGATGATGAACGATCGCTACGAGGTGCAGCAGCCCCGGCTCGACGTGTACAAGACCGACGCCGGCATGGACGCCAAGCCGGTGCGCAGTTTCCCGGCGCCGCGCCAGTTGACCATCATGCAGAGCGGGGACGACGGCACGCTGTACGTGGCCGGGGCGGATATCTACAAGGTCAATGTGCAAACCGGCAAGTTCGACGTGCTGATCCCCAGCCGTCACTGGAAACGCCCGAACTACAGCGCGCCGGACGTACTCTACGTGTGGAACCAGCAGACCTATCGGCATGATTTCTCGCTGCTCTACACCGCGGCGAAATTCAAGGACAAGAAACAGGACCCGGCCACCGCCGAATACCTGTACGGCCTGTTCAGTGTCGACCTGAAGACCGGCAAGACCGAAACCACCGACTTCGGCCCCCTGACGGAGATCTACTTCAGCGGCATGCGCTCGCCCAAAGACCCGAACCTGATGTTTGGCGTGCTCAACCGCCTGGCCAAGTACGACATCAAGGAGAAGAAAATGCTCCAGGCGGCGACGCTCGATCACTCCTACTACTGCATTTCCTTCAACAAGGACGGCAGCAAGATCTACTTGGCCGGCACCTTCAACGATGTGGCGATCTTCGATGCCGACAGCTTGAAGCAGGTGGGCAACATCAAGTTGCCGGGTGGGGATATGGCGATTACGACGGCGCAGATTTTTGTGCGGTAATTGCGGCGCCTGAACTGACGCTATCGCGAGCAGGCTCACTCCTACAGTGGATTTTCGGTGAACATAAATGTTGTGCCTGACCGAAAACCCTGTAGGAGTGAGCCTGCTCGCGATTGGCCCTTACAGACGCTAGAGAATCAACCCCCCTGCACCGGACACCCCAAATCCCCCTCCTGGCACTTCAGGTAAGTCTTGAACGTCTCCACCCGCGCCTTGGTCAGTTCGGTCACGCAATTGCCGTAGATCAGCGGATAAACACTCCCGCCTTCCACCCCCGACGCCGAAAACTTGCACTCCGCATCGCGAAACCCGATCCACGAACGCTGCGCACCCACCAGCAGTTTCTTGCTGTCGGGATTGCCCTTCAATCGTGCGGTGATCTGCTGGTAAAGCGCATTCAACTCCTTGTCCGCCGCCGCATGCTGCTGCGCTGCGCACTGGTTCAGCGTGGCCTGGTCGCTGGCATTGTCGCAGTCGGCGGCCTGGGCCAAGGGCGTGAACAGCAAAGGTGTCAGTACCAGAAGGAAGCGTGAGTACATGGGGAAGGCTCGCTATGACAGGGGAATTGGGGGCAGTGTAGCGATCCAAAGGCGGCGATTTCGACAACGGACAGCGGCTTGATACAACTTTCGGGCTGGACATGTTGTCTTAGAGGCCTACTGTTGTTCATTACAGGAGGTGACGTATGAAACCAGTACCCAACAGTTTTGAACGCAAAATCATGCTCAAGTCGCCCCGCGCCCATGTGTGGCGCGCTTTGGTGGATGCCGAGGCGTTCGGTCAGTGGTTCGGCGTTGCGCTTGAAGGCCGGCGATTCATCGCCGGCGAGTGGACGCAGGGGCAGGTTACGTATCCCGGTTATGAACATGTGTTGTGGAACGTGCTGGTCGAGCGGGTCGAGCCGCAGCAGCTGTTTTCCTTTCGCTGGCACCCCTACGCGGTGAACCCCAGGATCGACTACTCCCAGGAGCCCACCACGCTGGTCAAATTCGAACTGCAGGATTACGAAGACGGCACGTTACTCAAGGTTTCCGAGTCAGGTTTCGCCCACATTCCCGACATACGCCAGAAGGAGGCGTATTACATGGACAGCCGTGGCTGGGAAGAGCAATTGAGCCGATTGGAACAATTTCTCATCGAAAACGCCAAGGCCCGCGAGCGAGGGAATGAGTGACGGCAGATCCCTGGTTAAAAGCATCCTAGAGCGTTTGGGAAGGGCAGCTATAGCGAATGTCTTACACGCGGTTACAACTATGTCCTCTGTTACATATTGGATCCGATGCGTATTCTGGCCCCATCCACTGAGACACAGGGAGTGCTCTCAGGATCATGGATGATCGGCCATTTGCAAGGAATGCTGACGACAGGGAGTTGTAATGGTCTTGGAAGAACCCGCTTCGGCGGGTTTTTTTGTGGGCGTCAGAAAAATCCTGGCTGCTTGAACCGCGGTTCTCGCCGCCAGGATTTTATTGTCAGCCGAGTTTCGCCGCCGCCCGCTCGGTGATTTGCGCGCGCAGTTTCAATGAACTGGCGGCACGTGCGCGAGCTTCCTCCAGCACGCTGGCGGGCGCCGTTTGCGGGCTACCCGCCTGGAATGGCGGCGCAGGTGCGTATTCCAGTTGCAGTTGCACCAGCTCAGCGGTGTCCTGATCGAACAGCTCAGCGGCCAGGGTCAGGGCAAAATCAATGCCTGCGGTAATCCCGCCACCGGTCAGCAGATTGCCGTCGCGCACCACCCGATCCGCCACCGCAATCGCTCCCAGCGGCGCCAGCAACTCGTGATACGCCCAGTGGGTGGTGGCGCGTTTGCCCTTGAGCAGGCCCGCCGCACCGAGCACCAGCGCACCGGTGCAGACCGACGTCACGTACCGCGCGTTGGCGGCTTGGGTCTTGATGAACGCCAGGGTAGGTTCATCTTCCATCAACGGCCCGACCCCGCTGCCACCGGGTACGCAAATCACATCCAGCGCCGGGCAGTCGTTGAAAGTCACGGTCGGCTTGAGCACCAGCCCGGTGCTGGCGGTGATGGGCATCAGGTCCTTCCAGATCAGATGCACCTTCACGTCGGGCAGCGACGCCAGAACGTCGTACGGGCCGGTCAGGTCAAGTTGCTGCACCTGTGGAAACAACAGAAAACCGATCTGCAAGGTCATGGTGTTTTTCTCCTGGAGTGGGTGGACGCCTTCACTCTAGGCGCCTAGGATTTGGCGTATACGCCAATCACCCCACGAATTACGCCAACATGTCGAAAACCATTCACGTACTCGCCTTCGCCAATGTGCAAGTACTCGATGTCACCGGGCCGTTGCAGGTGTTTGCGTCGGCCAATGACATCGCCCGCCAGCAAGGTTCGCCGCCACCGTATGCGCCGTCGGTGATTGCCAGCAGCGGCGGGGCGGTGATGTCGTCGGCGGGTTTGGCGCTGCTGGCCGAGCCTTTGCCCGGGCAGGGCAGCGACACCTTGATCATCGCCGGCGGCTGGGGCGTCTATGCGGCGGCGCAGGACCCGTCACTGGTCAGTTGGGTACGTGTACACGCGGCAACGTGCCGGCGGGTGGCATCGGTGTGCACCGGGGCGTTTTTACTGGCGGCCAGCGGCTGGCTCGATGGCCGGCGCGTGGTCACCCACTGGACCCGCTGCGAACAGTTGGCGCAGCAACACCCGCGATTGCAGGTCGAGCCCAATCCGATCTTCATCAATGATGGTCCGGTCTGGACCTCGGCCGGGGTGACCGCCGGTATCGACCTGGCGTTGGCGATGGTCGAAGCCGACCTCGGTCGGACCATGGCCCTGGAAGTGGCCCGGCAACTGGTGGTGTTCCTGAAACGCCCTGGCGGCCAGTCGCAATTCAGCGTGACCCTGTCTTTGCAGAAAGAAGGCAACCGCTTCGACGAACTTCACGCCTGGATCAGTGAAAACCTCAGCAAGGACCTGGGCATTCCAGCCCTGGCCAACCAGGCCGGCATGAGCGAACGCAGCTTCGTGCGCCACTACCGCGCCGACACCGGCCAGACCCCGGCCCGGGCCATCGAGCTGATCCGGGTCGAAACCGCGCGACGCCTGCTCAGCGATACGGGCGTGCCCATCAAGCGCGTGGCCGTGCAATGCGGATTCGGCAGCGAAGAAACCCTGCGCCGCAGTTTCCTGCGGGCCATGGGGGTAACACCGCAGGCTTATCGCGAGCGGTTTTCGGTCAGTGCTGCAGCAGATCCAGTAATGCCTTGAGCGTGGCCTCGGGCGCTTCTTCGGGAATGTTGTGCCCTGTACCGGCCAGCACCCGGCGCTCGTAATGCCCGGTGAAGTGCTCGATGTCGTCGTCGATCTCGGGCGCCGGGCCCACGCCATCGTCGGCACCACACAGGGAAATCGTCGGCACGCTGATCAGTGGCTGTCGGGCCAGGGCTTCTTCCATCCACTCCAGCGCCGGATCGCCGGACGCATACATGAACCGGTGCCGGTACGAGTGAATCACCACTTCGACAAAATCCGGGTTGTCGAAGGCAGGCGCGCTCAGCGGGTACAGCTCAGGACCCTTGGCCCAGGTCGGCGACCACAATTTCCAGAGCAATTCACACAGGGCCCGGCGATTCTCCGTCAGGCCGGCGACGCCCCGTGGAGTGTGGAAATAGTACTGGTACCAGAGGCGATGCTCGGTTTCCGGGTCCAGTGGCCGGGTTGAATGGGGAATGTCTTGCAGGTTGTAACCATCCCCCGTCACCAGGCAACGAACCCGCTCCGGCCACAGCGCCGCCACGATGCACGCCGCCCGACCACCCCAGTCGTAGCCGCAAAGGGCCGCTTGCGGGATGCCAAGGACGTCCATCAGATCGAGCAAATCCTGGGCCAGGGCGGCTTGCTGACCGGAGCGTAGGGTGTCGGGGTTGTTGAAGCGGGTCGGGCCGTAGCCGCGCAGATAGGGGACGATCACGCGGTAGCCCTTTGAAGCGAGCCGTGGAGCGATTTCGTCGTAAGCGCGCGGGGAATAGGGGAAGCCGTGGAGCAAAATGACTGGGTCGCCGGTGATGGGGCCGTGCTCCTCATAGGCGAGGTTCAGGCCAGGAGTCAGGACATGTTGTATCCGCACATCATTGTTCATTCGACACTCCCGGCTGAGTGGGTGTTATCCGAAAAGCACCCTTTGCCAATGATCTTCACTGATGATTGCAATGGGAACGCCACTTTCCCTCAGTTCAACGGCTTTTTTGATTTTTGTTCCATAGCTGCTGTGTAACCACTGATCGTTGCCGATACTGCCAACCACAAGATAATGGACTTTCTTGCTGACAGATCCACCGATCAATCCCCCACGTTCAACAATGAGTGATTCACAATCTTTGCGCGGGCCGTAAGCCATCACTCCGGTGAACAGGAAAACACGATCAGCCCAACTCAGATCGGGGGCGGGATTATCGAGAGGAAGGCTGTTAGGAGTGGTACGGATTTGCTCCGAGCCCACGGGCAGGCCTGCGAACTGGTGGAGCATATCCAGTAGCTCTGCAGACTCGTCGGAGTCCAACACACCATCGCTCAGCATGCTTGCAAGGCGTTTATAGAGAATGTTCACGACGGGATCGCCGAGATGGCATAGATGAGTTTCGATCCATGACTTGAGAAACTCGGCTTCTTGCTGGTTGATTTTGCCGTCAGCGGCGAGCCCTGCAGCGATACCAACTAGTGCATCAGCCGATCTCCTGTCAATTCGTGCTTCGTGGAAAAAACCGCTGTTTTGAAACTCCTGATGCAAGTCGACCATGGTCCTCTCCTTAGACTTCCACTTCCGCCATCTGGTTGAAATACTTCGTCCGATCCGGTGTAAACGTCACCATCATCCCGGTCCGTGAACAGGTCAGCGACCGTTCTTCCTTCAAGTCCACATCCAGATCCTCCCCGCGCAAGCCCTGCCATTGGGCGAGGTATTTGAGGGAACCGTATTTCTCTAGCTTTTTCAGGCTGCGGCTGACGCCACCTTTCCAGCCCAGCACCGGCAGTTCGCCGGCGAGGCATTGATGGGCGAGGTCGGGGAAGCGGGCGGCGCGCTGGCGGCCGACTTCCCAGCATTTGATCAGGCCCTTGTCTTGGGCTTCCCACAGTTCGTTGCGGTTCAGGCCGGTGCGAAGGGGGAGGTCGATGCTGCGGTGGATGCGCTGGGTCATTCTTTTTCCTTGAATTCGGGTTTTGTTGGACAGCTCCGCTGTGCCCGTTGGACGGGGATGTTAGGTGGGGATGTAGTGGCTGGCAACAGGGTATTTTCGGGGACTGGACTCATATTTCGTTTATGAAATGTAGGATACCGGCCTACACAAAACCATTGCCGCACCGCTGGCTCCTACGGCTGCCAGTTACTCTTCTCGCCGCTGAGCTTGCGATCCAGAAAACACGCCGCACTGATCAACGCCAGGTGCGTCAGCGCCTGTGGCGTGTTGCCCATGTGTCGCGCGCGGCTGTCGAATTCTTCGGCGTACAGCCCCAGCGGGTTGGCGTAGCGCAACAGTTGCTCGAATTCCAGGTGGGCTTTTTCCACCTGGCCGGCGCGGGCCAGGCATTCGACGTACCAGAATGAGCAGGCGGCGAAGGCGCCTTCGGTGCCGGGCAGGCCGTCGATGTGTTGATCGTCGTTGTGGTAGCGGTAGACCATGCCGTCGCGCACCAGGTTTTTCTCGATGGCGCCGAGGGTTGCGAGCCAACGCGGGTCCCTGGCGCTGACGAAACGCACCAGTGGCATCAGCAGCATCGAACCGTCGAGGCCGGTGCCGCCGATGTGCTGCACGAAGTGCCCGCGTTCGTCGTTCCAGAAGTTTTCCCAGATGTCGGTGTAGATGTCCTGGCGCGTCTGGTCCCAGCGGGCGAACGGCGCGGGCAGCGAGCGTTTCGAGGCGAGACGGATCGCCCGGTCCAGAGCGACCCAGCACATCAGTCGCGAGTGCAAAAAGTGGTGCTGCTCGCCGCGCATTTCCCAGATGCCGACGTCCTCCTGCTGCCAGGTTTCGCACACCTGATCGACCACTTCCACGGTGTGCTTCCAGCCTTCGTGGGAGATGGCTTCGCCGTATTTGTTGACCAGGTACACCGCGTCCAGCAGTTCGCCGAAAATATCCAGCTGGACCTGCGCGTACGCCAGGTTGCCGATGCGCACCGGCGTGGCACCACCGTGCCCGGACAGGTGCGAGAGTTCGATTTCCGGCAGTTCCTGGCGACCGTCGATGCCATACAGGATATTGAGTTTCATTGGTTGGCCACGACAGTCGCTGACGCGTCCGCGCAACCAGCGCATGTAGGCGTTGGCCTCTTCGGTGAAACCCAGGCGCATGAAGGCATACACGGTGAAGGAGGCGTCGCGGATCCAGGTGTAGCGGTAATCCCAGTTGCGCTCGCCGCCGAGGGTTTCGGGCAGGCCAAAGGTCGCCGCGGCGAGGATTGCGCCATGTTTGCGCGAGGTCAAAAGCTTCATGGCCAGGGCCGAGCGGTTGACCATTTCCCGCCAGCGGCCCCGGTAGTTGGATTGGCCGATCCAGTCGCGCCAGAACTTCAGCGTGCGTTCCAGGCATAACGTGGCGCCTTTTTCCTTGAAGCGTGGATCGTCGATAGCGCCCAGCAGGAACTCGGCGGTTTGGTCCTGCTCCAGGGTGAATTCGGCGACGGCTGCCTGCCCGTCAATGCGCAATGGCTGATCTGCTGCCAGGCGCAGGGACGGCTGATCGGCGGCCTCGAAGATCACGTCCTGTTCATCCAGGCGGGCGAGGGTGCGGGCGCGCGCGTAGTCGTGGCGCACGGCGCAGCGCATTTGAAACGTCGCTTGGCCGCTGACCACCCGGACCCGACGCATCAGCACCGGCAGGTTGTCTTCGGTGTCGCCGATGGGCAGCAGGTCGGTGATTTCCACCACGGCACGATCACTGAGCCAGCGGGTTTGCAGCACGTTGGTGTCGGGCAGGTAGATTTGCTCGCGGCGAGCGTCCGGCAAGTCCGGGGACAGTTGGAAAATACCGGCCTCGGGGGTGTCCAGCAGCGAACAGAAAATCGACGGGCTGTCGAACTCCGGCCAGCAGAAAAAATCCACGCTGCCCTTGTCATTGACCAGCGCGGCGCTGCGCATGTCGCCGATGATGCCGTGAGCGTCGATGGGGCTTTGGCGTTCGGGGTGATCAGCCATTGGGGCGAGGCTCCGGGAGCTGAGGGCTTAAATAGCTGACTGGTTTTGGCGGGCGGGAGTTCATTTCGCGGTGACTGTTCTGGCCCCATCGCCAGCAGGCTGGCTCCCACAATGACTGATGTACACCCACCCAATGTGGGAGCCAGCCTGCTGGCGATGGGGGCTTCACATTCAACCAACAATTCGGACCTTTCCCTGCTACCGGCCATATGGCAACTTGCATGCCCTTATCGAGGCCGGATCCATGGCAAACCCTTACCGCGAACTGTTCAAAGCCCCAGGCAGCAGCGCTTTCGTGCTGGCCGGGATGATTGCGCGCATGCCGATTTCCATGACTGGCATCGGCCTGATCACCATGCTGTCGCAGTTACAGGGCGGCTACGGTTTGGCGGGGGCGGTGGCGGCGACCTTTGCCCTGGCCACGGCGTTTTGTGCGCCGCAGGTGTCGCGGCTGGTGGACCGATTTGGCCAGCGCCGGATCCTGCCGGTGTCGGCGCTGATCGGGGGCGGGGCTTTGTTGCTGGTGTTGCTTTGCACCCGGTTGCAGGCGCCGAACTGGACGCTGTTTGTGTTCGCCGCGATCGCCGGGTGCATGCCGAGCATGTCGGCGATGGTCCGGGCGCGCTGGACCGAGTTGTACCGCGGCCAGCCGCAACTGCAAACCGCCTATGCCCTGGAGTCGGTGCTCGACGAAGTCTGCTTCATCGTCGGGCCACCGCTGTCGGTGGGGTTGTGCGTGGTGGCGTTCCCCGAGGCCGGGCCGTTGGCGGCGTTGCTGATGCTGGGGATCGGGGTCACGGCCTTCGTGTTGCAACGCAGCACCGAGCCGCCGGTGCACGCCCATGAGGAACACCATCAAGGCTCGATCATCCGTTCGCGTGACATTCAGTGGCTGATGCTGCTGATGGTCGCCATGGGCACCATCGTCGGGGTGGTGGATGTGGTGAGCGTGGCCTTCGCCCAGCATCAGGGCCAACCGGCCGCGGCGAGTATCGTGTTGTCGGTGTATGCGATCGGGTCGTGCCTGGCCGGATTGGCGTTCGGTGCGTTGCGTTCGAAAGTGCCGCTGCCGCGCCTGTTTCTTTACGGCGGGGTCGCGACGGCGGTGACGACGTTGCCGTTGCTGCTGGCGACGAACATTCTCGGGTTGTCCCTGGCGGTGTTCGTCGCCGGGCTGTTTTTTGCGCCGACCCTGATCGTCGCCATGGCCCTGGTGGAGCAAATCGTGCCGCCGGCCAAACTCACGGAAGGCCTGACCTGGCTGGTGACCGGGTTGAGCATCGGCGTGGCGATCGGTGCGGCAGGGTCGGGGTGGATGGTGGATGCGTTCGGGGCGCGCAGCGGGTTTTGGCTGGCGATTGGGGCGGGGGCGGTTGTCCTCGGTTCCGCGATCCAAAGCTATCGCCACCTGAAATGATGTTCTAACTGTGGGAGCGAGCCTGCTCGCGATGGACGCATGGACGACACGGGCTGTCTGATGCCCCGCGTTATCGTTGACGTCCATCGCGAGCAGGCTCGCTCCTACAGGGGGATACATGCACGACTAATTCCCCGTGGCGCTCATCCGTTCTCCTATACAGACAACTTTCGAGGTAAGCCCGGTGACCCAGCTGACATTGCTGTGCCTGCCCTATTCGGGCGCGAGTGCCATGGTCTATAGCCGCTGGCGGCGCAAGCTGCCGGAGTGGATCAAGCTGCAGCCCGTGGAGCTGCCGGGGCGCGGTGCCCGCTTCGGCGAACCCTTGCACACCGACATGCGCCGCCTGGCGCTGCAACTGGCGCTGGAACAAAAAACCATGCTCAAAGCGCCCTATGCCCTGTTCGGCCATAGCCTCGGCGCGTTGCTCGCCTGTGAAATGGCCCATGCGTTTCGCTCGCTTGGCTGTCCTGAGCCCGTCGCACTGTTCGCCTCGGGCACTGCCGCGCCGACCCTGCGCGAGGACTACGACCGTGGATTCGCCGAGCCCAAGACCGATGCCGAATTGATTGAGCAACTGCGCAGCCTGAACGGCACCAGCGAAGAAGTGCTGGCCAACCAGGAGCTGATGAGCCTGACACTGCCGATCCTGCGCGCCGACTTCCAGTTGTGCGGGCGTTTCGAGCCGCTGCAGCGGCCGTTGCTCAAATGCCCGGTGCACGTGCTCGGCGGCAAGGCCGACCGCGCCACCAGCGAGCAGTTGATCGGCTGGCGCAAGGAAACCCTCGGCAGCTTTTCCGTGGACATGCTCGCCGGCGGGCACTTCTTCATCCATGAGCATGAAGCCAAGGTGCTCAAGGTGATCAAGGATCAGCTTGAAGTTCATCATCGCCGGCATGCCATGGCCGTGGCGGGTTAACCCAATCTCAAGCACCACCCATCCCCTGTAGGAGTGAGCCTGCTCGCGATGACGGAGTGTCAGTCGATATCAATGCCGTCTGACTCACCGCTATCGCGAGCAGGCTCACTCTCACAATGATTTTCAACAACCTTCCAGACTTCGCTCGCTTTCCTTCTGATACTTATTCTCATTCGCTAATTTTTCCGGTCTGCATTCGTTTTATAGGGACGACGTGCCTTTGTGCTTCCCGCCACTGATCCGGATACCCAGAAATGAATGCTGAAGACTCCTTGAAACTTGCTCGCCGGTTTATCGGGTTGCCCCTGGAAAAGCGCCAGATGTTCCTTGCGGCCTTGCACAAGGAGGGCGTGGATTTCGCCCGGTTTCCGATTCCTGCGGGGGTGGAGGCCGAGGATCGCCAGGCGCTGTCGTACGCACAGCAACGCATGTGGTTTCTCTGGCAGCTGGACCCGCAAAGCGGCGCCTATAACTTGCCGGGTGCGGTGCGCCTGACCGGTAACCTGAATCTGCCGGCGCTGGAACAGGCATTCGCCAGCCTGGTGGCGCGCCACGAAACCTTGCGCACGGTGTTCGCCGCACAGGCCGACGACAGCTTGCTGCAAGTGCCGGCCACAGCGCCGCTGCTAATCGAACAAGTCGATTTCAGCGCCTTACCGGCCACCGAGCGCGAGCAGGCCGTGGCCGAAGCCGCCGAGCGCCAATCGGTGCTGCCATTCGATCTGGGCACTGGCCCGTTGCTGCGCGTGACCTTGCTCAAGCTCGCCGAACAGGAACACGTCCTGCTGCTGACCCTGCACCACATCGTGTCCGACGGCTGGTCGATGAACGTGCTGATCGACGAATTCATCCGCTGCTACGACGCCTTCGATGCCGGCGCGCAACCGCAACTGGCAGCCTTGCCGATCCAGTACAGCGACTACGCCCTGTGGCAACGCCGCTGGCTGGAGGCGGGCGAGCAGGCGCGTCAGCTCGACTACTGGCAGGCGCAACTGGGCGACGAACACCCGGTGCTGGAGCTGCCCATCGATCACCCGCGCCCGGCGATGCCGAGCTATCGCGGCACCCGCTACGAGTTCGCCGTCGACGGCCAGCTGGCCGAGCAACTGCGGGCCACCGCGCAGAAACACAACATCACCTTGTTCATGCTGCTGCTCGGCGCCTTCAACGTGCTGCTGCACCGCTACACCGGGCAGACCGACATCCGCGTCGGCGTACCGATCGCCAACCGCAACCGCGCCGAGATCGAAGGCCTGATCGGCTTCTTCGTCAACACCCAGGTGCTGCGTACGCAACTGGACGGCCAGACCCGGGTCGACGACCTGCTGCGCCGCATCAAGGAAACCGCACTTGGCGCCCAGGCTCACCAGGACCTGCCGTTCGAGCGCCTGGTCGAAGCGCTGAAACTGGAGCGCAGCCTCAGCCACACGCCGCTGTTCCAGGTGATGTACAACCACCAGCCGCAGGTCGCGGACATCTCCACGGTGACCACGGCGTCCGGCCTGGCGCTGGGCACGATCGAGTGGCAAGGGCGCACCACCCAGTTCGACCTGACCCTGGACACCTACGAAAAAGGCGGCAAGCTGCACGCCGCGCTGACCTACGCCAACGACCTGTTCGACGCCGCGACCATCGCGCGCATGGCGCAACATTGGACGCACCTTTTACAGGGCATGGTCAGCGATACCCAGCAGCGCATCAGCGATCTGCCGCTGCTGGAACAAGCCGAATACCAACTCATCGTCCATGACTGGAACCGCGCCGACGACGGCTTCGCCCAAGACCTGTGCATTCATGAACTGATCAGCCAGCAAGTCGCCGCGACCCCGGATGCGCTTGCCGTGACCTTCGCCACTCGCCAGCTGACTTATGGCGAACTCGACCACCAAGCCAATCGCCTGGCGCACAAGCTGATCGAACTCGGCGTCGGCCCGGAAGTGCGGGTGGGCGTGGCCATCCAGCGTTCCGAGCAACTGCTGGTGGCCTTGCTGGCAGTGCTCAAGGCCGGTGGCGCCTACGTGCCGCTGGACCCGGATTACCCCGCCGAACGCGTGGCCTACATGCTCGAAGACAGCCGCGCGCTCGTGCTGCTGACCGAAGCGGAAGTGGCCAGGACCCTGAGCGTGGCGAGCGATACCCAAGTGTTGCTGATGGACAGCCTCGCGTTGGCGGCTTACCCCATCAGCGCCCCGGTCACCGGCGTCACGCCGGACAACCTGGCCTACGTCATCTACACCTCCGGTTCCACCGGCAAGCCCAAGGGTGTGGCGATTGCCCATCGCAACGTGCTGGCGCTGATCGACTGGTCGCAGGCGGTGTACAGTCGCGACGACATCCAGGGCGTGCTGGCTTCAACGTCGGTGTGCTTCGACCTGTCGGTGTGGGAACTGTTCGTCACCCTGGCCAACGGCGGATCGCTGATCATTGCCCGCAACGCCCTGGAGTTGTCGCAGCTGCCGGCCCGGGATCAGGTGCGCTTGATCAACACCGTGCCCTCGGCGATCAACGCGCTGCAGCGCGACGGGCACATCCCGCCGAGCGTGCGCATCATCAACCTGGCCGGTGAGCCGTTGAAACAAAGCCTGGTGGACGCGCTGTACCAGCAGCCGACCGTCGAGCACGTCTACGATCTGTACGGCCCTTCGGAAGACACCACCTATTCCACCTGGACCCGCCGCGAGGCCGGTGGCCGCGCCAATATCGGCCGCCCGCTCAAGCACACCGCCAGCTATCTGCTGGACGCCGACCTGCAACCGGTGCCACAAGGCGTATCCGCCGAGCTGTACCTCAGTGGCGCGGGCATCACCCGTGGTTACCTGGCACGGCCAGGCCTGACTGCGGAAAAGTACGTACCCAACCCGTTTTCCAGCACCGGCGAACGCCTGTACCGCACCGGTGACCTGACTCGTTATCAGGCCGACGGCACCCTGCAGTACGTTGGCCGCATCGACCATCAGGTCAAGGTCCGTGGCTTGCGCATCGAGCTGGGTGAAATCGAAGCGCGGCTGTTGCAACAGGACGCGGTGCGCGAACTGGCGGTGCTGGCCCAGGACGGCATCAACGGTCAGCACCTGGTGGCCTACATCGTGCCGAGCGATCCGGCGTTGCTGGTCGACCTCGATGCGCAAGCGACCCTGCGTGAATCCCTGAAAGCGGCCTTGCGTCAGCACCTGCCGGACTACATGGTCCCGGCGTTCCTGCTGTTCCTCGAGCAACTGCCGCTGACCCCCAACGGCAAACTCGACCGCAAGGCGTTGCCGGCGGTGGATGGCAGCCAGCAACAACGCGAACACGTGGCGCCACGCAGTGCGCTGGAAAAGTCCCTCGCGACGATCTGGCAAGACGTATTGGCCATCGACAACGTCGGCCTGGAAGACAATTTCTTCGAACTGGGCGGCGACTCCATCGTCTCGATGCAAGTGGTCAGCCGCGCCCGGCAGGCCGGGATCGTGCTCAGCCCCAAGGACCTGTTCCAGCATCAGACCGTCCGCAGCCTGGCCCAGGCGGCGCGCAGTGGCGAGCAACAGCTGATCGACCAAGGCCCGGCCAGCGGCGCGGTAGCGCTGGCGCCGGTGCAACAGTGGTTCTTCGAGCAGGCTATCCCTGCGCGTCAGCACTGGAACCAGTCGCTGTTGCTGGTACCGCGCGAGGCGTTGAACGTCGAAGCACTGGAGCGTGCCCTGGAACAATTTCTGACCCATCACGACAGCCTGCGCCTGCGTTATCAACCGACAGATAGCGGCTGGCAGCAGACCTATGCCGCGCCGACCACCGACTCGGTGCTGTGGCAGCGCCAGGCGCAATCGGTCGAAGCGCTGAACGCCTTGTGCGATGAAGCCCAGCGCAGTCTCGACCTGCACAACGGCCCGTTGCTGCGCGCACTGCTGGTGTCGATGGCTGACGGCAGCCAGCGTTTGCTGCTGGTGGTTCACCATCTGGCGGTGGACGGTGTGTCCTGGCGCGTGCTGCTGGAAGATCTCCAGCAGTTCTACAACGGCGCTGCGGCACCGGCAAAAACCAGCAGCTACCAGCGCTGGGTCGCGCGTTTGCAGGATCACCTTCCAGCCTTCGAACTCAGCCTCGGCCACTGGCAGGCCCAACTGCAGGATGCGCCAGTCGACCTGCCGTGCGAACGCCCGCACGGCGCACTGGAAAACCGCTTCGAACACAAACTCGAAATCAAGCTCGATACCGAGCAAACCCGCCAGCTGCTGCAACAGGCCCCAGCGGCCTACCGCACCCAGGTCAACGACCTGCTGCTGACCGCACTGGCACGCGCCGTTGGCCGCTGGAGCGGGCAGGGCAGCACGCTGATCCAGCTCGAAGGCCATGGCCGCGAAGACCTGTTCGATGACGTCGACCTGACGCGCACCGTGGGTTGGTTCACCAGCCTGTTCCCGGTCAACCTCAAACCAACTGCCGATCTCGGCGCCTCGATCAAAACCATCAAGGAACAACTGCGCAGCGTCCCGGACAAGGGGCTGGGCTACGGCGCGCTGCGCTACCTCGGCAGCGTACAGACCCGCGCCGAACTGGCGGCGTTGCCGCAACCGCGCATCACCTTCAACTACCTGGGGCAGTTCGACCGTCAGTTCGACGAGGGTGCCTTATTCACCCCGTCCACCGAAGGCAACGGCATCGCGCAGAACCCGTCGGCCCCGCTGGGCAACTGGCTGGTGGTGGAAGGCCAGGTCTACGGCGGGGAGTTGTCCCTGAGCTGGGGCTTCAGCCGTGAGATGTTCGACACCGCGACCGTCCAGCACCTGGCTGACGATTACGCCCAGGAACTGATCGCACTGATCGAACATTGCTGCGCCCTGGAAGCACCGCAAGCCACGCCATCGGACTTCCCGCTGGCGCGCATCGATCAGGCACAACTGGACGGGCTGCCGCTCGCCGTCGCCAATCTCGAAGACCTGTACCCACTGTCGCCGATGCAGCAGGGCATGCTGTTCCACACCCTGTACGAACCGCAGGTCGGCGCCTATATCAGCCAGTTGCGCCTGGACATCGGCGGGTTGGACTCCGAGCGCTTTACCCGTTCCTGGCAAGCCGCGGTCGAGCGTCATGACATCCTGCGCAGCAGCTTCCACTGGCAAGGCCTCGATACCGCACATCAGGCGATTGCCCGTCAGGTCGCGTTGCCACTCGAAGTGCTTGAAGCGACTGACACCGATGCACTGGCCGACGCCGAGCGCGCGCAAGGTTTCGAGCTGGGCATGGCACCGTTGTTTCGCCTGAAACTGGTGCGTACCGGCGCTGACGCCTGGCACCTGATCTACACCAGCCACCACATCTTGATGGACGGCTGGAGCAACGCGCAGTTGTTGGCCGAAGTGATCCAGCACTACGCCGCCGGCCAGCCGCTGCCAGCGCCAACGGGTCAATACCGCGACTACCTGGGTTGGTTGCAGCAGCAATCGGTGCCGGCTGGTGAAAAGTTCTGGAAAGCCGCATTGGCACCGCTGCAAGCACCGACCTTGCTGGCCGAAGCCTTGCGTCCACCGGTAGGCGCGACGGGTAGCGAAGAGCATCGCGTCAGCCTCGACAACCGCGCCACCCAGCGTCTGGCCGAGTTCGCCCGTCAACAGAAAGTCACCCTCAACACCCTGTTGCAAGCGGCGTGGAGCCTGTTGCTGCAACGCTACACCGGCCAGGATTGCGTGGTGTTCGGCGCCACCGTGGCCGGGCGTTCGGCGCCGTTGCCGGGGATCGAACAACAGCTGGGCCTGTTCATCAACACCCTGCCGCAGGTGTGCGCGATGAAACCGGACCAGACCGTCAGCCAGTGGCTGGGCGAATTGCAAGGCCTGAACCTGGCCATGCGCGAATTCGAGCATGTGCCGCTGTACGACATCCAGGGTTGGGCGGGGCAGCAGGGTTCTGCGTTGTTCGACAGCCTGTTGGTGTTCGAAAACTTCCCGGTGGCCGAAGCGCTGAAGCAGGGCGCACCGGCCGGATTGACGTTCGGCAACCTGCACAACCACGAGCGCACCCACTATCCGCTGACCCTGGGCATCGAATTGGGCGAAGGCCTGGGTCTGGAGTTCAGTTATGACGCGGCGCGTTTCAGCGCGGCTCAGGTCGCACAGTTGTCAGCTAATTTGCAGCACCTGCTGACGCAATTGGTGGCATCGCCGGAGGCGGCGTTGGGCTCGCTTGAGCTGTTGGACGTCGATGGAAAGCACGCGGTGCTCGCGATCAGCCAGCCGCCTGCGGTTGAGTTATCCACAACGCTTCTGGCCCACGAACAGATCGCCGCGCAAGCCGCCGCCACTCCCGACGCACTGGCATTGCAGGTAGACGGCCACACCCTGAGCTACGGCCAACTCAATGCACAAGCCAACGACCTGGCCCAGCGCCTGATCGACAATGGCGCCGGCCCCGGCAAGCGCGTCGGCCTGGCCGTACGCCGCGGCCCGCAACTGATCGTCAGCCTGCTGGCGGTCCTGAAAAGCGGCGCGGCCTACGTACCCCTCGATCCAAAATACCCAACCGAACGCCTGGCCTACATGATCGAAGACAGCCGCCTCGACGTGCTGCTCCACGAATCCGGCCTCCTCGAAGACGTACCTAACGTAAGACGCCTAACCCTCGAAGACACCACAACCCCTGTAGGAGCAAAGCTTGCTCGCGATAGCGGCCTCCCAACCGTTGAAGATCTCGCCTACATCATCTACACCTCCGGCTCCACTGGCCAACCCAAAGGCGTCGCCATTACCCACGCCGCCCTGCGCGAGTTCTGCCAGACCGCCGCCGACTACTCAAAACTGTTACCCACCGATCGCGTCCTGCAATTCGCCACCTTCAGCTTCGACGGCTTCGTCGAACAATGCTTCCCGGCATTGTGCGTCGGCGCAACCTTGATCATGCGCGGCGACGACCTGTGGGACGCCGGCCGACTGGCTGCAGAAATCGTCGGGCAGGGCGTGACGGTGGCCGACTTGCCGGCCGCCTACTGGTTCCTGCTGGCCCGCGAATGCGCCAGCGGCGTGGTGCAAAACCTCGGCGATTTGCGCCAGGTTCACGTCGGCGGTGAAGCCATGTCGGTGGAAGGCCTGCGCCTGTGGCATCAGTCCGGCTTGAGCCACGTGCGCCTGCTCAACACCTACGGCCCGACCGAGGCGACCGTGGTGTCCAGCGTGCATGAATGCCAATTGGCCGATGCCAGCGATGCCTTCGGCATTCCAATCGGCCGCGCCATTCCCGGCCGTGCGCTGTACGTGCTGGACGCTGCCGGTCAGCTACTGCCGGCCGACGGCGTCGGCGAGTTGTGCATCGGCGCGCCGGCCTGCCTGGCGCAAAGCTATTTCGACCGTCCGGCGCTGACCGCCGAACGTTTCCTGCCGGACCCGTTTGCCCGCGAACCGGGCGCACGGCTGTACCGCAGCGGCGATCTGGCGCGCTACAACGGTAACGGCGATCTGGAGTACGTCGGGCGTATCGACCACCAAGTGAAGATTCGCGGTTTCCGCATCGAGATGGGCGAGATCGAAGCCTGCCTGCAGGCCCGGGACGAGGTGCGCGAAGCCGCCGTCATCGCCCAGGACGGCACACAGTTGGTGGCCTACGTCGTCGCCAGCGGCGCGGTGGTTGCGCAGGCTGAATACCTGGCAGGGCTCAAAGCCATCCTGCAGCGATCGTTGCCGGACTACATGGTGCCCAACCACATGGTCCTGCTCGACAGGTTGCCGCTCAATAACAACGGCAAGCTCGACCGCAAGGCCTTGCCACGGGTTGAAGCGGGCGATGCTCAACGTGCCTTTGTAGCGCCTGCCGAAGGTCTGGAAATGCAACTCGCGCAGATCTGGCAAGAAGTGCTGCAGGTCGAGAAAGTCGGTCGTGACGACAACTTCTTCGAGCTGGGCGGCCACTCGTTGCTGGTGCTGCAAGTGATCTCCCGTGTACGTCAGCACCTGCAACTTGAGCTGTCGGTGAGCAGCCTGTTCTCGGCGGCGAATCTGGCGGAGTTCGCCGAGCGCGCTGCGCAAGCGAGCCTCAGCGGCCAACCGCCGCTGCAACGCGCAGCAGACGATCAGCCACGCCTGCTGTCCTACGCCCAGCAACGCCAGTGGATTCTCTGGCAACTGGACCCGCACAGCGCGGCCTACAACATCCCGGCGGCGCTGCGCCTCAAAGGCCCGCTGAACCGCGACGCCCTGCGCAAAACCTTCGCCCAGTTGCAGCTGCGCCACGAAACCTTGCGCACCACCTTCGAACAGGATGGTCAGCAGGCGCGCCCGGTGGTGCATGTCGAGCTGCCATTGCAGTTCAACGAACAACCCATCGATGAGTCGGCGATCAACAGTGCGGTGGCCGCAGAAATCGCCCAACCTTTCGATCTGCGCAACGGCCCGCTGTGGCGCTGTTTGCTGCTTCAAGTCAGCGCCGAAGACCATGTGCTGGTACTCACCGTGCACCACATCGCCGCCGATGGCTGGTCGATGCAGGTGATGGTCGATGAGTTCAGCGCGCTGTATCAGGCTGCCGTTGACGGGCGTGCAGCCAACCTGTCGGCACTGCCGGTGGCTTACAGCGACTACGCCCGTTGGCAACGCGACTGGCTGGAAGCCGGCGAGGGCGCGCGGCAACTGGCGTGGTGGCGCGAGCAACTGGCGGGCAGCCAGGCGCCGCTGGAGTTGCCGAGCGAACTGACCTGCCCGGCCCGCCGTAGCGAGCATGGCGCCAGCCTGACGTTGAACGTCGATCGCCAGCTGCTGGCCGGTTTGCGTAAGCGTGCGCAGGAGCAGCAAGTGACGTTGTTCATGCTATTGCTGGCGAGTTTCCAGACCCTGCTGCACCGCCAGAGCGGGCAGTCGGGCATCAGCGTCGGCGTGCCGAGTGCCGGCCGTTCGCGTCTGGAAACCGAAGGCCTGATCGGCTTCTTCATCAACACCCAGGTGCTGCGCGCCGAGATCGACGGGCAGCAGCCGTTCAGCGCGCTGCTGCAACAGGTCAAGCAAACGGCATTGGCCGCGCAGGCGCATCAGGATTTGCCGTTCGAGCAACTGGTGGATGCCCTGCAACCGGATCGCAGCCTCAATCACAGCCCGTTGTTCCAAGTGCTCTACAACCATCAACAAAAACTGGGTGCCAGTGTCGAGCGCGCAGTGGTCGATTTGCAGGTCGAGCGCCTGCATTGGCAGCAACACACCGCGCAATTCGATCTGCTGCTCGACACTCAGGAGCAGGGCGATGAACTGGACGCCAGCCTGAGCTACGCCACCGATCTGTACGACGCGGCCTCGATGCAGCGCTTCGCCGAACAGTGGTTGAACCTGTTGCGCGCAGTGGTCGAAAACCCACAGCAGCGCGTGGGTGAATTGCCGTTGCTGCAAGCGCCGCAATACGACGGGTTGATCCAGCACTGGAATCCGGCCTTCGAGGCACAAGCGCAATCGCCAACCTTGCATCAGCTATTCGAAGCTCAAGCCGCGCAACGGCCGGACGCCATCGCACTGACCTGCGAAGGCGAGCAGCTGAGCTACGCTGCGCTCAACGCCCAGGCCAACCGCCTGGCGCACAAACTGCGCGAGCAGGGTGTCGGCCCAGAAGTGCGCGTAGGTATCGCCACCGAGCGGGCGATGCCGCTGGTAGTGGGCTTGCTGGCGATTCTCAAGGCCGGTGGCGCTTACGTGCCGCTGGACCCGCAATACCCGGCCGAGCGCCTGAGCTACATGATCGATGACAGCGGCATTGGCTTGTTGTTGACCCAGGCTCACCTGATTGACGGGTTGCCGTCCCGCGAAGGTGTGCAGGTCCTGGACCTGGCGGCGTTGCAGCTGGACCGCTACAGCACCGATAACCTGGCGCCATTGGCGACCCCGGACAACCTCGCCTACGTGATCTACACCTCCGGTTCCACCGGCCGCCCCAAGGGCGCCTTGCTCAGCCATGGCAACGTCGGGCGCTTACTCACGGCCACCGCGGGCGAATTCAATTTCGGCGCCGACGATGTCTGGACCCTGTTCCACTCCTACGCCTTCGATTTCTCGGTGTGGGAGCTGTTCGGTTCGCTGTGCACCGGGGGGCGCCTGGTAATCGTGCCGTATTACATCAGTCGCGAGCCGCAGGAGTTCCACCGCTTGCTCTGCGATGAAGGGGTGACGGTGTTGAACCAGACCCCGACCGCGTTCCGCCAGCTGTTGCCGATCGCCTGCGCCAGCCCGCGCAGCCTGGCGTTGCGCCAGGTGATCTTCGGTGGCGAGGCGCTGGAAGTGGCCAGCCTACGCCCGTGGTTCGAACGCTTCGGCGACCGGCAACCGACCCTGGTGAACATGTACGGCATCACCGAGACCACGGTGCACGTGACCTACCGCGCGATCCGCCTGGCCGACCTCGACGGCAAGGCCCAGAGCCCGATCGGCCTGCCGATCCGCGACCTGCGCTGGTACTTGCTCGACAGCCAGTTGCAACCGGTGCCGGTGGGCGTGGCGGGCGAGCTGTACATCGCCGGTGCCGGCCTGGCGCGGGGTTATCACGGGCGTTTCGGCCTGACCGCCGAGCGTTTCGTGCCGAGCCCGTTCGACGCCTCGCAGCGCCTGTATCGCAGCGGCGACCTGGCGCGCCAGCGGGCCGACGGCAGCATCGACTACCTGGGGCGGATCGACCAGCAAGTGAAGATCCGCGGGTTCCGCATTGAACTGGGCGAGATCGAAGCGGCCGTGCTGGCGCAACCGGGCGTGCGTCAGGCGGTGATCAGCGTGCATGTCGATGACGGCGGTCCGCAGCTGTGCGCCTACGTTGTCGGCGAACACCTGCCGAACGATCCGATCGCCTGGCGCGACACCCTGCGCGCCGCGCTGAAAGTCGACCTGCCGGACTACATGGTGCCCAGCCACTGGCTGCTGCTCGATGCATTGCCGCTGACCAGCAACGGCAAGCTCGACCGCAAGGCCTTGCCGCTGCCGGACGCCCAAGACTGGCAGCGTCCGTTCGAGGCCCCCGAAGGCGAGCTTGAACAGCAACTGGCCGCGATCTGGGCCGAGGTGCTGGGCGTGGCCCGGATCGGCCGGCGCGACAACTTCTTTGAATTGGGCGGGCATTCGCTGCTCGCCGCCCAGGCCAATGCCCGCGTGGAACTGGAACTGGGCATCGAGCTGCCGCTGCGCGCACTGTTCGAAAGCAACGACCTTCAGGCTTATGCCGCCAACGCCGGGCAACACGCCCCGACTGACAACGATGCACGCCTGGATGCGCTTGAGTCGCTTCTGGACGAGATGGAGTTCAACTGATGGAACACAGCACTGCCCAGCGTATCGCCACCCGTTTCGCCGGCTTGCCTGCCGAAAAACGCCGCGAGTTCCTGACCAAAATGCAGGAGCAGGGCGTGAGCTTCGGCCAACTGCCGATCCCGCCCGCCGCCGAACCACAAGCGACCTTCGAGCTGTCCTATGCGCAGCAGCGCCAATGGTTCCTCTGGCAGCTCGACCCACAGGGTTCGGCCTACAACATTCCCGCGGCCCTGCGTCTGCAGGGGCCGCTGAACCTTGCGGCGCTGCAACAGAGTTTCGACGTGCTGCTGGAGCGCCATCAGAGCCTGCGCAGCCGCTTTGTCGAGGACGACGGCCAGGTGATGCAAGCCCTGGCGAGCTTCAACACGCTGCCCATCGAACAGCACGATCTGCGTGCCGAACCCGAGGCGCTGCGCCTTGAATCGGCGATGAAAACAGTCGAAGCGGAGATTGCCCGGCCGTTCGACCTGCAGCACGGCCCGCTGTTGCGCGTCAGCCTGTTGCAGCTGGACGTTGATGATCATGTGCTGGTGCTGACCCTGCACCACATCGTCACCGATGGCTGGTCGATGGGGGTACTGGTCGAGGAATTTTCAAGGCTCTACGCAGCCTATTGCCAAGGCCAGAGCGCTGAGCTTGAAACGCTGCCGATCCAGTATTCGGACTATGCCGCCTGGCAGCGTCGCTGGATGGAAGCGGGGGAGCTGGACCGTCAACTCAATTGGTGGCGGGAAAAGCTCGGCAGCGAACAACCGTTGCTGGAATTGCCTACCGACCGCCCACGCCCTGCACAACCGAGCCAGCAGGGCGCGCGCCTGGATTTCGCCCTCGACTCAACATTGGCCCGCGGCCTGATGAGCCTGGCCAAACAGCGCGGCGTCACGCCGTTCATGCTGTTGCTGGCGAGTTTCCAGGCGCTGCTCTATCGCTACAGCGGCCAGTCCGACCTGCGCATCGGCGTGCCCATCGGCAACCGTAACCGTGCGGAAACCCGTGGCCTGATCGGCTTTTTCGTCAACACCCAGGTGATGCGCGCCGAACTCGATGGCCGGCTGCCGTTCACCCAGTTGCTCGACCAGACCCGCGCCTTTGCGCTGGATGCCCAGGATTATCAGGACTTGCCGTTCGAGCGCCTGGTGCAGGCGCTGCAAGGCGAGCGCAGCCTGAGTCACAGCCCGTTGTTCCAGGTGATGTTCAACCACCAGCAGGCCAAACCCGCAGCGGTCAGCGGCTTGCTGGCCGGCCTTCGTGTCCAGGCACTGAACGCCACGGCGCACACCACCCAGTTCGACCTGCAACTGGACACCCAGGAAGAGGGCGACAAGCTGTTCGCCAGCCTGACCTACGCCACCGACCTGTTCGACGCCGAACGCATCGAGCACCTGGCCCGGCATTGGCGCAACCTGCTGGCCGGGGTGCTGGCGAACCCGCAAGCCCCGCTGGCCGAATTGCCATTGCTGGATGCTGACGAGCACCTGCGCATTCTCGACGACCTCAACGACACCGCTCAAGCCTATCCGGGCGACGTCTGCGTACAGCGGCATTTCGAAGCGCGGGTGATGGAAAGTCCCCAGGCGACGGCGCTGGTGTTCCAGGGCCAGTCCCTGAGCTACGCCGAGCTCAACCTGCGCGCCAATCGCCTGGCCCACCACTTGCGCGCCCAGGGTGTCGGACCGGAAGTGATCGTGGGGATCGCCTGCGAGCGTTCGCTGGAAATGGTCGTCGGCCTGCTGGCGATCCTCAAGGCCGGCGGTGCCTACGTGCCGCTGGACCCGGAATACCCGCTCGATCGCCTGAGCTACATGATCGAGGACAGCGGCATTTCCCTGCTGTTGACCCAGGAGCACCTGCTGGCGCAACTGCCGACGCCGGACAGCGTGCGCACCCTGTGCCTGCAAGCGCACGCCGAGTGGCTGAGCGACCTGCTAGGCGAGGATCTGCCCAACCTGGCTGTCGGCGAAAACCTCGCCTACATGATCTACACCTCCGGCTCCACCGGAAAACCCAAAGGCGCGGGCAACCGTCATGTCGCCTTGCATAACCGCCTTGAGTGGATGCAGCAGGCCTACAACCTTCTGCCGAGCGACCGCGTGCTGCAAAAGACGCCGTTCAGTTTTGACGTGTCGGTGTGGGAGTTTTTCTGGCCGTTGATCAAAGGCGCCACGCTGGTCATCGCCGCCCCGGGTGAACATCGCGATCCGCAGCGCCTTGCCGCACTGATCGTCGAGCAGGCGATCACCACGCTGCACTTCGTGCCGTCGATGCTTTCGGCCTTCATCGCTGCCGACGAGGCGCTGGCCTGCACCTCGCTGACCCGCATCATCTGCAGCGGCGAAGCATTGCCCATGGAGCTGCAACGCCAGACCCTGCGCAGCCTGCCGCAAGTCCATCTGTACAACCTGTATGGCCCGACCGAAGCGGCCATCGACGTCACCCACTGGACCTGTGTGGAAGAGGGCCGCGACAGCGTGCCGATCGGCCGGCCGATCGCCAACCTGCGCACCTTGATCCTCGACAGCGAACTGCAGCCCTTGCCGCTGGGCGCGGTGGGCGAACTGTACCTGGGCGGTATCGGCCTGGCCCGGGGTTATCACCGCCGTGGCGCGTTGACCGCCGAGCGTTTTGTGGTCGACCCGTTCGGCAGCGGCGAGCGCCTGTACCGCACCGGTGACCTGGCGCGCTACCGCGCCGACGGTGCCATCGACTATTGCGGACGCATCGACCATCAAGTGAAGATTCGCGGCTTGCGTATCGAGCTGGGGGAAATCGAAGCGCGCCTGCAAGAACATGCCGGCGTGCAGGAAGCCGTGGTGCTGGCCCTCGACAGCCCGATCGGCAAGCAGCTGGTGGCGTACATCGTGCCGCAGGATCGCGGCTTGGTCGGCGCCGATGCGCAGCAGCAAGGCGCCTGGCGCGAAACCCTGAAAAGCCATCTGCTCGGCAGCCTGCCGGACTACATGGTGCCGGCGCAGACCGTGCTGATTGAACAGATGCCCCTGAGCCCCAACGGCAAACTCGAGCGCAAGCGCCTGCCGGCACCGACCGCGCAGGTCAGCCAGCGCGCGTTCGAAGCACCGCGCAGCGAACACGAGCGCGTGCTGGCGCAGATCTGGCAGGACGTGCTGGGCCTGGAGCAGGTCGGCCGTCAGGACAACTTCTTTGAACTGGGCGGTGACTCGATCATTTCGATCCAGGTGGTCAGCCGCGCCCGCCGTGCCGGCCTGAGCCTGCAACCGCGCGACCTGTTCCAGCAGCAGACCCTGCAAGCGCTGGCCGCGGTGGTGAAAGAACAAGCCGCACCGCTGGCGCAGCAAGGGCCGGTCGACGGTGTGCAAACACTCACGCCGATCCAGCGCTGGTTCTTCGAAGAACCGATTCCACAGCGTGCCCACTGGAACCAGGCGGTGTTGCTGACGCCGCGCGAAACCCTCGAACTGCCGCGCCTGCAAGGCGCCCTGCAACGCGTGCTCAAGCAACACGATGCCCTGCGCTTGCGTTTCAGCCAGGTCGACGGCCAATGGTCGGCGCGTTATGTCGGTGCCGACAGTGCCGATGTCATCGACATGCTCTGGACCGCCCGCGTGGCCAGTGATGCGTCGCTGGAATCGGTGTGCGATGAAGCCCAGCGCAGCCTCAGCCTGCAGGACGGGCCGCTGCTGCGCGTGGCGCTGATCGCCCAGGCCGATGGTTCGCAACGTTTGCTGTTGGTCATCCACCACCTGGCGGTGGATGGAGTGTCCTGGCGCGTGCTGCTGGAAGATTTGCAGGCCGCGTATCAAGGCCAGGACCTGCCGCCCAAGACCAGTGCCTTCCAGGCCTGGGCGGACAAGCTCGATGCTTATGCCAAGTCCGAAACGGCCATGAATGAGTTGAGCTGGTGGCAGAGTCATCTGCACGGTGCCAGCGATTCGTTGCCGGCGGCCAATGCACAAGCGAATCAGGCCGGTCATTTGCGCCAGGGCGTCAGCATCGGTCTGGACCGCGAACAAACCCGCCAACTGCTGCAGCAGGCCCCGGCGATCTACCGCACCCAGGTCAACGACCTGCTGCTGACCGCACTGGCGCGTACCCTCAGCCGTTGGACCGACAGCCAATCAGCACTGATCCAGCTCGAAGGCCACGGCCGCGAAGAGCTGTTCGACGACATCGACCTGACCCGCACGGTCGGCTGGTTCTCCAGCCTGTTCCCGGTGCGCCTGACGCCGACGGCCGACCTTGGTGGCTCGATCAAGGCGATCAAGCAGCAACTGCGGGACATCCCCGGCAAAGGCCTGGGCTACGGCCTGTTGCGCTACATGGGCGATGCAGCAGCGCAAGCGGCGGTGGCCGCGTTGCCGCAAGCACGGGTGACCTTCAACTACCTCGGCCAGTTCGACCAGAGCTTTGCCGAGGACGCGCTGTTCACGCCCGCACGCGAATCCAGCGGCGCCGCGCAGTCGGCGGATGCGCCGTTGCCGAACTGGCTGTCGGTGGACGGCCAGGTCTATGGCGGTGAACTGAAACTCGACTGGACTTTCAGCCGCGAATGCTTCGAGCTGCGCGAGATCGAAGCCCTGGCGAACGATTTCCGCGCTGAACTGTTGGCGCTGATCGACCATTGCCTGAGCGACGGCGCGGGCGGCGTGACCCCGGCGGACTTCCCGCTGGCGCGTTTGAGCCAGGCGCAACTCGATGGTCTGCCGGTGCCGCCGGCGCAGATCGAGGATGTCTACCCGCTGTCGCCGATGCAGGCGGGTCTGTTGTTCCACAGCCTCTACGAATCCGAGTCTGGCGCCTACGTGAACCAGCTCAGCGTCGAAGCTCGTGGCCTCGATGCCGATCGTTTGGGCCGTGCCTGGCAAGCCGTGCTCGACAGCCACGCGATCCTGCGCAGCAGCTTCCACTTCCCCGAAGGTTTCGAGGCACCGGTGCAACTGGTGCATCGTCATCTGCCATTGCCGATGACCTGCCTCGACTGGCGTGGCCGCGAGAATCAGGCCGATGCGCTGGCGCAACTGATCGACAGCGAACGCCTGCAACTCGATCCGACCCGCGCCCCGCTGATGCGCCTGGCCCTGGTGCGCCTGGACGACGAGCGCCAGCAACTGATCTACACCCACCATCACCTGCTGCTCGATGGCTGGAGCAACTCGCTGCTGCTCAGTGAAGTCCTGCAGCGTTATGCCGGGCAGGATGTACCCGCACCCACCGGGCGATTCGCCGACTACATCGGCTGGCTGCAACGCCAGGATGCCGAGGCTGACGAGCTGTTCTGGCGCGAGCAACTGGCGAGCCTCGACAACCCGACGCTGCTGGCCGAGACCATGGGTTTCAACAACCGGGCGGACGCGGTATTTGCCGATCACCGCCAGACCTTCGACGTCGCCACCAGCCAGCGCTTCAGCGACTTTTCCCGGCAGCAGAAAGTGACGCTCAACACCCTGGTGCAAGGTGCGTGGGCACTGTTGCTGCAACGCTACAGCGGCCAACGCAGTGTGGCGTTTGGCGCCACGGTGGCGGGGCGCCCGGTGGATTTGCCGGGGGCCGAAAGCCAGCTCGGCCTGTTCATCAACACCTTGCCGGTGATCAGCAGTCCGGACGCGGTGGAAAGTGTCGAGCAATGGCTGACGCGTTTACAGGCGCAGAACCTGGAACTGCGCGAGCACGAATTCACCGCACTGGGCGACATTCAGCGTTGGGCCGGACGCGCCGGCGAGCCGCTGTTCGACAGCCTGCTGGTGTTTGAAAACTTCCCGGTCGCCGAAGCCTTGCAGCAGGGCGCACCGGCTGGCTTGAGCTTCTCCATCCCACAGAACCACGAGCGCACCAATTTCCCGCTGACCCTGGCGGCCACAGCCGAAAACCAGCTCAGCATCCACTGGAGCTACCAGTGCAGCCACTTCAGCCGCGAAGCGATTGCACGCATGAGCGAGCACCTGGCCGCGCTACTGGCGGCAATGGTCGCCGCGCCACAGGCGGCCTTGAGTGAGCTGGACCTGCTGACCACCGCGGAACGCACCCAGCAATTGCTGGAGTGGAACCCGCCGTTCAGCGCAGAAGAAAACCCGCTGTGCGTGCATCAACTGATCGAGGCCCAGGCCGAGATTCGTCCAGATGCCACGGCGCTGATCTTCAACGACCTGGAACTGAGCTTCGACCAGCTCAATCGCCGCGCCAACCAATTGGCCCATCGCCTGCGCGCCTTGGGCATCGGCCCGGAAGTGCGGGTCGGCCTGGCCATGCAGCGTTCGCCAGAAATGATCATCGGCCTGCTGGCGATCCTCAAGGCCGGCGGCGCCTACGTGCCGCTGGACCCGGCCTACCCGGCGGATCGCCTGCGCTACCTGATGGAAGACAGCGGGATTTCGCTGCTGATCAGCCAATCCTGGTTGCGGGAAAAACTGCCGCTTCCCGAAGGCTTGCCGGTGCTGGAAATCGACAGCGAACCGCTGGAGGCCATGGCTGAGAGCAACCCGGTCAACCTCACTTGCGGTGAGAACCTCGCCTACCTCATCTATACCTCGGGCTCCACCGGCCGGCCCAAAGGCGTCAGCGTGGCCCACGGCCCGCTGGCCATGCACTGCGTGAAGATCGGCGAGTTGTACGGCATGACTCCGGACGACCGCGAACTGCAATTTGCCTCGATCAGCTTCGACGGCGCCCATGAGCGCTGGCTGACGCCGCTGGTGTTCGGTTCGGCAGTGATGCCCCGCGACGACGAGTTGTGGAGCGTGGAGCGCACCTGCGCCGAGATCGAAAAGCACGGCATCACCATCGCCTGCTTCACCCCGACCTACCTGGGGCAGATCGCCGATTTCATGGGCGAAGCCGGGCGTGACCTGCCGATCCGCTCCTACACCCCGTGCGGTGAGGGCATGGCCAAGCATGCGTTCGACGAGGTTCAGCAAGTCCTGCAACCCAAGCGCTTGATCAACGGCTATGGCCCGACCGAAACGGTGATCACGCCGCTGATCTGGCTGGCCTATCCGGATACCGAATTTGATTCGGCCTTCATGCCGATCGGCCGCCCGGTGGGCAACCGCAGCGCCTACATCCTCGACGGCGGCTTGCAGCCGTTGCCGGTCGGCGTGGCGGGTGAGTTGTACCTGGGCGGCGAGGGCGTTGCCCGTGGTTATCACCAACGCCCGGACCTGACTGCCGAACGCTTCGTGCCCGATCCGTTCGTGCCGGGGGCGCGTCTGTACCGCAGTGGCGACCTGGCGCGGTTCCGTGCCGATGGCGTCGTCGAATACCTGGGCCGTATCGACCAGCAAGTGAAGATTCGCGGCTTCCGTATCGAACTCGGCGAAATAGAAGCCTGCCTGCTCGAACATGAAGGCGTGCGTGAAGCCTTTGTGATTGATCGCGAAAGTCCGGTGAGCCGTCAACTGGTGGGCTACGTGGTGCCGCGCGATCCGCTGGCTGACGAGCAGGATCTGCGTGACGCATTGACGTCGCACCTGCGCAGCCGCTTGCCGGCGCACATGCTGCCGGCGCATTTGATGTGCCTGGCCGCGTTGCCGCTGACGCCGAATGGCAAGCTCGATCGCCAGGGTTTGCCAGCGCCTGAAGCAACACGGCAGAGTCACGATCAGGTGGCCGCCGCGTCGCCTGCCGAAGCGCTGTTGGTGGAAATCTGGCAGGACTTGCTCGGTCTGGAATCGGTGGGCGTCACCGAAAACTTCTTCGAACTGGGCGGTGACTCGATCATCTCGCTGCAAGCGGTGAGCCGTGCCGGGCTGCGCGGGCTGGTGTTCAGTCCCAAGCAACTGTTCGAGCAGCAGACCATTCGCGCCCTCGCAGCCGTGGCCGGCAGCCGTGAAGCCGCGCTGGTCGAAGCGCCGAAGGTCGAGGCATTTGCGCTGGTGCCATTTATCGACGTGTCTGCCCGCGAAGGTCTGCAAGACCTGTATCCGCTGTCGCCGATGCAGCAGGGCATGCTGTTCCATTGCCTCGAATCACCGCAGCTCAACCCCTACGTCAACCAATTGAGCGTGGCGGTGGACGGCTTGCAGGTGCCGCGATTCCGCGCGGCGTGGCAGGCGTTGATCGAGCGTCATGAGGTGCTGCGCGCGGCGTTCCGTTGGCGTGACGGCCTGGCCGATCCGCTGCAAGCGGTGTTCGCCAGCGTCGAGTTGCCGATTGAAGAGTTCGACTGGCGCGAGCGCACGGACACCGAGCAAGCGCTGAGCGAACTGGCGGCCGCTGAGCAGGCCAAGGGTTTCGACCTGAGCTGCCCGCCGCTGATGCGCTTCATTCTGGTACGCCTGGGTGAAGAGCGGTACCAGATGATCTGGATCTACCACCACCTGCTGCTCGATGGCTGGAGTGCTTCGCGCCTGCTGGGCGAGATGCTGCGCCTGTATCACCACGACAGCCTGCCGGCGCTGACCGGGCGTTACGCCGACTACATCGCCTGGCTGCAACGCCAGGACGAGGCGCAGGCAGAAAGCTTCTGGCGTGAGCGCCTGGCGTCGCTCGAGGCACCGACCATCCTGGCCACGGCATCGGGCGCAGAAGGCTCCGGCCACGGCGTGATGTACAGCGACCTCGACGCCGAGGCGACGCGCAAGTTGCACAGCTTCGCCAAGCGCCAGCGCGTCACCCTCAACACCCTGGTCCAAGGCGCCTGGCTGTTGCTGCTGCAACGTCACAGCGGCCAGCGCAGCGTGGCGTTCGGGGCCACGGTGGCGGGGCGGCCGACGGGGCTGGCCGGTGCCCAGGACATGCTCGGCCTGTTCATCAACACCTTGCCGGTGATCCAGACCCTCGACCCGCAACAGCCGCTGGGCGAGTGGTTGCGCGACTTGCAGGACTACAACCTGGCCGTACGCGACTACGAACACACGCCATTGTCCGACGTGCAGCGCTGGGCCGGGCAGGGGGGGCAGGGCCTGTTCGACAGCATCATCGTGTTTGAAAACCATCCGGTGGACCGCGCCTTGAAAGGGGGCGAGGAAGGTGAGTTGCGCTTCGCCGAAGTCGGCAGCGGCGGCGTCACCAACTTCCCGATGGACTTGATGGTCAGCGCCAACGAGCAGGGGCTGGAAGTCGAGTACCTGTACCTGCGTGATCGCTTCAGCGAACAGGAAGTGCAGCGCATTCGCGCACAGATGGAAGGTTTGCTCCGTGCCTTGCCGGAGGATGCGGATTGTCTGCTGGGTAACATTGGTTTGCCTGAGGCGCGTTTGACCTTGCCGCAAGTGTCCACCGATCAAGCTGATGTGCTGCACAGCTTTAACCACCATGTGCGCACACAACCGCAGAAAATTGCCTTGTTCTGTGAGGATCGGGAGGTCAGTTATGCACAGCTTGAGACCCAAGCCAATGGTTTGGCGCAGCAACTGATCGCTCGCAGTATCGGTGCGGAAAGCCTGGTGGCGGTGGCATTGCCGCGTTCCGAGCGCACCATCGTTGCGTTCCTCGCGGTACTTAAAGCAGGTGCGGCGTACCTGCCGCTGGATCTGGCGTACCCGGCTGAACGACTGGCCTACATGCTCAGTGATTCCGCCGCCAGCCTGTTGCTTTGCGACAGCGACCTGGGCGAACGCCTGCCGCTGGCTGACGGCCCGCCACGCTTGCTGCTTGATCAACTTGCCGTTGCCGACAATACCGATTGCCCGATTTCCCATCCGCTACCGGGGCATCTTGCGTACCTGATCTACACCTCCGGCTCCACCGGCCAGCCCAAAGGCGTGGCGGTGGAACGTGGACCGATTGCCCGGCATTGTCGCGGTATCATCGACCTCTACGAACTGGCGCCTCGCAGCCGCGAACTGCACTTCATGTCGTTCGCCTTCGACGGTGCCCAGGAACGCTGGCTGAGCGTGCTGCTGGCCGGTGGCAGCCTGGTGATTCGCGAAGACAATCTGTGGACCCCGGAACAGACCCTGGAGGTGCTGCACCGTCACAGCGTCACCGTCGCCTGCTTCCCGCCGGCGTACCTGCAACAGATGGCCGAAGTGGCCGAGCGCCTGGGCAATCCGCCGGCGGTCGAGGTGTACTGCTTTGGCGGTGATGCGGTGCCGGACGCCAGCTTCGAGCAGGTCAAGCGCGCCTTGCGCCCGCAGCGCCTGGTCAACGGCTATGGGCCGACCGAAACCGTGGTCACGCCGTTGCTGTGGCGTGCCGAGGCCAGCGAAACCTGCGAGGCGGCCTATGCGCCGATTGGCCGTGGTGTGGCGGGCCGTGGCCTGTACATCCTCGACGCCGATCTCAATCCGTTGCCGGTCGGTGTCAGCGGCGAGTTGTACCTGGGCGGCGAATGCCTGGCCCGTGGTTACCACCAGCGGCCAGGCATGAGCGCCGAGCGTTTCATTGCCGATCCGTTCGCGGCCGGTGGCCGTATGTACCGCACCGGCGACCTGGTGCGCCAGCGAGAGTGCGGGTTGATCGACTACCTTGGCCGGCTCGACCAGCAGGTGAAGATCCGCGGTTTCCGTATCGAACTGGGCGAGATCGAAGCCCGCCTGCGTGACTGCGCCGGGGTGCAGGATGCCGCCGTGGTGGTGCACGACACGCCCACCGGCAAACAGCTGGTCGGTTATGTGGTGGCCGCCGCTGCCGCCGGGCTGGATCGACGCTTGAAGGCCGACCTGCAAGCGCAGATGCCGGACTACATGGTGCCGGCGCGGATCCTCGTGCTGGAGCGTTTCCCGCTGTCGGCCAACGGCAAGCTCGACCGTCGCGCACTGCCGGTGCCGGAATGGGCGCTTGGCGGTTACCGCGCGCCGCGCAACGCCCTGGAAAGCGCGCTGGCGACCATCTGGCAAGAGGTGTTGGGTGTGCCGCAAGTGGGCATCGACGACAACTTCTTTGAGCTCGGCGGCGACTCGTTGCAGGTGCTCAAAGTCATCTCGCGGGTGCGCAGCCAGCCGCAACTGGGCTTCGAATTGAAACTGCGCGACCTGATGCAGAAACCCTGCATCGCCGAACTCAGCGGCTATCAGGCTGCCGAGACTTCGAGTGCGCCGGACCCGTTGCTGGCCTTGAATGGTCGGGTGGCGAACGTGCCGGCGCTGTTCTGCCTGCACGCCGGTTTCGGCACGGTGTTCGACTACGAGCCCCTGGCCCGTCGCCTGGAAGGGCGGCGCACGGTGTACGGACTGCAATGCCGCATGCTGCTCGACCCGCAGTGGCAGGATCAGTCGTTGCTGGCCATGGCCCAGGCTTACGCGCAGCGAATTCGCACGCAACAACCGGAAGGCCCGTATTACTTGCTCGGCTGGTCGCTGGGTGGCGCGTTGACGCAACTGGTCGCCCATGAACTGGAAAGCCATGGGCAGACGGTGGCGTTTGCCGGGCTGGTCGACAGTTATGTGGCGGGTACCGCCGAAGCGGGGGACTGGCGCGAAGATTTGGCGGATTTCCTGAAGTTTGTCCTCGGTCAACCGTCTGAAGAAGCACAGGCATTGATTACCTCGAAAGCCGCAGGCCTGAACGAGCGCGAAGGCGCTGCCACGGTGATCGAGGCGGCCATGCACGGCGCTAATGACCACGCAGCGTTGGGCGCCAGCGAACTGACGCAGATCTTCGCCACCGGCTCGTCGCTCAAACAACTGGCCCTGGCCCAGCGGCAATTGCCGAAGGTACAGGTTGCCAGCCATCGCTGGTGGGTGGCCGGGCGCGACGACGAACGCCGGGTATTCGAGGCCCAGGTGGGGCATCGCGGAGTGGACCGTCTGTTGGCGGGCGGGCACTACGAGTTGCTGCGTGGCGATCAATTGCTCGATGAACTTGAACAACTGTTGGAGCACAGCCCGGCTATCGCATAACCGCTTTACCTGTAGGAGCATGGCTTGCCCGCGATGGCGCACCTGAGATCGCCATCGCGGGCAAGCCATGCTCCTACAGGGCCACATTTCATTTCCGATTTCATCTTTTTCCAAGGGATCCCCCCATGGCCCTACTGCCAGAACTTGAAGCTTTCCTCGAACTCGCCGAGTTCGGCCGCCTCACCGGCAAGAGTCGCCCGATGCACGAACAGACCCCGCAACAGGCGCGGATCGACTTCGAAGCATCCTCCGGGTTCCTCGATGTGCCGCTGGACCACATCGCCTGCGACAACTTCACCATCACCGCCCGCGACGGCCACAGCCTGGCGGCGCGCCTGTATTGCGACGGCCAAACAGCCGACGACCTGCAACCGGTAATCCTGTATTTCCACGGCGGTGGCTACGTGGTCGGTAGCCTCGACTCCCACGATGCACTGTGTCGACGCCTGGCCGCCCAGGGCGGTTTTGCCCTGTTGACCGTGGATTATCGCCTGGCCCCCGAATGGCGTTTCCCGACCCCGGTGCAGGACGCCTGCGACGCCGGCAACTGGCTGGCCCGCGAAGGCGCGGCCCGTGGCCTGGACGCCACGCGGGTGGCACTGGCCGGTGACAGCGTCGGCGCGACACTGGCCACGGTGTTGTCGATCATCGCCGTCCGCGAGCCAGCGGAACTGGCGTTGCAACCCAAGGCCCAACTGCTGGTGTACCCCGTCACCGACGCCACCACCCACCGTGCTTCGCACCGGGATTTCGCCGAGGGCTACCTGCTGGAAACTCCGACCCTGGACTGGTTCTACGCCCACTACGCACGTACGCCTGCGGACCTGGCCGACTGGCGCTGCTCGCCGTTGCTGGCCGAGGATTTGTCGGGTGTGGCCCCGGCGCTGGTGTACCTGGCCGGTTATGACCCGTTGCATGATGAAGGGTTGGCCTATGCCGAGCGTTTGCGGGCGGCGGGGAATGAGGTGACGTTGCTGGAGCAGCCGGGTATGACCCATGATTTTTTGCGCATGGCCGGGTTGTTGGGTGAGGTGGAGGGGATTCACGCGCAAGTGGCGGGGTGGGTGCGTTCAAAGGTTTGATTTGAAGTAAAAGGCCGCCATTTCTGAGTGGGGGATGGCGGCTTTTTTGTGCCCGGTGCTGGGTTTTTTGGTGGGGCGACTATCGCCTTCGCGAGCAGGCTCGCTCCCACAGTTGACCGAGGTGAACTCGGGTTTTGTGCACACCGAAGATCCCCTGTAGGAGCGAGGCTTGCCCGCGAAGGCGGCCTCTGTTCAAAGTGCTGTTTAACGGCCGTCATCGTTACTTCGCGAAAACTACATCACCTTGCGTAACGGCCTACAGGTACACCAGAATCCGCCGGCTTGTGCGCCTTGGGGTCGCTCGGTAACTTGGATCGGGTCACTGATTGTCAGTGATCGGGTTTAGTAGCCCGGCTAGTTATCCTCGGTTGTACAGGTGTCATTCAGTCAGGCATATGCCTGCACTTGATGGTGGCTGTGCGCATGGCGCCTTCGGGCGCGCCGGGTTTTGGGTGACTTTACCGGTCTACTAACTTGCGCACAGCTACCACCCTTTCGTGTAGTAGCGAGATGGTCGTGGCCCTTTCTGGAGAAAACACCCATGTTCAAGGTCACACCGAATCCGCCTGACCCCGATCCGACATCCTCGTCAGAAAATTCCGACGACCGCATCCCCTCAGCCGCCGACATCAACGCCACCCCACGCAAGCTCTGCAGCATGTTCATCGTCAACCCTGAACTCGATGTCGAAACCCTGTTGGCCCACGCCTGTGAGTCGCTGGCTTCGGCCAATGTCATGGCGTTGGATCTGGCGGATCATATGGAAGGGACTGGTCGTAATTCGTTGTTGGGGATTGCCCAGGTGATCATGTTGGGGGAGTTGGCGGTGAATCGTGCACTGGATCGGATCGATCCGCCTGAATAATCAATGTTGGGGCGACTGTCGCCATCGCGAGCAGGCTCGCTCCCACAGTTGACCGAGGTGAACTCGGAATTTGTGCACACCGAAGATCCCCTGTGGGAGCGAGCCTGCTCGCGATGACGTCATCACAGGCACCGCAAACATCGGCCCATAAAAAATGCCCGCATCTCTCGATACGGGCATTGTTCATATCAGCTCAGACTCAGAAGTCGTACTTCGCGGTGATCTGCATGTTGCGCGGTTCGCCGTAGAAGGTGGTGCCGAAGTTGCCAAGGCCGGTCAGGTAGCGCTTGTCGAAGACGTTGTAGGCGTTGACGGTGAAGCTCAGGTGGTCGTCGTACTGGTAACGGGTCATCAGGTCGACGAGGGTGTAGCCACCTTGCTTGAGCATGGTGCTGCCGCCTTCACCGCCGCCTACGTTCGGGCTGTAGCTCTGGCCGTAAAACGCGCTCTGCCAGCTGACACCGCCACCGACGGTGAACTGGTCCAGCGCGCCGGGCAGGCGGTAAGTGGTGAAGGTGCGCACTACGTGTTCCGGTTTGCTGGTGGCCAGTGGGAAACCGAAGATGCGTTGGTGATCCTTGTCGCGAGTACGGGCATAGGTGTAGCCAGCCGATACGTTCCAGTCCGGAGCCAGTTCGCCGGCCAGTTCCAGTTCAACGCCATTGGTGGTGGCACCGTCGACGGCTTTGTAAATGCCGTCACCGGTAATCTCATTGGTGCCGATCGACTCAGCAACGTTGTCCTGCTCGATACGGAAGAAGGCCAGGCTGGCGTTGAGTTTGCCTTCGAAGTAGGCCGCTTTCAGACCGGTTTCGTAGCTGTCACCTTCAACTGGGTCCAGGGTCTTGCCATCGGCGTCTTTGTTGATTTGTGGCTGGTAGATGCTGGTGTAGCTGGCGTAGACCGAGTAGGTATCGTCCAGGTCATAGACCACACCGGCGTAAGGCGTGACGACGCCGTGTTCCTTGTAGCTGGCGTGGGTGTCGGCCAGGCCGGCGCCCGGGTAGTAGGTGTAGTCCTCGTTGTACTTGTAGGTACTGACACGGCCACCGAGGATGAACGAGAGGTCGTCGGTCGGACGCAAGCGTGTGGCCAGGTAAGCGCCATTCTGGCTCAGGGTGCGCTCGTACTTGCCGTCTTTCGGAAAGTCCGGTTTCGCAATATGGCCTGTCCAGTCAAAGATGCTGCCCGGTACCAGTCCATCGGAGTCGGTGGGGGCACCAAAGGTTGAGCCAGTCTGACGGGAGTGGGCCGCCATGAAACCAGCCACCAGTTCATGCTCGCGACCGCCCAGGGTAAAAGGGCCGGAGACGTTCACGTCAGCAGTGTTCTGCACGCGATGGCCTTCCCAGTGACCCTGGTAAAAGAACATGCCTTCGCCGGTATTGCGGTCCGGGTAACCACCGCTGGCAGAGGCCAGTTGAGTATCGTGATCGGTGGTTTTCTGGTCGAAGCTGGCCTTGAATTTCCAGTCGTTGGCCAGCGCTTGCTCGAGGGACGCGAAGTAGGTGGTGCTGTCGAAGTCACGACGGCTCCAGTCGGCGCCCGGGTTGAAGCTGCGGGAGAAGTTGGTCTTGCCGCCGTCGGCGTAGTAAACCGTGTTTCCGGTCCAGGAACTGCCGCGCGGGGTGGCGCTGGACTTGTCGACGCCCAGGGTCAGCAGGGTATCGTCGGTCAGGTCGGCTTCGAGAACACCGTAGTACAGGTCTCTCTTCTGGCTGTAGTGGTCGATGTACGAATCTTTGTCCTGCATGGCGCCGACAAAGCGGCCGCGCACGTTGCCGGATTCGGTCAGCGAGCCGGAGATATCGCCTTCGGTGCGGTAGCTGTCCCAGTAACCGGCGGTGGCGCTGACCGAAGCCTTGAACTCCTTGGTCGGCTTTTTACGCACCAGGTTGACGGTGGCGGACGGGTCGCCGGCGCCGGTCATCAGGCCGGTTGCGCCTTTGATGACTTCGACGCGGTCGAGGTTGGCAGCGTCGTCGGTGTTGTTCGGGTTTTCACCGTACACGCCGTCGTAGGGAATGTTGACGCCATCGTACTGAAAGTTGGTGATGGCAAAGCCCCGTGCGGAAAATTCTGTACGGTCGCTGTCGTACTTCTGCGACGTGATACCGGGGGTATTCTTCAGCGCATCGCCAACGCTCTGTACGCCGCGATCGTCCATCTGCTGACGAGTGACCACGGTCACCGATTGCGGCGTTTCGCGAATGGTCAGCGGCAGCTTGGTGGCGGTGGTGGTGGCGCCGGTGGTGTAGGAACCAGTGTCTTCAGTGGTCAGGCCCAGGGCCTGGCCGGAAATGGTCGTGGCGCCCAGTTGCAGGCTCGATGAGCCACCCGACACCAGCGTCACGCTGTTGCCGTTGATCTGGAACGAAATGCCGGTGCCCTTGAGCATCTCGGCCAGGGCCGCGGAAGGCTCCAGCGAGCCGGACACGGCGCGGGACTTGATGCCGGCCACCTGATCCGGGCTGTAGAGGATTTGCAGGTTGGTTTGCATGCCCAGTTGGGTCAGCGCGCTGGACAGCGGCTGCACGGCAATACTCACTTTTACAGGTGCTGCGTTGGCCATCGTGCTCCCCAGCAACGTGGCGGTCAGCAGGACGCTGGTCAACAGCGTCTTGTGCAATGACGGGCGCTGTACGGCCAGCGCGAGAGGGGTACGGCGTGGAAGAGATCGCATTACTTGCCTGTGCTCCTGAAAAGTGTCGTGCAGAGTTTTTGTTAATAGGAATGATTATTAAGACGAGATGCGATTATGAAACCGGAAAAGAAATGTGAAAAAAATGTTATTTGGGGTCAGGCAGCCGTCAGCTCGGTGACGACCCGGCCGCTTTCCATGCGCACCAGTTGGTCGGCCACATCGAAATAACGGTCATCGTGGGAGATCACGATGATGGTCTTGCCCAGGCGCTTGAGGTCCGGCAGCAGCTCGGTGTAGAAAATCCGCCGGAAGGTCGGGTCCTGGTCGGCCGCCCATTCGTCGAACACCAGCACCGGCCGCTCTTCCAGCCAGGCATTGACCAGCGCCAGGCGCTTGCGCTGCCCGGTTGAAAGGTCGGTGGTGGTGAAGTTGCCGTCCTTGACGCTGACCTTGTGCGCGATCTCCAGGCGCTGCAGGTATTTGTTGGCGTCTTCGGGGATCTGCGTATCGCCCTGGACCACGTCGTCGAACAGGTAGTAGTCGGCGAAGATGGTGGTGAACAGCTGGCGATAGTCGTCGCGGTTGTGCGCGTCGATGGCCTCGCCATTGACCCGGATCTGCCCCTGTTGCGGGGTGTACAGGCCCAGCAGCAGCTTGATCAGGGTGGTTTTGCCGCAGCCGTTCTCGCCGACGATGAAGGTGATGTCGCCCTGCTTGATCGACAGGTTGACCGGGCCGAGCTGGAACGGCGCCGCACCCTCGACCGACGGGAAGGCGTAGCGCACGTCCGCCAGTTGCAGTTCGTGAACAGCTTGTTTGACCTTGCCCTGGTCGCTGAGCAGCAGGTGCGGTTCCGGGGTGGAAAATTGTTCCGACAGTTCAGCGATGCGGCGAAAAGCGATCTGCGCGCGGCTGACGATCGGCAGGGTGCCGATCAAATGCTCCAGCGGGCCTTTCATGTACAGCAGCACCAGCACGAAGCCGCTCATGACGGTCTTGTCGGCGCTCGGCCAGAACGTTTGCAGGGCCAGGGCCAGGCCGATGACCACGAAGAACAGCATCGAGCCGAAGGTCTTGGCGATGACGAAGGTGTTGATCGAACGCACCTGGGTGTTGCAGATGAATTCGGCGGTGCCCTTGATGCCCGAGGTGAACATGCGCTGGCGGCGTGGGCGGTGGATGCGCAGTTCCTTGGCGCCTTCGGCAATCGCGTTGTAGTGCTTTTGCAGCTCGTCTTCAGCGTCGCGGGCGGCCATGAAACCTTGCACGCCCTTGCTCTGGGCGTAGGCCTGGATCGCGCTGCCGATCAGGATTGCGGCCACCATGATCAGGAACATGGGCCAGGACAGGATCGCGAGGTAGCCCATGCAACCCAGGGTCACGGTCAGGGAAATCGCCAGCGGCGCGAAGGCGAAGGCGAAGTCGCTGATGGTGTCGACGTCGTGGGTCAGCACCGGGATCAGGCGATGGCTGCGGTAACGCTCGATCTGCTCGATCGGCGCCGACAGCACCTTCTCGCCCAACTGTTTGCGCAGCTTGGCGATGATGTGCTGGCCGACGTAGTTGGTGCCGATGTCGGAGCAGATCGAACTGGCCAGCGCCAGCAGGCACAGGCCGGCGAACAGCGCGACCACGCCCTGGGTCAGGCCGCTGTCCGAATGCAGGGCATTGTTGATGGTCGCCAGCAACACCGTGACGCTCAGGCCGCCGACCATGCCCAGGAATATGGACGCGGCGACGATGAGTCGAAAGGGTTTGAGCAGGGCGAACAATTCGCCGATGGCGCCTCGGGTAGGCTGGGTCATGGAAGACGGTTCCTTGGGTCGGAAGGCAGATACCCAGTAGAACGTCTGGTCGAGGGGTTAATTTAGAGGGTGGGCGACTGGTGGTGGGGGACTTCACACAAACCCCTGTAGGAGCTGCCGCAGGCTGCGATCTTTTGACTTTGGCATTTTAGAAGCAAGATCAAAAGATCGCAGCCTGCGGCAGCTCCTACAGGGGATGGTGTATGGGTTTAGAGCTCGCGCACTACGCGAAAACCCATCCAGTCCCCGCGTTCCTGAGGGTACTGGCTGTTGCGGTTACCGGAGCGGGAGAACACCGGGGCTTCTCCCCAGTCGTTGCCGCGGATGCGCACGGCTTCGCAGTTGGGTTCCAGCCAGGCGCTGCCATCGGTGGGGGCGCCGACGTAGTCCGGGTGTTCGCAGTCTTCGACCCATTCATAGACATTTCCCTGCATGTCGTACATTCCGAAGGCGTTGGGCGGGTAGCTGCCAACGGGCGAGCTGTAGCTGTAGCCGTCCGCCGGGCCGTAGGTGTTGGCATGTTTGGCGATGCTGTATCCCTTGCCTTCATCGAACGGGAAGGGGAACGGGCCCGAGGTGCCGCCGCGTGCGGCGTATTCACGCTGGGCTTCGCTGACCATGCTGTATGTCTGCCCGGTTTTCTTCGAAAGCCAGGCGACATAGTGCTTCACGTCGTCGAAGTTCATGCACACCGCCGGCTGGCGCGGGCTCTGCGGGTAGCGCGGCTTGCTGGCGACGCACTCGCGACCTGGCCGGGTGTCGCCGTTGGCGATGGTCACGCCGCTTTCCTTCACATAGCTGTCCCACTCACCGGCGGTGATCTGGAAGCGGCTCATGGCGAAGGGTTTGGCGAAGGTGACTGCATGCATCGGACCTTCATCGGACTCGCGGCCGACTTCGTCATCCGGGGTGCCCATGGTGAAGGTCCCGGCGGGCAGCACGACCATTTCCGGGCAGTTCTTGCAGTCCTTGAATACCTTGCCGGGTTGAAGTGGCGTGGCGGCCTGCGCAGCAGCCGGAAGCAGGCTGGCGAAGATGGCAGCCAGTCCAACGGTCAGCAGATTTCGGTTCATGACTCATCTCGATCGAAGAAAAACGGGGCGATAACTATAGGAGCTGCCGCAGGCTGCGATCTTTTGATCTTGATCTTCTGCAGTATCAAAAAGATCAGGATCAAAAGATCGCAGCCTGCGGCAGCTCCTACAGGGGGCGCGTCATGCTGTCTTGTTCAGCAGGGCCATGAAGCGGTCGATTTCGTGTTCGTTGTTGAGCAGGCCGGGGGCGATGCGCACCACCGGGCCGGCGTCACGCTCCACCGCATCGCAGACCACGCGGTTCTGCATCAGTTGGCTGGCGACCTTTTCGCAATCCTGGTTCTTGATCCGGAAGAAGGTGAAACCAGCGGACAGTTGCGCACTCTTTGGCGTGACCAGTTCGATCCGCGGCTGCTCCAGCAGGCGCTCCTTGGCATAGGTGTTGAGCTCATGAATGCGCGTCTGGACCTCGGCTTTGCCCAAATCCAGGTGCAGCTTGAACGCTTCGTCCGCGGCCCAGCGGTGTTCGAAACTGTGATAGCCGCCGGGGGTCATGATGGTCGCGAAGTCGGTGGATTCGCTGAAGGTCGGAATGATCGGCGTGACGTTCTTGAGCTCGGCGGAGCGGGCGCAAATGATCCCGGTGCCACGGGGGCCGAACATCCATTTGTGCGTGCCGGCGATGAAGAAGTCGCAGTGCATGTCGGGAAACTCGAAGTCCTCGACACCAAAGCCGTGCACCCCATCGACCACATACAGGATCTGGTCTTTCTCGTCGCGCTTGCGGTTCAGCTCTTCGACCAGTTTGCCGATGTCGCCGATCGGCAGTTTCACGCCGCTGCCCGATTGCACCCAGGTCATGCCCAGCACGCGGGTTTGCGGACGGATGCCCTGGGCGATCGAACCCAGCACCTCGTCTACGGAAATGTCGTGGCTGTTCTCGAAAAGCTTGAGTTTGCGCACGTTCGTGCCCTGGCGTTGCTGACGAAATTCCAGGGTGTAGTTGGTGGAATAGTGCTCATGTTCGCTGACCAGGATTTCCTGGTCGGGCCGCACATGAATCCCGCCATAGATCATCGCCAGGCCTTCCGTGGTGCTGCCGGTCAGCGCGATCTGCTCGGGTTTGGCATTGAGGTAACGCCCGGCCCAGACCCGCACGTTGTGCTCGCGTTTCTCGGTTTCCTGCAGGTCCCAGTCCATGGCCCGGCCAGGGTTGCGGTCGATGTTGGCGCGGTGCATCTCGATCGCGTTGCGCACCGGCGTGGGATGCGAGGTGACGAGGAAGTTGGCGAAATGCAGGTAGTCCGGGTCCTGATTGAACAGCTGGCGCAATTGCGCCCATTTGCCCTTGGGCAAAGGCGGCGGCTGCTGTTGTAGATCGCCGGCTATGGCTGGCGGGTACACGGAAGCAGCCAGGGGCAGGCCGGCGGCGAGAATGCCGGCCTGCTTGAGGAATGAGCGACGGTTGGTCATGGCTTCGGGTTCGCTTGGCAAAAGTGGCATCAGTTTTTGGCGACGGGCCTGGAGGATTTTTCGACCTGGTCCCAGACCCGCAGGAAATTACCGCCCCAGAGTTTGGCGATATCGGCCTCGCTGTAACCGCGGCTGATCAGCTCGGCGGTCACGTTGCGCGCCTCGCTGACGTCCTTCCAGCCGTCCAGGCCGCCGCCATCGTTGAAGTCGGAACTGATGCCGACGTGATCGATGCCGATTTTCTTCACCGCGTAGTCAATCGCGTCGCCGTAGTCCTTGAGGGTGGCCTTGGGTTCTTCGTCGACAATCGCGTAGAGCTGGCTGGCGTATTCGCCGAAACGTTGTTCAGACCATACGGTGATGATCGGGTCGCCCGGCATCAACGCCATCTCCAGGCCTTGCAGCGGTTGCAGGTCGAAACGCGCACGCAGGGCGTTGAGTTTGTCCTGGGTGGCCTGGCTCAGTGGGCGGATGTAGGTCGGGAAGCCGACGATCTGCACCACGCCGCCGCTGTCCTTGATCAACTGCATTTCGTGGTCGCTGAGGTTGCGCGGGATGTCCACCAGGGCGCGCGGGGCGGAGTGCGATGCCACCATCGGCGTGCGGCTCAAGCGGGCCACTTGCTCCAGGGCCTTGGTCGACATCTGCGACACGTCGATGATCACACCGAGGTCGTTGAGACGGTGCACCGCCTGCTTGCCGATGTCCGAGAGACCGCCGAGGGCGTCCCGGGAATCGTTGAAGAACGGCAACGGCCTGGATGAATCGGCCCAGGCGTTGTTGCCCACATAGCTGAAGCCGAACATGCGCATGCCCCGCGCGGCCCATTTGTCCAGGGCATTGAGGTCGTTGCCCAGCGGGTAGGCGTTGAGCATGCTGAGGAAAATCGCGAACTTGCCTTCGCCATGCAGGCGCCGGAAATCGTCGGGGGTGTAGGCGATGGCGGCCTGGTTGGGGAAGTCGCGCACCAGGGCGCTGATGATTTTGTAGCGGGTTTCCTGTTCGAAGCGTGCCTCTTCGATGAAGCCGGCGGTGGGGCGATGCGGCGCGTTGGGGCCGTTCCAGATTTCCGGCCAGCCGAAAATCGTCAGGGCCGCCCCGGACAGGCGTCCGCGCCCGCTCTTGACCAGGTCGAACTGGCCGCTGCCGTCCTTGTCGGCTTCATTGCCGGCGGTGCCGAAATCCATGGGCACGGTGATGTGGCTGTCGAACGAGAGAAGGCGCTCATGCAGTTCATCGGCCTGCTTCATCACCTTGACCGGGTAGCCGGGATTGTCCTTGAACCAGTAATCCCAAGCCGCAAAGCCTGCACCCGCGCTGATCGCCAGGGCCAACGGCAGGCCGATGAAAAGAGCCTTTTTCGAACGTGGTTTTGTCATTGCCTTCTCAGTCAGGGAGCCTTTGCTATCTGGGAGGAACGAGTCAGCGGGGGAGGAATTTAGTGTTTGTTCTGACGCCATCGCTGGCAAGCCAGCTCCCACAGGGATCTCCAGTGTTCGCACGGTCACTGTGGGAGCTGGCTTGTCGGGTCGCCGCATCGCAGCGAAGCTTTTAAATTTCCGGAGACAACAAACGTTCTAGCTTGGATAAAGCCTGCTTCATGGCTGACACAGGTAGGGCAATGAAGATTTCTCGACGATGGTTCATGGCAGGCCTGGCGCTGACCGGTGCTGCCGTGCCCGCGGCTTTTTATGGGCATCCCCAGTGGACGAAGCCGGATCCGACGATCACCCCCGGCGAAGCGTCGTTCGATGTGGCGGATGTTGCCGGTCAACGCTTGGCGAATACGCTGCGCGGTGTCTGGCAGATCCGTTTCGAAGGCCGTGATGCCGGGCTCGAAGGCTTGCCACGGGACGGACTGGAGCTGTTTCTCGACATCGGCCACAAGGGCCGTGGCCTGGTGGGTTTTCTCGACACCGCCGAGCGCTTGCGTTCACACGAAGTGCCGCGCTATCAGGTGCTCGGTGATGTGGCCGGGGTCAAGCCGGAGCAATTGAGCTGGCGCTTGCTCAGCGCCCGTGGCAGCTGTGACTACGAGTTCAGCATGGCGCTGGACGAAGTCTGGGCCGGTTTCGGCAATGCCGGCAGCGGCAGCCTCAGTGGGCGCGTGCTGGACCTGGATCGTCCCTTGATGATGACGGCCCAGGACAATCGTTTCGTCGCCGTCAAGAAAGTGTTCCCTGAGGCCCGCGAACGCACCGGTCTGAATCCACCATTGCTGGCCTGGCTGACGTCCCAGGAGCATCGCTTGTTCCATCAGCTCTGGCATGCGTCCAGGGATAAATGGCACACCTTGCCCGAAGACAAGCGCAACGCCTTGCGCGGCATCGGCTGGCAGCCCGGGCCGCGGGACAAGGAGCGTGATGCCCGTGGCACGCGCAAGGATCGCAACGGCTCGGGCGTGGACTTTTTCTTCATGCACCGGCACATGCTCGGCACCGCACGTTCGATGCAGGACTTGCCCTCGTGGACGCAATTCCCCTTGCCGCAACCGGAGTTGCTCCGGGACCGCATCGGCTTCGCCCATTATTTCGACAACCACGACGGCACGGCGCTGCCGCCGACCTGGCTGGCCGAAGACGATGACGAGTATTCGCAATGGGTCAGCGACATCAAGACCGCCGAGACCTACCACAGCAATTTCCAGGTCTGGGAGTCGCAGTACCGCGACCCGCGTTACCTGTCGAAGTTGACCCTGGGACAGTTTGGCTCGGAGGTGGAGCTGGGCCTGCATGACTGGCTGCACATGCGCTGGGCCTCGGTGCCGCGCGACCCGTCCAACGGCCAGCCGGTGCCGTTCGCCCGCGATCCGGCGGACTTTTCCGCGCGCTGGTATGCGCCGGAAAACGACTTCCTCGGCGATCCTTTCTCGTCCCATGTGAACCCGGTGTTCTGGCACTTCCACGGCTGGATCGATGATCGCCTGGAAGACTGGTTCCGCGCCCATGAGCGCTTTCATCCGGGGGAAGTGAGCCGGCTTGAGGTCAATGGCGTGCCGTGGTTCGCGCCGGGGCGCTGGGTCGAGATCGGCGACCCGTGGCTGGGGCCGGATACCCATGGTTGCAACACCACGCCGGGGTTGCAGGCGGGCAAGTCGGTGGAGATGGATCCGGAGACCATGAAGCTGGCGCTGCGGATTACCTTTGGTGAGGATGAGAAGAAACTGGCGGATTTGTTCAGGAAGGTGCCGCAGCGGCCTTGGTATGCGCGGAATCTGAAGGCCAAACAAAGTCAGGTCTGACGACCGCGTTATCGTTCATCGCTGGCAAGCCAGCTCCCACAGGGAATAATGCGTGCCACATGATTTCGGCTCGACACATAACCTGTGGGAGCTGGCTTGCCAGCGATGGCGGCCTGACAGGCGCAGCAATTACAAAACCTGCCACCCACCCCCAAGTGCCTTGTACAACGCAATGCTCGCCTGCATCCGCGACAGCCTCAGCTGCACATTCAAATCCTGCGCCGCATACAGCGTGCGTTGCGTCTCCAGCACCGTCAGCAAGTCCTCGGCACCGGCTTCATAGCGGCTTTGGGCGATGTTGAACGCGGTCTGCGCCTGGCTCAGTTCCTCGCTTTGCCACTGGCGCTGTTCGTCCAGCCCGCGAATGCTGTTCAAGGCTTTTTCCACGTCGGCGAAGCCATTGATGATCGCGCCGCGGTAGGTTTCCAGCAGTTCTTCCTGGCGGCCCAAAGCCTTGTCGCGCTCGGCGCCCAGGCGTCCGTTGTTGAACACAGGGGCAAGCAATCCGGCGGTGAGGTTGTAGAAGGGGCTGCGCAGGATGTCGCCGGCACGGTCGGCGCCAGAGCCGATTTCCGCGCTCAAGGTCACGGTCGGCAACATCGCGGCGCGGGCCACGGTGACGTCGGCCTGGGCGGCGGCCAGTTGCGCTTCGGCCCGGGCGATGTCCGGGCGGCGGCTGAGCAATTCACTGGGGACACCCGCGTCGATGGCAGGCCAGGACAATTGATCGAAGTGTTCCTGGCCCAGCGCCAGTTCCTGCACCGGGCGGCCGAGCAGGGTGGCGAGGCTGATCTGCGCGTCGATGGCCTGCTGCTGCACCAGCGGCAATTGCCGTTGTTGCGCCGCCACCAGGCTTTTCTGCTGGGCTAGCTCCAGAGCTGTCGCCGAACCTGAGTCATAGCGGGTCTGCACCAGTTTCAACACGTTCCGGGCGTTGGCCAGGTTGAGCTCGGCAATACGGCTCTGCTCCTGCAGCGACAGGGTTTGCGCATAGGTGTTGGCGACACCGCTGAGCAGCGTCAACTCGACCGTTGCCTGATCGAACTCGCTGGCCTGCAAGGCGAATTGCGCACTGTCACGGGAAGCGCGCTGGCCGCCCCAGAAATCGATTTCGTAGCTCGCGGTCAGGTTGGCGGTGAAGTAGTCGACCGCCTTGTTATCGCTGTCGGCATCGAGTTGGCTGTAGCCATTGCCGCGCAGCAACTTCTGTCGGTTGGCGTTCAAACCGGCCTTGACCTCGGGCAACTGCGAGCCGCCGGCGACTACTGTTTCGGCCTGTGCCTGGCGTACTCGGGCAATAGCGGCGGCCAAATCGTAGCTGCCGACCCGGGCCTGTTCGATCAGGCGGCCCAGTTGCGGACTGCCGAAGCGGTTCCACCATTGCTGGTTGTCGCGGGTGGCACCCGCTGTGTGCGGCGATTGCCAGGCGGCGGGCGGCGCAATGCCGCTGTCCAGGCGCTGGACAGGGCTGCCACAGGCACCGAGCAGCAGGCAAAGGGTCAGCAAGCTCAATTGCGGCTTCATGGAAAGATCATTCACTGGTAAGGGCCGTGACCGGGTCGAGTCGGGCAGCTTTGCGGGCCGGCATGAAGCCGAAGACAACACCGGTGACCAGGGCGCAGCCGAACGCGCCCAGTACCGCTATCAAGGAAAACGCGACGGCGACTTCGCTGAGGATCAACACGCCGCCGACAATCAGCGCCAGGGCGATCCCGGCCAAGCCGCCGACCACCGAAAGCATCACCGCTTCGGTGAGGAACTGGCGCAGGATGTCCCGTTGCCGGGCACCGGTGGCCATGCGGATGCCGATCTCGCGAGTGCGTTCACGCACGGTCATGAGCATGATGTTCATCACCCCGATACCGCCCACCAGCAACGAAATCGCGGCAATCGAACCGAGCATCAGCGACAGGGTGTTTTGCGTGCGCGCTTCGGCCTGGATCATCGCCGCGTTGTTGGTCAGCTCGAAATCCTTCTTGCCGTTGTGCAGACGCAGCATCAATTGCTCGATGGCCTGTTCCGTCTCCTTGACCTTGCGCGCATCGGCGGCGGCAATCGCGATGTATTCGGGGTTGTGGGTGCCGAACAGCCGCACACTGGCCGCGGAGTAGGGGATGGCGATGCGGTCGTCACTGTCGGAGTCGCCGGAGCTGGCGCCTTTTTCCGCCAGCACGCCGACGACCTGGAATGGCACGTTTTCGATCAGGATGTACTGGCCGATGGGATTGGCCACGTCCTTGAGCAGCTTGGTCCGCACCTTGTGGCCGATCACCGCGACCGCCGCGGCGTTTCGCTCATCGGCCTCGGTGAAATAGCTACCTTGCACCACCGGCCAGTTGAAGATCGCCGGGAAGTTGGTGTCGTTGCCGCCGACGTAGCTCAGGTGGTCGAGGTTGCCAAAGCGTACCCCGGCTTCCTGGCCGTTGACCGGCATGATGCGCATGACCTGGGGCAGGCTTGCCACTGCCTTGACTTCGTCCAGGGTGACGATGCCCAGCGGTGTCCGCGGGTTGGGCGACGAGCCGCTGAGGTAAATGATGTTGGAACCGAACGCGCCCATCTGGGCCATGACCTGGCGCTTGCTGCCTTCGCCGACGGCCAGCATCACCACCACCGAAGCGACGCCTATGATGATCCCCAACAGGGTCAGCGCGGTGCGGAACTTGTTGATCCACATCACCCGCCAGGCGGCTTGCACCGCATCGACCAGCTCGCCTTTCCAGGCGCCGCTGGCTTGCGCGCCTTCAGTCAGGCGCTTGCGCAGGTCCACCGCTTGCAACGCACCGGGATTGGCAGAGGTTTGCGCGGCTGGATTGTCCCGGGCGCTGTCGCTGATGATCAGGCCGTCGCGGATCTCGATGATGCGCTTGGCCCGCGCCGCCACCTCGCGGTCGTGGGTGATGAGGATCACCACGTGGCCCTGGCTCGCCAGCTCATCGAGCAGCGCCATGACTTCCTTGCCGCTGTGGCTGTCGAGGGCGCCGGTGGGTTCGTCGGCGAGGATAATATGGCCGCCGTTCATCAAGGCGCGGGCGATGGACACCCGTTGCTGCTGACCACCGGAAAGCTGGTGCGGACGATTGCCCGTGCGCGTGGCCAGGCCGAGGCGCTCAAGCAGGGCGGCGGCGCGGGCATGGCGTTCGGCGGCCGGGGTGCCTGCGTAGATCGCCGGCATTTCGACGTTTTCCTGGGCCGAGCCGGACGGGATCAGGTGGTAACCCTGGAACACGAAACCGAAGGCTTCGCGGCGCAGCCAGGCCAGTGCGTCACTGTCCAGGGCGGCGACGTTTTCTCCGGCGAAGCGGTATTCGCCCGAGGTCGGACGGTCGAGGCAGCCGAGGATGTTCATCAGTGTCGACTTGCCGGAACCGGAGGCGCCGACGATCGCCACGAACTCACCGGCATGGATCGACAGGTCGATGCCGCGCAACACGTGGACTTCAGGGGCGTCGCCACCGCCGTAGGCTTTGCGGATGTCCTGCAATTCGATCAAGGGCGTCTGCATTCAACCGCCACTCCCGTCGGCCGGGCCGATCAACAGGTGATCGCCTTCCTGCAGGCCGTCGAGGATCTGCACCCGCAAGCGGTCGCTGATGCCGGTGCGGACGTTGCGCTGTTCGATGCTGCCATTCCTGGCCACCACTTGCGCGGTCTGGCTGTCGGCTTGCACGCCGGCCTGCAGGGCGGCGATCGGCGCGGTGAGGACGTTCTGCGCCTGGTCTGCGACGAAAAATACCTGGGTGGTCATTTCCGCCATCAGCGCGTTGTCGGCGTTGTCGACGTCCAGCAGCACGGTGTACAGCACCACCCGCGCGCTGCCGCTTTTGCTCGAACTGGCCGGGCTGCCGCCGCCCTGGCTGGTCTGGTCGAGGGGTTTGGGCGGCACCGGCAGAATCTGCCGCACGGTGCTTTTCCAGCGTCGGGTGCCGCCGCTGAGGGTGGTGAACCAGGCGTTCATGCCGGGTTTGACGTGGCCGATGTCGGCTTCGGAGACTTCGGCCCACACGGTCATCGGCGACAGCTTGGCGATGCGCAGAATCAGCGGAGTCTGTTGCTGGGCGTTGAGGGTCTGGCCTTCCCGGGCATCCAGTGCGACCACGGTGCCGGACATCGGCGCATAGATCCGGGTGTAGCCGAGCTCGGCCTGATCGCTGCGCAGGCTGGCCTGGGCCTGGCGAATCTGCGCCTGGAACATGTCGATGCGCGCCTGGGTCGCACGCAGTTCGGCCCGGGCGGTCTGCACGTCTTCTTCGCGGGTGGCGTTGCCGGCCTTGAGGTTTTGCTGACGCTGGTATTTCTGTTGGGCGAGGTCGTGTTGCGCGCGTTGCTCCTGGAGCTGCGCCTTGAGGTTTTCGATGGAGAAACGCCCGGCATCGAGTTTGGCCTGCTGCGTGGAGGGATCGATTTCCACCAGCAATTGACCTTCCTTGACCACGTCCCCGACTTCCACATGGATCTTCTGAATCTGCCCGGACGCCTGGGCGCCGACATCGACATAACGCCTCGGTTGCAGGGTACCCAAGGCCGTGACGCTGCTTTCGATGTCGGCGCGGGTGACCTGCACGGTGGCGAACTGGTCGCGCCCGGGCGGGATGAACTGCCAAGCCGCGACGGCGACAACGGGGATCAGGCTGAGTGCTACAAGCAGGGCGCGTCGGGTGTGACGGGGACGATTCATGCAGGGTTCCGGCCAAAGGATTTCGGCCCGTCGTTCAGCGCGCAAGGTTCGGGCAAAGACGGGGAGCTGTCCTGTAAACGATGGAAGAACCGGGGAATTTAGCCCCGGACATATGGCGTTACACGTGTAGGAGCTGCCGCAGGCTGCGATCTTTTGATCTTTGGCGCATCCAGATTTGCCGAAGAGCAAGCGCCTGAAAGCAGAAGATCAAAAGATCGCAGCCTGCGGCAGCTCCTACTATTTGTCGGGCAAGACAAAGCAATACTTTAAATCTATATGAGAATTACTATAAATTACGCACTTCAAATTGCCACTATCGTGCCACTGCCTGTTTTTGTGGTCGAGAGCGGGCTCAAGGACAGGAACCGCACCCGTGCGGACGGGAGTCATGTTGGAAAACTACTATCGAGAGCTGGTGTGTTTCCTCAACGCCAAGCTCGGCAACCGCCAGGTGGCCGAAGATGTGGTGCATGACGCTTATCTGCGAGTCCTGGAACGCTCCAGCGACACGCCGATCGAGCAGCCCCGGGCGTTCCTTTATCGCACGGCCTTGAACCTGGTGATCGACGATCACCGACGCAATGCATTGCGCCAGGTCGAGTCGCTGGAGGTGCTCGACAACGAAGAGCGCTATTTCAGCCCATCGCCCCTCAGCAGCCTCGATCACGGCCAGCGCCTGGACATGCTCCAGCGCGCCCTGGCGGAATTGCCCCGGCTGTGCCGCGAGAGTTTCCTGCTGCGCAAGATCGAAGGCCTGTCACACCCGCAGATCGCCGAACACCTGGGCATCTCCAAGGCCCTGGTGGAAAAGCACATCGTCAATGCCATGAAGCATTGCCGGGTGCGGATGCGCCAATGGGATGCGCATTGATTCTCGCGTTGACCTGTTCTTGTTAAATTTTATTTCACTGTCCTCGTTCCTAATCAACAGACGACCTGCTGTCCTGCTCAAGGCCGGCCAGGTCACTTAGGCTTATCTCCCCGCCGCTCGGGGGTTCATCCAGAGGACACTGGAAATGACACAGGCAATTGCATCGCCCATCGTTCACGACCTGATCGGCGTCGGTTTCGGCCCTTCGAACCTGGCACTGGCCATCGCCCTGCAAGAGCGCGGGCCGACCCAGGGCGAACTGGATGTACTGTTTCTCGACAAGCAAGCCAACTACAGCTGGCATGGCAACACGCTGTCGACCCAGAGCGAGCTACAGATTTCCTTCCTCAAGGACCTGGTGACCCTGCGCAACCCGACCAGCCCTTACTCGTTCGTCAATTACCTCAAGGCCCACGGTCGCCTGGTGGACTTCATCAACCTGGGCACGTTCTATCCGTGCCGCATGGAGTACAACGACTACCTGCGCTGGGTGGCCGCGCAGTTCGAGAAGCAGAGCCGTTATGGCGAAGAAGTGCTGACCATCGAGCCGGTGCTGCACAACCAGCAGGTCGAAGCGCTGCGGGTGATTTCTCGCGATAGCACCGGGCATCAACATGTGCGGACCACGCGTTCGGTGGTGGTCAGCGCGGGCGGCACGCCGCGGATCCCCGAGGCGTTCAAGGCGCTCAAGGGCGACAATCGGGTGTTCCACCATTCGCAGTACCTGGCGCAGATGGCCAAGCAGCCGTGCGTGAACAACCAGCCGATGAGCATCGCGATCATCGGTGGCGGGCAGAGCGCGGCGGAAGCCTTCATCGACCTCAACGACAGCTTCCCGTCGGTGCAGGTGGACATGATCCTGCGCGGTTCTGCCCTGAAACCGGCGGACGACAGCCCGTTCGTCAATGAAGTGTTCTCGCCGGAGTTCACCGACCTGGTGTTCCAGCAGGAAAGCAGCGAGCGCGAGCGCCTGGTCAACGAATACCACAACACCAACTATTCGGTGGTGGACATCGACCTGATCGAGCGCATCTACGGCATTTTCTACCGGCAGAAAGTCTCGGGCATTGCCCGCCATGCATTCCGTACCCTGACCACCATTGAAAGCGCCAGCGCCACCGAGCGCGGCATCGAACTGGCGGTGCGCAACAACGCCACCGGCGAAGTCACGGTCCGTCACTACGACGCCGTGGTGCTGGCCACCGGGTACGAGCGGCAGATGCACCGCAAGCTGCTGGCTCCGCTGGAGCAGTACCTGGGTGATTTCGAGGTGGATCGCAACTACAAATTGATCACCGATGAGCGCTGCAAGGCCGGCATCTATATGCAGGGCTTCTGCCAGGCCAGCCATGGCTTGAGCGACACGCTGCTGTCGATCCTGCCGATTCGCGCGGACGAGATCGCCGGGTCGCTGTATGACCATGGCAAGAAGCGCGGGCATCGCTTGATGGCGGATTTGCTCCTAGCGGCAGCCAGCTAAATCCTCGGCGGCTGCCAGGCCGCCATCGCGGGCAAGCCCGCTCCCACAGGTATCGCATTGACCACAAATCCATGGTTCAACTCGGTCCTGTGGGAGCTGGCTTGCCAGCGATGAGGCCCTGAAGAACACCACAAACTTTGATTCCTGAACCCTCCCTGAAGAACCCTGCGATTCCCCCAACGTTCCCCAACGGCGCGTTTACTCTCCAGAAACGAGGCTGACTCTGGGGGAGCTGCCATGAACCTGACCCTGCTCAAGGAATTCTTCGCCGGATTCCTGCGCACCCGTCACATCGCCCGACATTTCCGTCGCCTGGCGCTGCTTGAAAATTTCACCGACACCACGGTCAGCCGTGAGGTGCCGCCGACCCTGGCGCACACCCTGGTCCGCGCCGCGTCCAGTGACAGTGGTCCGTTGCTGGACGCCCTGGGCAGTCACACCGACGGCTTGAGCGAACTTCAAGCCCAGGCATTGCGCGAGCAATGGGGGCTCAACGAAGTAGAGCATGAGCAGCCGTTGCCGTGGTGGACGCACCTGTGGCACTGCTACAGGAACCCGTTCAACCTGCTGCTGACATTGCTGGCGGTCATCTCCTGGCTGACCGAAGACATGAAGGCCGCCGCCGTGATTTTTTCCATGGTGGTGCTCTCGACCTTGTTGCGCTTCTGGCAGGAAAGCAAGGCCAACCAGGCCGCCGATGCGCTCCAGGCGATGGTCAGCAACACCGCGACGGTGCTGCGTCGAGACCCGGAAAACAACAGCGCGCAGCGCTTCGAAGTGCCGATCAGGCAACTGGTGCCGGGGGACCTTATCCTGTTGTCGGCCGGCGACATGATTCCCGCCGATTGCCGGGTACTCAGTGCCAAGGACCTGTTTGTCAGTCAGGCGGCCATGACCGGCGAATCGATGCCGGTAGAAAAATTCCCGCGTCAGCGCAACAACGACACGATCAACCCACTGGACCTGGACAACATTCTGTTCATGGGCACCAACGTGGTGTCCGGTACCGCCATGGCGCTGATCCTCACCACCGGCAACAGCACCTATTTCGGTGCGCTGGCGCAACGGGTTGGCGCTACCGACCGCGCACAGACCTCGTTCCAGGCCGGGGTCAACAAAGTCAGCTGGTTGTTGATCCGGTTCATGTTCGTCATGGCGCCGCTGGTGTTGTTCATCAACGGCTTCACCAAGGGCGACTGGACGCAGGCGCTGCTGTTCGCGCTGTCGATTGCCGTCGGCCTGACCCCGGAAATGCTGCCGATGATCGTTACCTCGACCCTGGCCAAGGGAGCGGTATTCCTGTCGCGCAAAAAAGTCATCGTCAAACGCCTGGACGCCATCCAGAACTTCGGCGCGATGGATGTGCTGTGCACCGACAAGACCGGTACCCTGACCCAGGACAAGATCTTCCTGGCACGTAGCATCGACGTGTGGGGCAATGATTGCGACAACGTACTGGAAATGGCTTACCTCAACAGCTACTACCAGACCGGCCTGAAAAACCTGCTGGATGTGGCGGTGCTCGAGCACGTGGAAATTCACCGGCAACTGAAGGTCGGCACGGCGTATCGCAAGGTCGACGAGATCCCGTTCGACTTCACGCGACGGCGCATGTCGGTGGTGGTCGGCGTGGGTGATCAACCACCTCTGCTGATCTGCAAAGGCGCCGTAGAGGAAGTCCTGGCGGTCTGCACCCGGGTGCGCCACGGCGTGGTGGATGAAGGGCTGGACGAAGCGCTGCTGGCGCGAATTCGTCAGGTCACCGCAGCGTTCAATGGCGAAGGTTTGCGGGTTGTTGCGGTGGCGGCACGGCCGATGCCCGAGGGACGCGACAGCTACAGCCTCGCTGATGAACAGGCGCTGACGCTGATTGGCTACGTGGCGTTCCTCGATCCGCCAAAAGACAGTACGGCACCCGCGCTCCGGGCGCTGGCGGCCCATGGCGTGGCGGTGAAAGTGCTCACCGGCGATAACGAACTGGTGACGGCGAAGATCTGCCGCGAAGTCGGCCTGGAGCAACAGAGCCTGCTGCTGGGCAACGACGTCGAACGCATGAGTGACGCCGAACTGGCGGTAGCCGTGGAGGGCGCGAACGTCTTCGCCAGGCTGACGCCGTCGCACAAGGAACGCATCGTGCGCCTGCTCAAGGGCAATGGCCATGTGGTCGGGTTCATGGGCGACGGCATCAACGACGCTGCGGCCCTGCGCACCGCCGATATCGGGATTTCCGTGGACAGCGCCGTCGACATCGCCAAGGAAGCGGCCGATATCATTCTCCTGGAAAAAAGCCTGATGGTGCTGGAGGAGGGTGTTCTGGAAGGGCGGCGGACCTTCGCCAACATGCTCAAGTACATCAAGATGACCGCCAGTTCCAACTTCGGCAATGTGTTCTCGGTGCTGGTGGCCAGCGCGTTCATTCCATTCCTGCCGATGCTGCCGATGCACCTGCTGGTGCAGAACCTGCTCTACGACATTTCGCAGACCGCCATTGCGTTCGATAACGTCGACGAGCAAATGCTCAGGCAGCCGCAGCGCTGGCAGCCGGCGGATGTCGGTCGGTTCATGCTGTTTTTCGGGCCGATCAGCTCGATCTTCGACATCACCACGTTCGCGCTGATGTGGTACGTGTTCGACGCCAATACCCCGGATCGCCAGACCCTGTTCCAGTCCGGCTGGTTTGTGGTCGGGTTGCTGACCCAGACACTGATCGTGCACCTGATCCGTACGCCGAAGATTCCGTTCCTTCAGAGCCGTGCGGCGATGCCGCTGATGGTGATGACCGGGGTGATCATGGCCGTGGGGATTTTCCTGCCGATGGGGCCGTTGGCGCACTACTTCAAGCTGCAGGCGTTGCCGTCGCTGTATTTCCTGTTCCTGCCGGTCATCCTGCTGGCTTACATGGGCCTGACCCAGGCGGTGAAAGGGTTCTACATTCGTCGGTTTGGCTGGCAATAGCAGGTAGGGATCATTTCTCACGCAGGCGTGGGAAATGATCCGCGTCAGACTTAGCCGGCGGTATTTCGGATTTTTCCTACAGAATGCGCTGTAGGTCTTCCGTAGCCTTGCCCCCTCATCAATTTGACCCGGGGGGCCACGTTGCCCAGCAAGTCCTTACGCATCCTGATCGCTGACAATCAACACTTCAACCGGATGAAAATCGAGCGGTTGTTCAACCAGCTCGATTACTTCCGGGTGGCTCCGGTGCAAAGCCTCGAGGAGCTTCTGAACCTGGTCGAATATGGCTGCGAGCCATTCGATCTGCTGGTCATCAATGCTGGCCTGGCTCAAGGCAAGCTGAACCTTCTGGATTTCTGTCTCGACAACGAACAGCTGGCGCACGCCCTGATCTTCGACGGCCAGCGCGCGCAGCTCCCCATCATTGCAGCCTCTGAGCGGCACAAGGTGCAGGTGAGCCACGCCTTGCTGCCCGACCTGGCGACGATCCAGCGGCTGATGGCGATCATCGATCGGCCTCAACCGTTCGTCGGCACTGTCATTTCTGTCAGGTAGTTCAATCGGGTTTTACGTGCAAGAGTCTATGCGCAGCCATGTGCGGGTTCTTGCCCATGGGCCGTCAGTGTCCGAAGGTCGTGTTTATGCATAGGGAGTTGCCATGAAGTGCGCGCTGGTTGTGGACGATCATCCGGTGATTCGCGGTGCAGTCAAAATCGTACTCAAGCTGGAGGGATACAAACGTATCTTTGAGGCGGCCTGCGGTAATGAAGTCCTGTCGATGATCCGCGAGCATGAACCTGAACTGGTGGTGCTGGACCTCAACATCCCGAAGCTTGACGGCCTGGATGTACTGGCACGGATCCAGATGGAAGAGGCGCAATGTCGGGTGGTGGTGTTCACGGCCCAGGAACCAGCATTTTTCCAGGATCGTTGCATGCGTGCTGGTGCGGTGGCCTACGTCGCCAAGACCAACGATCTGCAGCATTTGCATAAAGCCGTGCACGCCGTGATGGCCGGTTACACCTACTTCACCCGGTTGCCCTCGAGCTCGGTGTCGGTGAGCCAGGTACTACGCAGTGAAAAGCAGTTGATCAACAGCCTTTCGGACCGCGAGTTGTCCATTTTCCTGCATCTGGCCCGGGGCACGAGCAACAAGGAAATCGCCGAAATCCTGCACGTGAGCCACAAGACCGTCAGTACCTACAAAACCCGCCTGACTGAAAAGCTCAACGTGAAGTCGTCGGTGCATCTGCGCGATCTTGCCCAGCGTCATCACTTGATCTGAATGAACACTATCCGATACCTGCTGTTGGCGCTTTGCCTGGGGGCATCGAGTGTCTTTGCGCAGCCACAAAATTTGGCGTTGTTGGGCCGTTCAAGCGTGGAAGGCCAGGTGCTGCCTTTGTCGGCGGCCGATTCGCGCTGGCTGCAACAAAAAGCCCGTTTGGTGCTCGCCGTTTCAGCGCCGGATTATCCACCTTTCGACATCACCACCGATCACGTGCTGGAAGGGGTGACGGCTGACTACGCTGATTTGCTGCGGCAACTGCTGCGGGTGGAGATCGAAGTCCGGCGCTACTCATCCCGCGAAGAGGCCGTCCGAGCCGTCAAGCAAGGGGCGGCGGACCTGCTGGGAACATCAAATAGCTTCGAGTCCCAGGACCGCCAACTAAAAATGTCCCACGCCTATGCGGTGGATCAGCCGGTACTGGTGACCCGCATTGATTCGCCACAGGTACTGGACCCGACACTGGCCGGTAAGCGCCTGGCAACGCTCTATCACTACTTGCCTGAACAAAACGTGCAGCAGTTCTATCCCCAGGCCCGGGTCCAGCTTTTCCCCTCGACACTGGCAGCGGTCGGCGCAGTCGCCTTCGGCCAGGCGGATGTCTACCTGGGCGATGCGATCAGCGCCCATTACCTGATCAGCAAAAACTACCTGAACAACGTCCAGCTGGCGGATTTCTCGCCCATGGAATCGGGGCGCTTCGCCTTTGCCATGGCCCGCGACAACCCGGCGCTGCTGCGCATCGTCAACAAGGCCCTGGCGGCGATAACGGCCAATGAACAGATGAACATCCTGCGCCGCTGGGGGGCGAGCGGGGTGTCCATGCCGGGCACGCAGTCACTGCAATTGAGCGTGGCCGAGCAACGTTGGCTCGACCGGCACCCGCGCGTGAGTGTAGCGATCAACGAGAACATCCCGCCGATCACCTTCATGGACAGTGAAGGCAGGTTTCGCGGCATCGGTGTCGATGTGTTGGCGAAAATCAGCCTGCGCACCGGCTTGCAATTCGACATCCGGGGCATGCGCTCAGTGGCCGAGATGCTGCAGGCGATCAAGAGCGGCCAGGTCGATGTGCTGGCCGGCATCGGCCTGAGTTCCCGGCGAGAGGAAGACTTGTTGTTTACCCGGCCATTCCTGACCAGCCCTTCGGTGCTCGTAACGCGCCTGGCGCCGGACAGCCCCAGGACCCTGGATGATCTGGCCGGAAAAAACCTGGCGCTGACCGAGGGCAATATCGCTGGCGAGTTCATTCGCCAACATTTCCCGGCGATCGGTTTTGTAAATGCGCCACTGTCGGCAGACGCCATGGAAATGGTCGCCCAAGGCAAGGCGCAAGGCGGCATCAACTCGTTGATCAGCGCCCGCTACCTGATATCCAGGCAGTACCGTGATCGCCTCCAGGTCACCAGCACGGTGGGCATCGATCCCGCGCGCAGTACCCTTGCTACCGGTCGCGACGACACCGAGTTGCATTCGATCCTGGACAAGGCTTTGCTCAGTATCCCTCCCGAAGAAATCGACGACCTGATACAGCCTTGGCGCAATGACCTGATGGTGGAGCAGAGTTATTGGCTGCGTCATCGACAGACGATTTTCCAGGCGTTCGCCGCCGCTGGCACCTCGCTTCTCCTTGCCCTGGCGTGGATCGCCTGGCAGCGCCGGCAGATCCGCCAGCGCCAGCAATGGCTTGCCCGATTGCAGGAGGCCAAGGACGCTGCCGACGATGCCAACCGCGCGAAGACCACGTTCCTGGCGACCATGAGCCATGAGATCCGCACGCCGATGAATGCCCTGATCGGCATGCTTGAACTGGCGCTGAAAAGCGCCGATGAGGGCGTTACCGACCGTGCGGCGATCGAGGTGGCGTCAAATGCCGGGCAACAGTTGCTGGCCTTGATCGGTGACATCCTGGACATTGCCCGTATCGAGTCCGGGCATTTGTCGCTGACGCCGGAGCGGGCCAATCTGCAGGCGTTGGTGGTGTCGGTGTGCCGGGTCTTCGAAGGCCTGGCCCGGCAGAAGAACCTGCACTGGCGCATCGACCTGGACGAACACAGTGACCGTGATGTGTTGATCGACCCCACGCGTTTCAAGCAGGTGCTGTCCAATCTGCTGAGCAATGCCATCAAGTTCACCCATAAAGGCGAGGTCAGCCTGAGGTTGCGGGTTGTGCCCGTGTCGCCGGATCGTTTCGCGGTCAGTGTGCGTATCGAGGACAGCGGCAGCGGTATCAGCACCTTTGACCAGCAACGCCTGTTCAGCCCGTTCGTGCAGGCCGGCAACCGTCAGGCCTCAGGCCGACAGGGCTCCGGCCTGGGGCTGGTGATCAGCCGCACGCTGTGCGAAATGATGGGGGGGCGGTTGCAACTCGCCAGCGTCCTGGGGCGTGGCACCCGCTTGGACATCAGCCTTGAACTGCTGGCATTGCCGGCGTTGCCCGCTACTGAAAAAGTGCCGAGTGAGTCGCTGGCAAGGACTCGGCCGCTGACAATCCTGGTGGTGGACGATTACTCGGCCAATCGGTTGCTTCTGTCGCGGCAATTGAGTTACCTCGGGCATCAAGTGCTGCTCGCCGAGGATGGCCAGCAAGGTTTCGAGCAATGGCGCGAACACGTGTGCGATCTGGTCGTCACCGACTGCAACATGCCGGTGGTCAGCGGTTATGAACTGGCGGGTGCGATCCGCGATGAGGAGCGTTTCCAGGCGGGGCCGCCGACCTTGATCGTGGGCTTCACGGCCAGCGCGCAACCCGAGGAGAAACTTCGTTGTATTGAAGCAGGCATGGACGATTGTCTGTTCAAACCCATTCGATTGGTCGACCTTAGCGCATGGTTGGCCAGCAGATTTCCCGGCGAATCGGCAGGTGTACACGAAGCGCCGCCCAACACAGAAATCGATCTGAGCGGGTTGCAACGCTACACGGGGGCCGACGGTGAACTGATCGTGCAACTGCTGCAGGATCTGGCGGTGACCAACCGCGAAGATCGCGACCGTCTGTTGCAAGAACATGCCAGCGGTAATCGCGACGGCTTGAAAGACCTGGCGCACCGTATCAGGGGAGGGGCGCAAATGGTCCGGGCACAGGCGCTGGTGACGTGTTGCGAACAACTGGAGCGTGCCTGCGCCGAGGGCGATACCGCACTGATCGACGCCGCCGTCGATCAGTTGCACCAGGCCATGACGCGCCTGGAAAAAACGCTTGAACAGGGCTGAGGTTGAACCCGGCTGTTTAGTCCCAGGCTGGCGCAAGGCCCTTGGGGCTGGTCAGGCGATGGCCGCGATCCAGGCTGGCGATCGATGCCATGTCGGCATCGCTCAAGGTGATGGCGCTGGCCTTGAGGTTGCCGGCGAGGTTGGCGCGTTTGGTCGACGAAGGAATCACGCCATGGCCCAGTTGCAGGGCCCAGGCCAGGGTGACTTGTGCCGGGGTCGCTTGAAGACGGTCGGCGATCTGCGCAATCACCGGGTCCTTGAGCACTTCACCGTAGGCCAGGGTCATGTACGAGGTGATATGGATGCCCTGGCTTTGCGCGAACTCGACGACCTGGCGGTTTTGCAGGTAGGGGTGAAGTTCGATCTGGTTGGTGGCAATGTTCTCGGCGCCGACGGCGGCAATCGCCTGTTTCATCAGGTCGACGGTGAAGTTGGAAACACCGATCTGCCGGGTCAGGCCCAGCTGTTTGGCTTCGAGCAAGACCCCCATGAATTCTTCGACCGGCACCTGGTCTTCCGGCGACGGCCAGTGGATCAGGGTCAGGTCCAGGTAGTCGGTCTGCAGTTTTTGCAGGCTCTCCTTGAGGCTGTCGATCAGGCGATCCTTGGCGAAGTTGGCGACCCAGATCTTGCTGGTGATGAACAGGTCTTCACGGGCAACCCCGCTGGCGGCGATGGCCTGGCCGACGTCGGCTTCGTTTTCGTAGATCTGCGCAGTGTCGATGACCCGGTAACCCAGTTCCAGGGCGGTGCTCACCGAATCGATGACCACCTGGCCTTGCAAGCGAAACGTACCCAGGCCGAAAGCGGGGATAGACATGAATGACTCCAGAGGTTGCAGTGGGAATGGCCGCGAGTATCCGCGCCTGCATCCGTGAGAAAAACCGCTGGATGGGCAAAGCAATGTTTACCGCAGATCAAAAATCGATGGGCAGTCTGGGGATTGAAGGTGTCTGGGCAGACGCCTTCGCGAGCAGGCTCGCTCCCACATTGGATCGCTGTCCCCTGTGGGAGCGAGCCTGCTCGCGAAGAATGCGACTCGGTTTACAGACTTACCCCAGCGCCTCAAGAATCATGCAAGTCGTCGTCCCCGTCGCATACAACCGCCCATCCACATCATAAATCCGCCCCTCGGCCAACGCCGTCGAACGCCCCAGATGCACGATCTTGCCCTCGGCCCGCACCGGTCCGCTGGCGTTGTTCAGGGCCCGGACATAACTGATACGCAGATCCAGCGTCGTATAACCCTGGCCTTTTTTCAGTTGCGTATGGACCGCGCAGCCCATGCACGAATCCAGCAAGGTCGCGGCATAACCGCCATGCACGGTGCCCAGCGGATTGTAATGCCGCGCATCCGGCGTGCCCTGAAAGACGAACAGCCCGGCGGACCATTCAATAGGGATGAAATCCATCAGGGCCCCAATGGGCGGCGAGGGCAGTTCACCATTGCCGATGCCCTCGAAAAACTCGGCGGGCGACAGGGCGCTGACTTCGGCCAGGGACAAACTGCCAGGCCCGGCCAGGCGGGCGCGCATGGCCTGTTCCTGGGCGATCCATTGAGCGAGCGTGGCCTCACGGTTTGGGCTTTGCATGTACAGGTCCTCTGGTAATCAAATATTATGCTTGTAATATTTATGCATATTATGCCCAAACCAAAATCTGCGCTACCCCTCAATCAGCTTGCCGCTTGTAGCTAAAAGCTTGCAGCTGCTCTCAGTCAATATCGCTAAGGCTGAACTCCTCGCCAAGAAAGTCGATCAAGGTCCGCACCGAGGGCAGCAGGCCACGGCGTGACGGGAAGATCGCATGGATCACGCCACTTTTGGGCGCCCAGCCCGGCACCAGTTCGACCAGCTGGCCGGCGGCGATCTCATCGCGCACCACCACGCTGGGCAGGTGGACAATTCCGATGCCGGCTACCGCCGCGTGGCGCAAGGCCAACAGGTCGTCGGTGACCATCCGCGGAGCGTGCCTGATCATCGCACTGCTGCCATCGGAGCCGAACAATTCCCACTGGTATTCGCGTTGTACCGTCCCCCAGTGCAGGCTCGGCAAGCCGCTGAGGTCAGCCGGGGAGGCGGGTGTCGACAGGCGCGGCAAAAAGGCCGGGCTGCCCACCACGCTCTGGGTGCTGTTACCCAGCACCTTCATCACCATGTCGGTGTTTTCCAGCGGCGGAAAACGCACCCGCAGCGCGATGTCGAAACCCTCATGGATCAAGTCGACCCGGCGGTTGGTGCTCTCGATGAACAACTCCACCAGCGGATATTTGAGCAGGTAGCGGGTCAGCATCGGCCCGACCCAGGAGTTGAGCAACGCCGTCGGACAACTGATGCGCACCACGCCCTGGGGCTCGGAGCGGTTGCGTTCGATCAGTTCGGCGGCGCTTTCCGCCTCCACCCGCATCGCCAGGCAACGCTGGTAGTAAGCCTGGCCGATTTCAGTCAGCGAACAATGCCGACTGCTGCGATGCAGCAACCGTACGCCAAGGCGTTCTTCGAGTTCGGCAATACGACGGCTGAGCTTGGACTTGGGCATGTCCAGGGCCCGTCCGGCCGCGGCGAAACCCTGATGTTCCACCACTTGGGTGAAGTAGTAGAGGGTGTTGAGGTCTTCCAACATCGTTCTCCAGATAGAACGCTAAAGCTGATTTTTGCAGTCTAGCGCAGCAAAAGTCACGGTTTTAAGCTCTGTCCATGGCTTAACTCACCTCATCAGGAGACACCATGAAAAACATCATCGGTATCTACACCAGCCCGCGGGCCCATTGGGTCGGCGACGGTTTTCCGGTTCGCACGCTGTTTTCCTACGACAACCTGGGCAAGCACATCAGCCCGTTCCTGCTGCTGGATCACGCCGGCCCCGCTGAATTCACTCCGACCACCGCGCGACGTGGCGTTGGTCAGCATCCGCACCGGGGGTTCGAAACCGTGACTATCGTTTACAAGGGTGAACTGGAACACCGCGACTCCACCGGCAGTGGCGGCAAGATCGGCCCCGGCGACGTGCAATGGATGACCGCCGCCTCGGGGATTCTCCATGAAGAGTTTCACTCCGAAGGTTTCGCCAGGAGCGGCGGCACCCTGGAAATGGTGCAGTTGTGGGTCAACCTGCCCGCCAAGGACAAAATGGCCGACGCCGGTTACCAGACCATTCTCGATGGCGACATCCCGAGCATTGCCCTGAAGAACAACGCCGGCAGCTTGCGCTTGATCGCCGGTGAATTTGAAGGCCACAAAGGGCCGTCGCGCACCTTTACCCCAATCGACGTCTGGGACCTGCGCCTGAATGCCGGCAAGTTGCTCACGCTGGATCTGCATGAAGGACGCAACACCGCACTGGTGGTGTTGCGCGGCACGATTGAGGTCAACGGCCTGGAGTCGGTGCGTCAAGGGCAGTTGGCCTTGTTCGACCGCAAGGGCGATCAGATGACCCTCCAGGCCAGCGAGGACGCCGTAGTGCTGCTGCTCAGCGGCGAACCGATCGACGAGCCGATCGTCGGCCACGGTCCGTTCGTGATGAACACCGAGCAGGAAATCCACCAGGCGTTCGCCGACTTCCAGTCCGGTCGCTTCGGCCGGATGCACGGTTAATCCGCTTCGCTCCAATAACCCGCTCTACCCAGGATGAGTAGGCCGGTTCCCAGGCCAGGGATGGCTGTTGCCTGTCAAAAGAGGAAACACTGATGAACACCGTCAATGCGGCCAACTTCAATGGCCAGAAACCGACGATCGACCCCAATGACAGCGCCATGCTGTTGATCGATCACCAAAGTGGGCTGTTCCAGATCGTCAAGGACATGGATGTACCGCAACTGCGCGCCAACGCCATCGCCCTGGCCAAGGCGGCCTCCTTGCTGAAGATGCCGGTGATCACCACCGCTTCCGTGCCGCAAGGGCCGAACGGGCCGCTGATTCCGGAAATCCACGAGGCTGCACAGCATGCCCAATACGTGGCGCGCAAGGGCGAAATCAACGCCTGGGATAACCCCGAGTTTCACGCGGCGGTGAAAGCCACCGGCAAGAAAACCCTGGTGATCGCCGGCACCCTGACCAGCGTATGCCTGGCGTTTCCGTCCATTGCGGCGGTGCATGAAGGCTACAAGGTGTTCGCCGTGGTCGATGCCTCGGGCAACCACTCCCGGTTGGCCACTGATCTGACAGTTGCCCGCCTGGCCCAGGCCGGGGTGGTGCCGATCGACATCATGGCTACGCTCTCAGAGCTGCAAGGCTCGTGGAACCGTCCGGACGCCGAGCAGTGGGCCGCTGTCTATGCCCAGGCCATGCCGCATTATCAATTGTTGATCGAGAGCTACCTCAAGGCTCAACAAGTGGCGAACGAACATGAAGTGCTGGATTCGCAGCGCTAACGGGACACCCACGCCGACTTTTTCGGCATCGATAACACGCGAGGACTACTGCCATGACAACTTCCTACAAGCGTCTCGACAAGGACAACGCCGCCGTTCTGTTGGTGGATCATCAGACAGGCCTGCTGTCGCTGGTGCGCGACATCGACCCGGATCGTTTCAAGAACAACGTGCTGGCCCTGGCCGATCTGGCCAAGTACTTCAAGCTGCCGACGATCCTCACCACCAGTTTCGAAACCGGCCCCAACGGCCCGCTGGTGCCCGAGCTCAAGGCGTTATTTCCGGATGCCCCGTACGTTGCGCGCCCTGGCCAGATCAACGCCTGGGACAACGAGGACTTCGTCAAGGCGATCAAGGCCACCGGCAAGAAGCAATTGATCATCGCCGGCGTGGTCACCGAAGTCTGTGTAGCGTTTCCGGCACTCTCGGCGCTGGCCGAAGGCTTCGATGTCTTTGTCGTCACCGATGCTTCCGGTACGTTCAACGAGCTGACCCGTGAATCGGCGTGGAATCGCATGTCCTCCGCGGGCGCGCAGCTGATGACCTGGTTCGGCCTGGCCTGTGAGCTGCACCGCGACTGGCGCAACGACGTCGAAGGCCTGGGCACGCTGTTCTCCAACCACATCCCGGACTACCGCAACCTGATGACCAGCTACAGCACCCTGACCAAGTAACCCGGCACGCATCGCCCCTTGTAGGAGCTGCCGCAGGCTGCGATCTTTTGATCTTGATTTTGCATGATTTGCAAATTGCCGAAGATCAAAAGATCGCAGCCTGCGGCAGCTCCTACAATGTGTGCGATATTTGCGTTAATCACCCGTGCCGGAGCTGCTTGATGCTGTCGTTACTGACCGAACACCCATTGGTTTGCGCCTTGGTCCTGATCCTCACCGATCTGGTGTTGTGGCGCTTGATCGGCACCCGTGGCCACAACGTGAAACTGCTGGTGCGGGTGGTGATTTTCTCGCTGTTCAGCCTGGTGCTGTTCAACGAAGGCATGAACCCGCTGGAGCCCGCGCCCTGGGTCGACAACGTGCCGTTGCATCTGGCGGCCACCGGGTTGCAGATCGGCTGGTGGCTGTTCGCTGCGCGCACCCTGACCGTACTGATCGGTGCGGGCATGATGCAGCGGGTAGGGCACACCGGGCGACTGCTGCAGGACTTGCTCGGCGCCGTGATTTTCCTGGTCGCGGTCATCGCAGCCCTGGCTTACGTGCTCAATCTGCCGGTCAAAGGCGTACTGGCTACCTCCGGCGCCTTGGCGATCATCGTCGGCCTGGCCTTGCAAAGCACCCTGAGCGACGTGTTTTCCGGGATCGTGCTGAACACCACCAAGCCCTATCAACTGGATGACTGGATCGCCATCGACGGCACCGAAGGCCGGGTCATCGATATCGATTGGCGGGCCACGCGCTTGCAGACCTCCCAGGGCAGCATGATCGTGATTCCCAACTCGCTGGCGGCCAAGGCCAAGATCACTAACTTCAGCCGGCCCAGCGATATGTTCGGCCTTTCGATCAGCTTGCAGGTCAGCCCCCATGTCCGTCCGCAAATCGTGATCGATGCCCTTGAGCGGGCAATGCAGGGCTGCCGGACCTTGTTGACTTCACCCGGCGGCAAAGTCGCGCTCAAAAGCTCCAGCGCTGCCGGCAACGAATACGAAATCAGCGGGTTTGTCGCCTCGATGAGCGAAAAGCGCTCGGTACGCAATCAACTGTTCGATCTGGCCTACCGGCATTTGCGCGCATCCGGGATCCACTTGCTGTCGAGCGTAGAACCCAACCCATCGAGTGACCTCACACGGCCGCGGGCGCTGCTCGACAGCTCGCCGCTGTTCTCCACCCTACGCCACGAAGAAAAAGAAACCTTCAGCCAGAACATGTCCCTGCAATCCTTCCGCACCGACGAGACGATACTGGAGGCGGGGGAGGTCAGCGATCACTTGTTCATCATCGAGTCCGGGGTGGTCTCGGTCACGCTCAACCGTCACGGCACGCCCATCGAATCCGGGCGCATGGGGCCGGGAGAGGTGATCGGCGAGGCCGGTATCCTGACCGACAGCGCGCTGCCCGCCCAGTTCACCGCGAAAACCCCGTGCACGCTTTATCGCATCGAAAAACAGTACCTCAAGCCCTGCCTGGATGCCCGCCAGGACATCAACGATGCGATGAAGACCTTGCTGGATTTCCGCCTGAACAAGGCAAAGTCGCTGATCGCCGATGTGCCCGTCATTGTGCCGAAGAAAGGGTTCTTGCACTGGCTGCGCAGTCGGGTGTGAAGGGGGAATAATCACTACGCGGGCCATTGGCCTCCTCGACTTCGGCCGGATTGGCTATTTGTGCGCGCAGGCCTTGGGGCTAACTTAGTGGCACACCCACTTGCCCAGGAGCATGCCATGCAACCGCGTATCGATTTCTACACCGCTTCCCCAGACGCCCTCAAAGCCATGATCGCCCTGGAAACCGCCGTTTCCAAACTGCCGCTGGAAAAGTCCCTGATCGAACTGGTCAAGTTGCGCTCTTCGCAAATCAACGGCTGCGCCTTCTGCATCGACATGCACACCGCGGACGCAATCAAGGCTGGCGAAACCCCGCGTCGCCTGTTCGCCGTGACAGCCTGGCGCGAGGCGCCATTCTTCACCGAGCGCGAACGCGCCGCACTGCTCTGGACCGAATCGCTGACCCAGCTCAGCCTGACCCATGCGCCAGACGAAGACTACGAAGTGGTCGCCGCCCAGTTCACACCCAAGGAATTGGTCGACCTGACCGTTGCGATCAACACCATCAACGGCTGGAACCGCCTGGCGGTGGGCTTCCGCAAGACGCCTCAGGCCTGATTTTTCCTCTATGACGAGTGCCGAGCCTCAATGCGCATCGGCACTCGGCGCAGCCGGTGGTTGCACCTTGCGCATCAAGGGCACCATCGCCGTGGCGAGGATGAAGCACACCATGATCATCAGAAAGGCATCGCCGTAGGTTTGTGTCTGCGCCTCGCGGTAGGTCAGCAGCCAGAGCTGGCGCAGGCTGGCGGTGACGCCCAGGTCGCCGCTCTGGCCGAGGGCGGCGAAGTTGTGGCCGACCTGGGACAGCCATTGGTTGAGTGCTTCGTTGGTGCTGTTGAGGTTCTCCGCCAACCGGGTGAAATGCAGGTTGGTGCGGTCATTGAGGATGGTCGCGCAGGCGGCGATGCCGATGGCGCCGCCCAGGTTGCGCATCAGGTTGAACAACCCCGAAGCGTGTTTCAGTCGTGCTGGCGCCAGGCCGCCGAGGGTCAATGTCACCGCGGGCGGTACCGCCAGTTGCTGGGCGATGCCGCGCAGCGCTTGCGGCAGCATCAATTCCCTGGCCCCCCAGTCATGGGTGATCGGGCTGAAATCCCACATCGACAAGGCGAACAAGCCGAGGCCGGTCATCATGATCCAGCGCAGGTCGACGCGGTTGGCCAGAAAGGCGTACAGCGGAATCGCCATGATCTGGAACACCCCGGTGGAGAAAACCGCCAGACCAATGTCCAGTGCGCCATAGCCACGTACCCGACCGAGGAACAGCGGTGTCAGGTAGATGGTTGCGAACAGGCCGATACCGGTGACGAAGGAGAAGAAACAGCCGAGGGCGAAGTTGCGGTCTTTCAAGGCGCGCAGGTCGACGATCGGGTTGGCCACGTGCAGGGTGCGGCCAATGAATGCGAGGCCCGCCAGACCGCTGATCCACGCCGTGGTCAGGATCGTGCGGTCGCTGAACCAGTTCCAGCGCGGGCCCTCTTCGAGGGTGTATTCCAGGCAGCCGAGGAACAGCGCCAGGAACACCATGCTCAGATAGTCGGCACCTTTGAGCAGCGACAGTTCAGGCTGGTCGATTTTCACCAGCATCGGCACGGCCACGGCCACGAAAATCCCCGGCACCAGATTGATGTAGAACAGCCAGTGCCAGGACGATATATCGGTGATCCAGCCGCCGATCACCGGCCCCAGGGTAGGGGCCAGGGACGCCACCGCACCGATGGTTGCAGCGGCGATCACCCGTTGCTTGCCGGTGAAGAAAACGAATGCCGTGGTGAACACCATCGGGATCATCGAGCCGCCGAGAAAGCCTTGCAGGGCGCGGAAGGCGATCATGCTCTGGATGTTCCAGGCCACGCCGCACAACAGGCTGGTCAGGGTAAAACCCACCGCTGAGGCGCAGAACAACCAGCGTGTGGAAAACACCCGGGACAGCCAGCCGGAGAGGGGGATCACGATGATTTCAGCAATCAGGTAACTGGTCTGCACCCAGGCGGTTTCATCGGTGCCGGCGGAGAGCCCGCCGCCGATGTCACGCAGCGACGCCGAGACGATCTGGATATCCAGCAACGCAATGAACATGCCGATGCACATGCTGGCGAAGGCGAAAACCTTGGTCGCCGTCGCCATGCTCGCGGCATTGAACGGTTGTGCCGGGGTGGCGAGGGCGCGGCTCATGGCGCGCTGGCCACGGCGGGTGTTTCAGGCTCCTTGCGGGTGTCCACTTCGGCGGTGACCGACAGGCCCGGGCGCAGGTGGCCGAGCACGCTGTCGGCCGGGTCGAGGTGGATGCGCACCGGTACCCGCTGGACGATCTTGGTGAAGTTGCCGGTGGCATTTTCCGGTGGCAGCACGCTGAATTGTGAACCGCTGGCCGGTGCCAGGCTGTCCAGATGACCATGGAATTCCTGGCCCGAAAGCACGTCGGCGTGAATGATCACCCGCTGCCCCGGCACCATGCGCGCCAGTTGATCCTCCTTGAAATTGGCATCGACCCACAGGCCGCTCGATGGTACGACCGACAGCAGCTGCGAACCGGCCTGGGCATACGCGCCAACCCGTGCCCGTCGATTACCGATCACCCCATCCACCGGCGCGCGAAGTTCGGTGTAGCCGACGTTCAACTGCGCCAGATCGCGCTCGGCTTTGGCTTGGATCAAAGCGGCGCGGGCTTGCTGTTTCTGGGTGGCAATCACGTTCAATTGCCGCTGTGCCGCCAGTAGTTCAGCCTGGGCGCGGTTGCTTTGGGCTTGGGCGGTCTTGAATGTGGCGTTGGCCCGTTGCGCGCTTTCCACCGAGACGGCGTTGGTACTGACCAGCTTTTTATAGCGTGCATCGTCATCGCGCGAACGGGCGGTTTCGGCACCGGCGGCATCGATGCCGGCGCGGGCCTGGCCAATCACGGCCTGTTGCAGTTGTTCGGTGGCGTCGAGGTTGGCGAGCAGGGCTTCTTCCGCCGCCACCGCACCCTCGGCCTTGGCCAGGTTGGCGCGGTAGTCGCGCGAATCGAGGCGGACAAGCACATCGCCGGCCTTGACCTTCTGGTTATCGGTCACCAGCACTTCATCGATGTAACCCGCCACCTTCGGCCCGATCACCGTCACGTCGCCACCGATGTAGGCGTCGTCGGTTTCCTCGATGAACCGGCCGGCGGTCCACCAGTGCGCGGCGTACACACCGGCCAGTACCAGTGCGGCGATGCCCAGTGTCGGCAGGAGCAGGCGTTTGAGCAGAGTCTTGCGAGTGTTCACCGGGACAGCAACGTCGGGCTCTACGGAGGGCATGCTGGTCATGGAGGATTACCTGTTGGAAGCGTTTAATTACGAGCGTAATATGACGCATGTAATATTTAGTCGCAAATTATTTTTGCTGCCGGCTGTCAGGTCCTATTTCAACCAGTCGCCCGGGGTGGTTCCGGTCATGTCCTTGAAGAACGCGATGAAGGCGCTGTCACTGGCAAAGCCGAGTTCGAAAGTGCTGTAGCCGATGTTGCGCCCGGTTGCGAGCAGTTCGATGGCGCGCATCAGGCGCCACTGTTGCCGCCATTGCTGGTAACTCATGCCGGTTTCACGCTGGAAGATTCGTCCGATGGTGCGGCCGCTGGCACCTAGCTGGTGCTGTAGAACCTGAAGCCTGGGTGGCAGTTTCTCGGGAGTGGCCAGTAGCGGTGCCAGGCGTTTATCCGACGGCAGTGGCAGCAGCATCGGTTGGCGGACGGCGTCGCGTATTTCGCTCAAGCACAGGGCCAGCAGATGCAGGTGTTTTCCCTGTTGCCAGTCGGTGGCGAAGTCGGCGTTGGCGATCGACTCCAACACCACCCGCAGCAACGGGCTGACTTCGATGACGCAAACCATTTGTGGCAGCTCTGCACAAAGCGTGGGCGTGAGGTAGATGGAGCGGTAATCGACGCTTTTTTGCATAACCGCGCGATGGGCAACGCCGGACGGTATCCAGGCCGCGCGGGAGGGCGGTAACAGGCACAGCTGCTGCGCCAGGGTAATGCGCATGCAGCCCTGACGGGTAAACAGCAACTGCCCGCGTCGATGCTGATGCATGCCCGAATCGTGATCGCCGAGTGTCGCGGCGATGCCGATGACGGGCGCGTCATGGCGATCGGGATCGAAGGGAGTGTGGGCTTGCAGCCAGGCCATGTTTTGTCCGATTTCATTGATAATTTGGCAGGGTTTCAATAGTACGCCACTCGCGACTGCTCAAGCTGTTCAGAGGATTTCTTTGAGAGTGACGTTGCGATGAACGAAAAAAAGCTCCTGCTGTTGGCCGTTGCCCTGCTGATGTTTCCGCAGATCGCCCAAACCCTCTACAGCCCGGCGTTGGCGGATATCGGCCAGGCCTTTTCTGTCGGCCCACAACAAGCGGCGCAAACCTTGTCGGTGTTTTTCCTGGCGTTTGCGTTCGGTGTAGTGGTGTGGGGACGGCTGTGTGACCGCATTGGGCGTCGACCATCGATGCTCGCCGGCCTGGTGTTGTACGCCGTTGCGTCGACGATGGGGCTCAGTGTCAGCACCTTCGATGCGCTGTTGGTCGCGCAAGGCCTGGCCGCGTTCGGTGCGGCGGTGGGTTCGGTTGTTACGCAAACCGTGCTGCGCGATCGCTTCCAGGGTGCGCAACTGGCCCAGGTTTTTTCGGTGATGGGCATCGCGTTGGCGGCCAGCCCGGCAATTGGCTTGTTTACCGGGGCGAGCCTGGTGCAGGCCTTTGGTTATCGGGGTGTACTGGCCTGTCTTTTAGCGCTGTCGCTGGGGCTGTGGCTCTGGTGCCTGCGAGATCTGCCGGAAACCCGACCACAGGTCGTGAAAACCCCGGCACTGCTCGAAACGCTGCGCGCAATGCTGCGTGACCGTGACATTTGGCGTTCGACGCTGTTGGTCGCGGCATTCAACATTGCCTTGTTCAGCTACTACAGCCTCGGCCCCTTCGTGTTCCAGCGCCTGGACTTGGGCGCGCAATGGTTCGGCTATAGCGGCGTTGTCCTGGCCCTGGGTTCCGGTCTTGGCGCCTGGCTCAACAAACGGCTGTTGCAGCGTGGACTGAACGGCCATCAACTGATCCAGGTGGCCGCCGCGATGATGGTGCTGGGCGCGAGCGGCGTGTTGCTGCTGGAGCACAGCGTTCTGTTTGTCCTGCCGATGCTGTTGGTGGTACTGGCGTTCGGCATGGCGATCCCCAATATCCTCGGCGCGGCCCTGATCCACTATGGTGATCGACTGGGCACGGCGGGGGCGTTGTTTGGATTGCTGTATTACCTGTTGATCGGTGGCGGGCTGATGCTTGCAGCCTGGGGGCAGGCCTTGGGGCAGACACTGTTGCTGTGTGCTGTATTGGCGCTGATGTTGTCCGTGATCAAGCAGCAGGGTGCGCGCGCGACTAGCCGCAAGGGTGGGGGATCGGTCGGAAAGGATGTTGCCTGACACAGCGCTTTTTCGTGCTTGCTTATTAAAGGGCGCCCGAAAGGCGCCCTTCGTTGGTTTTGGCTGCACCGGTGTTCCTAAGTCGATCGCTGCATCTGCAATCGTCGCCCAACGACATCCAACAAATCGCAGCCGTCGCGCAGCGAGGTCACCAGTACCCGCGCTAAATCGCTGTAAACGCCTTCGCTGAGCGCAAAGCTTTCCAGCAGTTGAGTCGCGGTGCGGATGCGGTAGGCCGCAATTTCGTGCAGCACGTCCAGTGGTGCTTCGGTATCGATCAGCAACGATGGGACAGCACAGTCGATGCCGGTGACAGGCATGTATCGATCCATGACAAAAAACCTCCTTTAGGTAATAGAGCGTAACCACTCAGCTAGTTGTTGGACGGTGTCTCAGGAAAACCGCCCGGTGGGTCAAGGTTGTCCAGTGCTCGATTGACCAGCAGCTCGCCCAGCACGGCCAATTGCTGAATGGCCAGCATGACATTGCGGCGTGAGCCTTCCAGTTCACACGCGAGGTCGGTGGCCATGACATTCAGGGACGCGAGCGTTTCACAGGCGTGACAGAGCAAGGACTCGGTGTCGATGTTCGGCATGATGGTGAAGACATGGCTGACAGGGTCGGGTCGATTTGGATTGCGCAGGCGCGCGCTGACAAGGGGCTCGGTGATATCGGAGAGTTTGGAGATATCGATAGGCTCGAAGGTCGACCGGTCGGGCGATTGCGGGGAATTGGGGGCGGTCTTTTTCATGTCGGAGCTCCTTGCAGAGTTGAAATGCCATACCCATGCCGTCAATCAGGATTGATAAGCGGCACTGCATGAGTTGGCGGGCCGCTAAAGTTATTACCAGAAAATACCATTTAATTAATCAAAAAAATGAACATCTATGTAATTAAATGATTCATGTTTAGTTGCGCTGCTAATTGTTTTCGTTTTTCTGTAGGTTTATTCGCCAGAAGATTTCCGGTTTTGTAAGAAATATCCTCAATGTAAGTAGGGTAGGGCTGTAGGAATTGACGCTGAATGTGGTGCCGTGAAACATTGTTTGACGGCTGTTAGGTGTGGTTGCAGTATTGTTTTTTTTGCTCGGAGGGCAGGGTGCAGGAAACCGGGGCTGATCAAAAAAACATCAGGGTAGATTAGATCTTTTGATGGATAATTTAAGTGGTAGATATTTAATGTATAAAAAAGAGAAGACAGAAAAACTGAAGAGCAATATTAAATATCTAATAAAGAGTCGCGGAGAAACTCGGCTGTCGTTGTGCAATTCAAGTGGTTTGACCAGAACAACAATCTATAACATTCTTGAAGGAAAAGTCGTCAACGTTCAGCAATCCACTATTCGTAAGATTTCTGACTTTTTCGGGGTGTCTTACAAGGAAATAGAGACGGTTGATTTTGAAGAGAAGGAGATTATAGAAAGTAGTGTTTCTTTGCAGGGGAACATGAATCCAGCTGCGGTACCTATCATCAAAGAAAGCTTGCTTTTTCAGAGCCTTGACAAGCGAATCGGCGAACTGGCTGCAACTCATCCTCTTACTTATTATTTTGGTGCCGCTTGCAATCTCATCGCTGTGCTGCTGGAGAATGAAATTGTTGGCATGAACGAGCCTGGAGATCTATTGATAGTGAAAAAAGGATCATCGAGTGGTGAAAAAGAAAAACTCATCTATGACAAAGTAACGAAAAAACTGCTTGTGACGTGTGAGTCTGTTCTTGATCTGGATGCTGTTAGTGTTGTGGGGGAAATAATAGAGGAAAGATTTAATGGGTAGAAGTCAGGAAAACAGTAGCTACCGGCTGCTTGGGTTTGAAAAGAGCAATAGTCTTGCTTTGGTTATGGTTGTCTCCACAGGAAGAATTATCAAGATCAAACTTGCTGAGTTGATGAAAAGTGAGGTGATGGATAACTTTAATAAGGTTGAAATAAAAGACGTATACAGAAAGTTTTACTCTGGCGGCTCGGCCTTGACGGCTTATGAATTCGCTGATCGCCATGAAAGGTCGTGGATGACCTATGTCGCTCTAAATCTAATGCTGTTCGCTCTTTATATTTTTACGAATGTTGCAGCAGCTAAATTTGTATATTTAGAGTATTTCGATATTGTTGTTACTCCTGGCGTTTTCCTCTATCCATTGACCTTTTTAATAGTTGATCTTTTGAATGAGTCTTATGGGCTTAGGCTTGCAAGGAGGGCGATATTTTTTGCTTTCGCAAGCAATGCCTTTATTCTGGTGTTACTCAGTGTCACTGGTTTTCTTCCTGGGTTGCCTACTTGGGAGCTTGATGGATCATATAATAAGGTTATTGGTCATGTCTCGTCTGCATTAGTAGCCTCATCGGTATCGTTTCTTTTTTCTGAGTACGTAAACTCATATTTACTGTGTAAAATCAAGGAGCTTACGAGCTCAAGGTTTCTTTTTTTAAGGGTTTTCTTTAGTACCTTTTTTGCAGTAATAATAGATAGTTTTATTTTTTGCTTTATTGCATTTTATGGTTCCATGGAAAATGACGAAATCCTGAATATAGTATATGTTCAGATAGCCATCAAAATGTGCTTTGCCGTGTTCAACGTGTTGCCCGCTTATGGTGCGAGGTCGCTGTTCAAGAAATATGTGGCTGGAGCTCAGGCGGCATAAGTTGTGGGGGAGTATAAATTAATAATCTGGAATTTATACCGCCCGATAACGTGCTAGCTATTTCAGGCTTATTTTGCTCTTCAGGGTTTTCATGGTTTTCTCCTTGTCTTCCAGAAAATCATTCAGCCCTTTCGCACGAAGATTGCAGGCGTCGCAATTGCCACAGCCGCTGCCTTTTATCCCGTTATAACAAGTCAAGGTATGGTCGCGGATCAAGTCCAGGCTATTATGGTGGTCAGCCAATGCCCACGTTTCCGCTTTGTTTAACCACATTAACGGAGTTTCAAGGTGTAGTTTGTAATTCATTCCCAGCGCGATGGCGTTGTTCAGCACCTCGACGAATTCATGCCGGCAATCAGGATAGCCAGAGTAATCGGTTTCACAAACACCGGTGATGATGGTGTCCGCTTGCACTTGATAGGCGTAAATAGACGCCAAGGTTAAAAACAGAATATTTCTACCGGGTACGAAGGTGCTCGGTAGACTGTGTCCTGCGTTGCTTGTGCTTGGTACGGGAATGTTGTCGCGCGTCAAGCTGCTAATGGCCAGCTCATTAAGCAATGAAGTATCTAATACCTTATGCACTTTTATGCCAAGCTTTTTGGAAAGTTGTTGCGCGACTTCAATTTCCGCGCGATGGCGTTGTCCATAGTCGAAGGTAATACAGTGAATTTCATCAAACAGCGGTAGCGCATGGATCAAGCAGGTTGTTGAGTCTTGTCCGCCACTGAAAACGATAACTGCCTTTTTAGTCATGCTTTTTTCTTCCTTGGAGGGAATCCAACGTGTGTTGGGCGCATTGACCGTACCGGGAGGATTGGATTCTGGCTGTGGGACGTTTCCGAGATGGCTGTCGGCGCTTTCCGAATCTGTCAGTTGTTGGCAGATATTGGGGAATTCCGAAGGGTAGCGGTGCGACGGGAATGGTCGTCGGGTGCGAGACTCACTTGAAAAGACACAGCCCTGTAGGCGCTGGCGCAGGCTGCGATCTTTTGACCTAGATTGTTCAGATCAAAAGATCGCAGCCTCGTTTCTCTCGACAGCTCCTACAGGTCCTACGGGGTAGGGATCAGGCGCGCTCGAAAATCGCCGCAATCCCTTGGCCACCACCAATGCACATGGTCACCAGCGCGTAACGTCCATTGACGCGGTGCAGTTCGTGGATGGCCTTGGTGGCGATGATGGCGCCGGTAGCGCCCACCGGGTGACCCAGGGCGATGCCCGAGCCGTTCGGGTTGACCTTGGCCGGGTCCAGATCCAGTTCCTGGCTGACCGCGCAGGCTTGTGCGGCGAAAGCGATGTTGGCTTCGATCACGTCCATGTCGGCGACGGTCAGGCCGGCGCGCTTGAGCGCCAGGCGGGTGGCCGGGATTGGGCCCAGGCCCATCAGTTCCGGTTCGAGGCCGGCGTGGGCGTAGCTGACCAGGCGGGCGAGTGGGCGCAGGTTGTTGACCTGTACCGCGGCGCCGGTGGCCATGACCAGTGCGGCGGCACCGTCGTTGAGGCCCGAGGCGTTGCCGGCGGTGACCGAGCCATCCTTCTTGAACGCCGGCTTCATCGCAGCCAACTGCTCCAGGGACGTGGCGCGTGGATGCTCGTCGACGTTGAACAGCTTGGTGCCCTTGCGATCCTGGATTTCCACGGTCGCGATCTGATCAACGAAGTAGCCGTTGGCAATCGCGTGGGCTGCGCGTTTCTGGTCTTCCAGGGCCAGGGCATCCTGCATTTCACGGGTGATGCCGTTGCGCGCGGCGACGTTTTCCGCGGTGATGCCCATGTGGATGTTCTGGAACGGGTCATGCAGGATGCCGAGCATGTAGTCGACTGCCTGGACATTGCCCATGCGCGCGCCCCAACGGGCGGATGGCAGCAGGTACGGGCCGCGGCTCATGGATTCGGCACCGGCGCCGATGGCGATGTCGGCATCGCCCAGCAGCAGGGTCTGCGCTGCGCTGATGATCGCTTGCAGGCCCGAACCGCACAGGCGGTTGACGTTGTAGGCCGGGGTTTCCTTGGGGATGCCGGCATTCATCGCGGCAACCCGGGAGATGTAGGCGTCGCGGGTTTCGGTCGGGATCACGTGGCCCATCACCAGGTGACCGACCTGCGCCGGCTCTACACCGGCACGTTGCAGGGCGGCTTTCACGGCGGTGGTCGCAAGCTCCGACGGTGGCACATCCTTGAGTGAACCACCGAAGGTGCCAATGGCGGTACGGGCGGCGCTGACGACGTAAATTTCCGGGGTGTTCATGGTTGTGTTCCTTTCGCTGGATTCTTATCTGTACTGCGATTGAGCAGGGCGTTCAAGGCCGTTTTCGCCTCGACGGTGTTGAGGCGCTGGATGAACAGCAGGTTTTCTTCGCGCAGGGTGGCTTGCAGTTCGGCCATGCCGGCCTGCGTCATCAGTTGCCGGGATTGGCGCAGGGCCTGCTGGGGCAGCGCCAGAAAGCGTTGGGCAATTTTGTTTGCCGCAGCCAGGCACTGTTCGCCGTCATCAAAGGCTTCGTTGGCCAGGCCCCAGGCCACCGCCTCGCTGCCATCGAGGCTGTCGCCCAACAGCAGCAGGCGCGCCGCGCGAGCCTGGCCCAGCCGGCGAGGCAACAGCAGGCTGGCACCGAACTCGGGGCACAGGCCCAGGTTCACGAACGGCGTACGCAGCTTGGCATTACGGGTGACCAGCACCTGGTCGCAATGCAGCAGCAGGGTGGTACCGATGCCGATGGCGGCCCCGCACACCGCCGCGATCAACGGTTTTTGCAGGTGGGTCACGGCGCGCATCAGGCGGAATGCCGGGCTGTCCAGGTGCGTCGGCGGCTCTTGCAGGAAGTCCACCAGGTCGTTGCCACTGGTAAAGCAGTTCGGGCCACCGGTGACGATGACCACCCGGACTTCGTCGTTTTCGTCGGCCGCAAACAGCAGGTCGGCCAAGCGCGTGTACATGCCGTTGGTCAGTGCGTTGAGCTTGTCGGGGCGATCGATGGTCAGTGTCAGCACGCCATCGCGCAGTTCTTGTTTGATCAGGTCGGTCATGGATGGCTCTGGCAGAGTCGGTTCAACGGACACTTTAAGCGTCAGGCAATCCCCGCAGCTATGACAAAACGGGTCAACCGACCTGATGCTTTTTGCCATATCGCGCCTTGAAAACGACCCACACACCCATTCGGGGTATGGTGCGGTCCGGCGAATCCACCAATAGTAGGGTCATCCGCTCATCCAGAGCCGAACTCGCTTGATAAGGTGCATTTGCTATGGGCAAGACACTGCTTAAGGTGATTTCCAGTCTGTTTGTTGTACCGCTGACCCTGAGTGCCCACGCCGGTGAGGTGAACGACAGCAATACGCTGCGGCTGTACAACTGGGCGGACTACATCGGTGAGAAAACCCTGGCCGATTTCGAAAAGGCCACCGGGATCAAGGTGATCTACGACACCTTCGACGCCTATGAAACGGTGCAGGCCAAGTTGCTCACCGGCCACTCCGGTTACGACCTGATCGTGCTGAATGCCTCCCTCGCACCGCCGCTGATCCAGGCCAAGGTGTTCCAGCCACTGGACAAGAAACTGCTGCCGGGCTGGAGCAACCTGGACCCGAAAGTCTTGCACGACCTGCAAGGGTTCGATCCGGGCCCGACCTACTCGGCGCCTTATACCTGGGGCAGCAACGGCATCACCTACAACGTCGACAAGATCAAGGAGCGCATGCCGGATGCGCCGATCGGCTCGCTAGCGATGATTTTCGATCCGAAGATTGTCTCGCGCTTCGCCGATTGTGGTGTGACCCTGGTCGATGCGCCCACGGAAGTGATCCCCCTGGCGCTCAAGTACCTGGGCCGCGATCCGCGTAGCGCCAAGCCGGAGGACCTGAAGGCGGCGCAGGAACTGCTGCTGTCGGTGCGGCCGTACATCCGCAAATTCGACTCGGTCAATTACCTGACCAGCCTGCCCAATGGCGATGTGTGCATGGCCATGACCTGGTCCGGCGACTACGCGACGGCCATGGCCCGCGCCGAAGAAGCCAAGTTGAACATCAACCTGTCCTATTTCATTCCCAAGGAAGGCTCGCTGATCTGGTTCGACAACATGTACATCCCGGCCGACGCGCCCCATGTTGCCAACGCGCACAAATTCCTTGAATACCTGATGCAGCCGCAGGTGATGGCGGACGTCACCGATTACATCCATTACGCCAACAGCAACGCGGCGGCCACGCCTTTGTTGAATGCCGATGTGCGCAACAACCCGGCGATCTACCCCGATGACGTCACCCGCGAGCGCCTGTTCCCGCAGAAGACCCAGGACGCCAAGGACATGCGCGCCATGACCCGGGTCTGGAGCACGGTGAAAAGCGGCATCTGATTCGTTCGATCGTTAGTCAATCCGGTTAGAGGTTTATTTATGGCGACGCCAACACGCACCGTTTTTTCCCCAGCGGACGAGTCCCGGCTGGTCAAGGCCGACAAGGCTCACCATATGCACGGCTATCACGTGTTCGACGAGCACGCCGAGCAAGGCTCTCTGAACATCGTCGCAGGCGACGGCGCCTACATCTATGACACCCAGGGCAACCGCTTTCTCGATGCCGTGGGCGGCATGTGGTGCACCAACATCGGCCTGGGCCGTGAGGAAATGGCCCAGGCCATCGCCGATCAGGTGCGGCAACTGGCCTATTCCAATCCGTTTTCCGACATGTCCAACAACGTGGCCATCGAGCTGTGCGAAAAGCTCGCCAACCTGGCGCCCGGCGACCTCGACCATGTGTTCCTCACCACTGGTGGCTCAACGGCCGTGGACACCGCGTACCGGCTGATCCAGTACTACCAGAATTGCCGCGGCCTGCCTGAAAAGAAGCACGTCATCGCCCGTTTCAACGCGTACCACGGCTCCACCACCCTGACCATGTCGATCGGCAACAAGGCCGCCGACCGGGTGCCGGAGTTCGATTACGCCAACCCGCTGATTCACCACGTGTCCAACCCCAACCCCTACCGCGCGCCGGAAGGCATGGACGAGGCGCAGTTCCTCGAATTCCTGGTCAAGGAGTTCGAAGACAAGATCCTGTCGATCGGCGCGGACAAGGTCGCCGGTTTCTTCGCCGAACCGGTGATGGGCTCAGGCGGGGTGATCATTCCGCCCAAGGGCTACCTCAAGCGCATGTGGGAAGTCTGCCAGCGCTACGACATCCTGTTCGTCGCCGACGAGGTGGTCACTTCGTTCGGTCGCCTGGGCAAGTTCTTCGCGTCGAAGGATGTGTTCGACGTACAGCCCGACATCATCACCACCGCCAAGGGCCTGACTTCGGCGTACCTGCCGCTGGGGGCGTGCATCTTTTCCGACCGCATCTGGAAGGTCATCGCCGAGCCGGGACAGGGCCGTTGCTTCACCCACGGTTTTACCTACAGCGGCCATCCGGTGTGCTGCACGGCGGCGCTGAAGAACATCGAAATCATCGAGCGGGAAAACCTGCTGGCCCACGTCGACGATGTCGGCGGCTACCTGGAGCAGCGCCTGGCCACGTTGCGCGATCTGCCCCTGGTGGGTGATGTGCGTTGCCTGAAGCTGATGGCGTGCGTGGAGTTCGTCGCCGACAAACGCACCAAGGCGTTGTTTGCCGACGAGATCAACATCGGCGAGAAGATCCATGTGCGGGCCCAGGCCAGGGGCTTGCTGGTGCGGCCGATCATGCATCTGAACGTGATGTCGCCGCCGCTGATCCTCACTTATGCCCAGGTCGATGAAATCGTCGAGATCCTGCGCGACTGTATCCTCGAAGTGGCTGCCGAACTTGAGGCGAGCGGACAGTACGCCGGCCAATGATTTCGTCAGCCGGGCTGTTACCAAGGGCGTGTGCAGCCGCTAGACTGCGGGGCATGAGCAAACCAGACGACGAAACGCTGATCGCGATGCCCTTCGGGGCATTGCACAAATGGCATGGGGGAATGCGCGAGGCATTCGCCCTTATCGATGAGCCCGACGCCCTGCAATACCTGGCGTCGGCGTTGGCGCAGCTGGTGTCCATCGAATCCATGATGATCAGCCTGGAGCGCAAGGACCGCGCGCCACAGCTGCTGTATCAGCACGGGATTGCCCAGGAGTATCAGGTCTCGATACTCGAACGCTATTTTGCCGGGGGCTACTTGCTCGACCCGTTCTGCCTGGCGGTGGAGCAGGGGTTGGCGCAGGGCTTTTATCACCTGGAAGAAATCGCGCCGGACAACTTCTTCGACAGTGACTATTACAAGGCTTATTACCTCAATGCGGGCTGCTCGGAAGACAGCTACTACATCGTCGACACCGGCAATGACACCAAGATCTCGGTGAGCCTCTATCAAGGTTTCGGCGGAGCATGCCTGCGGGCCGACCAATTGAACCTGCTGCGCGCCGTCGAACCGCTGGTGCGTGAATTCATCAGCGAATTCAGCCAGCGTGGCCTGCAGCGCAGTAGCGAGATCCAGGGCAATAACGATCAAGGCCTGCGCGATGACCTCAAGCATCGGGTGCAATCGGCGTTCGAGCAATTCGGTTGTAACGTACTGACCGACCGCGAGCGCGAAGTGGCGCACATGGTGCTGCGCGGGCACTCGGTGAAATCCACGGCCAGCCAGATGAACATCTCACCGGAAACCGTGCGCATGCACCGCAAGAATCTGTATTTGAAGCTGGAGGTGGGGTCGCAGTCGGAGTTGTTTGCGTTGTTTATCGAGTGGTTGCGCGGGCATTGATTGCCTGACACAACCGATAAACTGTAGGAGCGAGCCTGCTCGCGATGGCTGCAGCACATTCAACATTTTTTATGAATGTTAAGGCCCCATCGCGGGCAAGCCCGCTCCCACAGGTTAATTGGTCGGACACACCATCTGTGACCGCCGAGAAACCTGTGGGAGCGGGCTTGCCCGCGATGAGGCCATTGTATCCGACAGCGATGCCGGATGAGGATCAGTCTTCGCGCTTCACTACCAGGGTCAGAATGTCATAGCTCGCCACCAGCTCACCGAGCTGGTTGGTCACTTCCACATCCCACGCCACCACCCCTTGCGGGATGCCTTGCGGGCTCTTCTTGCCCTGGTCAATCTTGCGTTTGCAGGTCAGGCGCGCCTGGATGGTGTCGCCGATGCCCACCGGGTTGATGAAACGCAGAGTGTCGAGGCCGTAGTTGGCCAGGACCGGGCCGACGCCAGGGGATACGAACAGGCCGGCGGCAGCCGACAGCACGAAGTAGCCGTGGGCGATGCGCTTGCCGAATTGCGATTCCTTGGCTGCGATGTCGTCGAAGTGCATGTAGAAATGGTCGCCCGACAGACAGCCGAAGTTCACCAGGTCGGCTTCGGTGACGGTGCGGCGGTGAGTCAGCAGCGACTCGCCGATCTGCAGGTCCTGGAAGAAGCGACGGAACGGGTGCACTTCGGTTTCGATGACCTTGGCACCGCGTACGTATTCGCCGGTGACCGCTGCCAGCATGGTCGGCGAACCTTGTACCGCCGCGCGTTGCAGGTAGTGTTTCACCGCACGCAGGCCGCCGAGTTCTTCACCGCCACCGGCACGACCCGGGCCGCCGTGCTTGAGTTGTGGCAGAGGCGAGCCGTGACCGGTGGATTCACCGGCGCAGTTGCGGTCCAGCACCAGCAGACGGCCGTGCAAGGCAGCGGCTACCGGAATCGCTTTGGCCGCGATTTGTGGGTCCTTGGTTACCAGGCTGGCCACCAGGCTGCCTTTGCCGCGTGCGGCCAGGGCCAGTGCTTCGTCCAGATCGTCGTAGGCCATCAGAGTGCTGACCGGGCCGAACGCTTCGATGTCGTGAGCGCCGCCTTCGGCATGCGGGTCGCGGGCCTGCAACAGGGTCGGGGCGAAGAATGCGCCCTTGTCGACGTTCTCGCCGCGCGGTTCGAAGCCGTCGCGGGCGCCGAACAGCAGGTCGCTGCTCTGCAACAGCATTTCCAGGCGCTCGGCCACATCTTTCTGTTGATCGTGGGACGCCAGCGCACCCATGCGCACACCTTCCACCGATGGATCGCCGACCACCACTTTGGCCAGGCGATCACGCAGGCGAGTAGCGACTGCATCGATGTGCTTGGCTGGGACGATGGCGCGGCGGATGGCGGTGCATTTCTGCCCGGCCTTGGTGGTCATTTCCCGGGCGACTTCCTTGATGAACAGCTCGAACTCTTCGTCGTCCGGGGTGACGTCCGGGGCGAGGATCGCGCAGTTCAGCGAATCGGCTTCGGCGGTGAACGGCACCGAGTTGCGGATCAGGTTCGGGTTGACCCGCAGCTTGGCGGCGGTGTCGGCGGAACCGGTAAAGGTCACCACGTCCTGGCCTTGCAGGCGGTCGAGCAGGTCACCGGTGCCACCGATGATCAGCTGCAGGCTGCCCGCTGGCAACAGGCCGGATTCGTCCATCAGGCGTACCACGGCTTCGGTCAGGTAGCTGGTGGCGCTGGCTGGCTTGACGATGCACGGCATGCCGGCGAGGAAGCTCGGCGCGAATTTTTCCAGCATGCCCCAGATCGGGAAGTTGAAGGCGTTGATGTGGACCGCCACGCCACCGCGCGGCACCAGGATGTGGGTGCCGGCGAAGGTGCCCATCTTGCTCAGTTGCAGCGCCGGGCCTTCGTGGACCACGTTGCCCGACGGCAACTCGCGGGCACCGAGGCTGGCGTAGGTGAACAGCGTGCTGTTGCCGCCTTCGATGTCGATCCAGCTGTCGGCACGGGTCGCGCCGCTGTGGTGGGAAATCGCGTAGAGCTGTTCCTTGCGCTCGGCGAGGTACAGGGCCAGGGCCTTCAGGCGCTGGGCACGTTGCTGGAAGTCCAGCGCCATCAGGCCGCTGACGCCTTGGCGGCGACCGTGTTCGATGGCTTCGGCGAAGTCCGGACGCTCTTCATGAGTGCATGCAATGTCATGGCCGTCGATGGCGCTGCGCAGGATTTGCGCGCCTTGCTGGCCGATCCAGCGACCGGCGATGAAGCTTTGCAGGGTAGGTGTATGAGACATCAGGATTGCTCCGGGTTTGGTCAGTGTGTCTGGCGCGGTGTCAGCCGCGCCGGTCATAAAGGATTAGTGTTGGCTGGCGCCCGAAGCGCCGATGCCGGTCATGGAACGAATGAACTGCGCCAGGTAACGGCCGCGCTCAAGGGCGGCACGTGGCGAACGGTCGGTGACGGAAAACAGCCAGGCGCTGAGAAAGGCCAGGCTCATGGAAAACAACGCCGGGTTGGAATACGGGAACAGCGCCTTGTCGTGATGCAGCACGTTGACCCACACCGCCGGGCTCAACATCAGCAAGACGATGGCCGACACCAGGCCCATCAGGCTGCCGATGACTGCGCCACGGGTGGTCAGGCCTTTCCAGTACATCGAAAGGAACAGCACCGGGAAATTCACCGACGCCGCGATGGCCAGTACCAGGCCGGACAGGAAGGCGATGTTCTGCGATTCGAACAACAGGCCGAGGATGATCGCCAGCACACCGATGCACAGCGTGGCGATTCGCGATACGCGCATTTCCTGCTGCTCGCTGGCCTGGCCCTTGCGCATCACGCAGGCATACAGGTCGTGGGACACCGCCGAGGCGCCGGACAGCGCCAGCCCGGCCACCACCGCGAGAATGGTGGCGAAGGCCACCGCCGAGATGAACCCGAGGAACAGGTTGCCGCCGACGGCCTGGGCCAAATGCACGGCGACCATGTTGCCGCCGCCGATGATCGCGCCAGCCGCATCGCGGTACGCCGGATCGGTGCCGACCATGACGATCGCGCCGAAGCCGACGATGATCAGCAACAGGTAGAAGTAGCCGATGAAACCGGTGGCGTAGAACACGCTTTTACGCGCTTCCCTGGCGTCGCTGACGGTGAAGAAACGCATCAGGATGTGTGGCAGTCCGGCGGTGCCGAATATCATGCCCAGCCCCAGGGAAATCGCATCGATCGGATTCGACAGCAAGGCGCCGGGCGCCATGATCGCGCTGCCCTTGGCGTGTACGGCAGTGGCGCCGGCGAACATCGCTTCGGTGCTGAAACCGAAATGCTTGAGCACCATGAACGCCATGAAACTGGTGCCGAACAGCAGCATCACCGCCTTGATGATTTGCACCCAGGTGGTGGCGAGCATGCCGCCGAAGGTCACGTAGAACACCATCAACACGCCGACCAGCATCACCGCATAGAGGTAGTCGATGCCGAACAGCAATTCGATCAGCTTGCCGGCGCCGACCATCTGCGCCACCAGGTACATCAGTGCGACGGTCAGGGTGCCGAAGGCCGAGGTCAGGCGCACCGGCGTTTGCTCCAGGCGATAGGAGACCACATCGGCGAAGGTGTACTTACCGAGGTTGCGCAGGCGTTCGGCGATCAGGAACAGGATGATCGGCCAGCCAGCCAGCACGCCCAAGGCGTAGAGCAAGCCGTCGTAGCCGTTGAGGAACATCATCGCGGAAATGCCGAGGAAGGACGCTGCCGAGATCATGTCGCCGGCAATCGCCAGGCCGTTCTGGAAACCGGTCATGCCGCCGCCGGCGGTGTAGAAGTCACTGGCCGAGCGCGTGCGCAAGGCGGCCCAGCGGGTTACGCCAAGGGTGAACAGGACGAACAGCATGAACATGCCGATGGCGTTCCAGTTCAGCGGACGGGAGGCGCCGTCGGCAGCCACGGCCATGTCCGTCACCACTGCCAGCGGCAGCAGGAACAACGCGAGAAGGCGGCTCATCGGATGCACTCCTGCTTGAGTTTTTCGTTCAGCGGGTCGATCACGTTGTTGGCGCGATAGACATAGAAACCGGTCAAGGCAAAGGCCAGCACCACGATCACCACACCCACCAGCATGCCCACGGTGGTCACGCCGCCGCTCAGGGACTGGCCGAGGGTGGAGGGGGAGAACGCCACCAGCAGGACAAAGCCGAAATAGATCACCAGCATGATCAGCGACAGCGACCAGTACAGCGCCTGCTTGCGGCGTACCAACTGGATGAAGTCGGGGTGCTGGTGGATGAGTTCTATGTCTTTGGGGCTCATGGTGGTGTCCTTTGTTGTTTTTGTTGTGGGGGCCGCTATGGGATACAACACAGATCATTGTGGGAGCGGGCTTGCCCGCGAAGACGGAATATCAGGCGACATCAATGTTGAATCTGATGGCCTCATCGCGGGCAAGTCGAATCGTCGCACAGGGTTTTGTGTAAGTCCGGTAGATCGGATATCAGAGCTGATCGAAATCCAGCACCACCTTGTCGCTGATAGGGAAGGCCTGGCACGACAGCACATAGCCGGCGGCCACTTCGTAGTCTTCCAGGGCGTGGTTGCTGTCCATTTCCACTTCGCCTTCGATGACCTTGCATTTGCACGTCGAGCACACGCCGGCCTTGCACGAATAGGGCAGTTCGGCGCCCTGGGCGTTGCCGGCATCGAGGATGCTCTGGCTGTTGCGCGGCAGGTCGAAAGCCAGGGCGCGGCCATCGCTGATCACGGTGATCTGGCTGACCGCCGCATCGACCTGGCGGGCGGCTTCGCGGGCTTCGCGTTTCTGCTGGCTGCCAGCGGCGGCGAACAGTTCGAAATGAATGCGTGTCGGCGCCATGCCCTTGGCCTTGAGGCTGTCGCGCACGGTCTCGGTCATTTCCTGCGGGCCGCAGATGAAGGCGGCGTCGAGGGTCTTGACGTCGAGCCAGCGGCTGAACAGCTGCTCGCATTTCTCGGCGTTGATCCGGCCGTTGTACAGGTCGACGTCCTGCTGCTCGCGGCTGAACACGAAGATCAGGTTCAGGCGTTGCAGGTAGCGGTTCTTCAGGTCTTCCAGCTGTTCGCGAAACAGGGCGCCGGAGCTGGAGCGGTTGCCGTACAGCAGGGTGACGCGGCTGTTGGGCTCGGTTTCCAGGGTGGTCTTGATGATCGACAGGATCGGCGTGATGCCACTGCCGGCCGCGACCGCCAGGTAGTTGCCGTGGCGAGCAGGGTCAAGTTCCACGCTGAAATGCCCGGCGGGCGGCATCACTTCCAGGCTGTGCCCGGCCTTGAGCTGCTCGTTGGCAAACGCGGAAAAGCGTCCGCCGGCCACGCGCTTGATCGCCACGCGCAGTTCACCGTCATTGACCCCGGTGCAGATCGAGTAGGAGCGGCGCACTTCTTCGCCGTCCAGCTGGGTGCGCATCACCAGGTGCTGGCCCTGGGTGTAATGAAAGCTGTCTTGCAGGTGCTGCGGAATCTCGAAGGCGATGGACACCGCGTCACGGGTCTCGGTGCGCACATCCTTGATGGTCAGGCTGTGAAATTTGCTCATTGTTGTTCTCCAGCTGGACGGCCGATGCCGCTCAGATGCACTTGAAATAGTCGAACGGTTCCCGGCAATCGACGCAGCGATACAGCGCCTTGCACGCGGTGGAGCCAAACTCGCTGAGCACCTCGGTGTGGACGCTGCCACATTGCGGGCAGGCGATCACCGGGCTCTCACCGAGCAGGCTGCGTTTGCTGGTGCTGCCCTCGGGCGGCGCAATGCCGTAGGCGCGCAGGCGTTCGCGGCCGCCGTCAGTGATCCAGTCGGTGGTCCAGGCCGGGGTCAATCGGCGCTCCAGGTTCGGCGCCTGGAAGCCGGCCTGCTCCAGCGCCTCACGGATATCGCCCTCGATCACTTCGGTGGCGGGGCAGCCGGAGTAGGTCGGGGTGACCACCACGTGCAAGTGCCCGGCCTGCCAATCGAGATCGCGGACAATCCCTAAGTCAACCACGCTGACCACCGGCACTTCCGGGTCCATGACTTCGGACAGAATCGCCCAGGCAGCCGCCAGGTCGGTCGGTTGAGCCGGCCGGGCGCCGAGGTCGCTGGCGATCAGCTCACCAGGTTGCATCGGGGTACGCTCGTGGCAGGAACTGCATTTCGGCCAGCAGGATGCCCAAGTGCTCGGTGTGCAGGCCCTTGCGCGCATTCAGGTAGAAATAGCTTGGCGCGGCCGGCACGGGCAGGGTGGCGCTGGCGAAGATCTGGTTGACCTTGGCTTGCCATTGCGCCGCTACGCTGGCGATGTCCGGGGTGATGCCGGCTGCGCACAGGCGCTGCTCGCTGTCATCGGCGGCGATCAGTTCAACGGTGAAGCGCCAGACCTCGGGGATGGCCGCGAGCATGCGTTTGTGGCTTTCCTCGGTGCCGTCTCCCAGGCGCTCGACCCACTCGCCGGAGCGGCGCAGGTGATAGGTGACTTCCTTCACTGCTTTGGCGGCGATCCCGGCGATGCGCTCATCGCTGGACTGGCTCAGGCCCTGGAGGACCGGCAGGTGCCAGGCGTCATACAGGAACTGCTTGAGGATGGTTACCGCGTAATCGCCGTTGGGTTGTTCCACCAGCAGCAGGTTGCGGTAGGCACGTTCGTCGCGGCGGAACGCCAGGTCATCGGCGTCGCGGCCGTCGTCCAGCAGCTCGGCGGCATAATCCAGCCAGTTGCGCGCCTGGCCCACCAGGTCGAGGCCGACGTTCATCAGTGCCAGCTCTTCTTCCAGTGCCGGGGCCTTGCCGCACCACTGGCACAGGCGCTGGCCCTGGATCAGGGCGCTGTCGCCCAGGCGCAGCAGGTATTCGATCAGATCGGTCTTGTTATTCATGGTCGACCTCACATGTGCCCGACTTCGGCCGGCAGCTCGTAGAAGCTGGCATGGCGGTAGACCTTGTCGTCCGACGGGTCGAACAGCGGGTCTTTTTCATCCGGCGACGAAGCGGTGATCAGCGCCGACGGCACTACCCACAGGCTCACGCCTTCGCTGCGACGGGTGTACAGCTCGCGCGCGTTCTCGATGGCCATGGTGGTGTCGGCGGCATGCACGCTGCCGACGTGTTTGTGGTTGAGGCCGTGCTTGCTGCGCACGAAGACTTCGAAGAGGGTCCACTCGGACATTTCAATTACTCCACATCAGGTGGCCGAATCAGGCGGCGTTCTTGTTTTGTTTTTTGCGGGCGTGGGCGACGGCGGCTTCACGCACCCAGGCGCCGTCTTCAATCGCCTTACGGCGGGTGGCGACGCGTTCCTGGTTGCACGGGCCGTTGCCCTTGAGCACTTCGTAGAATTCGTCCCACTGGATCTGGCCGAAGTCGTAGTGGCCGGTTTCGGCGTTCCACTTCAGGTCCGGGTCAGGGCAGGTGCAGCCCAGCAGTTCCAGCTGCGGGATGGTCTGGTCGATGAAGCGCTGGCGCAGTTCGTCGTTGCTCTGGCGCTTGATTTTCCAGGCCATGGATTGCGCGCTGTTCGGCGAATGTTCATCGCTAGGGCCGAACATCATCAGCGACGGCCACCACAGGCGGTTGATCGCGTCCTGGACCATGTCTTTTTGCGCCTGGGTACCGTGACGCATCATGGTCAGGAGGATTTCGTAGCCCTGGCGCTGGTGGAAGCTCTCTTCCTTGCAGATGCGGATCATCGCCCGCGAGTACGGACCGTAGGAGGTGCGCTGCAGCACCACCTGGTTGACGATCGCCGCGCCATCCACCAGCCAGCCCACCGCGCCCATGTCGGCCCAGTTCAGCGTCGGGTAATTGAAGATGCTCGAATACTTGGCCTTGCCGCTGTGCAGCTTGGCGATCTCTTCATCGCGGTCGGCACCCAGGGTTTCCATGGCGCTGTACAGGTACAGGCCGTGACCGGCTTCGTCCTGGATCTTGGCCATCAATTGCAGTTTGCGTTTGAGGCTCGGCGCACGGGTGACCCAGTTGCCTTCCGGGAGCATGCCGACGATTTCCGAGTGGGCGTGCTGGGAAATCTGCCGGATCAGGGTTTGCCGATAGGCATCTGGCATCCAGTTCTTGGCTTCGATCTTGATTTCTGAATCGATTTTTTCCTGGAAGGCGCGCTCCTCATCGGACATCTCCGAGAGGTCTTTGATGCGCTTTACGCCTGTTTCTACGAGCTGTGCGTACATGGGGGGTCTCCCGCCGTGAATCTGTTCGAGGGCATGGAGAACTTTATAAGCGATACAGAAATTAATATCAAACAGAAAATGACGTGTCGTATTTGTTTTTGTATCGCTTTGGGATGAGTGGTGGTTTTGGGGGGGGTAGGGAGGTCGGCGTACATATCCATTTCTTCGGTAACGGCCGCCTATGGTTTCGCCCTTACGGCGACTCACTTTTTTTTCAAGCGCCAAAAAAAAGTAAGCAAAAAAAGGCTCGCCCCGAGCGTCCGGCCCCTCGCTGGGGCTCGGCGTTCCTTCGCTCCGGCATTCATCCGGGGGCATCGCCCTCCGGTTGGCTTCGCTGGCACCTACATGCGATGTGTTCGACTGCGTCGAACGGCGCTGCGCGCCAATCCCCGGATGAACACCTCCACTCAGCCTCCCGAAGGGGCGGGTGGATCAAAATCAAAAGCAGCCGAGGCGAGCTGACACTCGACCTCATTGTTGGCGCGGTCCCTGTAGGAGCTGCCGGAGGCTGCGATCTTTTGATCTTGGTGGCCTGACAGGCCGACCTGATTTGCGCGGATGTACCCAATCCAATTGTGGGAGCGAGCCTGCTCGCGATGGACCTGAGGTCGCCGCGCAGAAAAGGCAAAAAAAAGCCCCGCATCAGCGGGGCTCAAAGGGGTGCAGCAGTCATGCTTTAGGGCGTTTATCCACCACGTGGCAGGCCTTGCCCTCGGAACGCTTGATCGAGTGGAAAGGCTGCAGGACGATCCGCGAGCTGATCCCGATGTAGGTCTTGATGTGCTTGCTCAGCTCGCCACACACAGCCTTCTGCTGTTCGTCGCTCAGGTGCTGATGCTCGGCCTTGAGTTCCACGTGCACATCAACGCTGTCCAGGTTGCCATTGCGATACAGATGGATCTCGTAGCACTCGGAAAGCTGTTTGATTTTCAGCACCTGCTCCTCGATCTGCGTCGGGAACACGTTTACCCCGCGGATGATCAGCATGTCATCGCTGCGCCCGGTGATCTTGTCGATGCGCCGCATCGGCCGCGCGGTGCCCGGCAGCAGGCGCGTCAGGTCGCGGGTGCGGTAGCGGATCATCGGCAGGGCTTCTTTGCTCAGGGAGGTGAACACCAGTTCGCCCATCTGACCGTCCGGCAGCACTTCGCCGGTGACCGGGTCGATGATTTCCGGGTAGAAGTGGTCTTCCCAGATGGTCGGGCCGTCCTTGGTCTCGGCGCATTCCATGGCGACACCCGGGCCCATGATTTCCGAGAGGCCGTAGATGTCCAGGGCGGTGATGCCCATGCGCGCTTCGATGGCGCTGCGCAGCTCGGCGGTCCACGGCTCGGCGCCGAAGATGCCCAGGCGCAGGGCCAGTTTGTGCGGGTCGATGCCCTGGCGCTCGATCTCGTCGGCGATGTTGAGCATGTAGGACGGCGTGACCATGATGATGTCCGGCTGGAAATCCTTGATCAGCTGCACTTGTTTTTCGGTCTGGCCGCCGGACATCGGGATCACTGTGCAACCCAGGCGCTCGGCGCCGTAGTGCGCGCCCAGGCCGCCGGTGAACAGGCCGTAGCCGTAGGAGATGTGCACCTTGTCGCCACGTCGGCCACCCGCCGCGCGGATCGAGCGCGCAACCACGTTGGCCCAGGTGTCGATGTCGTTCTGGGTGTAGCCGACGACGGTCGGTTTGCCGGTGGTGCCGCTGGACGCGTGCAGGCGCACCACGTCGTGCATTGGCACGGCAAACATGCCGTAGGGGTAGTTGTCGCGCAGGTCGGACTTGGTGGTGAAGGGGAATTTCGCCAGGTCGTCGAGGGACTTGATGTCGTCCGGGTGCACGCCCAGCGCATCGAAGCGCTGACGGTACAGCGGCACATTCTTGTAGGCGTGGTTCAGGCTCCAGCGCAGGCGCTCCAGCTGATGCTGGCGCAGCTCGTCGATGCTGGCGGTTTCCAGCGGGTCCAGCACGGGATCTAGCACGGCTTGGGCAATTGGCATGTTCATGTGTTCACTCGAATTGTTTTTGTGTTCCGGCCCCTGCATGCAGGGGCTTTGAGTGCATGCCCCAAGGATACCTCTCGGCTCCCCGGGAATCGCGATTCTTTAGTGGGATAGACGCTCGATGATCAGCGCGATCCCTTGGCCGACACCGATGCACATGGTGCACAGGGCATAGCGGCCATTGCGTTCCTCAAGTTCGTGCAGGGCGGTGGTGACCAGGCGAGCGCCGCTCATGCCCAGCGGGTGGCCCAGGGCGATGGCGCCGCCGTTGGGGTTGACCCGTGGGTCGGTGTCGCTCAAGCCCAGTTCGCGCAATACCGCCAGGCCCTGCGCGGCAAAGGCTTCGTTGAGCTCGATCACGTCCATGTCCGCCAGGCTCAGGTTTGCAACCTCCAGCACCTTGCGGGTGGCCGGCACCGGGCCGATGCCCATGATGCGCGGCTCGACGCCAGCGGTCGCCATCGCCACCACCCGACCGCGGGCGGTCAGGCCGTGGCGTTTGGCGGCTTCGGGGCTTGCCAGCAGCAGGGCGCAGGCACCGTCGTTGACGCCCGAGGCGTTGCCGGCGGTGATGCTGCCGCCTTCACGGAACGGCGTGCCCAGTTTGGCCAGTTGCTCAAGGGTGGTGTCGCCGCGTGGGTGCTCGTCGTGCTCGACCACTTTGGCCGGGCCTTTGCGCTGGGGAATTTCCACCGCGACGATTTCTTTCGCCAGGCGTCCGTTGGCCTGGGCAGCGGCAGCGCGTTGCTGGCTGCGCAGGGCGAAGGCGTCCTGGTCGGCCCGGGAGATGTTGAACTGTTCGGCGACGTTCTCTGCCGTTTCCGGCATGGAGTCGATGCCGTAGGCCTTTTTCATCAGCGGATTGACGAAACGCCAGCCGATGGTGGTGTCGAAAATCTCGGCGGCACGGGAAAACGCCTGTTCGGCCTTGCCCATCACCAGGGGTGCGCGGGACATGGATTCCACGCCACCGACCAGCATCAGCCCGGTTTCGCCACTGCGAATCGCCCGCGCCGCCGTGCCGACCGCGTCCAGCCCTGAGCCGCACAGGCGATTGAGGGTGGTGCCGGGCACGCTGACCGGCAACCCGGCCAGCAGCGCCGACATGCGTGCGACGTTGCGGTTGTCTTCGCCGGCCTGGTTGGCACAGCCGTAGATCACATCGTCCACGCTGTTCCAGTCGACTTGCGGGTGGCGGCGCAGCAGTTCGCGCAGCGGCACCGCGCCGAGGTCGTCGGCGCGCACGCTGCTCAGCACTCCGGCGTAGCGGCCGATCGGGGTGCGTACGGCGTCGATGATCAGGGCGTCATTCATTTGGGGTCTCCTGTGCCAGCACCGAGCCGCGCACTTTGTAGGACTTGCCGTGGAACAGGGCGATCAACTGGCCCTGCTGGTTTTCAATGCGTACGTCGTAGTTGCCGGTGCGGCCGGAGCGGCTTTGCTCGATGCAATCGGCATTCAACGTGTCGCCCAGGCGCGCCGGGGCGATGTAGTCGATGCTGCAGCCGATGGCCACGGTGGCTTCGTTGTAGCTGTTGCAGGCAAAGGCGAACGCCGAGTCGGCGAGGGCGAACAGGTAGCCGCCGTGACAGGTGCCGTGGCCCTGGACCATGTCCGCGCGCACGGTCATGCCCACGCGAGCAGTACCGGGGCCGGCGGACAGCAGGCGCATGCCCATGGCCTGGCTGGCGTTGTCGCGCTGGAACAAGGCTTGGGCGCAGTCGCTGGCCAGGTTCATCGCTTCATGGTTAGTCATGGAAGTTTCTCCCTTCGGCCACGCGACGGCGCAGCAGCAGCGATGGCCGGTAGCGTTCTTCGCCGTACGCGGCTTGCAGGTTGTCCAGCGTGTCGAGGATGTGCGGCAGACCCACGGCATCGGCCCAGGCCAGCGGGCCTTGGGGATAATTGACCCCGGCGCGCATCGCCAGGTCGATGTCGGCAGCCGAAGCCACGCCTTGCAGCAGGGCGTCGGCGGCCTCGTTGGCGAGCATTGACACGGTGCGCAGGACGGCCAGAGCCGGGCTGTCGCTGAGCAGGCTGACCTTGAGCCCGGCCCGTTGCAGCAGGGCGACGCCTTGCTGCAGTGCCTGCGGATCAATACCGGCCGCGTAGCTGATCGCGATGCGCTGGGCCTTGGCGTAATCGTGGGCCAGATCCAACAGAATCAGGTTACGCAGGCCGTCTTCCCGGGCGCGCTGGCAGGCCATGCGCCCGTCACTCAGGGCCAGCACTGCATCACCGACCCGCAGCAAGCCGCGGCCATCGCGTTGCAGGACTTCGATACCTTGTTCGCGCAGGCGCTCAAGCAGGCCTTGGGCGATCCCCAGGTCACCTTCGGCAACGCAAACATCGACGGTCGCCGCACTGCTGATTTCAGCCGCTGGCGGACGTTCGGCGCCTTGGGCGTAGCTATAGAAACCCTGTCCGCTCTTGCGCCCCAGTCGTCCACCGTCCACCAGTTCTTGCTGGATCAACGATGGCTGGAAGCGGGTGTCCTGGTAATAGGCGTCGAACACCGAGCAAGTCACGGCATAGTTGACGTCATGGCCGATCAGGTCGGTCAGCTCGAAGGCGCCCATGGCAAAACCACCGGCCTCGCGCATCAGCGCATCCAGGGTCGGGCAATCGGCGGCGCCTTCCTGCAACAGGCGCAGGCTTTCGGCGTAGAACGGCCGGGCCACACGGTTGACGATGAAACCCGGCGTGGAGCGGGTGTGCACCGGTTTCTTGCCCCAGGCCTTGGCGGTGTCGTACAGGCACTCGGCCAAAGCGGGATCGCTGGCCAGGCCCGAGACGATTTCCACCAGCGCCATGACCGGCGCCGGGTTGAAGAAGTGCAGGCCGAGCAGGCGTTGCGGGTGTTGCAACTGCGCAGCGATGCTGGTGATCGACAGCGACGAAGTGTTGCTCGCCAGGATGCACTGCGTGCTGCAGATGCCTTCCAGCTGGCGGAACAGCGCGCGCTTGACCTCGAGGTTCTCGACGATGGCTTCAATGATCAGGTCGCAATCGGCCAGGGCTTCGATGGCCTCCACGGCCTGCAGGCGGGCGATGGTTGCGCTGCGCGACTCGGCGGACAGCTTGCCGTTCTCGACCCGTTTGCCCAGTTGCCGATCGATGCCTTCAATGGCCTGGGCGGCAGCGCCGGGGCGATTGTCCAGCAGCAGTACCGGATGCCCGGCCTGCGCCGCGACCTGGGCAATGCCGGCGCCCATGGCACCGGCGCCGATCACGGCGATGCGTGCGGAAGTGTTCAATGCGCTCATGACTCAGCGTCCCTTGAAGCTTGGGGTGCGTTTTTCCATGAAGGCGCCAACGCCTTCGCGGTAATCCTCGCTGCGCCCGGCCAGGCGTTGCAGGTCACGCTCCAGTTCCAGCTGTTCATCAAAGCTGTTGCTCATGCTGGCGTTCAGGCTGCGTTTGATCAGCGCCAGGCCGTAGGTCGGCTGGGTGGCCAGGTGTTGTGCCAGCTTCAACGCTTCATCGCGCAGTTCGGCGTCTTCCACGCAGCGGTAGATCAACCCCCATTGCTCGGCCTGTTCGGCGCTCAGGCGATTGCCGAGCAGAGCCAGTGCCTTGGCGCGGGCCATGCCGACCAGGCGCGGCAGGGTCCAGGTACCGCCGGAGTCCGGAATCAGGCCGATCTTGCAGAAAGCCTGGATGAAGTTGGCCGAACGCGCGGCCAGTACCAGGTCGCAGGCCAGCGGAATGTTCGCGCCGGCACCGGCGGCCACGCCGTTGACCGCGCAAATCACCGGCATCGGCAGGTCACGCAGCTGGCGGATCAGCGGGTTGTAGAACTTCTCGATGGACTCGCCCAGGTCTGGCACGGCACTGCCCGGCGCGACATTGCGGTCGCTCAGATCCTGGCCGGCGCAGAAGCCACGGCCTTCACCGGTCAGCAGCAGCACGCGCACATCGGGGTTCTGCCGTACCTGTTTCAGCGCTTCCTTCACTTCGCCATGCATCTGGGTGTTGAAGCTGTTGAGCTGATCCGGACGATTGAGGCTGAGCAGGGCGACGCCGGCCTCGATGGAAAACAGAATGTGTTCGAAGTTCATGGTCTTGGCGCTCTCTTGGAATTCGTTAGGCGGGTTACTGGCCGGTGAAAGTCGGCGTGCGTTTTTCCTGGAAGGCGGCAATGCCTTCATCGCGGTCGCGGGTGCCGGCCAGCACGGTGAAGGCGTGGCGCTCGAAGCGCAGGCCGCTGGCCAGGTCGGTGTCCATGGCCTTGAGCAGCGCTTCCTTGGCCAGGCGTACCGCCAGCGGTGCCTTGGTGGCGATCTGGCGGGCGACCTGCAGGGCGCGGTCGACGGTGAATTCAGGCTGGGTGACTTCGCTGACCAGGCCGGCGCGCTGGGCCTGGCGGGCGTCAATCGGCTCGCCGGTGAGCACCATTTGCATGGCCATGGATTTGCCGACGGCGCGCAGCAGGCGTTGGGTGCCACCGGCACCGGGCATGATCCCGAGGTTGATTTCCGGCTGGCCGAAACGCGCGTCTTCACCGGCGATGATGATGTCGGCATGCATCGCCAGTTCGCAGCCACCGCCCAGGGCGAAGCCGTTGACGGCGGCGATCAGCGGTTTGTTGAAGCGGGTGATGGCCTGCCATGAGGCCTGGCGCGGGTCGTCGAGGATGCCGATCAGGTCGCGCTCGGCCATTTCCTTGATGTCGGCACCGGCGGCGAAGGCCTTGCGGCTGCCGGTCATGACCACGGCACGGGTCTCTGGGTCGGCTTGGGCGATGCTCAATTGGTCAGCCAGTTCGCCCAGCAGCTGGGTGTTCAGGGCGTTCAGCGCTTGTGGGCGCTGCAGGGTAATCAGGCGTACGCCAGGCTCGATGAATTCGACGTCAAGGGTTTGAGGCATGGCGGATGCCCTCACGGTGAACGCTCGGCGGTGATGCCGGCTTGTTATTGGATCGGCAGCAGGGGCCGGTTTTGCCGGAGTATACCTACAATGCGATACGCAAAATCAACAGCAAAGTTTGTTTAATGTGTCCTATCGAGGGTGGTGTTGCTTGTTATCCGTAATATGCAGTCGCTGCGAATTGCGGGTTTTATCCCGGTTTTATTGGGTTTTCTGGCTGTCTACACGGCAAAAAGCAGGTCGTCGGAAAAGCGCTTTTCAAGTGATACGGTTTTTTGTCTTTGTGAATGTAAAAGCGATGTGATACAAAATAAGTCAATATTTGCATCGCTTTCGAAGGAAGCTGCCATGACCTGCTACAGCCTTGATGGCCTGACCCCGGTGGTTGACCCGAGCGCCTACGTGCATCCGTCCGCCGTGTTGATCGGTGACGTGATCATCGGCCCCCACTGCTATGTAGGGCCGCTGGCCAGCCTGCGCGGTGATTTCGGGCGGATCGTGCTGGAGGAGGGCGCCAACATTCAGGACACCTGCGTGATGCACGGCTTTCCCGACAGCGACACCGTGGTCGAACGCAACGGCCATATCGGCCACGGCGCCGTGCTGCACGGGTGCCGGATCGGCGCCGACGCGCTGGTGGGGATGAATGCCGTGGTGATGGATAACGCACGCATCGGCCCGCGGTCTTTCGTGTCGGCGGCAGCGTTCGTCAAGGCCGGGTTCGAATGCCCGGAGCAGTCGCTGGTGATGGGCGCGCCGGCCAGTGTCAAGCGCACCCTCAGCGATCAGGAAGTGGCGTGGAAACAGGCGGGTACTCGTGAGTATCAAGAGCTGGCCAAGCGTTGCCTCACGCAGATGCAGGTTTGCGAGCCGTTGAGCGAGCCTGAATCGGATCGGCCGCGGATCAGCGACAGCAGCCATCGACCGAAAGGCAACACGAACCCCTTGTAGGAGCAAAGCTTGCTCGCGATGGTGTGTCAGCTGCATTGCTATCGACTGACACGACGCCATCGCAAGCAAGCTTTGCTCCTACAGGGGGCTGTGCTTCGGTATATTCCTTTTCTTTTTTTTAGCCCGGTACGCCCATGTCGTCCCTGACACCCTTGAACCATCTGATTACACGCTTTCAAGAGCAGACGCCGATCCGCGCCAGTTCCTTGATCATCACCCTGTACGGTGATGCCATCGAACCCCATGGCGGGACCGTCTGGCTGGGCAGCCTGATCCAGTTGCTCGAACCGATCGGCATCAACGAGCGGCTGATCCGCACCTCGATTTTCCGCCTGACCAAGGAAGGCTGGCTGACTGCCGAGAAGGTCGGTCGTCGCAGTTACTACAGCCTGACCGGCACCGGTCGCCGGCGTTTCGACAAGGCGTTCAAGCGGGTCTACAGCACCAGCATGCCGGCCTGGGATGGTTCCTGGTGCCTGGTGATGTTGTCGCAACTGACCCAGGACAAGCGCAAACAAGTGCGCGAAGAGCTGGAATGGCAAGGTTTTGGTGCGATTTCGCCGGTGGTGCTGGCCTGTCCGCGCAGCGACCGCACCGATGTCAACGCGACGCTGCTCGACCTCGGTGCCCAGGAAGAAACCATCGTCTTCGAAACCACGGCCCAGGACGTACTGGCCTCCAAGGCCCTGCGCCTGCAGGTGCGCGAGAGCTGGAACATCGAGGAACTGGCGACCCACTACAGCGAGTTCATCCAACTGTTCCGCCCGCTCTGGCAAGCACTGCGCGAGCAGGAAAACCTGCAGCCGGCTGACTGCTTCCTGGCGCGGATCCTGCTTATTCACGAATACCGCAAACTGCTGCTGCGCGACCCGCAACTGCCGGACGAGTTGTTGCCCGGCGACTGGGAAGGGCGGGCAGCCCGACAGTTGTGCCGCAACATTTACCGCTTGATCTACGCCAAGGCCGAGGAATGGCTGAACAGTGCACTGGAAACCGCCGACGGACCGTTGCCGGATGTGGGCGAGAGTTTTTATCGACGCTTTGGCGGGTTGAAATAACCCGTCGACGGTAGGGAGAGTCGCTGTTCAGGAGAACCTGTTGATTGACGTAGACAATAAAAATAAGCCTGCGTGAGGCCTGACATGATTTCTACAACCGCACAGCGCCAGGATGGGTTCGATCAGTGGATCCACCAGATCAACCAGATCTGTGGCGCCTTCAACGCCCAACCCCTGGGCACCGGCTTTGCCGGGCAGATTCGTGAATACCGCAGCGATGCCCTCAAGCTCAGCTTCGTCGATGCCTGCCAGGCGCGGCTGTATCGCACGCCGCAGGAAGTCGCGGCGGGCGAGGGGGGCAAGTATTTTGCCGTGTTCCAGCTCGATGGCACCGCGGGCATGGCCCAGGGCGACGACAGGGTCCTGTTGTCCGCCGGGGACATCACGTTGATCGATGCTGCGCGGCCCAGCGACTTCACCTACAGCGAAAACTCCCGGCAGTTGTCGCTGATCCTGCCGTATCAACTGGTCGAGCAGACCCTGCGCTTCAACCAGGTCAAGTGCGGCCACCGGATTGCCGCGACATCGCCCATTGCCATGCTCTCGCACCGCTTGATCCTCGATGCCACGCGCCAGCAGAACCTCAGCCGTCAGGAAAGCGAAGCGACCCTGGAGGCGATTGTCAGCCTGCTGCGCCCGGCCATCAGCCAAAGCGACGATTGCACGGATCTGCACGAGCGCACCTTCCGCAAGACCCTGAGCGTCATCGATCAGCACATCCGCAGCGAAGAACTGTGCCCGGAATGGCTGGCGCGGGAAGTCGGCATGTCGACCCGTGGCCTGTACCGGATGTTCGCCAAGAAAGGCCTGGTGGTGGCGCGCTACATCAAGAACCGCCGGCTGGACCTGTGCGCCGAGTCCTTGCGTCAATCGGGCAAGGAACAGAAGTTGTCGGTGCTGGGGTATTCGTGGGGTTTTTCCGATTCGAGCTACTTTTCCACGGCGTTCAAAACCCGTTTCGGCATTGCGCCGGGCGAGTATCGCAAGCGGCATGCCTGATCGCTTGTCTGAACACCAAATGACCCTGTGGGAGCTGGCTTGCCAGCGATGGCGGTGTGTCAGATGGCAAAGATGTTGACTGACACTCCGTCATCGCGGGCAAGCCCGCTCCCACAGGTTTTTGTGCATTGCCTGGTTATTTTGGAGAATTGAGGTTCAACGTCGGCGTTTCATCGAAGAAGTTCCACGGCTTCAACAGCACATGCACCCACTCGGTCGGCATGATCGGCCATTCCTCGGCCCGGGCGATGTGGGTGGTGCCGGTGGTCAGCCAGACCACGTCGTCGGTGTTCTCGATGGAATGGTTGTCCTGGGTGAATTGTCCCAGCCCCGAGTCTTTGTCCGAGCGGTTCGGGTACTTGCCTTCCGGGTACTTCTCTTCCGGGTTGTACTGCGTCACCCACAGCTGCTTGTCCATGAAGCTCAGGCGGTGGTACAGCCATTCGTCCGTGCCGAAGTTGGCGCCCTTGGCCACCGGGTGCGTGCCACCGGCATAGGGAATCAACTGGTAGGACACCGGGTTGCCGACCTTGTTTTCCTTGCCGGGGTTGCTCAGCAGGCGCACGGTCGAGGGGTCGAATTTCTGCGCGGCCTGCTGCTCGGTGCTGACCACGCGGGTTTCGGTCTGCATGGTGCTGGTGCGCGGCCCGCCACGGTCGTTGGGCAGCACCACCGGGTTTACTTCCACCAGCGAGTTGCTTTCGCCGTCCACGTCCATGTCGAGGCGGAAGTTGTAGATGTGCTGGTGCGTGGTGCCGACGATGTTGTGGTCGAGCAGGGTGCCGTAGCGCGTGTCTTCCTTGGCGGTTTCTTCGTGCATGGTTTTCGATTTCACGCCCTTGACCGCTTCAATGCCGGTGGCGCCGGCGTCGATGCCGATGGTGCCGTTCTGCTGGAAGACCCAGTCGAAGATGTAGTCATAGTTGCCGACGGTGCTGATCCAGCGCACTACCAGTTCACGCCGCTCGGTGCTGAGGTTGGGCTGGCCCATTTCCTGGTGTTTGTATTCCGGGCCGGCATAGCGCTCGAACACCGCCATGGCGCGCGGAATCGACGTTGGTGCGCCGGTGTAGTCGGCGATGGTGGCGTCCAGCAGCACGGCGTTTTCCGGGGCGTCTTTGCCACGGGCGATCGGCGAGGTCAGGGTACCCATGCCGTAGTCGCCGGAATCCAGGTAGGCCTTGAAGTACCAGCCCACATCCGGGTCGCCGTAAGGCACGATCATCCCGCCCAGGGAGCCTTCGTACATGATCTTGCGCTTCTTGCCCTTGTCGTCATAGGTGACGGTCGACAGGATCGGGCCGACCCGCGAATCGAGGCGAACGTGGAAGTCCCAGTTCTGCCAGTGAATGCTGTTGCCGGTGATGGTGTAGTTCTTGCCTTCGGGCTCGATGATTTCCAGCGGCTTGACCGCCACGCCCTTGCGCCCGCGGCCGTCGTAGGGCGTCGGCTTCATCGGTACCGGAACGAGCGCTTCGTCTTCGATCTTGATGAGTTTTTTCTGCTCCAGATCGACAATCGCCACCAGGCCCTCGATCGGGTGCGCCCAATAGTTGCCGTCATCCACATTCAGGTAGCTGACGATCTTCAGCAGGCGCTTGTCCTGGGCCAGGCCGTCCTTGCCGTCGAAGTAACCGACGGTCAGCGGCGTGGCGACGACCTTCTTCACATCGTTGATGCCGCGCTTGGCCAAGGCTTGCGCGTATTCGGGGCTGGTCTCGACAGCGGTTTGCACCGTGGCGAAATCATCCAGCAGTACCATGCCGTGGGCGCCTTCGATCGGCTTCCAGGATTGCAGCGCCTTGCTGTCGAGATCCACCAGCGCTTCGATCACATGCTTGCCGTCCAGCACCACGATATTGGCCTGGCGCGGCTGGGTCACGTTTTGCCCGGTGTAGACGAAGTTCCACACCTGATCCTTCGGTGGTTCCTTGACCGATACTTCGGTGAAGCGGAAACCTGGCTTGTAGTGTTCCGATTTCTTGACGATGTCCACCGCCGTGGTGATTTCGTCCGCCGTCAGGGGGTTGAGCGGGTTAGGACGGGTCTCGACGACGAAGGTCGTGTCCAGGCCGGACTGGAAGACCTGGTTGATGAAGTCCTTGGACATGAACGCCGTCTTGCCCTTGAACACCACCGGCACCGTCAGCTCCATGCGCTTGCCGTTGAGCATGGCCACTTTGCTGTCCGGCTTTACCTTGAGGTAGACCCCGTCCTTGGCAATGGTGAACAGGTTCGAGTAGTCGTCCCATTTGACGCTGGCACCAAACTCCTCGAGGCCCGCTTGCAAAGGAACCATTTCGGCATGACCGCCGTGGGCCTGGGCATTGCCCATGCACAACGGCAGGCCGAGGGCGCTCAGGGAGATGGCCAGGGCGAGCCGGGCAAACGGTGATCTTTTGGGCGATGCTTTGGCGCTGGACATGTGTGCATTCCTGGGGGAAAAGCCGGTGACTGGCATGCTTGCACTTTGCTACAGCCAGTCGACGCCTGCATTTGGATTCCTGCCAGATTGCTTTGACTGCCTGCCTGAATCAATTTTCCCCATTGGATCCGGATTGGCAAGCGGCCTTTTATTTACGCATCGCCACATACGACTTGCGCAGGTCGCTGGCCCAGCCGTCGAGCACGCCCTTGACGTCTGCAGTGGTGATGACCTGCTTGTCGTTTTCCAGCGATGCTCCCGTACCCTTGCGCACCACTTTGGCGACAAGGGTCCTGGTCCCGCCATCGACAAATGCGACCTCGGTGGCAATCTCACTGTCCTGGTCACGGATCCCGGTGGCTGTGCTGACGCCCGCTGCAACCAGGGTGATCGGTAGCCATTCGTAAAAGCGCAGGCCCTGGGTGCTGGCCGTCACTCGGGTGATTGCCGGCCGCACGATCAGGGTTTTGGGGCCCGGGGTGGTGACCACGGTCAAGACCTTGCCCAGTTCGTGCTTGAGCGCCGCATCGTAGTACCAGGTCGTGTCGTCAAGCGTGGTCTGTGGCAGGCGCTCGCTGGGGGCGGGCTGCGGGTAGTACCGGCTCGGTTCGATGTAAACCTGCGTGTAGCGGTCGAGCTCAAGGGTCGGGTTCACCCAGCTCAGTACCGGCTCACCTGAGGGTGACTGGTGCTCCGTCAAGGCGCTGTAGTCTTTCAGAAAGCCTGAATAGGTGTCCGATGATGCGACTTTTTTGTTGCTGCACGCCGAGAGGACGAGGGTTGCAACGGCCAATAGCGGTAGCGAGAAGCGCTTTCTCATCAAGGTGTTCCTGGTTGGAGGGTGGAGCCTGGAAGGTCTTCCGAGCATTCGATCCGCAGATCGCCATGGGCCATGATCCATTGGGTGAACTCGGCGATCGGCACGCGGTGGATGTATTCCACCCAGGTGCCGGTGGTCGGGCTGTATTGCTCGAAATAGCGGCGCAGCACGACATGGGTCCGATCGTCGGTCAGTCCCAGGCACGACTGCTGGAATAGAATCGGCTCATCCTGCGCTGGCGCACTGGTGCGCTGGTTCAGGATCACCGAATGAGTGCTATCGGTTGTCTCGGTCGCGTAGGCGATGTTCGAACCCTGCATGGAAGACCTCATGAATTGGAATTCGCGCAGGGTGCCGCAGGTCGGTTGCGACCGTATGTCCGATTGATGTCAGGCGGGCAGGAATGTTGCTGGATTGAAATATATGACCCTGGCGCCGGAATGGTTTTAGATACGCTCTTTTTTTGGCCGTGGATCCCCTTAACGTGAGCAGACTGCTGATCGTCGACGACGATGTGGAAATCCTGTCCCTGCTGAAGCAGTTTTTTGTTCAGCATGCCTACGAGGTGGACCTGGCCACCCATGGTGAGGCCATGTGGGCGATGATCGAAAAAAACCGCCCGGACATCATCATCCTTGACCTGATGCTACCCGGCGAAGGTGGCCTGAGCCTTTGCCAGAAGCTACGGGCGCAGACGGATATTGCGATCGTCATGTTGACCGCGATGGGTGAATTGAGCGACCGCATTGTCGGCCTGGAACTGGGCGCCGACGATTACCTGACAAAGCCTTTCGACCCCCGGGAACTGCTCGCCAGGCTGCGTGCGGTGCAGCGTCGCGCCGGCGAGAAAAGCCCGGGGCACGAGCCCACGCGTCCGGTCATCACCTTCGCTGACTGGCACCTGGACATCACCTGTCGCGAATTGCGTTCGCCCGAGGGTGTGATGATTCCGTTGTCCGCCGGCGAGTTCGATCTGCTGCGGGTGTTTCTCGAGCATCCACAGCGCATTCTCACCCGCGAACAGCTGATCGACCTGGCGCGTGGCCAGGGCCACGATGCCTATGACCGCAGCATCGATGTGCAGGTCAGTCGACTGCGACGCAAGATCGAGCCGGACAGCAAGCGCCCGGATCTCATTCGTACCGTGCGTAACGGCGGGTACATGTTCTGCGCCAAGGTGACCCGCTCGTGATCCGTCGCATGGTCGCTCGAATAGTCCCGCGCGATACCCTCAGGTCGCGGATTGCGCTGACCATCGTCGCGGCGATGCTCGCTTCGCTGGTGCTCAATGGATTGTTCGTGCAGCTTGCTGGCACCTGGGGCCGTCCGCCCATTGAGCGCACCGGCCTGCTGGAGCAAATCGCCGCGAATGTCCTGGTGATCGAGGCGGCGCCTGTGCCGTTGCGCCCGTCATTGGCCGCCGCCGCGAGCCAGCCGACGCTTGAGGTGGTCTGGCACGGCAATCGGGCCGACTTCCATCTGCCCCCGGGCGGTACGCAGGTGGGGGCCGAACATTCGCCGCTGCAGCAATTGCTGGGTGATGTTCCCCGTGACATTCAAGTCTTCAACCCCAGCGACTGGCCGGTTGAAAGCCCCCAGGCGCACTACGTGGCACTCGTTGAATTACGCGATGGCAGCTGGCTGTCGTTCACGCCACCGGAGCGCAGCTGGGGGCTCGATTCAAGCGTGCGGATCGCGATCGTCATCGCCCTCGGGCTGGTGGCCACCCTGCTGGTTGCCTGGATTGCCACGCGGCAACTGGCCAGCCCGCTGCAACGTTTTGCCAGCGCCGCGCGGCGCTTTGGTGATGACTTGCGCGCGCCGCCGATCAAGATCGAAGGCCCCGATGAGATACGCCAGGCGATCATCGCCTTCAACACCATGCAGGCCCAGATCCGGCACTTTCTCAGCGAGCGCACGCAGATGCTCGCGGCCATCTCCCACGACTTGCGCGCGCCCCTGACACGGATGCGTCTGCGCAGCGAATTCATGGAAGACCTGGAGCAGCAGCGCAAAATGGTGCGCGACATCGAAGAAATGCAAACGATGATCAACGCGGCGCTGGGGTTTTTCCGTGATGAAAGCCACGGGGAGCACGCCACGGCATTCGACCTTTCGGAATTGCTGCAAACGATCGTCGACGATTTTCGCGACCAGGACATCGACGTCCACTTCACAGGTCCCGCTCACCTGGTGTACGACGGCCGCCCGCTCGGGATCAAGCGCGTGATCGTCAACCTGCTGGAAAACGCCGTGAAGTATGGCCGCAAGCCAGGTATCGAGTTGAAGGGGGAAGGGCAAAGGGTCTGTATCGAAGTCAGTGACGAGGGCCCCGGCATCCCCGAATCCGCCCTCGAGCAGGTGTTCGATCCCTTCTACCGCCTGGAGACCTCACGCAACCGTGACACCGGTGGTGTGGGGCTGGGACTGTCCGCCGCGCGGGCGATCGTTCGTGAGCAGGGTGGCGAACTGACCCTGCGCAATCGCGACGGTGCAGGGCTGGTGGCGCGTGTGGAACTGCCCGGTACTCGCGGCGCCAAAGGCTAACGAGCGTTAGCCTTTGGCCGCTCGGCCGCAAACCGTTGCCTTGGGTTAATAGGAAGCATTACTATTCACGCCCTCGTCTCCACAGCACACCGCAATGACCCCCAAGCTGCCCCGCAGACACGGCTTTTTCGAGCACTACGAAGAGTTGGTTGGCACCTGGACCCGTCGCCTGAGAAACCGTCAGCAGGCCGAGGACCTGGCCCACGACACCTTCGTGCGGGTGCTCGAGTCGGATTCGGCGACGGTGCAGCAACCGCGAGCCTATCTGCACCAGACCGCGCGCAACATCGCGGTGGACGGTTATCGACGTGAGGATCGGCGGGGCGCCATGGAGTCGGAGGCGATCGATGAAAGTGCGTCGTCATCCGGCGACCCGGAGCATTACATGCAAGCGATCCAGTTGGCTGATTCCATCGAACGGGCGCTCACCGAACTGCCGGTCAACTGCCGCAAGGTGTTTGTCTGGCAGAAAATCGAAGGCCTGACCCAGGCGGAAATCGCCGAACGCCTGGGACTGTCCAAGAACATGGTGGAAAAGTATATGATCCGCACGCTGCGGCATCTGCGCGACCGCCTGGATGGGTTGCAGTCATGATGCGTGCAATCACCTGTAGGAGCTGCCGCAGGCTGCGATCTTTTGATCTTGCCTTTAAAAGCCAAAGTCAAAAGATCGCAGCCTGCGGCAGCTCCTACACCATGATGCGGTGTGAATTATCATCCCCAGCCAAACAGGAACTTCCATGATGGATACTCGTGATTGTGCGTGCGGGCAAACAACGGTTCGCGATGAAGCGGCGCGGTGGTTTGTGCGTTTGCAGGAACCCGCCGTCGATGTCGACGCGCAACGCCAATTCGAAAGCTGGCTGGACGAACACCCTCAACACCGCAGCGAATTCCAATTGCTCCAGGGCCTGTGGACAGCTGCCGACCTGGTGCCGGCGGCGCGTTTGCGGGCGTTGTGCGAAGAAGCGCCGTCGCGCAGAAAACGTCGACCGATGTTGCGTTATGCGGTGGCTGCCAGTGTGTTGGCGGTGGCAGTCGGCTTGGGCCTGTTCAACAGTCTGAAGCAACCGTCGCCTTACACGGCGGAGTTTTTCACAGCCCTGGGCGAGCGTCGCCAGGTGGCCTTGCCCGATGGTTCGGTGGTCGATCTGGACAGCCGCAGCCGGATTCAGGTGCGCTTCGAGAAGAATCGTCGCGCCATTGAGCTGAGCGAAGGCGAGGCGATGTTCAGCGTCCAGCATGACAGCAATCGGCCGTTTGTGGTCGAAGCCGGAAGTGGCAAGGTCACGGTCACCGGTACCCGCTTCGATGTGCGCCGGGGCAGCACCGAAACCCGGGTCGTGGTGGAGCAGGGCACGGTCAAGGTGCAAGGGCGCTCGGCGGCCGACAATGATTTCGTCAGCCTCACCGCAGGGCTGGGCACCCAGGTCGATGCCCAGGGCAAGGTCGCGGCTGCCTACGCGGTCAACCCCGCTGAACTCACGGCCTGGCGCAACGGCAAGCTGGTGTTCAACAACGCCAGCCTGGCCGATGTCGCCGAGCAGGTTTCGCGTTATCGGGACAAGCCACTCAAGGTCGGCAACGCCGCGGTGGGCAATCTGCGCCTGACCAGCGTGTTCAAGTCCGACAACACCGACGCGTTGCTCAAGGCCTTGCCGAGTATCCTTCCGGTGGCCGTGCGCACGCTCGATGACGGCAGCCAGGAAATAATTTCAAAATAAAATTCAGGTTTTTTTCGAGTTCATCGTCTTCCTGTTCAACTGCAACTGGTTTGCATTAACAAGCGCACACTCTTGCGATCTTCAGGACTACGTTCGACGTGAAAAAAACCACCGCTAAAAACAACAATTCCCCTTGGTTGCCGCTGGCCCTTGCACTGGCGGTCAACCTGGCGCTGCCCCAGGCATTCGCTGCCGATGCTATTCACATCCCGGCGCAACCTTTGGGGCAGGCCCTGAGCCAGTTGGGCCAGCAGACTTCGCTGCAGGTTTTTTTCAGTCCTGAACTGGTGGCCGGCAAACAGGCCCCTGCGGTGGATGGCAATATCTCGCCGGAAGAAGCGCTGCGCCAGTTGTTGCAAGGCAGCGGCCTGCAATACCAGATCGATGAAGGCTCGGTGACCCTGCTGCCGGCCCCGGCCTCTGCGGAAAACGGCCCGCTGGAGCTGGGCATGACCGACATCAAGGTGGTGGGCGACTGGCTCGGTGATGCCGATGCCGCGGTGGTGCAGAACCACCCCGGCGCCCGTACCGTGATTCACCGCGAGGCCATGGTCGAGCAAGGCGCGATGAACGTCGGCGACGTCTTGAAGCGCGTGCCGGGTGTGCAGGTGCAAGAGGCCAACGGTACCGGTGGTAGTGATATCTCGCTGAACGTCGGCGTTCGTGGGCTGACCTCGCGCCTGTCGCCACGCTCGACCGTATTGATCGATGGCGTGCCGGCGGCCTTCGCCCCCTATGGCCAGCCGCAGCTGTCCATGGCGCCGATTTCCTCCGGTAACCTCGACAGCATCGACGTGGTACGTGGCGCCGGCTCCGTGCGTTATGGGCCACAGAACGTCGGCGGGGTGATCAACTTCGTGACCCGGGCGATCCCGGAACAAGCCTCGGCTGAAATCGGCAGCACGCTGGAAACCTCCCAGCACGGTGGCTGGAAGCACATCGATACGCTGTTCGCCGGCGGCACCGCCGACAACGGCATGGGCGTGGCGCTGTTGTATTCCGGGGTGAACGGCAACGGTTATCGCAAAAGTAACAATGGCAATGACATCGACGACGTGATCCTCAAGACTCACTGGGCGCCGACCGATGTGGACGATTTCAGCCTCAACTTTCACTACTACGACGCCAGCGCCGACATGCCCGGTGGCCTGACCCAGGCCCAGTACGACGCCGATCCGTTCCAGTCCGACCGTGACAACGACAACTTCAGCGGCCGCCGCAAGGACGTGTCGTTCAAGTGGATTCGGCAACTCGATGACCGCACCCAGGCCGAAGTGCTGACCTACTACTCCGACAGTTTCCGTGGCAGCAACATCGCCGCTCGCGACCAGAAGACCCTGGGCTCGTTTCCGCGCACCTACTACACCTATGGCATCGAACCGCGTGTGTCCCACGTGTTCGACGTCGGTCAGACGACCCAGGAAGTCAGCGTCGGTTATCGCTACCTGAAAGAAGGCATGCACGAGCAAGCGAGCCGTCTGGGGCTCAACAGCAGCAACGAACCTGTGGTGACCAAGACGTCGGACGGTCATGTGTACCAGGACCGTACCGGTGGTACCGAAGCCCACGCGGTGTATGTCGACAACAAAATCGATGTCGGCAACTGGACCATCACCCCGGGTGTGCGTTTCGAACATATCCAGACCGAGTGGCATGACCGCCCGGTGCTCGACACCGCGGGCAAGCCGGTGCAGGAAAAACGCCGCAGCATCGAGAGTAACGAGCCGCTGCCGGCGCTGAGCGTGATGTATCACATGTCCGATGCCTGGAAACTGTTCGCCAACTACGAAACCTCGTTCGGCTCCCTGCAATATTTCCAGCTCGGCCAGGGTGGCGTGGGTGACGAAACGGCCAACGGCCTTGAGCCGGAAAAAGCCAAGACCTACGAGATCGGCACGCGCTACAACGATGAAGTGTGGGGCGGTGAAGTGACGCTGTTCTATATCGACTTCGATAAAGAGCTGCAATACATCAGCAACGATGCGGGCTGGACCAACCTCGGCGCCACCACGCACCGCGGTATCGAGGCTTCGGTGCACTACGACATGGCGGCGCTGGACCCGCGCCTCGCCGGCCTGACCGCGAACGCCGGCTACACCTACACCCGTGCGGTGTATGAAGGTGAGATTCCGGACTTCAAGGGGCGGGACCTGCCGTTCTACTCGCGCCAGGTGGCGACCGCCGGCCTGCGCTACGACATCAATCGCTGGACCTACAACCTGGATGCCTTCGCCCAGTCCAAGCAACGCTCCCCGGGCGTGGCGGTGAACGCCGACGGCAGCTTCAGCAACAACTACATCACCGAAGGCACGGCGGATGGGCAGTACGGCGACATTCCGGGCTACGTCACCTGGAACGTGCGCGCCGGCTATGATTTCGGTCCGCAGGTGTCGAACCTGAAGCTCGGGGCCGGGGTGAAAAACATCTTCGACAAGCAGTACTTCACCCGCTCCAGCGACAACAACGCGGGCATGTACGTCGGTACGCCGCGCACGTTCTTCGTGCAGGCCAGCGTCGGGTTCTGATCGACCGGGGTGAGTTCATTCGCGAGCAGGCTCGCTCCCACAGGTTGGTCGGCATAGCACACAACTATCATGCTCACCGAGGATCCCTGTGGGAGCGAGCCTGCTCGCGAAGCTTTTAAACCTTCAACACTTTCCCGCCAATCGCCACCGCCAGCAGCAACAGCGCCATCAACCCGAAGGCAAAACTCAAACTGGCGGCATGGGCGACAAATCCGATCACCGCAGGCCCTGCGAGTATCCCCGCGTAACCCAGGGTGGTGATGGCCGGCACGGCGATGCTTTCCGGCATCACGGTCTGCTTGCCCACTGCGGTGTACAGCACCGGCACAATGTTCGAGCATCCGGCGCCCAACAGTGCATAGCCCACCAGCGACGCTTCCCAGCTTGGGGCGAAGGTGGCCAGGAACAGGCCGGCCGCAGCCGTCACCCCACCAAAGACAATCACCCGGGTCGCGCCCAGGCGACGCACGATAGAATCACCGGTCAACCGACCCACCGTCATGGTCAGGGCAAAGGCCGCGTAACCCAGCCCGGCATAGGCCTTGTCGATGCCGCGTTCCTGGGCCAGGAACACCGCGCTCCAGTCCAGGGCGGCACCTTCGGCGAGGAACACGATGAAACACATTCCGCCGATGAACAGCACGATGCCGTGGGGAACAGCGAACGCCGGCCCCGAGCTTTCGCTGCCATAGGGCAGCATGTGCGGGGCAGCCTTGAGCAGTGCGACCAGCAGCAACACAATGACCACCAGCATCGCCCCCAGCGGAGAAAACCCCAGGCCGAGCAGTGCACTGACGCCCGCCGCGCCGACGATTCCGCCCAGGCTGAACAACCCGTGGAACCCCGACATCATGTTTTTGCCGCTGGCGCGTTCGACGATCACCGCTTGCAGGTTCACCGTCGAATCCACGGTGCCGAGGCCCGCGCCGAACATGAACAATGCACCGATCAAGGCCGGAATCGACGATACCGTGGCCAGCAGCGGCAGGGCCGCACAGATCAGCAAGGTGCCACCGGCGGCCACCTTGCGGCAACCGAAGCGCGTGGCCAGGATACCAGCCATGGGCATCGCCAGTATCGAGCCCACGCCCAGGCACAACAGCAACAAACCCAGGGTGCCTTCATCCAGCCCGGCCCGAGCCTTGGCATAGGGCACCAGCGGCGCCCATGCGGCGATGCCGAACCCGGCGATGAAAAAGGCGATGCGCGTGGACATCTGTTCCAGGCGCCCTGGCACGAATGAGGTCTGAGTGTTGAGGTTTGTCATATCAATCCTTGGAAAAAACGTCGCGTCTGCAAGGGACAGTGATCTGGCCCCGAGGGTTCGTTCAGCGTCCGCGATCTGGCACGCCCACAGGCTGACATCCTTGCACAGCCCGAGCGTGTTTCGCGATATGTTGTGCCAGAACCAGATGTCCAACAGGGAGAGCGCCATGGCGCGGATGTACGATGCACGGGGCAATATCTACAAGGTGGTGGCGCCTGAGGCGCTGCGCCAGCAGGGCATCGACGTGCCCGATCAGGCCGACCGCGCCGCACAAGCCCGCGATGCCTGGGCGCCGGCGGCCATCGAAGCGTGCTGTGCCTGGGCACCCGGCACGCAACCGCCGGGCAGCAAGGAACATTGCAGTGATGGTTTGCTGGTCGGGCCCTTTCAGTCATCGCCGCCCTTTGACCTGTTGATCGTCAACACCGATGGCACCCTGGCCGAGCGCAGCGGCAATGGGCTGACGATTTTTTCCCAGGCGTTGAGCGATCAGGGACTATTTGCGAGCGACGAAGCCTGTGTACTCCGGGTGCATCACGACAAATCCGACACTCCCTCACCGGGGCAGACGTCGGTGAAAGCCGCGCAAGTCGAGGGTATGCAGGGTTTCTGGCTCGACCTGGGCCAACCTGGCTTCGGGCCGTCGGCGGTCAGTGCCGTTGGCGTGGAAGCTGTCCAGTTGAACGGCCGTGAGCTCAGCCACGTGCGACAACTGTCGGCCATCAATGGTGCCTGGTCGCGCAGTCAGTTCGCCCGGGTCGGCAATCCGCATTGCGTGACGCTGGTGGACAGTGTTGAGGCTTTGCCAAGCAATGAGCAGATGCGGCAATCGCCATTGGCCGAGGATCTGACGCGGATCGCCTATGCGATGCCTGCAGGTGCAGGTAAACCCTGTCCGGCAGGAATTAATCTGCAATGGGCGATGCGTGAGTCCGAAGGTCATGTCATCGCGCGGGTGTTCGAACGCGGCGAAGGTCCGACGGCGTCCTCGGGGACGAGTGCGTCGGCGGTGGCGTGTGCGGCGTGGCGGGTAGGTTGGGTGAGTGCCGGCGAGGTGAAGGTGACGATGCCCGGTGGCACGGCGCCGATTTTGCTGGAAGAAGAACAAGGGGAACTGAGCCGGGTCAGCCTGTTCGGTACGGCTCGGTCGATGGGTTGATTGTTGAATCGCTATCGCGGGCAAGCCCGCTCCCACAGTGATCGGCGATGTTTACAAAACTTTTGTACACATCCGAACCTGTGGGAGCGGGCTTGCCCGCGATGGGGCCGACCCAGTCAATGCAAAACTCAGCTCAGATCAGCGAACTCCACCACCGGCATCGTCCGCTTCATCAACACCTTCCCACCGCGTACCGAATACAGCGGCAAGCCCTGGCTGCGGATCACCTCGTAATCGTTTTCCGCCGAGAGGATCAACAGGTTCGCCGGCCGTCCGGGTTCAAGCCCGTAGCGCTCACCCAATGCCAGGGCCTTGGCGCTGTTGACGGTGACCAGGTCGAGTGCGTTTTGCAGGTTGCGATAACCGAGCATGTGGCAGATATGCAGGCCAGCTTCGAGTACCCGCAGAATGTTGCCGTTGCCCAGCGGGTACCAGGGGTCGACGATCGAGTCCTGGCCGAAACACACGTTCATGCCGGCTTCCAGTAGTTCGTTGACCCGGGTCACGCCCCGTCGTTTCGGAAAGTTGTCGAAGCGCCCTTGCAGGTGAATGCTTTCGGTGGGGCAGGAGACAAAGCTGATCCCGGCGTGCCCGAGCAGGCGAAATAGCTTGGCGCAGTAGGCGTTGTCGTACGAGCCCATGGCCGTGGTATGGCTGGCGGTAACGCGCGAGCCCATGTCGCGGCTACGGGCTTCTTCGGCCAACACCTCCAGGAAGCGTGATTGCGGGTCGTCGGTTTCATCGCAATGTACGTCTACCAGGCAACCGGTGCGTTCGGCCAGGTCCATGAGGTATTTCACCGAGCTGACGCCCTGGTCGCGGGTGTACTCGAAATGCGGAATGCCACCCACCACATCGGCCCCCATACGGATCGCTTCCTCCATCAGCTCGCGGCCATTGCGGTAGGACTCGATGCCTTCCTGGGGGAATGCGACGATCTGCATGTCGACCAGATGCCGGCTTTCTTCGCGCACCTCGAGCATGGCCTTGAGCGCGGTGAGCTGCGGGTCGGTGACGTCGACATGGGTGCGCACGTGCTGGATGCCATGGGCGGCGAGGGCCCGCAGGGTTTTCCTGGCGCGCACCCTGGTGTCTTCTTCGGTGATGGTGACCTTGCGCTCACCCCAGCATTCGATGCCTTCGAACAGCGTGCCGCTCATGTTCCAGCGCGGCTCGCCAGCGGTCAGGGTGGCATCGAGGTGGATGTGCGGCTCGACGAAGGGCGGCACCACCAGGTTGCCACCGGCGTCCAGATCGTCGGGGCCCAGGGTCGGCGCTTCGGTCTGCCGGGCGATGTTGCTGATCAGGCCGTTTTCAAGGTGCAGCTCATGCAGGCCTTCCTGGTTGCGCAGCCGGGCGTTGATGATGTGCATCAGGAGAGTCCTTCAAGATTCTTGTGGGCATTGCCTTTACGTTAGCTCGGCAGTGGCAATCCCCGCCAGCGGAGTTGATCGCCACAGGCGAAAATGCAGGATTGGATTTCGTCAGGAAGACGGGTGCTGCTGCAAAAAGCGCATCAGCGCAGCGACGATGGCTTCGGGAGCATCCTCCTGCACCAGGTGCCCGGCGTTGGCGACGGGGAGAAACTGCGCCCCTGGAATCATCTGCTGCAAGGCCCGCCCACGTTCGATGGGAATCCACTGGTCGTCCTCTCCCCAGAGAATCTGCACCGGGCAGCGAATCGTCGGGTACAGCCCCTCGGCTTCGCGGGTGTAGCGCTCGTCCATTTGTGCGATCTGCCGATAGAACGCCGCTTGCCCAGGATCGCCCAGCCACGGTTGCACGTACGGTGCGAGTTCGTCGTCCGGGATGTCCCGCTTGATCGCCCCGCGAATATAAGCTGCCACGACGGCCTGCTGGATGTAATCCGGCAGACCGCTGAACGCGGCTTCGTGCTGACGTACATGCTGCACGAACGGCGAACCCCAGGGCGTCAGCGCCACCGGATCGATCAGTGTCAGGCTGCGGTAATCCTTGCCGTTGAGCAAATGGCTGCGCAGGGCGGTCGCCCCGCCAAAGTCGTGGGCCACTACATCCGGGCGATCCAGGCCCCAGTGTTCCAGCAATTGGGCCAACAGCTGGTTTTGCACGCCCAGGGAGACGTCGCCATCGACCTTTTCCGATTGCCCGTAGCCCAGCAAGTCGAAATAGTGCACCCGGTGCGTGGTGATGAAGTGCGGCGCAATCCTGTGCCAGACAAAGGAAGAGAAGGGCGTGCCATGCACAAATACCAGCGGCGGTCCATCGCCGCGCACGGCGTAGCGAATGCTATGCCCATTGAAGCGATAGCTTTGAGCCAGCGGCCAGTCAGTCATTTGCGTGTCCTCTTGGCGGATGCGAGGGCAAAAGCATAGGCATAAAAAAACCACCGGTCTCGGTGGTTTTTTTGATCGATTGGCTCACTCGCCGCGATAGATGCACCCGCTGGTGCAGGTCTCGTGAATGCGGATGGCGCTCAGTTCCGGCAGCAGCGGCTTGAGTTCAGCCCAGATGAATTTGGCCAGCACTTCACTGGTCGGATTCTCCAGGCCAGGAATATCGTTCAGGTAGTTGTGGTCCAGGCGCTCATACAGCGGCTTGAAGATCGCCTTGATTTCCGAGAAGTCACGAATCCAGCCCGTATGCGGATCGAGGTCGCCACTGAGGTGAATCGCCACTTTGAACGAGTGACCGTGCAGGCGGCCGCACTTGTGGCCGTCCGGGACGTGGGGCAGGCGGTGGGCGGATTCGAAGGTAAATTCTTTGAAGATTTCCACAGTGGTTTCAGCTCTGTTCAGGTGGCGATCGCCGCAGCGATGTGGGCAGGAGGCGAGTTTAACAGCTTGTCCTGACTAAAGGGTCAGCAAGCGTTCGGCAAGACGACCGTTGGCCGTCAGTTCGAGAAACTCGTCGCCCAGGCGGCGGCTTTCATCCATCGTCGTGCGCCAGTATTTCTGGCGGCTCGGGGCGTCGCCCATGAAGCGCTTGAAGTCATTCCGATCTGGCAATTTGCCATAGGGCAGGCGCGCCAGGTACTCCTTCGATGGTGCCAGCAGCACGACATCCTGCAAGCGCGCAGGGCAGGCGCGGCGCCACGGCAGGGTCTTGTCGAACCAGCCGGGAATCACCCGGTCGGTGAAGTGCGGATACAGCACGATGTCGTTGCCGCTGTAGGGCAGGTCCAAGTGATAGTCCAGCAGGCCGCCATCGCGGAACGTGCCCGCGCCAGCGCCGGGCAGGTCGTGCACGCCTTCCATCACCATCGGGATCGAGCCCGAGGCCAGCAGGGCCTGGCGTAGATTGGATGAGTCCAGCGCGACGAAGCGCGACGGGAAGTCGGTCAGCGCGTTGACCGGCGGTGCCAGGCGCGGGTCGTGGATGATCAATCGCTCGAAGTGCCGGGACAGGCGAGCACGCCCGCGCAGGTTGTCAGCGATCACCGCCGACAAGCCCAATCCCAGGCGGCCCCGATGGTCTTGCGCGAGCAAACCGTGGCTTTTGACCACCATGATGTTCAAACGGTAGTGGGGGTTGTCGAGCAGGGCCGCGTCATGGCCATCGAGCAAATCATCAAGCATGCGCCGCGAGCTTTGGCTGATCTGCGCCATGGTCACGCCTTTGGCGAAGTTCTGTTCGGTATAGAGGTGGCCGAGGCGTCGCAGACCTTCGGCGGCATCCGGCAGGCAGGCGCTGGCAAAACGCCAGGAGCCCACCGAGGCGCCGATCAACGAGCGTTCGCGCGGCGCCGCTGGCAGCCATTCGCCGAATAGTGCCAGGTCCAACCCCTGAATTCCCAAGGCTTTGGGGCCGCCAGCGGCACCGGGTAGCGTGCCGACATCGGCGGCGCTCAAGCCACGCTCGCGAATGCGTGCCAGCGCGCGGGCGCCGGCCTTGAGGGTCAGGGAGGGGAACTTGACATGGATAGCGGTCATACCGATCTCGAATGCGGGCGAACGGACGGATTATAAGCGTGTGGGTGACGCAATTTCCGTGATGCCGTGCCCGCCTTTGGTTGATGACCGCTTTAATAGACGGTTTATTGGCGTGAAGTGACCTTGTCCGACGAGGCCACCGTACCGCTGCCGCAATTGATATACGAAGAGGATTTCAGCCAGCGTTGGTCCGGATAGTAGGAAAACAGCAGCTGCCCATCCTTCATCGAGTCAATCAGGCGGTGGGCGATGGCCGGCCTGACCGCCGGGCAGCCGAGGCTCCTGCCGATCCGGCCGTTGGCGCGCGCCAGCACCGGGCTGACATAGGGCGCGCCGTGTATGACAATGGCTCGGTCGAAGGCGTTATCGTTGAAACCAGGTTCCAGGCCTTCCATGCGCAAGGAATAGCCGTTCTGGCCGACATAACTCTGTTGGGTACGGTACAGGCCCAGGCTGGTGGCGAAGCTTTCATTCTGGTTGGAAAACTGGGTCGCCATGTTTTCGCCGCTGTTGCGGCCATGGGCGACCAGTTCGTGGAACAGCAGCTTGCGTTTTTTCAGGTCGAATACCCACAGGCGCTGTTCGGTCGAAGGCAGGGAATAATCGATCACTGCTAGTCTCTGTGCCGGAGCCGCGCCTTGGGTACGGGTACACTGTGTGGCGCGAACCGCCAGGGCAATGACCTTGGCATTGGCGTTTGGGGCCGCTTTGGCCAGCGCGACTTCGAGCGAATCGGCGTAGGCTGATGGAAGGAAAGCCGACGTCAGCAACAGGGCTGTCAGTGAGCCAAAGCGAAGTAGCGCCATAAAAATGTCTCATCAGGAATATGTCGAGTCTAGCAGCGAGTTGAACGCTAGCCCTTTGATTACAGGCGATTAAGGATTATCCATGGGTCAATTAACAAGGTTATTCGTCATAAGCCGTGCATTTTTTATGGTCTTTCTGATCAGCGGCACTGCTATGGGTGAAACTTCGCCGATCGTGCCGGTATCTCCGGCGCCAGTGAGTGTGCTCGGTGCCGCACCCGATGACGAAATTGGCCAGGCGATCGAGGCGCAGCTCGAACCCTTGCAATCGGCATTCCCTCCGCTGCTGACCTCGCGTAAACATCAACGGGTGGATGTCACCCGGGTGGTTCTGGATTTCTATTCACACCGTAATTTCCGCGCCGCCTGGACCAACGGGCGCGATGTCGGCCAATTGCTCAAGGGCCTGGATGGCACCCAGGCCGATGGCCTGGTGCCTGAGGATTACCGGGCTGGCGAACTGGCCCAGGCGCAACTGGCGTTGCAGGCAACGGCGCCGACTCCGGCGCAATGGGCGGCTTTCGATCTCGCGGCCACGCGCACGTACATCACGGCGCTGCTGCAGTTGCGGCGCGGCAAGGTTGATCCGGCACGCCTGGATTTTCATTGGAACTTCGAACCCGAGGGCGTCGATCCCCGCGAGGACGTGAATAGCTTCTTTACCGCCCTGGATGATCACGACGTCGATCGGGCTTTCGCCCAGGCGCCGCCCCAGGAGGCGGTTTATCGCAGCCTGCGTGAGAGCCTTGCGCAATTGCGCAAGGTGCGCGATGCCGGCGGCTGGCCGAAAGTCGCCGAGGGACAGTCCCTCAAGCCCGGCATGGACAATGCCGCGGTCAGGCAATTACGCGCGCGCCTGGTGGCGGCCGGGTACCTGGACCCCCACAAGTCCAAGCGTACCGATTACGACGACAGTGTCATTGCCGCGGTGAAGAAGTATCAGCTCGAACAATACCTCGGCGCCGATGGCGTGGCGGGCGCTGGGACACTGGCGGCATTGAACGTGCCTGTCGAGGCGCGAATCGACCAGGTGCGAGTGAACATGGAGCGGGCGCGCTGGTTGCTTTATAAGCTGCAAGGCACGTTTGTGATCGTCGATATCGCTGGCTACAAGGTCGCCCTGTACCGCGACGGCCAGCCGATCTGGCGTTCCCGGGTGCAGGTCGGCAAGCCGTTTCGCAGCACGCCGGTGTTCCAGTCCGAAATCACCTATGTCACGTTCAACCCCACCTGGACTGTGCCGCCGACGATTCTCGTCAAGGATATGCTGCCCAAGATCCAGCAGAATCCGGGCTACCTCGCGGCCAACCGGATTCGCGCTCTGGATCGGGAAGGCAACACGCTGGATCCGTCGACCGTCGACTGGTCCAATGCGCGCGGCATCACGTTGCGCCAGGACGCCGGCCCGGAAAACTCGCTCGGGCAGGTGGTCATCCGGTTCCCCAACGACTATGCGATCTACCTCCACGACACCCCGCATCGCGAGCTGTTCGCCAAATCCATGCGTGCCACCAGTTCCGGCTGCATCCGGGTGGAGAACCCGTTGCAGCTTGTGGAACTGCTGTTCAACGACCCTGTGCGCTGGAACGCGGCGGGTATTCAAAAGCAGCTGGCCAATGGCAAGACCCAAAACATCAAGCTGCCGGTCAAGGTGCCTGTGCTGCTGGCCTATTGGACCGTAGACCTGAATAATGACGGACGGGTAACGTTCAAACCGGACGTTTACGGTTACGATTCCCCGGTGCTGCGACTCTTGAACCAGCCTTCCAAGTTGCCCGCGTTGGAGTTGCAACGTGCAGAGTCATCACTGGTCGTGACAGGTCAAGACAAGTTGTAGTCATGGCGCCTTATCGGCAAGCCAGGTCGAGGGAATGCATTGAAACCATGGACATGAAAGCGGGTCGCAGTTGATCAAATTAACAGGGATAGGGACATTGATGATGGATGTTGCCGACAAAAAAACGACACTCATTACGGGGGCGCTTCGGGTGCACGACCTGGATGAGTGTCGCAACATTCAAAAGGGGCCAGTGTTTATCGTGGCCTCGGGTGCATCGGCCAAAGACTTCCCGTTGCACAAGTATGTCGACGTTCCAATGATCACCATGAACGGCGCCATTTCGAAATTCACCGGGACGGGCATCAAGCCGTACTTTTATGTCTGCACCGACCAGGGTTTTTCCGAACAGCAGCCGCAGCTGTTCACCGAGGCCATGCGCATCAGCGAGCGGGTTGCGCTGTTGGAAAACCATGTCTGGCACACCTCGCTGAAGCCTGAGGGCAAGCTGTACTTGTTGAGCCGGGCACCCAGGTTGTTGTGGAGTGATTTTTTCAGGACCGACAAAGACCTTGTCAGGGTCCGCAAGCTGGGCAGTAGCCGGAATAAGACCCTGGGTTTCAGCAAGAACCTCAAGCGTGGTTTTTTTGACGCTCGTACCGTCGCCTACCTGGCTTTGCAGCTTGCCTACCACCTGGGGTTCAACCGGGTGTTCCTGGTGGGCGTGGACCTGAACCCGACAGCCGGGCGCTTCTATGAAGGACCAGGCGGGTTCGTTTCTCCCTGCGCGCTCGATGATCATTTTGAGACGAGGATCCTGCCGTCGTTCGAGATCCTGTCCAAGCAAGTCGTGAACGAGGATTTTCAGGTCTACAACCTGTCCGACGTCTCGAAAATTCCAGCGCGACTGATTCCCCGCATAACCCTGGCAGAACTCGACAGGTTGCTCTGAATCGTTCGTTTGCACGGCATTAATCATTTCGAATCACTCTCGTGGTGCGAAAGCGTCCGTGGCTGTGCCAAAGTACCGGCTTTTTTCGACCGGCCCATCGTCGCTCGATGAAATTGGCGGTCAAGCCCGCCCGCAGGAGCGTGCCGATGAACAGACTTAACGCCGTGGTCGCGCTGATCGTGCTGACGTTCGCCAACGTCGGCCCGAGCAGCGCCCGGGATTCAGGAAGCACCAGGCCGCAATCCGTGGCGGGGGTGTTCGACTACTACCTGTTGGCGCTGTCCTGGTCGCCCACCTACTGCCTGACCCATCGTGACGATGCACAATGTTCCGGCAAAGGCTATGGCTTTGTGCTTCACGGACTCTGGCCACAATACGCCCAGGGTGGTTGGCCAAAGTCCTGCGCGCCGAGGGTAAAACTCTCGCCGCAGGAGCGGGCGAAGGGCTTGATGCTGTTCCCGTCGCAGAAGCTGCTCGAGCACGAATGGGCCAAGCACGGCACTTGCAGCGGCCTCGGCGCCATCGGTTATCTGGAGGCTTCCGACAAGGCCTTGGGCGCGGTCAGGATTCCCGAGCAACTGCAACCGTTGAGCAGCACGCATTATTTTTCAGCCCGGGATATTACGCAGATGTTCCGCCAGAGCAATCCGGGGATGGCGGATGATGGCATTGTGGTGATCTGCAACGGGCCGCAGCTGTCCGAGGTTCGGGTCTGCATGGACAAGAACCTGGCGTTTGCCTCCTGCGGCAAAGGCGTGAAGACACAATGCCGTGCCGGGGAAATCCGGGTTCCGCCTTTGCGGTGATCAACCGAGCGCCAATCCTGCCTGTACTACCGACAGCAGATTGTTTTCAGTCAGCGCCACCGCATCCGGTCGCGGTGCGGCTTGCTCGATCGCTTGTAGCCACCAATGTGTTGCGCCGTGTTCGTCCACGGTGCGCAGCAGGGCCAGTTCATTGTCACTGGAGTGAATTTCGACACGTCCCTCGCCATCCGCCGTGAAGCGTTCAACGGGGTCGAACGTGATGCTGTGGTGATTGCCGGTGATCACCAGTTGGTCGATGGCATAGTCGAAGGTGTCACCCTGCGGGTGGCTCTCGAACACGTGAGTGGGGTTGCGCCGCAGGACCAGGCCAGCCCCGGTCAATGGCTGCAACCAGGCCTCGATCCGGTGATACAGCTCGTTGACCTGGTCCGGCCAGCTGTCGATCGCCTGATCAATAAGGCTGGTAGACCGGGTCTGTTTCAGTTTTGCGGCCAGATCGTCTGCCTTGCTCATTTCATTTCCCTGTCATGGTGTAACACTTATCGTAGCTTCTTGAGGGTGATGTGGCTGTTGTCCTGCGTCATGGCGCTGACGATTCCCCCGGGTGCGGGGCAATCATTTGGCATCTGTTGCGCTTTTTACGTGGGTAACACCGTAAACTTGGCGCCCAAAACCAGGGGGCATGAGGTGTCGCTCGTGCCTTGTCCTTTCAGGGAGCGCTTTTTGCCAACACGCCTTGATGACCTGTACCACGCCCAGGGCGTTGCCTTGAAACGCATACCGCTGCGCAAGGCCGCGGTGTTGTTTATCGGCACGGTGTGCCTGTGCCTGTGCGCCTTGCTTTGCTTGCAACTGGAACAATCCCGGCGCCATGACTTGAGCCAGGCCCAGGTCGCTTCGTCGAACCTGACGCGGGCCATGGCACAACAGGCACAAGACACCTTCATGCAAGCCGATCTGGTGCTGACCAGTCTGGTGGACTGGATTCAGGCCGACGGATCCGGCTCGGCCCAGCGTCCGCGCTTGCAGAAAACCTTCGCCCGGCGGGTGCAGGTGCTGGGGCAATTGCACGGCATCCTGTTGTTCGACCAGAAGGGCCAGTGGGTCGTCACCTCGTTTGAAGCACTGCCTCGCGGGAACGGCGTGGCGGATCGCGAATACTTCAAGTTTCACCAGCAGAACGTCTCAACCGTTGCGCACATCGGCCCGGCCATCCGCAGTCGGGAAAATGGCGAATGGATCATTCCGATCTCCAGGCGGGTCAATGACAGGAATGGCCAGTTCCAGGGGGTGTTGCTGGCCGGGATCAAGATGTCGTACTTCGAGCAGTTCTTCAAAAGCTTCAGCATCGACGACAACGGCGCGATGTTCCTGGCATTGACCGATGGCACGTTGCTGGCCCGTCGGCCCTATGTGCAGGCGCAGATCGGTACGTCATTGGCCAAGGGGGAAATCTTTCAGAACCTGCTGCCCCGGGCGACTTCCGGCAACGCGATGTTCGCCTCCGAGATGGACTCGATTGTCCGCCTGCATGGCTATCGGCAGTTGGAGGCCTACCCGCTGGTGGTCTCGGCGGCATCGTCCCGGGACTCGATCCTGGCGGACTGGTACGACACGGCGTTTCGCTCCAGCGCCATCGTCGTGCTGGTCATGCTGGGTATCGGGCTGATCGGCTGGGTGTTCATCCGTCAGGTGCGTGTGGGTGAACAGGTCGAGGCGGATTTGCGCCAGGCTCAGCAAGCGCTGGAGCTGATTGCCACCCACGACAGCCTGACCGGCCTGGCCAATCGCCGGTTGTTCGAGCGGGCCCTCGATATCGAATTCGGGCGCGGCGCCCGGCAGCACAGCCCGCTGAGCCTGATCATGCTCGATATCGATTTTTTCAAGCGTTACAACGACACCTACGGTCACGTGGTGGGTGATCACTGTCTGGCCGAGGTGGCACGCGCCATCAAAAGTTGTTGCCATCGCAAGGCCGATCTGGCGGTGCGATACGGTGGCGAAGAGTTTGCAGTGTTGCTACCTGACACCGATATCCAGGGCGCCATGAACCTTGCCGAACAGATTCGCCGCGCCGTCATGGGCAAGAACATCAGCCATACGGGTTCGCCCAGCGGATACGTGACTGTCAGCCTCGGTTGCTATTCGTTCGTGCCGACGGGGCGCGACAGCATGGAAGTGTTCATCCAGCGCGCGGATGCGGCGCTGTATCAGGCCAAGCATTCGGGCAGGAACCGTTCGGCGACATTGTCGATGGAAGGCGTGGCCGAGGCACTGATGCGATCGGATCGTTGACGCCGCGGTGCGACTGCCGATAGCCGATTGTCTGCCTGTCAGAACTTGTCCAATTGATCGTCTAGAGTTCCGATAGCTCTGCCGGTCCCGGCAGATCTCCCCATCGCACGGACGGTCGCCACTATGTCGATAACCCAAGCTTTGACCTCCATTGCCCTTATCGTTGTGTCCAGCGCGGTGTTTCCGCTGGTCAGTCAGGCGCAATCGAAAATAACCGCCCAAGAAGCGCATGCCATTGGCGTGGATGCCTACGTTTACTTTTACCCGCTGTTGACCATGGACATCACCCGCAAGCAATTTACCAACATCGAGCCGGGCAAGGAGTTCGGCAAAGGCCCGATGAACATGTTCGTGAGTGTGCCTGAGTACCCGCCTGCGAGTTTCAAAGGCGTGGTGCGGTCCAATTTTGACACGTTGTATTCCATCGCCTGGCTCGACCTGACCAAGGAACCGCTGGTCATCGCCGCGCCGGACACCGCCGGGCGCTTCTACTTGCTGCCGATGCTCGACATGTGGAGTGACGTGTTCGCATCGCTGGGCTGGCGCACCACGGGAACCGGCGCCGCGCAGTTCCTGGTGACGCCACCGGGCTGGACCGGCACCGTGCCCGCGGGACTGAACCATCTGCCGGCGCCGACGCCCTTTGTCTGGGTGATCGGGCGAACCAAGACCGATGGCTCGGCGGACTACGCGGCGGTGCACAAGATCCAGGCCGGCTATACCGTGACGCCGTTGTCCCGGCTGGGCAAGGGCGCCGAGCCGGTCGCTGTCAAGATCGACCCGGCCGTGGACATGACGACCCCACCGAAAATCCAGGTCGACACGATGTCGGCGGCCGACTACTTCGCCTATGCCGCCGAACTGCTCAAGGTGCATCCGGCCCACAGCACCGATCAGCCGCTGCTGGCGCAGATCAAGCGCATCGGCATCGAGCCGGGCAAGTCGTTCAGCATGGATGCCCTTGACCCTGAAGTAAGGGCAGCCCTGGAGACTGCGCCCAAGGACGCGCAAGCACTGATGACGTGGAAGGTGCCGACCCTTGCACGCGTGGTCAACGGCTGGTCGATGAACACCGACACCATGGGCGTCTACGGCAACTACTACCTCAAGCGCGCGATCGTGGCGCAGGTGGGGCTCGGCGCCAACTTGCCCGAAGACGCGATTTATCCGTTGAATATCGGCGATGCAGACGGCAAGCCCCTCGATGGTGCGCACAAGTACGTGCTGCATTTCCCCAAGGATGAGGCGCCTCCGGTGAACGCCTTCTGGTCGATCACGCTGTACGACCCCGAAGGTTTCCAGGTGGGCAACGGGCTCAACCGTTTCGCGGTCAGCAGCTGGATGCCGTTCAAGAGCAACGCCGACGGTTCGCTGGACATCTACTTCCAGAATGAAAGCCCCGGCAAGGAGCTGGAAGCCAATTGGCTACCGGCGCCCAAAGGACCGTTCAACCTGACCATGCGCTTGTACGGTCCGAAGGCCGAGGCATTGAACGGCAAGTGGAATCCGCCGGCGGTCAAGCAGATGTAGGTGCGGGCAATCGAGGCAGCCGACGATTGGACGTCATCGGCTGCATTGCCGGCAGGGTTCACCTGGTTACAGGTAACCTTTCCCAATACATGCGTTCGAGCGTATGGAAGCGCTGCATTTTATGATCTGCGGTTCACATGGATCGTTTGTTGCGGGTGTGATTCTGATGCGCGTGACAGGGATATTTTATTTAAAGGATTAAGCAGTATGAGTCGTATGCAGTTTTACATAGCCAAGACAAAGACAGATCGCAACAGCGGAAATATTCTCGCTGTTTTTGCCTGTGGGAGAGACGAAGCCCAATGGTGTTGGGTGCCCGTGGAGTTTGTGGTGCAGTTGATCAATCAGGGGGTGCCGTTCAATACACTGTTGAAGAGAAGTGACAATGATTATGTGAAGGGGGCCAGGATCGAAGTACATGACGAGTTTTTTTTACGAACAGTCGTCAATAATACCCCCGGAGATAGCCTGGAAAGTCTGCCGACAATCGTCGAATGAGTCTAATGCACTGATGTTGCAAGCAGCCGACGGTGGATCATCATCGGCTGCCTTTACGCGTTCAGCTGCCTGTCCCGCCGCCAGCCCCGCCGGTCCCACCGCCGGCTGCCCCGGTGCCGCCTCCGGCACCAGAGCCGCTGTTGCTGCCCGCACTTCCACTTGAAGAACCGGTTGCACCGCCGTCACCGGCGTTGCCGCCCGAGGGCGAGCTCGGCGTGTTGTCCGGTGGCATGACTGGGCCGCTGGTTGCACCGGATTTAGTGCCTGCCTCATCAGCATCATCGCCGGAGGCGGCGAAGGTGGTCAGGGAGGCCGAGCACAGCAATCCAGCGAGAAGCAGCGAAATGATTCTGGTGTTCATCATGGTCCGTCTCCAAAAGATGAGTCGTTACCTGAAATTGGTGTGAAGGGCAGGGCGGTTGGTGCCAGCTGGATGACGAGTGGCAGGCTACAGTGGAGCGAACACCTGGCAGGCGGCGCGGTCACACCCAAGAGGCTCAGCCAGGCGGGACGGTAGTCATGAAAAAGCTGCGAATCGCGACGTTCAACGTCAACGGCATGCGCGCCCGCCTGCCAAATCTGTTGGACTGGCTTGAACGTGAGCAACCGGACATCGCCTGCCTTCAGGAGCTCAAGTCGGTCGACAGTGCGTTTCCCGCCGCGCAGCTTGAGGCCGTCGGCTATGGGGCGATCTGGCAGGGGCAAGCGTCGTGGAACGGGGTGGCGATCCTGGCGCGGGATGCGCAGCCGCTGGAAAGCCGCCGAGGCCTGCCGGGCGATGCCGACGATAGTCACAGCCGGTACCTGGAAGCGGCCGTGCACGGGATTGTGGTGGGTTGCCTGTACTTGCCCAACGGCAACCCGCAACCGGGGCCGAAGTTCGATTACAAACTGGCCTGGTTCGAGCGCCTGATACGCTACGCGCAGGCGTTGCAGGGCAGTGAACATCCGGTGGTGCTGGCGGGTGACTACAACGTGGTTCCCACCGACCTCGACATCTATAACCCGCGCTCCTGGCTCAAGGATGCCTTGCTGCAACCCGAGAGCCGCGAGTGTTACCAGCGTCTGCTGGATCAGGGCTGGACCGATGCCGTGCGTCATTTGTATCCGCACGAGCGGGTCTACACCTTCTGGGACTACTTTCGCCAGCACTGGCAGAAGAACTCCGGGTTACGCATCGATCACCTGTTGATCAACCCGACCTTGAGTCCTTACCTGGAGGAGGCCGGTGTCGATGCCTGGGTGCGCAACGAACCCCATGCCAGCGATCATGCGCCCACCTGGATTCAATTGGGCTCGCGCAAGCGCCGTTGATTGTTCTTGCCGGTCGATTGGCTAAATCAATTGTCGGCCGTGCCCCTTCATCCCTTATACATAGCGTCCACAGCTTGCGTGCATAAGGATCAAGCGATGAGCGAGCCACGTCTGACAAACCCTGCTTCCTACCTGCAACGCCTGGGATTCGAAGCGCCCCCGGCGCCGACGCTTGAAACCTTGCGCCTGCTTCAATTGCGTCACACCGGTGCCTTTGCGTTTGAAAACCTCACCACCTTGGCGGGCGAGCCGGTGCACATCGACTTGGCGTCGATCGAGCAAAAGGTCCTGCGGGATGGGCGCGGCGGTTACTGCTACGAACTCAACTATCTGTTTCTGACCTTGCTCCAGGCGCTCGGCTTCGACGCGCGGGGCATCAGCGGGCGCGTGGTCATGGGCCAGCCGGAGGGCGCCTGGACCGCGCGTACGCACCGCTTGAGCCTGGTGACGCTCGATGGTGTGCGCTACATCACTGACGTCGGCTTTGGCGGCATGGTGCCCACCACACCGCTGTTGCTCGACAGCCTTGATGAGCAATTGACTCCGCATGAGCCGTATCGTATCGAGCAGCATGCCGACGGCTACACCCTTCGCGCCAAGGTCGCGAAAGAATGGCGCCCAATGTACATCTTCGACCTGCAGCGCCAGGAGGACATCGATTACACCGTCGGCAACTGGTATGTCTCAACCCACCCCGAATCATCGTTCGTTAAACAACTGATGGTGGCCCGAACCGGGGAAGGGTGGCGACGTACCCTTAATAACGGCAGTTTTGCGGTACATCACATGGGGCAGGACAGTGAACGCCGGCAAGTGGCGGATGTAGAGGAGTTGATCGGCGTACTGGAGAGCGAGTTCGATATTCGCGTGCCCATGCATCCGACGTTGATGCGCACACTTGAACGATTGATAGCGCTGCAATAGGCGGTTCATCGTGCACACAATAACGGTGCGGATTGGATCGGCCTGCCCCTTTTCCGTGCCTGATCACGGCCGGGCTTCGGGCTCCATCACCCGCTGAATTTCGCTGAGGGCTTGCGCGAGCTTTTTTTCCAGGCTTTTCAACTCAGAGGCGGTGATCCCCTTTTTCAGGTGCCTGGCCGTACTGCTCTCTGCTTTGTCATGCCCGGTCAGCAACGCCCGACGCAGGGTGTTGTTGATCGCGGTCTGGTAACCGTAGCCCTCACTCTCTGCGAGCGCGCGTGCCGCCTCAATGACGACGTCATCGAGCATGATGGTGATGCGTGTCTTGCCTTTGCCGGGGGCGATTGCCCCGCGCCTGGCATGGCTGAAGTCGTACTCGTCTTTCATTGGTCAAACCTCCAGATACTGACGGCGCTCGTTCTTGCTGGCGAGGCGCGCGGAAATGATTCGAACGAAATTCGGGTCACGGTAGGTGTACGCCACGACCAGCAAACGACCTTTGCCGTCCAGCCCCATGATGATCCAGCGTTGTTCATCATGGTGATCATCCTCAAGGGTCAGTGCCCGTTCATCATGGAACACTGGCTCCGTCTCAGCGAGGCTGATGCCCAGATGCTTGAGTTTGTTGGCTGCGTTCTTGGCCTTGTGGTATTGAATTTCGAATGGCTTCATTATGCATACTTTATATGTATATGGAAGACGGCGATCACTACCGGTGGTCACCAGGAATTCAAAAGACTAGTGGGCGCGGGAGAATGGGGCGGGCGGATGTATTGCAGGGTTTTTTTCAAGGTTGAGCGCGGTGGCACACAGTCTGCATGAACGACCGTTCATAATTTGACTGGCAAGTTGTATACAACTCTATAGACATTTGTCCTAGATCTTGAATACAGTGTGCGCATAACAAAAACCAGGGAACCCCCTAACATGAAAACGCCCCATGTTTCACACCAACGGCCTGAAGATGAAAATCTCGGGATCGGCGCGAATATGGCTTACGGCCTGCAACATGTTCTGACCATGTACGGTGGCATCGTCGCGGTGCCTTTGATCATTGGTCAGGCCGCCGGGCTGTCGCCGGCGGACATCGGTTTGTTGATTGCTGCTTCATTGTTTGCGGGGGGGCTGGCCACGTTGCTGCAAACCCTGGGTCTACCGTTTTTCGGTTGTCAGTTGCCGCTGGTACAGGGCGTGTCGTTTTCCGGCGTCGCAACCATGGTGGCGATTGTCAGCAGCGGTGGTGAGGGCGGGTTCCAGTCGATCCTGGGGGCGGTGATAGCCGCATCCCTGATCGGGTTGCTGATCACGCCGGTGTTCTCGCGAATCACCAAGTTCTTCCCGCCGCTGGTCACGGGCATCGTGATCACCACCATCGGCCTGACGCTGATGCCGGTGGCGGCACGCTGGGCCATGGGGGGCAACAGTCACGCCCCTGACTTTGGCAGTATGGCCAACATCGGCCTGGCAGCGGTGACGCTGGTGCTGGTGCTGTTGTTGAGCAAGATCGGCAGTGCCACCATCTCCCGGTTGTCGATCCTGTTGGCGATGGTCATCGGTACGCTGATCGCGGTGTTCCTCGGCATGGCGGATTTCTCGTCCGTCGGCCAGGGGCCGATGTTCGGTTTCCCGACACCTTTCCACTTTGGCATGCCGACCTTCCACTTCGCGGCGATCCTGTCGATGTGCATCGTGGTCATGGTGACCCTGGTGGAGACTTCGGCCGATATCCTGGCCGTGGGTGAAATCATCGACACCAAGGTCGACTCCAAGCGCCTGGGCAATGGTCTGCGCGCGGACATGCTGTCGAGCATGATCGCACCGATCTTCGGGTCCTTCACCCAAAGTGCCTTCGCCCAGAACGTCGGGCTGGTGGCGGTGACCGGCATCAAGAGCCGTTATGTAGTGGCCACCGGCGGCCTGTTCCTGGTGATCCTCGGCCTGCTGCCGTTCATGGGGCGTGTGATCGCCGCCGTACCGACCTCCGTCCTCGGCGGCGCCGGTATCGTGCTGTTCGGCACTGTCGCCGCCAGCGGCATTCGCACGCTGTCCAAGGTCGACTACCGCAACAACGTCAACCTGATCATCGTCGCGACCTCCATCGGTTTCGGCATGATCCCGATTGCCGCGCCGAACTTCTACGACCACTTCCCAAGCTGGTTCGCCACGATCTTCCATTCGGGCATCAGCTCCTCGGCAATCATGGCCATCGTGCTCAACCTGACCTTCAACCACCTCACCGCCGGTAACTCCGACCAGCAGTCGGTGTTTGCAGCGGGTACCGAGCGGGTACTGCGCTATCAGGACCTGGCGGCGTTGCGCGAAGGGGATTACTTCAGCGACGGCAAGTTGCACGACTGTGATGGCAAGGAGATCCCGGTGGTGGAGTCGGCGCACGGGACGGTCGACCCGCGGCCGGTGCTGGCTAAAAGCAGCGAGCATGTCTGACCTGCATCGCGGATGAAAAAAAGCCGATCTGTTGAATAGACAGATCGGCTTTTTCTTTGCGGATAAAAAGATTGCAGCCTTTTGTATCGAGCACAAAAAAGCCCCTGAATCTTTCGATTCAGGGGCTTTTCGATATTGCTGTCTGGCTCCACGACCTGGACTCGAACCAGGGACCCAGTGATTAACAGTCACTTGCTCTACCAACTGAGCTATCGCGGAATGGCGCCTATGTTACTGATTCAAAAAGAGAAGTCAAGTGTTTTAGAGTAAAATGAGGGTTTCATCGGGACGGACGGCGGTTTATCGCTGATTGGCGGTTACCGGAATCGCTGGCGGGGGCTAACATGGCTGCCCGGAAGTGGTTTCACGCGCTGCCGGCCATTCGCCGATAAGGTACGTGCCATGACTTGCTTGACCGCCACAAAACCTCGATACAACGGGGTATTCCCATGAGCATCGCGCAAATCAGCCTGCCCAAGGGCGTCGGCCCGCACGCCGAAAAACTGTTCGATGCAATCACCCAGGCCAGCAACGCCGATGAGTTGAACCGTGCAGGGGGTAAGGCCGAGGGTTTTGTCCTGGGCCTGGAAAGCACCAAGGCGATCAAGAGCCAGGTCGCTGAATCGCTGTATGTCGCCTATGACGATGCCGCCAGCCAGCGCGCGGCCGAACTGGCTTAACCGCCGAAGGTAATGGTGCCAAGCATCAGCTTGGCGTAGAGCGCCGTGGCACCCAGTTGTACCAGCCACAGGGCCAGGCCGCCGAGAAACACGCCGGCAGCGACTTGCATCACCAGGTTGTTGCCGCCTCGTTTGGCCGGGGCGCGGGGGATGAAATCATCCAGGTCGTCGCGATCATCGCGGTCAGCGCGTAGGTCATCGATTTTCATATCAGTTCTCGCAGTGGTTCTCGGGTGCACACAAAACCTGTGGGAGCGGCGCCGCCGCTCCCACATTTGAATTGTGTGAAGTTTAGAGGTGTGAGGCTCTGCTTTGAAAATTATCTGCGACAAATAAAAAACGGGAAGCCCGATGGCTTCCCGTTTTTCATGTCAGCAGACGGTTCAGATCACCTGAACAATCGCATCCGTCACAACCTTGATGTTGCTCTGGTTCAGCGCAGCCACGCAGATACGACCGGTGTCCAGGGCGTAGATGCCGAACTCGTTGCGCAGGCGATGCACTTGTTCAACGCTCAGGCCGGAGTACGAGAACATGCCGCACTGACGACCGACGAAGCTGAAATCGCGCTGAGGCGCTTTTTGTGCCAGCAGGTCGACCATCTGGGTGCGCATGCCACGAATGCGCAGGCGCATTTCGGCCAGTTCGGCTTCCCACTGGGCGCGCAGTTCCGGGCTGTTCAGCACTGCAGCGACAACGCTGGCACCGTGAGTCGGCGGGTTGGAGTAGTTGGTGCGGATTACGCGTTTGACTTGCGACAGTACGCGCGCGCTTTCTTCTTTCGATTCGCTGACGATCGACAGGGCGCCAACGCGCTCGCCGTACAGCGAGAACGACTTGGAGAACGAGCTGGAAGCGAAGAAAGTCAGGCCCGACTCAGCAAACAGGCGTACGGCAGCGGCGTCTTCGTCGATGCCATCGCCGAAGCCCTGGTAGGCCATGTCGAGGAACGGTACGTGGCCTTTGGCTTTAACGACTTCCAGGACGTTTTTCCAGTCAGCCGGGCTCAGGTCCACGCCGGTCGGGTTGTGGCAGCAGGCGTGCAGCACAATGATCGAGCCGTTTGGCAGCGCGTTCAGGTCTTCCAGCATGCCGGTACGGTTCACGTCGTGGGTCGCGGCGTCGTAGTAACGGTAGTTCTGCACCGGGAAACCGGCGGTTTCGAACAGTGCGCGGTGGTTTTCCCAGCTCGGGTCGCTGATTGCCACGACGGCGTTCGGCAGCAGTTGCTTGAGGAAGTCGGCACCGATTTTCAGTGCGCCGGTACCGCCGACAGCCTGGGTTGTAACGACGCGGCCGGCAGCGATCAGCGGCGAATCATTGCCGAACAGCAGTTTTTGCACAGCCTGATCGTAGGCGGCGATGCCGTCGATTGGCAGGTAGCCACGGGAAACGTGTTGAGCGGCGCGAATGGTTTCGGCTTCGACAACGGCGCGCAGGAGTGGAATTTTCCCCTCCTCGTTGCAATAAACACCGACTCCCAGGTTGACCTTGTTGGTACGGGTATCGGCGTTGAATGCTTCGTTGAGGCCCAGGATTGGATCGCGTGGTGCCATTTCGACAGCGGAGAACAGGCTCATTTTTGCGGCGGCTCTGAATGGAGAATGGAGGGACGTGTCGCGCTCCAGCCGAATGCACTAGAGCGGTGCACAAACGGGGAGCTAGTATAGAGGCCATCCGCGAGTGATGGCGACAGACGAATCGGCTTTTAAGGTAAGTTTTTTCCATTATTTTTCGACCGTTAGTCGATTGGCGCCGTCAAAGACTTTACCCGTTGTAGGACGTTTGCCTTGAAAGCGCTGGCAATCGGCTCCACATTGAGCGCAATCCAGTTTTTTCCTCGGGCGACATCGGTCGTTTGCGGTCTTTCTCGTTCGTGTCGGTTTTACCGGCAAGAGTGATCCCAGAGGTTTTACATGTCGGAATTCCAGCTAGTCACCCGCTTCGAGCCCGCCGGCGATCAACCGGAAGCCATCCGCCTGATGGTCGAGGGCATCGAGGCCGGGCTGGCGCACCAGACGTTGCTCGGTGTGACCGGTTCAGGCAAGACCTTCAGCATCGCCAACGTGATCGCCCAGGTACAGCGCCCGACTTTGGTGCTGGCGCCCAACAAGACCCTCGCCGCGCAGTTGTACGGTGAGTTCAAGGCGTTCTTCCCGAACAATGCCGTCGAGTACTTCGTTTCCTACTACGACTACTACCAGCCTGAAGCCTACGTGCCGTCTTCGGACACTTTCATCGAGAAAGACGCCTCGATCAACGACCATATCGAGCAGATGCGGCTGTCCGCGACCAAGGCTTTGCTGGAGCGCAAGGACGCGATCATCGTCACCACGGTGTCGTGCATCTACGGCCTGGGCAGCCCGGAAACCTATCTGAAGATGGTTTTGCACGTGGATCGCGGCGACAAGCTCGACCAGCGTGAATTGCTGCGACGCCTGGCCGACCTGCAATACACCCGCAACGACATGGAATTCGCCCGCGCGACGTTCCGTGTGCGCGGCGATGTCATTGATATCCACCCGGCGGAGTCTGATTTTGAAGCGATCCGCATCGAACTCTTCGACGATGAAGTGGAAAGCCTGTCGGCATTCGATCCGCTGACCGGTGAAGTCATTCGCAAGCTGCCGCGCTTCACCTTCTATCCAAAAAGCCACTACGTAACGCCCCGGGAAACACTGATGGGCGCCGTCGAAGGGATCAAGGTCGAGTTGCAGGAACGCCTGGAATACCTGCGCTCCAACAACAAACTGGTAGAGGCCCAGCGTCTGGAGCAGCGCACCCGGTTTGACCTGGAGATGATTCTCGAGCTGGGTTATTGCAACGGCATCGAGAACTATTCGCGCTACCTGTCCGGTCGCGAAGCGGGGGCAGCGCCACCGACCCTCTACGATTACCTGCCGGCCGACGCCTTGCTGGTAATCGACGAATCCCACGTCAGCGTGCCGCAAGTGGGCGCCATGTACAAAGGCGACCGGTCGCGTAAAGAGACGCTGGTGGAATATGGCTTCCGCCTGCCGTCGGCGCTGGACAACCGGCCGATGCGTTTCGACGAGTGGGAAAGCATCAGCCCGCAGACGATTTTTGTCTCGGCGACGCCGGGCAACTACGAGGCCGAACACGCCGGGCGCGTGATTGACATGGTGGTGCGTCCGACCGGGCTGGTAGACCCGCAAATCGAGATCCGCCCGGCACTGACCCAGGTTGACGACTTGCTGTCAGAAATCAGCAAGCGTGTCGCGCTGGAAGAGCGAGTGCTGGTCACCACGCTGACCAAGCGCATGGCCGAGGACTTGACCGACTACCTGGCCGATCACGGCGTGCGCGTACGCTATCTGCACTCGGACATCGACACCGTGGAGCGGGTGGAAATCATCCGCGACTTGCGCCTTGGCACCTTCGATGTGCTGGTGGGGATCAACCTGCTGCGCGAGGGCCTGGACATGCCGGAAGTGTCGCTGGTGGCGATCCTCGATGCCGACAAGGAAGGCTTCCTGCGTTCCGAGCGCTCGCTGATTCAGACCATCGGCCGGGCGGCGCGTAACCTCAATGGCCGGGCGATTCTGTATGCTGACCGGATCACTGGCTCCATGGAGCGCGCGATTGGTGAAACCGAGCGCCGCCGCGACAAGCAGATCGCCTTCAACCTGGCCAACGGCATCACGCCCAAGGGCGTATTCAAGGACGTTGCCGATATCATGGAAGGCGCCACCGTGCCGGGTTCGCGCAGCAAGAAGCGCAAGGGCATGGCCAAGGCCGCCGAGGAAAGCGCCCGCTACGAAGCCGAGCTGCGCTCGCCGGGTGAGATCGCCAAGCGCATCAAGGCGCTGGAAGAGAAAATGTACCAGTTGGCGCGTGACCTGGAATTCGAGGCGGCGGCGCAGATGCGCGACGAGATTGCCAAGTTGCGGGAGCGGTTGATTACCGTCTGATTTGCGGTGCCTGAACTGGCCTCATCGCGGGCAAGCCCGCTCCCACAGGGTCTGTGTTGATCACAAAATGTGAGAACACCCTTAGCCCCCTGTGGGAGCGAGCTTGCTCGCGATGGGGGCGCTGCGGTCTCAATGCGCTTCCCCAGCCTTCAACCCCGCCGGCAATGTCCTGGTCAACAACACCGCCAGCATGCTGATCCCCAGCGCAATCCCGACAAAATGAAACGCATCGTTATAGGCCATGATCGACGCCTGCTGGTGGGCGATCTCGCTGAGCTTGCCCAGCGCCGCCGTTTCGTTGCCCAGGGTGTTGGTCAGCGAGGCCAGGCGCTCGGCCACCTGCGGGTTGCTCGGCACGATCGCCTCGCGCAGGTAATCGAAGTAGGTCTTGGTCCGCGCATCCAGCAGGGTGGCGAGGAGGGCGATGCCGATGGCGCCGCCGAGGTTGCGCAGGATGTTGAACAGGCTCGACGCCGAGCCCGCATCCTGGGGCAGGATGTACGCCGTGGCGATCAGCGAAATGGTGACCATGATCAGCGGCTGGCCCAAGGCGCGAACGATCTGGATCTGGTTGAACTGTGGCCCGGCAAAGTCCGGGTTGAGCACACCGGAGGAAAAACTCGCCAGGCCGAACAGGCCGAAGCCAATCGTGCACAGCCATTTCGGCGAGACCACCTTCATCAACTTGGGCACCAGCGGGATCAGGAACAGCTGCGGCACGCCCATCCACATGATCACTTCGCCGATCTGCAGGGCGTTGTAGTTCTGGATCTGCGCCAGATACAACGGCAACAGGTAGATCGATCCGTACAGCCCGACCCCCATCCCGATGCTGGAAATGCTCGATAGACCGAAGTTGCGGTTGCCCAGGATGCCGAGGTTGATCAGCGGATTGGGCTTGGAAAACTGCACGATCACGAAGGTGATCAGACTGATCAGCGCGATACTGCCCAGGGCCACGATCAGGTCGGATTCGAGCCAGTCCTTGCGATGGCCTTCCTCCAGGAACACCTGCAGGCAGCCCAGGCCGACGCCCAGGGTGACAATCCCGGCGTAGTCGGTGCTTTTCAGCAGTTCCCAGTGGGCTGCTTTCTTTTCCAGGCCGTACATCAGCCCGGCGATCATGAGCAGGCCAGGCGGTATGTTGATGTAGAAAATGTATTCCCAGCCCCAGTTTTCCGTCAGCCAGCCACCGAGCGTCGGGCCGATCGAAGGAGCGAAGGTGGCGGTCATGGCGAACATGGCCATGCCTTTGGCGCGGTGATGCTCGGGGAGTTTGATCAGCGTAAGGGTGAACGCCAACGGAATCAGCGCGCCACCGGTAAATCCCTGAAACGCACGAAAGACGATCATGCTCTCCAGGCTCCAGGCCATGGAGCACAGCAGCGAGGCAACGAGAAAGCCGAGGGACACCCACACCGCCAGGCGTCGCGCCGACAACAGCTGAACCAGCCACGCGGTCAGCGGGATCATGATGATTTCCGCCACCAGGTACGAGGTGGAAATCCACGACCCTTCTTCCAGGGTTGCCGACAGCGCGCCCTGAATGTCCTTGAGCGAGGAGTTGGTGATCTGGATATCGAGCACTGCCATGAAGGCGCCGAGCATCACGCTCATCACCGCGATCCAGTCCCGCCGTGTCGGTTCCCCGACTGGGCGGATCAGCTGATCACCGGCCATCGTCAGGGGTGTCTTTGCTGCTCACTGTGCTGGTGAGATCTTCAGGCGCGTCCTTGATGTTGACCTTGGCGGTCACCGACATGCCCGGGCGGATCTTGCCGCGCAGCGGATTGTCGGCGGCGAAAGTCAGTTTCACCGGGATCCGTTGCACGACTTTGGTGAAGTTGCCCGTGGCGTTGTCCGGCGGCAACAGGCTGAACTGCGCGCCCGAGGCGGCGAACAGGCTGTCGACCCGGGCTTCGATCGGCGTGTCGCCGTAGGCGTCGAAGGTCAGTTCGGCTTTCTGTCCGGGTTGCATGTGGCCAATCTGGGTTTCCTTGAAGTTGGCCTGAATCCAGATGTCTTCATCGGGCACCACCGACAACAGATAGGCGCCGGCCTGCACATATTGGCCATTGCGCGCGGCACGCTGGCCGATCAGGCCGCTGATCGGCGCATGGATTTCACTGCGGGTGAGGTTCAGCTCGGCCTGGGCCAGGTCGGCCCTGGCATTGGCGATCTGTGCGTCGAGGCGTTTGATTTCGGCATTCAGCGCGTTGATTTGCTGACGCTGGCCCTGGGCGTCCGCCTGGGCCTTGAGCAACTGTGAACGGGCAATGTGGTTGTCGGCGGAGAGCGTGGTCACGCGTTCTTCCGAGACATAACCGGGCTTGCGCAAGGTCTCGGCGCGGGTCAGGTCTATCTGTGAACGGCCCAGGCTCGCCTGACTGGACGCCACCTGCGCGTCGCTGGCGGCAATCAGGCTGGCCTGCTGGGTCAGTTTGCTCTGGGCTTGCAGGCGTTCGGCCTGGCGGGTGGCGAGCGTCGCGTTGGCGCGCTCGACCGCGAGGCGGAAGTCATCGCCTTCGAGCCGGATCAGCAACTGGCCTTTCTCGACGTGCTGGTTGTCCTGCACCAGCACCTCATCGATGCGCGCGCCCAACTGGCTCGACACCCGGGTGATCTCGCCCTGGACATAGGCGTTGTCAGTGCTTTCATAAAACCGTCCGTTGAAAAACCAATGGGCGAAAAAGCCCCCGGCGATCAGCAGGACAATCAACAGGAAGATGGACAGGCGACGCTTGAGTTGGGCAGGCATGGGGCAAACTGTAGTCGAGAATATGTAAGGAAAGTTATCAGCAGGTGAATCTGGCATACAGCCGATAAACGGTAAATGCCATCGGCTGATATTCGGCCATTCACCACGGCATACAGGCGTTGTAGGCGCAAACTTGGCTTAAATGCCCTGTTCACTGGAGCGGGGCGGGTGTCGCCTGTTACCATTCGCCCTTTGTTTGATCTTCTTTTCGAGACTTGCCATGACCACCGTCCGCACGCGCATCGCGCCATCGCCTACCGGGGACCCCCACGTAGGTACCGCTTACATCGCACTGTTCAACTACTGCTTTGCCAAGCAGCACGGCGGTGAGTTCATCCTGCGGATCGAAGACACCGACCAGCTGCGTTCGACCCGCGAGTCCGAACAGCAGATCTTCGACGCCCTGCGCTGGCTGGGTATCGACTGGAGCGAAGGCCCGGACGTTGGTGGCCCGCACGGTCCATACCGTCAGAGCGAGCGCGGCGAGATCTATCAGAAGTACTGCCAGCAGCTGGTCGACCTGGGTCACGCCTTCCCGTGCTTCTGCACCGCCGAAGAGCTGGACCAGATGCGCGCCGAGCAAATGGCCCGTGGCGAAACCCCACGTTACGACGGCCGTGCGCTGTTGCTGTCCAAGGAAGAAGTGGCGCGCCGCCTTGCCGCTGGCGAACCGCACGTGATCCGCATGAAGGTGCCGAGCGAAGGCGTCTGCGTGGTGCCGGACATGCTGCGTGGCGACGTGGAAATCCCTTGGGACCGCATGGACATGCAAGTCCTGATGAAGACCGACGGCCTGCCGACGTACTTCCTGGCCAACGTGGTCGATGACCACCTGATGGGCATCACCCACGTGTTGCGTGGTGAAGAGTGGCTGCCATCGGCGCCAAAACTGATCCTCTTGTACGAATACTTCGGCTGGGAACAACCGGAGCTGTGCTACATGCCGCTGCTGCGTAACCCGGACAAGAGCAAGCTGTCCAAGCGCAAGAACCCGACCTCGGTGACCTTCTACGAGCGCATGGGCTTCATGCCCGAAGCCATGCTCAACTACCTGGGCCGCATGGGCTGGTCGATGCCGGACGAGCGCGAGAAGTTCTCGCTGCAGGAAATGGTCGACAACTTCGACCTCAAGCGCGTCTCCCTCGGCGGGCCGATTTTCGACATCGAGAAGCTGTCGTGGCTCAACGGCCAGTGGCTGCGTGACCTGCCGGTGGAAGAGTTCGCCGCACGCGTGCAGAAGTGGGCGTTCAACGCTGAATACATGATGAAGATCGCGCCGCACGTACAGGGCCGCGTCGAGACCTTCAGCCAGGTCGCACCGCTGGCCGGGTTCTTCTTTGCCGGTGGGGTGAATCCGGACGCCAAGCTGTTCGAATCGAAGAAGCTCTCGGGCGATCAGGTTCGCCAGTTGATGCAGTTGATCCTGTGGAAGCTCGAAAGCCTGCGCCAGTGGGAGAAGGACAGCATCACCGCGACCATTCAGGCGGTGGTCGAATCCCTGGAGTTGAAGCTGCGTGATGCCATGCCGCTGATGTTCGCCGCGATCACCGGCCAGGCCAGCTCGGTGTCGGTGCTCGATGCGATGGAAATCCTCGGGCCGGACCTGACCCGATTCCGTCTGCGCCAGGCGATCGACCTGCTGGGCGGCGTGTCGAAGAAAGAAAACAAAGAGTGGGAAAAGCTGTTGGGCGCTATCGCCTGACACGCTTGATGACGGACTGATGGCCATTGCGCACGCCTGTCGTTGGGCGCGCAGTGGTCCTCAGACTCCCGATTTTTCGGGGGGAGGGCGGTAAGTGATTGTTATGTCGGCAAAAAATTTTAAATTTTTTGAAAAATAAGTTTGACAGACCTTCGATACGCCCTTAAGATTCGCCCCGTCCTCAGCGATGAAGCCAACGGCAACATCAACGATGAGGGGCTATAGCTCAGCTGGGAGAGCGCTTGCATGGCATGCAAGAGGTCGACGGTTCGATCCCGTCTAGCTCCACCAATTTACAGTTCAAGGTCTGGCCACACCGACCTTGAATCGATCAGTACTCAGCACTGATCAGTTGTATAGAAGGGTTTGCGTCCCCTTCGTCTAGTGGCCTAGGACACCGCCCTTTCACGGCGGTAACAGGGGTTCGAGTCCCCTAGGGGACGCCAGTTTTACAGAAGCGATGTTGCAAGATGTCGCTCCGCCGCGAGGCGAAAAATCCGGGGCTATAGCTCAGCTGGGAGAGCGCCTGCATGGCATGCAGGAGGTCAGCGGTTCGATCCCGCTTAGCTCCACCAATTTTACAGTTCAAGGTCTGGCCACACCGGCCTTGAATCGATCAGTTCTCAGCGCTGATCAGTGTATAGAAGGGTTTGCGTCCCCTTCGTCTAGTGGCCTAGGACACCGCCCTTTCACGGCGGTAACAGGGGTTCGAGTCCCCTAGGGGACGCCACGATTACCCGCTCTGCGGGATTTTATAAGGGTCATTCAATTATTGAATGGCCCTTTTGTTTGTCTGGCGTTTGGCCAAATCTCCCCCTTTCTCCCAAACTGTTCTTCAGACCAGCGGTCACATCCACGACTTGCAGAAAATTATTATGAGAATAATATTCTAGTCGTAATATTCGGAGGCAACGATGAACGATAAAAAAGCTCAAACCCGCGAACGCATCCTCAAGGCTGCCAGCGCCGCGCTGATCCAGCGCGGTCCGGCCGAGCCAAGCGTTGGCGAAGTGATGGGCGCAGCCGGCCTGACCGTCGGCGGCTTTTATGCGCACTTCGAAAGCAAGGACGCCATGATGCTCGAAGCGTTCAAGCAGTTGCTGGGTCACCGCCGTGACCTGATTGCCGACATGGATGCCCAATTGACCGGTGAAGAGCGTCGCGCGTTGGTCGCTGCGTTTTATCTGTCACGCAAACACCGTGATTCCAGCGAATCTGCGTGCCCGATCCCGGCCTCGATCGGTGAACTCGGACGCCTGCCTGAGGCGTTTCGAATCGCCCTGAATGAGCACATGGAACTGATGGTCGCGCAGTTGGCGGCCAGTCCTGAAGACACCGACAAAGCCCTGGCCGATCTGGCCTTGATGGTGGGCGGCCTGGCGCTGGCACGGGCGCTGGGCCCCGGTGATTTATCCGATCGTTTGCTGCGCGCGGCCAAGTCGGCGGTGCGTTGACCTGAAGGCTGCGGCCTGGGGAGAATGCGATGAGCACGTTGAAGTGGGTTCGTGGCGTTAATGGCACCTTGGGCTGGTTCGCCCCCAAGCTGGTGGCGAGCAAAATGCGGCTGGCGTTCATGACTCCGCGCGATTTTCCACCGCGTGATTGGGAATTGCCGCTGCTGGCCAAATCCGAACGAATCACTTTGCGTTTCGGCCTCTCGGCCTTGCGCTGGGGGCAAGGCCCGGCAGTGTTGCTGATGCACGGCTGGGAAGGCCGGCCCACGCAGTTTGCCAGCCTGATCACGGCGCTGGTCGATGCCGGTTATTCGGTTGTCGCCCTGGACGGCCCGGCGCACGGTCGCTCGCCCGGGCGTGAGGCGAATGTCGTGCTGTTCGCCCGTGCCATGCTTGAAGCCGCCGCCGAGTTACCGCCGCTGCAAGCGGTCATCGGCCACTCCATGGGCGGCGCCAGTGCCATGCTTGCCGTGCAGTTGGGTTTGCGTACCGAAACCCTGGTCAGCATCGCCGCCCCGGCGCGGATTCTCGGGGTATTGCGCGGTTTCGCGCGCTATGTAGGGTTGCCCCCGAAAGCCCGCTCGGCGTTCATCCGCCAGGTCGAGACTGACGTCGGCATGCGCGCGGCGATGCTGGATGTCGCGCACTACCAACTCGACATGCCTGGCCTGATCGTGCATGCCGAAGATGACACCCATGTCCCGGTCAAGGAATCGCAGCTGATCCACGAAGCCTGGTTCGACAGTCGCCTGTTGCGTCTGCAGGAAGGCGGTCATCAGCGGGTGCTGGCCGACCCGCGGGTGATTGATGGCGTGTTATCACTGCTGGCTGGTCGCAGCCTGCAATCGCGCCAATCGGCCTGAGCATCCGTTACACTGCCCCGGTCGAATCAAACTGACCGGGGAGTGAGGCATGGGCTGGGATCGGGCAACGCCGTTTATCATTGATCTGCAAGTGGGCGCCGAAGACATCGACGGGCTGGGGCACGCCAATAACGCGGTGTACGTGACCTGGCTCGAACGCTGTGCCTGGCGTCACTCCCAGCGCCTGGGCCTGGATCTGGTCGAATACCGTCGGCTGGACCGGGCGATGGCGGTGGTGCGGCACGAGATCGATTACCTGGCGGCCGCCTATGAAGGCGACGAGTTGCAATTGGCAACCTGGATCGTCGATTGGGACCAGCGCTTGAAAATGACCCGGCATTTCCAGCTGAAGCGCCCCAGCGACAACTCGACCTTGCTGCGCGCGCAAACCACGTTCGTTTGCATCGAGCTGTCCACGGGCAAGCCCAAGCGCATGCCTGCCGAGTTCATCGAAGGCTATGGCCCGGCGCTGCAAGCCCCCGCCTGACACGATCCCCGTAGGAGCTGCCGCAGGCTGCGATCTTTTGATCTTGATTTTTAAAGACAAAAGATCGCAGCCTGCGGCAGCTCCTACACAGGGTTACCTTTTCATCAATCAAAACCAGTAAACTGCCGCACGTTTTTCGTTGAGTGTGTTTTTCATGCAAATTGCCTTGGCGCCCATGGAGGGGTTGGTCGACGATATCCTGCGCGACGTGCTGACCCGGGTGGGCGGTATCGATTGGTGCGTGACCGAATTCATTCGGGTCAACGACCAACTGCTCACGCCTGCCTATTTCCATAAATTCGGCCCGGAGCTGCTCAACGGTGCCCGGACTGCTTCCGGTGTGCCACTGCGCGTACAGCTGCTGGGTTCCGATCCGGTGTGCCTGGCGGAAAACGCCGCGCTGGCGTGCGAGCTGGGCTCTGAGGTGATCGACCTCAATTTCGGCTGCCCGGCCAAGACGGTCAACAAGTCCCGGGGCGGAGCTGTGCTGCTCAAGGAGCCTGAGCTGCTCAACCAGATCGTCGAGCATGTCCGTCGCGCCGTTCCGGCGCACATCCCGGTAACGGCCAAGATGCGCCTGGGTTTTGATAGCCCCGATGGTTCGCTGGTCTGCGCCACGGCCCTGGCTGAGGGCGGCGCCGAGCATATCGTGGTCCACGCACGGACCAAGACCGACGGCTACAAGCCACCTGCCCATTGGGAGTGGATCCCGCGCGTACAGGACGTGGTCAAGGTGCCAGTGTTTGCCAACGGCGATATCTGGAGCGTCGAAGACTGGCGCCGATGCCGCGAAATCAGCGGCGTGGAAGACATCATGCTCGGTCGCGGCCTGGTTTCGCGCCCGGATCTCGCCCGGCAAATCGCGGCGGCGAAGGCCGGTGAAGAAGTCGTCGAGATGACCTGGGCCGAACTGCTGCCGCTGATCCAGGACTTCTGGCTGCAAGCCAAGGCGCAGATGACAGCACGCCAATCGCCGGGTCGATTGAAGCAGTGGCTGGCGATGCTGACTCGCAATTATCCTGAGGCGGTAGAGCTGTTCACCGTCCTGCGTCGTGAGACCGAACTGGATCAGGTCTCGCGTTTGTTGGGTCTGCAGGTGGCTGAAGCGGCCTGAAAAAATCTGCGGAAAATCTCTTGAAAACCAATCAGCGGTCCCTATCTAAGGGTTACGCGATGCCGAATTCGGGTCGCGGAGACAAAAAACCTTGCTGATTGTTTTCAGGAGATTTGAACCATGAGTACTGCATTTTCCCTGGCCCCACTGTTCCGTTCCTCGGTAGGCTTCGACCGTTTCAACGATCTGTTCGAAACCGCCCTGCGCAACGAGCCAGGCAGCACCTACCCACCCTACAACGTGGAAAAACACGGTGACGATCAATACCGCATCGTCGTAGCGGCCGCCGGTTTCCAGGAAGAAGACCTGGACCTCCAGGTCGAGAAGGGCGTGCTGACCATCAGTGGCAGCAAACGCGACGCCAATGAAGGCGTGACCTTCCTGCACCAGGGCATCGCCCAGCGTGCGTTCAAACTGTCGTTCCGCCTGGCCGACCACATCGAAATCAAGGCCGCGGACCTGCGCAACGGTCTGTTGATCATCGACCTGTTGCGGGTTGTTCCGGAAGAGGCGAAAGCCAAGCGAATCCCGATTAATGGGACGCAGAAACCGGCTCTGCAACACTAAGTCAGAGCAGGAAGAGGGCGCCATAAGGCGCCCTTTTTTTGTGAATAAAATAAATCGGTCCCTTTTACTGCCTTTACATTCTTTGTACCCTTTACCTGTTTTATTTGCGCTCTGGTTGTCGCAGATTTTTCGAAGCCCTTGTAGGTGAGGCTCGAGGGATAGTAGGGATAGTAGGGAATAGACTATTATTATAGCTTGAGGCGGTCTCTTGAATATACGCGTTTGCCCTCTGTTTTAGTTTTTCGATAGCACTATTCAAGCCCGCAAGATGATTGTCCATTTGGTTTATACTATCGTTAGGTAGGTTAGCCCTCCCTAATGTCAGGTCATGTATTATTGTTCTTCTTTTTATGAATTTGGCTTGGTGCTGGAGGACTGTTGGCATAAAACCCGCAGCGTGTTCCGCTGCTGTTTTTTCAATGTTTTCAATAAGCGTATCGTCGTAATGTTTGTTTATACTATTGTTGAACAGAGTATGAATGACGCTCTCCGAATCGGAAGTCCCGTCGAGTCTGGTACGGTGCGGTACTGTTGCGTTTAATTCTTCTATGGTGTCAGGAGACATTCTAAAGCCGGTTTTTTTAAGAATTTTCTTGTTCATTACTTCAATAACCTTGTCAAGGCCATGACCCGTTGGGTCAGTATTGAGGATCGGATTGCCAAGGCAGTAAGTATAAGCATTTAAACCGCCTTTCCCGAACGGACTCAAACTGTCCGGGGAGTTAAATCTCATCAAAATCGGATTAAACTGCCGATATCCATTACCTAAATGATAATGCCCTGTTACCGGATCGGGCCGTTCGCCGTTAAACCCTAGCAAACTAAGTAAGCCGTTGTAGTGTCGGCGATGGCCGTAGGGCGTGTAAGCGATGGGTTGAGCTCGGCCCGCGTTAAGCGCGTTTAGAACTGTCATTTGAAGGTCAGTTGCCAACAGCGTGATGTCTACCTGATCATCCATGTGCTGTTGTTGCGCCAACACGTGGTCGTCATGCTGAATAATACTGTGCTTGACCGAGCCCTGGATTTCAGTGGCCAAGTGGTCGTTACAGTGAAAACGCTGAATGCCGGCTTGTCCAATAGGCGCCCAATTAATCGATCGATCCAGCGCATCGTAGCGATAACGGCACAGCAGGTTCTGGCGAGGTGATATGGGCATTGGCTGAGCTCCGATCAAGGTCCGAAAGGCTGGACTTAAAGCATCGGCGCAATTTCAGTTTCTGCCCACTATCAGAACTGCTAGTCCGCTCATGTGGCTGGGGGCAATGCAATCAAGTCCACCCATACCTAACCAGATGAAAGAAAATCGGCGCCGCAAAGCACACCGAATCCAGTCGGTCGAGCATGCCACCATGGCCTTCGATCATATGTCCCCAATCCTTCACCCCACGGTCGCGCTTGATCGCCGACATCACAATGCCGCCGGCGAAGCCCAGCAGGTTGATCAGCAGGGCGATGAGCAGCGACTGCCAGGCGGTGAACGGCGTGATCCACCACAAGGCGCAGCCGATCAGGGAGGCCAGCAGGATGCCGCCGACAAAACCTTCCACGGTCTTGGACGGCGACAGGTTCGGGGCGATCTTGCGTTTGCCGAACAATTTGCCGCACACGTACTGCAGCACATCCGACATCTGCACCACGATCACCAGGTAGGCGATCAATAGCAGGTTTCGCCCCTCATAACCGGCGATGTCCAGAGTCAGCAGGGCGGGGACATGGGATACGCAGAACACTGCGATCATCAGGCCCCACTGGACTTTCGAGGCACGTTCGAGGAAGTGCGTGCTGTCGCCGCCCAGGGACGCCAGGATCGGCAGGAGCAGGAACACGTAGACCGGAATGAAGATCGAGAACAGCCCGTACCAGTCGTAGTAAATCAGCAGGTACTGCAGCGGCAGCGCCAGGTAGAAGGCCGCGACCAAAGCCGGGTAGTCACTGCGGCGGGTGGGCGTGAGGGTCATGAATTCGCGCAGGGCGTAGAAGGACACGGTGTAGAACAGCAGGATCACCGCAGTGGTGCCGAGCCAGAAGGCGATCCCGATCACCAGGACCATCACCCACCAGGCGTTGATCCGCGCGTTGAGGTTGTCGATCACCGGGTTGGGGCTGCCTTGGCTGCGGCGCTTGAGCACCCAACCAATCGCCGAGGCCAGCAGCAGAAACGCGCCAATCCCGCCGAACAACATCAAGGTTTGTCTATCCATGTCAGGCATGCTCCCCGGCCAGGCTCAGCAGCGCGTCGCGACTGCGTTCGAGAAAGTGCGTCTTGCTTTCGTCTTCGCTCAGGGTCAGCGCAGCGCCAAAGCTGAGGGTGCATAACAACGGCAGCGGCAGGACCCGCCCCTTGGGCATGACGCGGTTGAGGTTGGCGATCCACACCGGGATCAACTGCGCCTGGGGATACTGCCTTGCCAGGTGGTACAGCCCGCTCTTGAACGGCAGCAAACCCTCATCGGGGTTGCGCGTGCCTTCGGGGAAGATGATCAGCGAGTCACCGTTTTCCAGGGCGTCGAGCATTGGCTGCAAGGGATTATCGGCGGGGTCCTTGCGTTCACGGTCAACCAGCACGCCATTGAACACCTGGTTGATGATGTAGCGCCGCAGCGGGCTTTTCAGCCAGTAGTCGGAGCCTGCCACGGGCCGGGTGATGGTGCGCAGGGTTGGCGGCAGCGAGGCCCACAGCAGGACGAAATCGCCATGGCTGCTGTGGTTGGCAAAGTAGATACGTTGTACCGGTTCCGGCGCACAACCGAGCCACAAACTGCGCGCGCCGGTCAGGATGCGCGCGGCCGAAGTGATGAGGGTGGCAACCACGGGTTCGAGCATGGGAACTCCTTATCCAGCAAAGGTCAGCCAGGGGCCGGCCAGGATGAAAACCAGCGTCAATAACAGTTGTGCCGCCACCAGCAGCGCCTGGCGGCGTAACAGTTTCACGGCGCCGGCGATGCGATCGTTCCAGGGGCGGCCGCCGCGGTCGGCGGGTTGCAGGCCCAGGGCCGCCAGTGCCTGGTCCAGGGCTTGGGTGCGCTGAGGGAGGTCTTCGGCAGGGTTGGCAAGGTGCTGGAACAGCTCGGCGTCGAAGGCAACCCGCAGTGCCCAGTACTTTTGCCACAGACCGAGCACCAGCAGCCCACTGCTGCAGACCAGGCCCCACCACCCCGGTCCGGGAGTTATGTATTGGCTCAGGCCGAGCAGGGCGCCCAGCAGGGTGAGGCCGCAGGAGAGTCGATCCAGTGAGTAGCCGCGACGCAACAGGCTGGCGGTCGTCTGCAACTGCATATCAATGGACACTGTGCATCTCCATAGGGGTCGCCAGCGGTTCCAGCGCCTCTCGGTGACGCGGCCCCAGGACAATTCCCGGGCGTGCGCGCTGGATCAACAAAAAGGCTTCGGCGACACTGCTGGCCCGCCCGGTATGCAACAGCCAGGCGGCTACGGCGGTGGCGCTGCGCGAATAGCCCAGGGCGCAGCAGACCAGTAGCGGCCCGTGCTGGCGCAGGCTTTCGATGGCCAATGCGGCTTCCTGGCATTGCGCGGTGGTGGGGGCGGTCAGGTCCAGGACAGGCAGTGTGCGGTAGACGACGGCGCCAGGATCGAGGGACAGTTCGGCACACAGGTCGAACACCGCGGTGAAGGCGCTGCCCTTGAGTTCCCCGCGAGTCGGTATGCGCCCGAGCCAGACGTCATCGAGCACTTGGTCTGGCAGCGGATTGTTGCGGGTCCACAGGCGCGAATTGAGCCAGGCGGCCGCCAGGTAGGGCGCCAGCAACCAGCGCGCGGCGTGGGACAGTCGCCCGTCGGCGCGCTTCTGAAACCCTCCTGCGTCCAGGACGGCGTAATTGAGCGCCACCAGCAGCAAGGCGGATGCCGGCCAGGTCAGCCACAGCCAAGCCCCGCCGAAGTAAAAGGTCGGGACGGCGAAAGCAGCAGCCCCCAACAGGTAACACAACGCCAGTTGCCAGCGTTTTTTCTCGGTTGCCAGTCGGGCGCCGTGCAGAGGCCCCGGCCCCTCCAGCGGCCATAGCCAGACACACAGCCAGCCAAGCAGAGCACCGGTAGGCAGGTCAATGAAGTGGTGTTGGTAAGTGGTCAGCACCGAGAGCCCGATCAGGGTAAACCAGGCATGCATCAATCCGCGCCAGAAGCCCTGCAGGTGCCGGTGATAGCAGGTCCACAGGATGACCAACAGCGCAATGTGCAGCGATGGCGCCTGATTGAACGGCTTGTCGAAGCCTGCCAGGACGTCGAACAGCCAACCGAATACGCCATCCAGTTCCGGCCGGGCGAAGGTGAAGCGCAACGGCCAGATCAGAAAACAACTGACCGCAATGAGTTGCGCGGTCAGCAGGCGCAAGGCGTGGCGCTTGAGTTCCTCGCGACTGTTGGGCAACAACAGGGACAGCCCGTACAGCAAATCGATGGACCAGTACGGGACGATGCTCCAGGCCCAGAACGGCATGTGGGTTTCCCAGCCGAACACCAGGCTGCCGACATCGTCGCGCTGGGTGGTGACCCAGGTGGCGAAGCCGTAGGTGCCGAAAAACAATGGCGCCAGGAGCAGCAGCCAGAGCACTGCGGGCTTGAGCAAGCCGGGTTCGCGTGCGGTTGTCGCGGTGTATGGCATCACGACACCCGTTGCGCGAGAGCCACGCTGAAAATCCCCCACTCGTCGACGCGCATGCCGACTTTGCGAAAGCCGGCGGCCTCAACCAGCTGGTCCATTTCCGCCTGGGTGCGCCGGCGCATGACCCAGGCCTGGCCTTCACGGTGGCTGGTCAAGGCGCGGGCGATCAGTTCCAGCTGCGGGTGCCAGGGTTGGCCGGTGTAGACCAGGTATCCGCCAGGTTCCACGGCTTCGGCCAGGCCGGCCAGGGAAGCGCCGACCATCTGGTTGTCGGCGAACAGTTCGTACAGCCCGGAGACCACCGCCAGGGTCGGTTTGGGCTCCAGCGCGGCCAGATCGGCACGGTCGAAGGCATCGCCCTTGACGAATCGTGCGATGTCTTCCAAGCCTTTTTCCCGGATCAGTGCGCTGCCGTCACGTACGTTGATATCGCTGTAGTCGCGCAACAGAATCGATTCGGGTAACGGGCTGATGCCCTGCAAGGCTTCGAGAATGTAGCGTCCGTGTCCGGCGGCGATGTCGACGATGCGCACTTCGCGGCCCTGGTCGCGTAATTGCTGCATTGCCAGGCGCAGCAGTTCTTCGACGTGCAGCTTGCGTTGACGAATGCCGCGCCAGCCGATGGAGTCGAGGTAATTGCGGTCGATCAGGCGGCCGACACCCGAGGTGCCCGTGGGCGTATTGCGATAGACATAGTCCAGGGTGCTTCCGGAGTCGAATCCTGTGTCGAAGCCTAGCTTGATCCCGGACGACAGTTGGCTGCCCAGGCGCATGCTGGCGCGGGTCATGCGCCAATACAGATCGCGCAGCGAGTTGCGCGGCAGCGGCGCGGCCAGTGATTCGGATTCGGCGCAGGTCAGGCCCAGGCGATCGGCGGCCAGCAGGGCAGGGCGTTCGGTGGGCTGTGCGAAGTTCTGCAGGATGAAACGACGTGCGCTGGCGACGGCGTGTCCACGGTTCTTTTCACCCAGGGTGTCGTGGAAGAATCCCGGCAGGACATGTTTTTCCTTGTGCAGAGTGCCCAGGCGCTCGAAGAACTGTTCCTGGGGTTGGCGGTGTACGACGAAGTCGGCACCGGAGATCAACATCTGAGTGGGTATCGCGATGGCCTGGGCATCGGCCACCACTCGGTCGGCGGCCTCATAGAGACCGAGCAGGACATTGACTGAAATTGCCTTGGTGATCAGCGGGTCGCTGTCGTAGCTGGCGACGCGCTGCGGGTCATGGCTGAGAAAGCGCGCCTTGACGTAGCTGTTGACGAAAAAGTTGCCGCGCCACCGGCGCATCAGCGCCAACCCCTGACGGGCGAAGGGCACATAGAGCTTGACCTTGAACGCCGGTGACGCCAGCACCAGCGCACGTATGCGCGGCGCGTAGTCGTGGGCCCAGGTGGCGACGATCACCGCGCCGACGCTCTGGGCGATCACCGCCATATTTTCTTCATCGATACCGTAAACCGCGCTCAGGTGCTCGCAGAAGGTCTGCACGTCCCGCACGCTGGTGGCAAAGCTGGGGCTGTCGCCCCGGGCGCCCGGCGAGAGGCCATGGCCCCGGGCATCCCAGGCGAAGAAGTCAAAGCCGGGCAGCTCCAGTTCATCCACCAGATGGGCAATGCGCCCGGAGTGTTCATGGCCACGGTGAAACAACAGTACGGCCTGGCGTGGCGTTCCCGGTTCAGGGCTGCCGGGCCAGTGGCGGTAGAACAACTGCACGCCGTCGTGGGTGGTGAATGTCTGTTGCTGTGCTTCGCGCATTGCCATTTCCTTAGGCTGAAGAGCTGTCGATGTGTACTTCCCTGAGGCCCTGGCGGACCCGATTGACCATGGTGTAAACCAGCAGCATCGCGATGATCGCGAACACCGTGTTGATCCAGAACGGGCTGAGCCAGCCCGGTACGATGCCGGCGGCCACGACCCCCAGCACGAAAGCCCGGTCACTTTTGCCCATGGGTCCGTCATAGCGCCGCGAAGCCCCGACCATCGGCCCCAACACGCCGCTGTACTCGCTGAACAAGGCGAGCAGGGTCACCAGCAGCACCAGCCACAGGCTGACACCGGGCAGCAGGGCAAAGGGTAGGATCAAGGCGCAGTCGGCGGTGATGTCGCACAACTCGTTGAGATAGGCCCCCAGGCGCGACTGCTGGTCGAATTCGCGAGCCAGCATGCCGTCGATGGCGTTGAGCGCCATGCGCACCAGCATCCAGATCGGTACCAGCACAAAGACCCAGGGGTGATGCACGAAACCGGCGATCACCAAGCCCACCAGGATTGAGCCGATGCCGGCTATCAGGGTGATCTGGTTGGCGGTGGTGCCGTTGTCGAACAAGCGCCGGACCAGGGGGCGCAGGAGGTTTTGGAATGCGGGTTTGATTTGGTAGATGCTGGGCACGTTGATGAGGTCTCGGGGGAGGCGATATGGTTACTGAGTGTAGATGGCATCCTGAGATGGATTTGGGGACGGCGCCTGGTGTGTGGGTTTAATGCTCAAAGCGTGTCAGGGATTCGTCCATGGCTTGGCCAGTGACAGCTTGATGAGGTAGCGCTCCTCGGTGGGGTGCCTGTAATCCTTGAAGCGATTGACCACCAGCATCACTTGATACTGGGTGCCTGCATGCCAGTAGGAGGTGCCGCCCTTGTTCACATCCCGCAATTGGGCTCGCCATTGCGGGGTGTCGGCGAACGGTGGGTCTTCTTCGACGCGGATAGGTGTCCAGCCAGCTCTGCGCCATTGCTCTTGCAGATCCAGCACGACCTTGACGGTGTCGTCGAGCAATAGCGGCTCGATTTGTGGGGACATGCGGACACCGTGGATGTGTTCATCATCAAACATCACCGTGAAAAAACGGGCCAGAGGGGTTACAAAACCGTACTTGGGATCAATGAAGCGCAGGCGTGCATCTGATTTCGGAACACTGAACCATGAGCGCCCCGGAATGGCTGGGCCAATGCTAGCGCTGGAGCGCTGGCGCATAGACTCGTAGGGCTCGCCAATCAACAGGGCGATTTCCGGCTCATCCGATAGGGTCTCGATCACGGCCAGTGTCAGAAGGGCCGCGACTGCCAGTACTGACATGCCGCGTCGCCAGCCCATGCGTTGCATCAGGTTCACCGCACGCCTCCACCCCAGGCGATATCCCGAATCGATTGCTCAATCTGGTCGCGCTGGTCGCTGTGCAGTAAATCGTTAAACTGCGCCGCGGCTTTGAGCACAAAGGTCATGCGCCGTTCGATGTCAGCCGGGTTGGCAAAGGGATTGCTGCCAAAACCAATGGTGCGTCCGTCCTCGATTGGATGGCACTGGCTGGCAAGCGTCAGCTCGATGGCCTGAGCTGCACCGGAGGGGATGTTAGTGACGTAGGAGGCATGGTTACCGCGCAATAACCATTTCAGACCGCTGTCGTTGTACATAGCTGGTTGCAGAATATTGACCTGTTCGTGCTTGGCTAGATACTCAACACTCTTGGCAATATTGCCCGCCTCGATCGCCTCAAAGGCTTGGAGGATTTCCTCTTGGCTAGTCCCGAATTCCAGAGTTTCCTGCCCCACTGGCCACAGCACCGGATGCTGACCAGTGCCATAGATGTTTTTTCGTGAAGCGAGGCAGTCCTTCAGCGCCTCCAACCCCCGTTCCTTGTAGAACACATGCAGCGGATACACATCTAGGAACAGCGTGGTATTGCCCATGGCCAGCATCTCGTACACAAACCGGTACATCCGTTGCGAGAGCGACAAGGGAAGGTCGGCACCCCAGTGGGTGAAGCCCCACACCGGGTTATCCCGGTTGGCCTCTTCGTACTCGCGCTGGCGCTGCTCAAACGCCCGAATGGTCGCGCGCTTTTCCCGCTCACTGGGACTGAGCAAGCCTCTCAGTCCTTGTCTGGCATTGTCCCTCAATTGCTGTATCGCCTCTTCTTCCGCCCGAATTTTCTCGACCGAATCAGCCGCGTGCAGCAGACCACAGCCCACCTGTTTCGAAGCGAACGCCGCAAGACCAGCCCACTGGAAACGCGGGTCATGGCGCCACAGCTGGGCGTAGGCGGCATTGATCGCCTTGTTGCGCGCCTTCGGGTCGGCAATCAGCTTGCCGCCCGGCGCCACGACGTTTTCGACCCGCTGCTGGTAGCCGCGCCAATGGTTTTCGCAGACCGTCCCTGGCCGTTCGCTGAGCGTCGGCGAGGGCGCCCGCGCTGAAGTGAAACTGGATTGTCGTGGCGTCACCGGATTGCTGGGCGAAACGGGCGCGGCCGCCTGTTGAGGGGCACTCCTCACGGCTTGCGGCGCTGAACCCTGGGTGGACTCATAGCTGACGTTGGTAAACGACGGGAGGAGCCCGGCCTTGCAGGGACAGCTGCTGCGGCTATCCAGCGAGCCAGCTGCCAGCCTGCCGTGACTGTCAAAGAAAGAGATTCCACCGACGATTTCATAGGTTTCGTCGTTCTTGCCACAGGAAACGGGATCCCCGACGCGAGCGTGAGCGAAGCCATACATCATGATGCGGGTATCGGTGTCCAGCACCTCGCCACCACAAGTGGTCTTGTCACCCTTGCGAATGAAATATCCCTTTGTCATTGCTTCAACTCCTTGTCTGTTGGCGATCTGCAGCACAAGGGTTCAATACGAAGGTGTCAGGCGTAAATCAGACGTTTCCGGAATGCGTGTAGGAAAGGGGGATTGAATCGAAGGTGGGGATTTGTAGGAGCGAGCATGCTCGCGATGAACCTGAGAGTGTCGCGGGGTGTCAGTCTCCCCGCGTTATCGTTGACGACCATCGCGAGCATGCTCGCTCCTACGTCCTACAGGAGGAGCTTTTGCAGCTCCTCCACCGGCAGCGGCCGGCTATGCAGGTACCCCTGATAGAGATGGCAGCCCAGGCCCTGCAGGAACTCAAGCTGTTCCGAGTTCTCCACCCCTTCGGCAATGATCTCCAGCCCCAAGCTGCGGGCCATGGCGACGATGGCGCGGATGATCTCGGCGTCGTTGGGGTCGGTGGTGGCGTCGCGAATGAACGACTGGTCGATTTTCAGGGTGTCGACCGGCAGGCGCTTGAGGTAGGTCAGCGAGGAGTAGCCGGTGCCGAAGTCGTCCATGGCAAAGCTCACGCCGAGTTTTTTCAGGCGCAGCATCTTGTTGATGGTGTCTTCCAGGTTCTGGATGACGATGCCTTCGGTGATTTCCAGTTTCAGCAGCGAGCTGGGCAGGCCGTAGGTGGCGAGGCTGTTTTCGATGCGCTCGACGAAGTCGTTCTGGCGGAACTGGCGCGGGCTGATGTTGACGCACAGGCTGAATTGCAGCGGGTCCACCCGGCCATCGGCGATCAGTTGCCTGAAGGCCTGGCAGGCTTCGTCGACGATCCAGGTGCCGACCTCCAGGATCAACCCGCTGTCTTCCAGTACCTTGATGAACTCGGTGGGCGACTGCGCGCCGAGTTCCGGGTGGTTCCAGCGCACCAGCGCCTCGGCACCGACAATGCGGTTATCCCGGGCGTCCACCTGGGGTTGGTAATGCACGCGAAACTCACCGCGTGAAAGCGCCAGGCGCAGGTCGGTTTCCATGCGCAGGCGTTCGCTCGCGGCCTTCTGCATGGTGTTGTGGTACATCTGCGCGGTATTTCGCCCCGAATCCTTGGCGCGATAAAGGGCGATATCGGCACGCTTGAGCAGGTCGGTCGGCGTGGCGCCGTGGTCGGGAATCAAGGCAATGCCGATGCTTGGCGTCACTTGCAGGCGCTGCCCGTCGAGGAACATCGGTTCCGATAGCAGCTCACGAATGGTATCGGCCAGCTCGCAGACCTGGTCGCTGACCTCGTTGCGCGAACCTTCGAGGCCGCTGAGCAGTACCACGAATTCATCCCCACCCAGGCGCGCGACGGTGTCTTCCATGCGCACGCTGGCTTCCAGGCGCGCGGTGATGATTTTCAGCACCGTATCGCCCACCGGGTGGCCGAGGGAATCGTTGATGTGCTTGAAGTGGTCAAGGTCGAGGAACATCAATGCGCCGCGCAGGTTGTGGCGCTTGAGCAGGGCGATCTGCTGGCTCAGGCGATCCATCAGCAGTGCGCGGTTGGGCAGGTTGGTCAGCGGGTCGTGGTAGGCCAGGTGGCGGATCTGCGCCTCGGCGTTTTTCAGCAGGCTGACGTCCCGCGCGGTCAAGAGCAGGCACGCGGTTTCGTTGAGGGTGATCGGTTCCACCGACACCTCCACCGTCAGCAACTCGCCGCGCTTGTTGCGCCCGAGCATTTCCTGGTGGTGTACCCGGCCCTTGATCTGCAGTTCGGCCAGCAACGCCGAGCGTTGCTTCTCTTCGGCCCAGATCCCCACCTGGTACACGGTACGGCCGATCACTTCGTCGGCGCGGTAGCCGGTGAGGCGGCAGAAACCGTCGTTGACCTCCAGGTAGCGTCCGGTATCGCGTTCAGTGATGGTGATGGCGTCGGGGCTGGAGTGGAAGGCCTTGGCGAACTTCTCTTCGCTGGCCTTGAGCGCCGCTTCCGAGCGTTGCTGTTGGGTAATGTCGCGCAAGGTGGTGACGATGCACGACTGTTCGCTGACGCTGATCTGGCGACTGGAAATCACGCAGGTCAGCGACTGCCCATCCTTGTGCTGGACGAGGATCGCCACATTGTTCAGGCCTTGCTCGCGGATCACCTGTTCGATCCGCTGCAGGCTCTTTGCCGAAGCGTCCCACAGGCCGATTTCGTCGGCGCTGCGCCCGATCACGTCGGCGGCGCTCCAGCCAAAGGTCTGGGTGAAGCTGGAGTTGATCTCGATGAACTGCCCGGTGTCCTGGCGCGTCACGCAGATCGGATCCGGGCTGACCTGGAACAGGGTGGCGAATTTCTCTTCGGAGGCCACCAGGCGTTGTTCGCGCTCGACCTGATCGGTGATGTCGAGCAGGGTGCCGGCCATGCGCAGGGGCACGCCGTTTTCATCGCGGTAGAGGCGGGCGCGGCTTTCCAGGTAGCGTGAGCTGCCGTCCGGCATTTGCACCCGATAGGTCAGCTGATAGTTGCCGGCCGGGCCTTCGCGCAGGCTGCGGTAGGCATCACGCATGGTGTCGCGCTCTTCGCCGGGCACGCCTTCGAAAAAATCGTCGAACGATTCATGGAAAGGGATGGGATCCATGCCGTGCAACTGGGCGGCGCGGGCCGAGCCATACAGCATGCCGCTGGGAATGTGCCAGTCCCAGGTGCCCAGTTGCGCCGAGTCCAGGGCCAGGTCGAGGCGCTCCTGGCTGTCCTTGAGGGCGTGTTCGGCGGCTTTGCGTTCGGTGGTGTCAAGGAAGGTGCTCAGCAGGTACGGCTGGCCTTCGAGTTCGACCTTTTGTGCGCTGAGGATGCCATCGTGGATCTGCCCGTTGCTGGCGCGAAACTGCACCTCCATGCTGGTCAGTTCGCCCTTGGCCTTGGTGGCCTTGACCAGTTGTGCGCGTTGCTCGGGGTGCACCCAAAGGCCCAGTTCCAGCGTGGTACGGCCGATCGCGTCCTGCACCGGCCAGCCGAACAGGCTTTCGAAATACTGGTTGGCTTCGGTGATCAGGCCGTCATCCTGGCGCGTCAGCAGGACCATGTTCGGGCACAGGTGAAACAGCGTCGCGAAGCGTTTCTCCGAGCTGCTCAGCGCCTGTTCGCGCAGGCGTTGGTGGGTGATTTCGCGGATCACGCCAATCATGCGTGGACGGCCGTGTTTGTCTGGCAGCAGGCTGCCGCTGATCTCCAGCCAATGCAAGCTGCCGTCGGGCCAGCGAACGCGATGGTGCATCGCTTGCTCCAGCGGCGCGCCAGCGATCACGGCATGGAAGGCGCGAAGGGTCTTGGCCCGATCTTCGACAGGCAACAGGTCGAGGTATTCCAGGTCGGCCGGCAACGGTTGCCGGGGATCGAAGCCAAACAGCGCCTGCGTGCCCCGGGACCAGCTGATCTGCCCACGCTCGATATCCCAATACCACGCGCCCAGGCGCGCGCCGTTGAGCGCGGCCAGCAATTGCGAGGCACTTTCCCAGCTTTGTTCGGAGCTTTTCGGGTCAAGCGCCTGGATGCGCGGCATCGGCGGAATACGGTCAACAGATTTCGGCATTGGCAAGCCTTGAGCTGAATTGGGTATCGGGTACAGAAATTCGGGCTCTATAGGAGTAGCACAAGTCAGCCTTGAGTCCCTGGCAGATCGATTTGAGCATCCAGCAAGGCCATGAAGGCCCGCGCTGCATTCGATAGCGTCCTTTCTGTGTGCAGGATATAGCCTAGCTGGCGAGTCAGTTGTATGCCCGGTAAAGGTATTCGCGCAACCTGGTCATCGAGCATGGTGCGTGGCAAGACGCTCCAGGCCAGGCCGATCGACACCATCATCTTGATGGTTTCCAGGTAATTGGTGCTCATGGCGATGTTCGGCGTCAGGCCCTGGGCTTCGAACAGGCGCTGGACGATGTGGTGGGTAAAGGTGTTGCCGCCGGGGAACACCGCCGGGTGCCGGGCGATGTCCGCGAGGCTGACCTTGCCGTTGTTGAGCAACGAATGCTCCGGGGCCACCACGAAGTCCAGCGGGTCGTCCCACACCGGTGTTGCCTTGACCAGGGCGTGGGGTTCCGGCGCCAGGGTGATGACCGCCAGTTCCGCCCGACCATGGAGGATTTCCTCGTAGGCCACCTCGGAGTCGAGAAACTGGATGTCCAACGCGACCTCGGGATAACGTCGGGTGAACTCCCTTAATAAAGGTGGCAAGCGGTGCAGGCCGATGTGGTGACTGGTGGCCAGGGTCAGACGACCGGTCACCTCCCCGGTGAGGTTGGTCAGGGCGCGGCGCGTATCATCGAGGACGTTCAGAATCTGGTAGGCCCGGGGCAGGAGGGCGCGGCCAGCCTCGGTCAGGCCGACTTCGCGGCCCAGCCGATCGAACAGCCGCACCTTCAATTGCTGCTCCAGCCCGGCGATGCGCTTGCTGATCGCTGGCTGCGTCAGGTGCAAGCGTTCGCCCGCACCGGAGAAGCTTCCGGTCTCGGCGATGGCGATAAAGGCATTGAGGTTGGCCAGGTCCATATCAGTATTCCAGCTGGTTATCCAAAGCATAAAAAATATGAATTTGAGTTATTTAATGTAACCCCATAGGATCAGCCTCACAAGCCAAAGGGTTATTGAATCACTCAAGACCCAGGGCATAGAAACAAGCTGATGAGGAAACCGTCTGATGGCCGGCAAAACGCTCTACGACAAGCTCTGGGATTCGCATTTGGTCAAGCAGCGCGACGATGGTTCGGCGCTGATCTACATCGATCGTCACATCATCCACGAAGTGACCTCGCCGCAAGCTTTCGAAGGCCTGCGTCTGGCCGGGCGCAAGCCATGGCGTATCGATGCCAACATCGCGACCCCGGACCACAACGTACCGACCACCCCTGAGCGCAAGGGCGGCATCGCAGCCATTGCCGACCAGGTCTCGCGTTTGCAGGTCCAGACCCTCGACGATAACTGCGACGAATACGGCATCGTCGAATTCAAGATGAATGACGTCCGCCAAGGCATCGTCCACGTCATCGGTCCGGAGCAGGGTGCAACCTTGCCGGGCATGACCGTGGTCTGCGGCGACTCCCATACCTCGACCCACGGCGCTTTTGGTGCCCTGGCTCACGGTATCGGCACTTCCGAGGTCGAGCACGTGCTCGCCACCCAGTGCCTGGTCGCCAAGAAAATGAAGAACATGCAGGTAACGGTCGAAGGCCAATTGCCGTTCGGCGTGACCGCCAAGGACATCGTTCTCGCCGTGATCGGCAAGATCGGTACCGCCGGTGGTAATGGTCACGCCATCGAGTTCGCCGGCAGCGCGATTCGCGACCTGTCCGTCGAAGGCCGCATGACGATCTGCAACATGGCCATCGAGGCCGGCGCCCGTGTTGGCCTGGTAGCAGCGGATGAAAAAACCGTGGCTTACGTGAAGGGCCGTCCGTTTGCCCCGAAAGGCGCGGAGTGGGATTTGGCCGTCGAAGCCTGGAAAGACCTGGTGTCCGACGCCGATGCGAAGTTCGACACCATCGTTGAGCTCGACGCGACCCAGATCAAGCCGCAAGTCAGCTGGGGCACTTCGCCCGAGATGGTTTTGGCTGTGGATCAGAACGTTCCGGATCCTGCGAAGGAAATGGACCTGGTCAAGCGCGGTTCCATCGAACGCGCCCTGAAATACATGGGTTTGACCGCCAATCAGGCGATCACCGACATTCAGCTGGACCGCGTGTTCATCGGCTCCTGCACCAACTCGCGGATCGAAGACCTGCGCGCAGCGGCAGTGATCGCCAAGGGCCGCAAAGTGGCCTCGACCATCAAGCAGGCCATCGTGGTGCCGGGTTCGGGCCTGGTGAAGGCCCAGGCTGAATCGGAAGGCCTGGACAAGATTTTCCTCGAAGCCGGTTTCGAATGGCGCGAGCCGGGTTGCTCGATGTGCCTGGCGATGAACCCGGACCGTTTGGAGTCTGGCGAGCATTGCGCTTCCACTTCGAACCGCAACTTCGAAGGCCGTCAGGGCGCCGGTGGTCGTACCCACCTCGTTAGCCCGGCCATGGCCGCCGCCGCCGCTGTGAACGGTCGTTTCGTCGACGTCCGTGAATTGATCTAAAGGAGCGCAGCATGAAAGCTTTCACCCAGCACACTGGACTTGTCGCGCCTCTGGATCGTGCCAACGTCGACACCGACCAGATCATCCCGAAACAATTCTTGAAGTCGATCAAGCGCACCGGTTTCGGCCCGAACCTGTTCGACGAATGGCGTTACCTGGACGTGGGTCAGCCGTATCAGGACAACTCCAAGCGCCCATTGAACAAGGACTTCGTGCTCAACGCCGAGCGTTACCAAGGCGCCAGCGTGTTGCTGGCCCGCGAGAACTTCGGTTGCGGCTCCAGCCGTGAGCACGCGCCATGGGCCCTGGAAGAGTACGGTTTCCGCAGCATCATCGCGCCGAGCTATGCCGACATCTTCTTCAACAACAGCTTCAAGAACGGCTTGCTGCCGATCATCCTGAGCGACGCTGAAGTCGACGAGCTGTTCCAGCAGGTCGAGGCCAATCCGGGCTACCAGTTGCAGATCGATCTGCAGGCCCAGACCGTGACCCGTCCGGACGGCAAGGTCTTGAGCTTTGAGATCGATGCGTTCCGCAAGCATTGCCTGCTCAATGGCCTGGACGATATCGGCCTGACCTTGCAGGACGGTGATGCGATTGCGGCGTTCGAGGCCAAACACCGTGCGAGCCAGCCTTGGTTGTTTCGCGACGCGTGATTGATCCGGCATTGATGTAGGCAGGACCGGCCCCATCGCTGGCAAGCCAGCTCCCACAGGTTTTGTGTACACCGCAAAACACTGTGGGAGCTGGCTTGCCAGCGATGAGGCCCGAACAAACACCACAAGACTCACCCCCAAAAGGAAGTCCCCCATGACCAGCACCGCCCAGCACAGCCAGGTAGTCCAGAAGCAATTCGGTGAACAGGCCGCGGCCTACCTGAGCAGTGCCGTACACGCTCAAGGCACCGAATTCGCGCTGCTGCAGGCCGAACTGGCGGGGCAGGGCGAGGCCCGTGTCCTGGACCTGGGCTGCGGCGCCGGTCACGTGAGTTTTCAGGTGGCTTCGCTGGTCAAGGAAGTGGTGGCCTACGACCTGTCGCAGCAGATGCTCGACGTGGTCGCCGCCGCAGCCGTTGATCGGGGCCTGGGCAATATTGCCACGGTCAACGGCGCCGCCGAGCGCCTGCCGTTCGCCGATGGCGAGTTCGACTTCGTGTTCAGCCGCTATTCGGCGCACCATTGGAGCGATCTCGGCCTGGCCCTGCGGGAAGTGCGTCGGGTGCTGAAACCGGGTGGCGTGGCGGTATTCATCGACGTGTTGTCACCGGGCAGCCCGTTGTTCGACACTTACCTGCAGAGCGTCGAAGTGCTGCGCGACACCAGCCATGTGCGCGACTATAGCGCCGGTGAGTGGCTGCGCCAGGTCAGTGAGGCAGGGCTGCATACCCGCAGCACCAATCGCCAACGGCTGCGTCTGGAGTACAACTCCTGGGTCGAGCGCATGCGCACGCCACAGGTGATGCGCGCCGCGATCCGCGAGTTGCAGCAGTCGATGGGCAACGAAGTGCGCGAATATTTCGAGATTGAGGCCGATGGTTCGTTCAGTACCGATGTACTGGTACTGATGGCTGAAAGATAAGCGACTAACAGACTTTTTCCGGGAGCGCCCCAGGCGCACCGACTGATGACATGAGGAACGCATGAGCAAGCAGATTCTGATTCTCCCAGGTGACGGTATTGGCCCGGAAATCATGGCCGAAGCGGTCAAGGTGCTGGAGTTGGCCAGCGACAAGTTCGCTTTGGGCTTCGAGCTGAGCCACGACGTGATTGGTGGCGCGGCCATCGACAAGCACGGCGTGCCTTTGGCCGATGAAACCCTGGAACGTGCCCGCGCCGCCGATGCCGTGCTGCTGGGCGCGGTGGGCGGCCCGAAATGGGACACCATCGAGCGTGACATTCGTCCTGAGCGCGGCCTGCTGAAAATCCGTGCGCAATTGGGCCTGTTCGGCAACCTGCGTCCGGCGATCCTGTACCCGCAACTGGCCGAGGCCTCCAGCCTGAAGCCGGAAATCGTTGCCGGCCTGGACATCCTGATCGTTCGCGAGCTGACCGGCGGTATCTACTTCGGCGCGCCACGCGGCACCCGCACCCTGGAAAACGGCGAGCGTCAGTCCTACGACACCCTGCCGTACAGCGAAAGTGAAATCCGCCGCATCGCCCGCGTCGGTTTCGACATGGCCATGGTCCGCGGCAAGAAGCTGTGCTCGGTGGACAAGGCCAACGTACTGGCTTCCAGCCAGCTGTGGCGTGAAATCGTCGAGGAAGTGGCCAAGGACTACCCGCAGGTCGAACTGAGCCACATGTACGTCGACAACGCCGCCATGCAACTGGTACGGGCACCGAAGCAGTTCGACGTGATCGTCACCGACAACATGTTCGGCGATATCCTGTCCGACCAGGCGTCGATGCTCACCGGTTCCATTGGCATGCTGCCGTCGGCCTCCCTGGACACCAACAACAAAGGCATGTACGAGCCGTGCCACGGTTCGGCACCGGACATCGCAGGTAAAGGCATCGCCAACCCGTTGGCGACCATTTTGTCGGTTTCGATGATGCTGCGTTACAGCTTCAACCAGCAGGCCGCCGCCGATGCTATCGAAAAAGCCGTTAGCCTGGTGTTGGACCAGGGCTTGCGCACCGGTGACATCTGGTCGAACGGTTGCACTAAAGTCGGTACGCAGGAAATGGGCGACGCAGTAGTCGCCGCGCTGCGGAATCTGTAATCTCTCGGGCCCGCTGCCACTTTTACCCCCAAAGGCAGCGGCCCACTTTTCAAGAAGGTGTAGTTGCGATGAAACGTGTAGGTCTGATCGGTTGGCGCGGTATGGTCGGTTCCGTGCTCATGCAGCGGATGCTGGAAGAGCAGGATTTCGATCTTATCGAGCCGGTGTTTTTCACCACTTCCAATGTCGGTGGCCAAGGCCCGTCCGTGGGCAAGGACATTGCTCCGCTCAAGGACGCTTACAGCATTGAAGAGCTGAAGACCCTCGACGTGATCCTGACCTGCCAGGGTGGCGACTACACCAGCGAAGTCTTCCCGAAACTGCGCGAAGCCGGCTGGCAGGGTTACTGGATCGATGCCGCCTCGAGCCTGCGCATGCAGGATGACGCGGTCATCGTGCTGGACCCGGTCAACCGCAAGGTCATCGACCAGCAGCTGGATGCCGGCACCAAGAACTACATCGGCGGCAACTGCACCGTCAGCCTGATGCTGATGGGCCTGGGTGGCCTGTTCGAGGCTGGCCTGGTGGAGTGGATGAGCGCCATGACTTATCAGGCGGCATCGGGTGGCGGCGCGCAGCACATGCGTGAGCTGATCAAGCAGATGGGCGTAACCCACGGCGCTGTTGCCGATCAACTGGCCGATCCGGCCAGCGCGATCCTCGACATCGACCGTCGTGTGGCCGAAGCCATGCGCAGCGACGCTTACCCGACCGAAAACTTCGGCGTACCGCTGGCCGGCAGTCTGATCCCGTGGATCGACAAGGAGCTGCCGAACGGTCAAAGCCGTGAAGAGTGGAAGGCCCAGGCCGAAACCAACAAGATCCTCGGTCGCTTCAAGAGCCCGATCCCGGTGGATGGCATCTGCGTGCGTATCGGCGCCATGCGCTGCCACAGCCAGGCGCTGACCATCAAGCTGAACAAAGACGTGCCGATCGCCGATATCGAAGGGCTGATCAGCCAGCACAACCCTTGGGTCAAGCTGGTGCCGAACAACCGTGACATCAGCATGCAGGAGCTGAGCCCGACCAAGGTCACCGGCACCCTGAACATCCCGGTTGGCCGTCTGCGCAAGCTGAACATGGGCTCGCAGTTCGTCGGCGCGTTCACCGTCGGCGACCAACTGCTGTGGGGCGCGGCCGAACCGCTGCGTCGCATGCTGCGGATCCTGCTTGAGCGTTGATCGACTGAAGCTATGAAAGAACCCGCGCCTTGCGAGAGGCGCGGGTTTTTTTATGCCTGGGGTTTCTCGGTTGTCTGGTCTGGCCTCATCGCTGGCAAGCCAGCTCCCACAGGTTACAGTGGTACACACAAAATAAGGTTCGACAACGATCTCTGTGGGAGCTGGCTTGCCAGCGATGAGGCCAGCGTGGGTGCCACAGAATTGCCTGCATGCCCCCCACCCGGTAAAGTGCCGCTCCCCCCGTTTCGCCAGAGGTAAAACCATGAGCCAGACCATAGATATTGCCGTGATCGGCGCCACCGGTACTGTCGGCGAAACGCTGGTGCAGATCCTCGAAGAGCGTGATTTTCCGATCGGCAGCCTGCACCTGCTGGCCAGTAGTGAATCCGCTGGCAGTTCGGTGCCGTACCGCGGCAAGAACGTGCGTGTGCGCGAAGCCGATGAGTTCGATTTCAGCAAGGTCCAGCTGGTGTTCTTCGCCGCGGGCCCGGCAGCGACCTTGAGTTTCGCCGCGCGCGCCACGGCGGCCGGTTGCTCGATCATCGACCTGTCCGGCGCCTTGCCGGCCGATCAGGCGCCGCAGGTGGTCCCGGAAGCGAATGCGTCAGTGCTGTCCGGCCAGAAAAAGCCATTCCAGGTCAGCAGCCCAAGCCCGGCGGCCACCACCCTGGCGGTGCTGCTCGCACCTCTGCTGGGGCTGCTCGATTTGCAACGCATCAACCTGACCGCCAGCCTGGCGGTGTCTGCCCAGGGCCGCGAAGCCGTGACCGAGCTGGCCCGGCAAACCGCCGAGCTGCTGAATGTGCGTCCACTGGAGCCGACCTTCTTTGATCGGCAGATGGCCTTCAACCTGCTGGCCCAGGTCGGCAAGCCGGATGAGCAGGGCCATACCTTGCTGGAAAAGCGCCTGGTGCGCGAACTGCGCCAAGTCATGGCGTTGCCTTCTTTGAAGATTTCCGTCACTTGCATTCAAGCCCCGGTGTTTTTTGGCGATAGCTATAGCGTGACCCTGCAGTGCGGGAGCGACATCGACCTGGCAAAGGTCAACGCCGCGCTCGAGGACGCGCCCGGCATCGAGCTGGTGGAAGCCGGCGATTACCCGACAGCGGTCGGTGATGCGGTAGGGCAGGATGTGGTCTACGTTGGTCGGGTGCGCCTGGGGATCGACGAACCGTCGGAACTTAATGTGTGGCTGACGTCAGATAACGTACGCAAAGGCGCGGCGCTCAATGCTGTGCAGGTGGCCGAATTGTTGATAAAAGACCTGCTGTAAAAGATACTTCCAAACGAGCGTCATGCTTGGCCGTAATGTCGAAGGCGAGCCACCCTGAAGGGCTTTGCAGGGCATGCATGAAACGATCGCGCGCGGCGACCTTCGCCCGCGCGCAATGCCTTACGGCAGCGGCTATCTGCCTCGCTGGCCGAGGAATGTGAAAACTAAGGATAAGCTATGGTTCAAGTTCGCAAACTGGTGTTAGCAATAGCGGCCGCCTCGGCGCTGTCCTCCGGTATGGCGCATGCCCTCGGGCTCGGGGAACTGACCCTGAAGTCGACGCTGAACCAGCCGCTGGTGGCGGAAATCGAGTTGCTCGACGTCAAGGAACTCACCGCTGCCGAAGTGGTGCCCAGCCTGGCTTCTCCTGAAGATTTCGCCAAGGCCGGTGTCGACCGCCAGGCGTTTCTCAACGACCTGACCTTTACCCCGGTGCTCAATGCCAGCGGTAAAAGCATCCTGCGCGTGACCTCCAGCAAACCCCTGACCGAACCAATGGTGAAATTCCTGGTTCAGGTGATGTGGCCCAACGGTCGACTGCTGCGCGATTACAGCGTGCTGCTCGATCCGTCCAAATTCTCGCCGCAGACCGCTGAGGCGGCCGCGCAATCTGCACCTGTTCAAACCGGTACTACGCCTGTCACCGGTGCGACCAAACCGTCCGAATACACCACCACGCGGCGCGATACCTTGTGGGAAATCGCCGCGAAGGCGCGTAATGGCGGTTCGATTCAACAAACCATGCTGGCCATCCAGGCGCTGAACCCGGATGCCTTCATCGATGGCAATATCAACCGGCTCAAAACCGGTCAGGTGTTGCGTCTGCCGGATCAGGCCCAAAGTACGAGCTTGCCGCAATCGAAGGCCATCGCCGAGGTGGCTGCACAAAACACCGCCTGGCGTCAGGGGCGTCGTTATGTCGCCAAGCCGGGTACAGGCCAGCAGCAGCTCGATGCGACCAATCGCGGTCGCGGCGACACCGTTTCCGCGCAAGCTGGCCAGGACAAGCTGAGCCTGGTTTCCGCCGAATCCGGAAAGGCCAAGGGCAAGGGCGCCGCAGGCGATGCCAAGGCCTTGAACAACCAGCTGGCGGTAACCCAGGAAAGCCTCGATACCAAGCGCCGTGACAGCGCTGAACTGAAAAGCCGCATGACCGATCTGCAAAGTCAGATGGACAAGCTGCAACGTCTCATTGAGCTGAAGAACAACCAACTGGCCAAATTGCAGGCCGAAGGTGCGGCGGGGACGTCTGCGACAACCGAAACCGCTGCAGCTATCCCTGCTGAGCTGCCCGCCGATCCTGCGACAACGCCTGCCGAAGCGCCGGCGCCAGCCCCGGTCGAAGCAACGGCGCCCGCGCCTGCCCCGGCTGAAGCGGCGCCTGAAGCGACTCCTGCTCCGGTCCCGGCAGAAACGCCGGTCGAACCGACGCCTGCAGCCTCGGACGAGCATAAATTCAATGAATTGCTGACCAATCCGTGGCTACTGGGCCTGGCGGGCGGCGGGGCAGTGGTGGTGCTGCTGTTGCTGTTGTTGCTGGCCCGTCGCCGCAAGGCCCAGCAGGAAGCCGAAAAACATCTGCGCATGGCCCGCGCCCTGGCCGAAGAGCAGGAGTTTTCCTCCGAGCTTGACCTGTCTAAAGGCATCTTCGATGACCTGGAAGAGGTTGCGCCGCCGAGCCCAAAACTTGCCACTGCACCGGCTCCAGAACCGACGCCAGCACCAGCACCAGCACCAGCACCCGCTCCGGTGATTGCCCCGGTCGTGGTCACCCCGCCGATTGCCGCGCCGCTGGTGTCGCCCGCCGGCGAGCATTCCGACGATGTGCTGGACCGCGCGCAGTTGCACATCGACGGTGGTCGCCTGAATCAGGCTGTCACGCTGCTGGAGGCAGGCGTCAAGCAAGAGCCGCAACGCAGCGATTTACGCCTCAAGCTGATGGAAGTCTACGGTTTGCAGGGCGATCGCGACGCGTTCGTGGTCCAGGAGCGCCAGTTGGTGGCCAATGGCGACAACTATGCCCAGGTCGAAAAGCTCAAGAGCCGTTTCCCGGCCATGGCGCTCGTCGCCGCGGGCGGTATTGCCGCTGCGGCCGCCGCTGCCGAGCTGGACGCACAGTACGTCAAGGACCTGTTGCTCGACGAGCCGCAAGTGCCCGCTGCGGTTGATGACGACTTTGACAGCGCGTTCGACCTGAGCCTGGATGACCTGGAAAACGTCACGCCGGTAACGGTTACGCCGGAGCCAGCACCAGAACCGGCGCCGGAGCCTGAAACAACCCTGGCCGATCTGGAAGATTTCCCGCTGGACGATGACCTGAGCTTCGAGTCGGTCCTGCAGCAACAGACTGAAATCAAGGAAAACCTTGATGACCTGTCGGAGTTCGACCTGGACATGGACCTTGGTGGCGAGCCAACGCCAGCGATCCTGGCCGAGGACGATTTCCTGCTGAGCCTGGATGAAGACGTCAAGGACCAGCCGGCCGCGCCAGCCCCGGACGTGCCACAAGTAACCCTGGACGATTTGGACCTGCCGGCCGATTTCGATTTGTCCCTGGCCGATGAAATGGACGTTCCGGCGCCTGCGCAGGCGGTTACCCCTGAGCTGGATGATCTCAGCGCCGAGCTGGAAAGCCTGTCCCAAAGCATCAGCGAGCCAAGTTTCACGGTCGATGACGCCCTGGCAACCGTGGATGACGAGCCGGAATTCGATTTCCTGTCCGGTACCGACGAAGTCGCCACCAAGCTCGATCTGGCTCAGGCCTACATCGACATGGGCGACAACGATGGTGCCCGCGACATCCTCAACGAGGTGGTGACCGAAGGCGACGACGGCCAGAAGAGCGAAGCCAAGGAAATGCTCGCGCGCCTGGCTTGAGTGATTGACCGGTTGTAATAAAACGGCAGCCCATTGAGGCTGCCGTTTTTGTTTGCGGGGGATGTGATGGTGACTATCAGGGCCTCATCGCGGGCAAGCCCGCTCCCACAGGGATATTCGCCGCTCACAATACCTGTGGGAGCGGGCTTGCCCGCGATGAGGCCGGTACGGTCAAAGGAGATCCCTCTGGTATCCCCGCTGGACAGCCTTATAATGCCCCCCTTTGCGTACATCAGCAGGCTGTCCCTCCTTGGCAAACATAGATAACCCGGCCGCCGAAATGGCGGCCGACGGCTTTTTCCGGATCGCGTTGGGCGTTGAATACAAGGGCTCGCGTTACCGTGGCTGGCAGCGCCAGGTCTCTGGCGTGCTCACGGTGCAGGAAACCCTCGAAAACGCCTTGTCCAAGGTAGCCGACTCTCCCGTTTCGCTGTTGTGCGCCGGGCGTACCGATGCCGGCGTGCACGCGTGTGGCCAGGTGGTGCACTTCGACACGCAAGTCGAGCGTTCGATGAAGGCCTGGGTCATGGGCGCCAATATCAATTTGCCGCACGATGTCAGCGTCAGTTGGGCCAAGGTCATGCCGGCGCATTTTCATGCCCGGTTCAAGGCCATTGCCCGGCGCTATCGCTACGTGATCTACAACGACCAGATCCGTCCGGCGCACCTGAACGAAGAAATCACCTGGAACCACCGTCCGCTGGACGTCGAGCGCATGGCCGAAGCGGCCCGGTACCTGGTGGGTACCCATGATTTCAGCGCTTTCCGTGCCGGCCAGTGCCAGGCCAAGTCGCCGATCAAGGAACTGCATCACCTGCGTGTCACGCGCCACGGCAAGATGATCGTGCTGGATATCCGCGCCAGCGCCTTCCTCCACCACATGGTGCGCAACATTGCCGGCGTGCTGATGACCATCGGTGCCGGCGAGCGTCCGGTGGAGTGGATGAAGGAAGTCCTGGAGAGCCGAATTCGCCGTTCCGGCGGGGTGACCGCGCATCCGTTCGGCCTGTATCTGGTGCAGGTCGAGTACCGCGACGAGTTCCAGTTGCCCGAGCGTTACATTGGCCCACATTTCCTTACCGGTTTCAGCGAACTTGACGGCTGACGCCTTCGAACGCTTTTGTTACCATCCGGGACTTTCCCGGATTTACCGTGAGGATTTCTCGACATGGCAGCCGTTCGCAGCAAGATTTGCGGGATTACCCGCATGGAAGATGCGTTGGCGGCGGTCGAGGCCGGGGCCGATGCCATCGGCTTCGTGTTCTACGCCAAGAGCCCGCGGGGCGTGACGTTCCAGCAGGCGCGCGCGATCATCAAGGCGTTGCCGCCGTTCGTCACCACCGTGGGCTTGTTCGTCAATGCCAGCCGCTGCGAGCTGGGAGAAATCCTCGACGCCGTGCCGCTGGACCTGCTGCAGTTCCATGGCGATGAAACCGCAGAGGACTGCGAAGGCTGGCATCGTCCGTACATCAAGGCCCTGCGGGTCAAGGCGGGGGATGATATCGCGGCGGCTTGCGACGCTTATCCCGGTGCCAGCGGTATTTTGCTCGACGCCTATGTCGAAGGCGTTCCCGGTGGAACCGGCCAGGCATTCGACTGGTCATTGATACCGCAAGGCTTGAGCAAGCCGATTATCCTGGCGGGCGGCCTGACCCCGGAAAACGTCGCCGAGGCGGTGACCCGGGTTCGACCTTATGCCGTGGATGTCAGCGGCGGGGTAGAGGCGAGCAAGGGCATCAAGGATCACGCAAAGATTCAGGCGTTCATCGACGCGGTACGTAGAAGCTCACAGGAGCTCCCACGTTGATGTGACGGCTGGCAGACTGCCGCCGTCCACTGCACTGTACAAAACGGCTGAGGATTGATGGGGTGTACGCAGGTCACGCTGCAATGACCCGGCACCCATCGAAGATCGCCGCACACATGAATTTAGCTCAAGGGCATACGCGGGGCTGCGAACCAGAGCGTTCGGGCCGCCGGTACTGGAGAAAGAAAGCATGAGCAACTGGTTAGTAGACAAACTGATCCCTTCGATCATGCGTTCCGAGGTCAAGAAGAGCTCGGTGCCTGAAGGTCTTTGGCACAAATGCCCGTCTTGCGAGGCTGTGCTGTATCGTCCGGAGCTGGAAAAGACCCTGGACGTTTGCCCCAAGTGCAATCACCACATGCGTATCGGCGCGCGCGCGCGTATCGACATTTTCCTCGATGTCGAAGGCCGTACCGAACTGGGCGCTGACCTGGAGCCGGTTGACCGCCTGAAATTCCGCGATGGCAAGAAGTACAAGGATCGCCTGACCGCGGCGCAGAAGCAGACCGGCGAGAAAGACGCTCTGATCTCGATGAGCGGTACCCTGCTGGGCATGCCTGTGGTGGTTTCGGCGTTCGAATTCTCCTTCATGGGCGGTTCGATGGGCGCCATCGTCGGTGAGCGCTTCGTGCGCGCCGCCAACTACGCGCTGGAAAAACGCTGCCCGATGATCTGCTTCTCCGCCTCCGGTGGCGCGCGGATGCAGGAAGCCCTGATCTCGCTGATGCAAATGGCCAAGACCTCCGCGGTGCTGGCGCGTCTGCGTGAAGAAGGCATTCCGTTCATCTCCGTGCTGACCGACCCGGTCTACGGCGGTGTTTCCGCCAGCCTGGCGATGCTGGGCGACGTGATCGTCGGCGAGCCGAAGGCCCTGATCGGCTTTGCCGGTCCACGCGTAATCGAACAAACCGTTCGTGAAAAACTGCCTGAAGGCTTCCAGCGCAGTGAGTTCCTGCTGGAGCACGGCGCGATCGACATGATCATCCACCGTCAGGAACTGCGCCCGCGCCTGGGTAACCTGCTGGCGCAAATGATGGGCCTGCCGACGCCGAAATTCGTCGCTGCGCCAATCGAGCCAGTCGTGGTTCCACCGGTGCCTGCAAACATATGACCCAACGCACCCTTGGCGAGTGGCTCGCCTACCTTGAGCAGTTGCACCCTTCGGCCATCGACATGGGCCTTGAGCGCTCGCAGCAGGTAGCGTCCCGCATGGGACTGGGCAAGCCGGCGCCTCGGGTGATCACGGTCACCGGCACCAATGGCAAAGGCTCTACCTGTGCATTCGTGGCTTCATTGCTGCGAGCGCAGGGCCTGCGCGTCGGTGTCTACAGTTCTCCGCACCTGCTGCGTTACAACGAGCGGGTGCAAGTCAATGGCGTCGAAGCCACTGACGCCGAGCTTTGCCAGGCTTTCGCCGCGGTCGAAGCCGGTCGCGGCGACACTTCCCTGACCTATTTCGAGATGGGCACCCTGGCGGCGTTCTGGCTGTTTCAACAGTCGGGGCTCGACGCCGTGGTCCTGGAAGTGGGGCTGGGCGGGCGCCTGGACACGGTCAACGTGGTGGACGCCGACATGGCGCTGGTCACCAGCATTGGCGTGGATCATGCGGATTACCTGGGTGATACCCGCGATTCCGTGGCCTTCGAGAAGGCCGGCATCTTCCGCCAGGGCGCGCCTGCGCTCTGCGGCGACCTGAATCCCCCGCAGCCCCTGCTGGACAAGGCGCGCGAGCTCAATTGCCCGTTTTTCCTGCGTGGGCGCGATTTTGACTTGGGTGTGACCGATCAGCATTGGCAATGGCGCGGCGTTGATGCCAAGGGGCAAGTGATCGAATTGCACGATCTGCCGCTGCTCGACCTGCCGATGGAAAACGCCGCCCTGGCGCTGCAGGCCTACCTGTTGCTCGGTTTGCCTTGGGTGAGTGCGCAGATTGTCCAGGCGCTGCAAGCGACGCGAATCGTCGGTCGACTCGATCGCCGGCAGGTCGACTGGCAGGGCAAGCGCCTCAACCTGTTGCTGGATGTGGGGCACAACCCCCACGCCGCCGAGTATCTGGCCCGTCGCCTGGCCAGCCGTCCACCGGTCGGCAAGCGTCTGGCGGTATTCGGATTGCTGGCAGACAAGGATCTGGATGGTGTCATTGGCGAATTGAGTGCTAGTGTCGAGCACTGGGCTGTCGCACCGTTGGACTCGCCCCGGGCGCGACCGGTGGCCGACTTGCGCGAAGCGCTGGACAAGCGCGGCGCGTCGGTGACGTCCTACGACAGCGTGGCCGCCGCCCTGGAAGGGCAGTGTGCGCAGGCGACGAGCGACGACGAGATTCTGTTGTTCGGATCATTCTATTGTGTTGCCGAGGCCCTTGAGTGGCTGGCCCGGCGCTCCACGGAGGTAGCGGCAAATGGCATTGCTGGATAAGGCTTACAAGCAGCGCATGGTCGGTGCCCTGGTCCTGGTGGCGCTGGCGGTGATATTCCTGCCGATGCTGTTTTCCCGCCAGGATGAGCAGCGTCAGGTGACGGTCCAGGCCCCGGCCGCGCCGCAAGCACCGGCGATGCCGCAAGTGCAGGTGGAGCCCGTGGTGGTGCCTGAGCCACAAGCCCTGCCGCAGGAGCCTGTGCCGAGCGACGAAGAAATCGCCCAGCAGGAAGCCCCGGTTGCACCGGTTGCGCCTGTCGCGCCGGCGCCCGCCGCCAAGCCGGTCACGCCGCCCCCTGCACCGGCCCCTGTCCCGGCGCTGGCGGCCAAGCCCGCCACGCCGCCGTCCCAACCGATCACCGCCGCATCGGGCAAGCCCGATACCAGCCAAAGCCGCGTCGATGCCAATGGCCTGTCGGTCAGTTGGTCGGTGCAACTGGCCAGCCTGGCCAATCGCGAAAGTGCGGAAAAGCTGCAAAAAAACCTGCGCAGCCAGGGTTACAATGCCTACATCCGTACGGCCGATGGCAAGAATCGCGTGTTTGTCGGGCCGCTCATCGAGCGTGCAGAAGCCGATCGCCTGCGTGACCTGTTGAACCGCCAACAGAACCTCAAGGGGTTTGTCGTGCGCTTTCAGCCAGAGCGTGGCTAAATCTATCGCCACGATTTGAAATGCACTGACAATCGCAGCTTACCGATAAGCATGGGCTCTGCTAAAATGCGCCGCCTTATCCGTCTGTAGGCTGCACTGTGCCATTTACCTGGGTTGACTGGGCGATCGTTGCAATCGTCGCCATCTCCGCTTTGATCAGTCTGAGCCGCGGCTTCGTTAAAGAAGCACTGTCGCTGGTGACCTGGATCATCGCAGGAGCCGTTGCCTGGATGTTCGGTGGTTCATTGTCCGAGTACCTCGCCGGATACATCCAGACCCCATCGGCTCGTGTGATCACGGGCTGTGCCATCATGTTCGTCGCCACGCTGATCGTGGGCGCAATGATCAATTATCTTATCAGCGAGTTGGTTCGCGTCACCGGGTTGTCCGGGACCGATCGATTCCTCGGCATGGCGTTCGGTGCAGCGCGTGGCGTGTTGCTGGTGGTCGTGGCGGTCGGGCTATTGAGCCTGGGGCCGGTACAACAGGACGGGTGGTGGAAAGAGTCCCAACTCGTGCCAAAATTTTTATTGGTCGCCGACTGGTCCAAAAACCTGATTCTCGGGTGGAGCAGTCAGTGGCTTGCCAGCGGTATCAGCGTACCCGCTGATATTCCGTTCAAGGAGCAGCTCTTGCCGATGGCCAAAACGCCTCAGTGAGTGTTGTTCAGTTCAGATCCATTAAGTAGGGGTTGCGTCGCATGTGTGGCATCGTCGGTATCGTCGGTAAGTCGAACGTCAATCAGGCGCTGTATGACGCGCTAACCGTCCTCCAGCACCGCGGCCAGGACGCTGCCGGTATCGTGACCAGCCATGATGGCCGGTTATTCCTGCGCAAGGACAACGGCCTGGTGCGTGACGTGTTCCAGCAGCGTCACATGCAGCGCCTGGTCGGCCACATGGGCATTGGCCATGTGCGCTACCCGACCGCGGGCAGCTCGACCTCGGCCGAAGCTCAACCGTTTTACGTCAACTCGCCTTACGGCATCACCCTGGCGCACAACGGTAACCTGACCAACGTTGAACAACTGGCCAAGGAGATTTACGAATCTGACCTGCGCCACGTCAACACCAGTTCCGATTCGGAAGTACTGCTGAACGTGTTCGCACACGAGCTGGCCCAGCGCGGCAAGCTGCAGCCAACTGAAGAAGACGTGTTCGCGGCCGTTACCGACGTGCACAACCGTTGCGTTGGTGGCTACGCGGTCGTAGCGATGATCACCGGCTACGGCATCGTCGGTTTCCGCGACCCGCACGGCATCCGCCCGATCGTGTTCGGCCAGCGTCACACCGACGAAGGCGTCGAGTACATGATCGCCTCCGAGAGCGTGTCCCTGGACGTGCTCGGTTTCACCCTGATCCGCGACCTGGCACCGGGCGAAGCGGTCTACATCACTGAAGACGGCAAGCTGCACACCCGTCAGTGCGCGACCAACCCGTCCCTGACCCCGTGCATCTTCGAACACGTCTACCTGGCGCGTCCGGACTCGATCATCGACGGCGTGTCGGTGTACAAGGCCCGCCTGCGCATGGGCGAGAAGCTGGCCGAGAAGATCCTGCGCGAGCGTCCGGATCACGACATCGACGTGGTCATCCCGATCCCGGACACCAGCCGCACCGCGGCCCTGGAGCTGGCGAACCACCTGGGCGTGAAGTTCCGCGAAGGTTTCGTGAAAAACCGCTACATCGGCCGGACCTTCATCATGCCGGGCCAGGCCGCACGGAAAAAATCCGTACGCCAGAAGCTCAACGCCATCGAGCTGGAATTCCGCGGCAAGAACGTGATGCTGGTGGACGACTCCATCGTGCGCGGCACCACCTGCAAGCAGATCATCCAGATGGCACGCGAAGCGGGCGCCAAGAACGTTTATTTCTGTTCTGCAGCCCCGGCCGTGCGTTTCCCGAACGTCTACGGCATCGACATGCCGAGCGCCCACGAGCTGATCGCCCACAACCGTTCGACCCAGGACGTTGCGGATCTGATCGGTGCCGACTGGCTGATCTATCAGGATCTGCCTGACTTGATCGAAGCGGTCGGTGGCGGCAAGATCAAGATCGACAAGTTCGATTGCGCGGTGTTCGACGGCCAGTACGTCACCGGCGACGTCGACGAGGCTTACCTGAACAAGATCGAGCAGGCGCGTAACGATGCCTCCAAGGTCAAGACCCAGGCAGTCAGCGCGATCATCGATCTGTACAACAACTGAGTAACTACCGGCCCTGAGGGGCCGGTTTTGTATCTGGCTTTTAATTTTCGAGATTAGGGAAAGGAGTGACAGCATGAGTCAGGATTGGGATGCCGGTCGGTTGGACAGCGACCTCGAAGGCGTAGCGTTCGATACCCTGGCCGTACGTGCCGGTCAGCACCGTACGCCGGAAGGCGAACACGGTGATCCGATGTTCTTCACTTCCAGCTACGTATTCCGCACCGCCGCCGATGCGGCCGCGCGTTTTGCCGGGGAAGTGCCGGGTAACGTCTACTCGCGCTACACCAACCCCACCGTGCGCGCCTTCGAAGAGCGCATTGCCGCCCTGGAAAGCGCCGAGCAAGCCGTGGCCACCGCCACCGGCATGGCCGCGATCATGGCGGTGGTCATGAGCCTGTGCAGTGCCGGCGATCACGTGCTGGTGTCGCGTAGCGTATTCGGCTCGACCATCAGCCTGTTCGAGAAGTACTTCAAGCGTTTCGGCGTCGAAGTCGACTACGTGCCCCTGGCGGACCTGTCCGGCTGGGATGCGGCGATCAAGGCCAACACCAAATTGCTGTTCGTCGAATCGCCGTCCAACCCGCTGGCCGAACTGGTGGACATCGCCGAGCTGGCGAAAATCGCTCACGCCAAGGGCGCGATGCTGGTGGTCGACAACTGCTTCTGCACCCCGGCGCTGCAACAGCCGCTGAAACTGGGTGCGGACATCGTCGTGCACTCGGCAACCAAGTTCATCGATGGTCAGGGCCGTTGCATGGGCGGTGTCGTGGCCGGGCGCAGCGAGCAAATGAAAGAAGTGGTCGGCTTCCTGCGTACCGCTGGGCCGACCTTGAGCCCGTTCAACGCCTGGATCTTCCTCAAGGGCCTGGAAACCCTCAACCTGCGGATGAAGGCCCATTGCGCCAACGCCCAGCAACTGGCCGAATGGCTGGAGCAGCAGGACGGCATCGAGAAAGTCCATTACGCCGGCCTCAAGAGCCATCCACAGCACGAGCTGGCCCTGCGTCAGCAGAAGGGCTTCGGTGCGGTCGTGAGTTTCGAGGTCAAGGGCGGCAAAGAGGGCGCCTGGCGCTTCATCGATGCGACCCGCCTGATTTCGATCACCGCCAACCTGGGCGACAGCAAGACCACCATCACCCACCCGAGCACCACCTCCCACGGCCGCCTGGCACCGCAGGAACGTGAGGCTGCGGGCATTCGTGACAGCCTGATCCGCATTGCGGTCGGCCTGGAAGACGTGGCAGACCTGCAAGCCGACCTGGCGCGCGGGTTGGCGGCCTTGTGATCGAGTTGTCCACGCCACCGGGCTCCAATGGTCGCGTTGCACTGGTGACCGGTGCGGCGCGGGGCATTGGCCTGGGTATTGCGGCCTGGTTGATCAGCGAAGGCTGGCAAGTGGTGCTGACGGACCTGGACCGGACGCGCGGTTCGAAGGTGGCGAAAGTGCTGGGCGACAATGCCTGGTTCATCGCCATGGACGTTTCGAACGAAGGGCAGGTGGCGCTGGGTGTTGCCGAGGTGCTGGGGCAGTTCGGGCGCCTGGATGCGCTGGTGTGCAATGCGGCGGTTGCCGATCCGCACAACATCACCCTGGAAAGCCTCGACCTGGCCTACTGGAACCGGGTACTGGCGGTGAACCTCAGTGGGCCGATGCTGTTGGCCAAGCACTGTGCGCCGTACCTGCGGGCGCATAGCGGGGCGATCGTCAACCTGGCCTCGACCCGCGCCGGTCAGTCGGAACCCGACACCGAGGCCTATGCCGCGAGCAAGGGCGGCCTGCTGGCCTTGACTCACGCACTGGCTATCAGCCTTGGCCCGGAGATTCGGGTCAATGCGGTCAGCCCTGGCTGGATCGATGCACGGGACCCTTCCGTGCGTCGCGCCGAGCCGCTGACCGATGCCGACCATGCCCAGCATCCGGCGGGCAGGGTAGGGACGGTCGAGGACGTGGCGGCGATGGTGGCCTGGCTGCTGTCGAAGAACGCCGGCTTTGTCACGGGGCAGGAGTTCGTGGTCGATGGTGGCATGACCAAGAAGATGATTTACGAGCAGTGAGGGGCAGCTTCAAGCTTCAAGCTGCAAGTTAAAGCAGACTGTGTCATGCCTGCTAACGCAATACCGCTCTTCTCTTGCAGCTTGTAGCTTGCCGCTTGAAGCTGTTTTTGAAAAAAACTTCAATCCTGCTATTGACTTAGGTTCGCTACCTGCGTAAATTTCGCGGCCTCGGAGATGCAAACGGGTGATTAGCTCAGCTGGGAGAGCGTCTGCCTTACAAGCAGAATGTCGGCGGTTCGATCCCGTCATCACCCACCACTTCCGAGAAACTTGCGAAAGCAAGAGGTAGGCTGAAATGCCTCCACCGACGCGCAGCGGTAGTTCAGTCGGTTAGAATACCGGCCTGTCACGCCGGGGGTCGCGGGTTCGAGTCCCGTCCGCTGCGCCATATTTACGAAGCAGATTACGATCTGGTTCGCGATTGAAGAGCACCGAAGCTTTTCAATCAAACGAGTTACCTGGACGCAAGTCCACAGCGATACGCAGCGGTAGTTCAGTCGGTT
>NZ_AKJF01000057.1 GCF_000282475.1 Pseudomonas sp. GM78
AGCCCCGACCAGCCGTTACGGCGGCCGAACCCCAGGTGGTTCTCCAGCGGCGTTTTACGCCGTGCAGGCCGAACCAGGCGAGCACGCCCAGGCTGGCGAACAACCACAATGCCATCTGGTAGCTGCCGGTGCTTTGCTTGATCGCACCCATGCCTGCCGCCAGGGCAAAGCCACCGATGCCGCCGGCCATGCCGATCAGGCCGGTCATGACGCCGATCTCGCGACGGAAACGCTGTGGCACCAACTGGAACACCGCACCGTTGCCTGCACCCAAACCGAGCATGGTGCACACGAACAGGGCCAGCGCGGCATAGGAACTCGGCAAGTTGAAACCGACGGCAGCAATACAGATGGCTGCCACGGTGTACATCGCGAGCAGGGTGCGAATGCCGCCGAAACGATCGGCCAGGGCGCCGCCCAGCGGACGCATCAGGCTGCCGCCAAACACACAGGCTGCCGTGTAGTAGCCAGCGGTCACCGGACTCAGGCCGTACTGGTCGTTGAAGTAACCAGGCAGGGCGCTGGCCAGGCCGATGAAGCCACCGAAGGTCACGCTGTAGAAAAACATGAACCACCAGCTGTCGCGGTCGCCCAGGGCCTTGAAGTAGTCGGCCATCGACTTGGCTTTCGGCCGCTCAGGCGCGTTCTTGGCCAGCCAGGCGAAAACGATCAGCGTCAGGATCAGCGGGATCAACGCGAAGCCGAACACATTGCTCCAGCCAAAGGCAGCCGCCAGAACCGGCGCAATCAGCGCCGCGAGTACGGTGCCGGAGTTCCCGGCCCCGGCAATGCCCATGGCTTTGCCTTGGTGCTGCGGCGGATACCACTGCGATGCCAGGGGCAGGGCGACGGCGAAGGAGGCGCCGGCCATGCCGAGGAACAGCCCCAGCAGCAAGGCTTGCTCGTAGGTGTGGATGCCGAGTTTCCAGGCACCGAACAACGCACAGATGACGATCACCTGGCCGATCAGGCCGGCGGTCTTGGGAGACAGGCGATCAGCCAGCATCCCCATTGCGAAGCGCAGTACCGCGCCGGCCAGAATCGGCGTGGCCACCACCAGCCCGCGTTGTTGCGTGGTCAGGTGCAGGTCGCCAGCGATCTGTACGGCCAGCGGGCCGAGCAGGTACCACACCATGAAACTCAGGTCGAAATAGAGGAAGGCTGCGAACAGTGTCGGGGTATGGCCGGATTTCCAGAAGCTTGAATTCATCGCTTACCTCAGCTGATAGGAGTCTCGAACGGGAGCCAAAACAAAAAAAACGCCGCCACCTGATTCGCCATGGGGCAAATGAGGTGAGCGACGTCTTTGTCGTAGGTGGGGCAACCGCCGTTGGTTACCTGTAGGGATTACTTAGCCAGATTTGTGCCACATGGCGGATTTTTTGGTTGGGCCGAAAAGATCGCAGCCTTCGGCAGCTCCTACAGGGTGTACGCATTCCATTTGTAGGAGCTGCCGAAGGCTGCGATCTTTTGCTGTTCAGCCAAGCAACTCACTCATGGCAATGATCTGCTCCGCCACCTGGATCAGCTTCTGCTGGCGGCTCATCGCCTGGCGACGCATCAGGGTGTAGGCCTCTTCTTCGTTGCAGTCCTTCATCTTCATCAGCAGCCCCTTGGCCAGCTCAATGCGCTTGCGCTCGGCCAGTTGCTGGTCACGGGCGTGCAGTTGGGCGCGCAGGGCCTGGTCGCTTTCGAAGCGCGCCATGGCCACGTCGAGAATCGGTTGCAGGCGCTGTGCGTGAATGCCTTCCACGATGTAGGCACTGACTCCGGACTTGATCGCCTGGCGCATCACATCGGGGTCGTGTTCGTCGGTAAACATCACGATCGGCCGTGGCTGGTCGCGGCTGACCAGCACCACTTGCTCCATGACATCGCGGCTCGGTGACTCGGTATCGATCAGGATCACGTCCGGGCGCACCGTTTCGACGCGTTCGGGCAAGTCGATGGTCAGTCCGGATTCGTCGATGACCTCGAAGCCGGCCTCGGTCAGGGCAGCTTTCAGGCGCCCGACTTTTTTCGCTGTGTCGTTGATCAGCAGGATACGCAGCATGTTTGCAGTCTCCTGTCAGCGGCTGGCGAGAAGTGGCGAGCTGTCGCTCATGGCGTGCAGCCTGAAGCTGCGGGCATAACCAGCCGGGTCCGCACCGTCCCAGACCTTGCCGTCGATCAACTGGCTGCTGCGCATCTCATTGCCCGGGGCGGCGACACCGACGGCGCTGGCGGCCTCACGGTATAAGTCTAGTTGCTGCACCTGACGAGCTACGGCGAGGTAATCGGGGTCGTCGCGCAACAGGCCCCAGCGACGAAACTGAGTCATGAACCACATGCCGTCGGACAGGTAGGGCAGGTTGACCGCCCCCTGCCCATGGAAACGCAGCGCATGCGGGTCTTGCCATTCGTTGCCCAGGCCGTCGGCATAGTCGCCCAGCAGCCGTGGTTCGATACACGACAACGGCGCATCGAGGTACTGGGGTGCGCTGAGCAATTGCGCGGTACTGCGGCGATTCTCGACGCTGTCGTCGATGAAACGGCTGGCTTCGAGGATCGCCATCACCAGGGCGCGGGCGGTGTTGGGGTATTGCTCGACGAAGGCGCGCGTACAACCGAGGACTTTTTCCGGGTGGTCGGGCCAGATGGCCTGGGAGGTGGCCAGGCTAAAGCCGAGGTTCTGCTTCACCGCGCTGTCGGCCCAGGGCTCGCCGACGCAGAAGCCGTCGATGCGCCCGGCTTGCAGGTGCGCCACCATTTGCGGCGGCGGCACCACGACGCTGTCGACGTCGTGCAACGGATGTATGCCCTGGCTCGCCAGCCAGTAGTACAACCACATGGCATGGGTGCCGGTGGGAAAGGTCTGGGCAAAGGTCAGTTTTGGGCGAGTTTGGTGCACGTGACGGTCCAGTGCTTCAGGACTGGTCACGCCGGCGGCCTGCAAGCCGTGGGAGAGGTTGATGCTCTGGCCGTTCTGGTTCAGGCCCATGAGCACCGCCATGTCGGTGGGGGCCACGCCGCCGATGCCCAGGTGCACGGCGTAGATCAAGCCGTAGAGGCTGTGGGCGGCGTCGAGTTCGCCGCTGACCAGTTTGTCCCGCAGGTTGGCCCAGGACGACTGGCGCTTGAGATTCAGGGTCAGTCCGTAGGGCTGGGCGAAGCCCTGGGTGGCGGCGACCACCACCGAAGCGCAGTCGCTCAGGGCCATGAAGCCGAGGTTGATTTCGGTCTTTTCCGGGGCATCGCTGCCATTGACCCAGGCCAGGGGATTGGTTGAGGGTTCGTTCATCGATTTCGCACCTTCCAAAAAAAACGTCGTCCCGGACCCCGTGTGAGCAGGGGCGGCTGACGACGCCATTGTCCTGGCACGCATTCCGTCGTTGGCCTGCGTGCTGATACCTGTGCCGGTGCAAGGCATATGCCATCGCCCGCTGTTTTTGTCGCGCGCCTCGCTTGCGACCCCGATGCGCGGGTATAATCGCCGCCTCATTTCGCCGCCAATCGAGTCAAGCCCGCCCATGTACACCCTGGCCCGTCAGCTGTTGTTCAAACTTTCCCCGGAAACCTCCCACGATCTGTCCCTGGACCTGATCGGCGCGGGCGGGCGTCTGGGGCTCAACGGTTTGCTGTGCAAGGCCCCGGCAAAACTGCCGGTGAATGTCATGGGCCTGGACTTCCCGAACCCGGTAGGCCTGGCCGCTGGCCTGGACAAGAATGGCGCGGCCATCGACGGCTTTGCGCAGCTGGGTTTTGGTTTTGTCGAAATCGGCACCATTACCCCGCGTGCGCAACCGGGCAATCCGAAGCCGCGGTTGTTCCGCTTGCCGGAGGCCGAGGCGATCATCAACCGCATGGGCTTCAACAACCTGGGTGTCGATCACCTGCTGGCCCGCGTGGCGGCCGCCAAGTACAAGGGCGTGCTGGGCATCAACATCGGCAAGAACTTCGACACCCCGGTCGAGCGGGCGGTCGACGACTACCTGATCTGCCTGGACAAGGTCTACGCCCACGCCAGCTATGTCACAGTCAACGTCAGCTCGCCCAATACCCCGGGCCTGCGCAGCCTGCAATTCGGTGATTCGCTCAAGCAACTGCTGGCCGACCTCGCCACGCGCCGGGCGGAACTGGCGCTGCGTCACGGCAGGCACGTGCCGCTGGCGATCAAGATCGCGCCGGACATGACCGACGAAGAAACCGCGCAGGTCGCACAGGCGTTGATCGAAACCGGTATGGACGCGGTCATCGCCACCAACACCACCCTGAGTCGCGTGGGCGTCGAAGGCATGGAACATGGTGACGAGGCGGGCGGACTGTCCGGCGCACCGGTACGTGACAAGAGCACGCACACCGTGAAGGTGCTGGCCGCGGAACTGGGCGGTCGCTTGCCGATCATCGCGGCGGGTGGCATCACCGAAGGCCGGCACGCGGCGGAGAAAATCAGCGCGGGCGCGAGCCTGGTGCAGATCTACTCGGGCTTCATCTACAAGGGCCCGGCGCTGATTCGCGAATCGGTCGACGCGATCGCCGCCTTGCGCTAATCCCTGTAGGAGCACGGCTTGCCGGCGATAGCGGTCTCAAGGACGCCATCGCCGGCAAGCCGTGCTCCCACAGGGATGGTGTCTGACCATGCAACAGGTATAAAAAAGGGCCCCTTCAAAGGAGCCCTTGGGCCGCAGCCCGCCGTCCGGATGGGACGTGCGTGGTTAATTCGCTACATGATCAGATTGTGTGTCGGAGTGTGTGCCCTGTGTTAGCCGACGGCGTGAAGTTCGTTGAGTCTGTGGATTCCCGCAGTGCCGGTCATACCGTCCCAGTTGTCGCCGCGTCCTTCTCGCCAGCCGTTAATCCAGGCTTGGCGTACCGACGGTAGAGTAAATGGGCAAAGCTCACGGGATTTGCCACCAACGCCATATTGATATCCGCGCAAAAATGCTCTTTCCAACGGATCACGCTTAAGTCTTCTCATAGGGTGTTGCCCTCACTTGTTGACTGTAGGTATCGCGTCGACCTCAATCGAGGTCTGGCAGAAAAACTCTGCCGTTGGGGCTCGTTGCCGGCGTGACGAGCCAAGGTGTTGGCGTCATTGCGGCGCCAACCTGTATTGAGTTCTAACCAATGCGTCACATCGAGGGAATGATCGTTTTGTCATAAGGACGTAACTATTAATTTGCTATGGCACTAAGTAACATGATGTTTGTGGCGTATTTATTGATCAAACCCCGGTATGATCGGCCCTGCGTTAGATGATCAGGTTAATCCCTTGCTGAGAATGCCTCCCGTTGCCGGGACGGACTATTCGACGAAGGGTCGACTTATGTCATTTTGTTGCATTAACTTTTTTATCTGTCCTTGCATCTAAGCTCATTTAACCCGGGCAGCAAGGGTGGAACGGCACACCTTCGTGCCACGCGGGCGCTCTTCAAGAAAAGCGCCTGATTGAAAACCGGGCCGGCAATGCGTTGCCGGTTCACTCAGCAAAGGCACTGTAATCCTCATGTCCGATCGTTTCGAACTCTTCCTCACTTGCCCAAAAGGCCTTGAAGGCCTGCTCATCGAGGAAGCCGTCGGGCTTGGCCTTGAGGAAGCGCGTGAGCACACTTCTGCCGTGCGTGGCATGGCCACCATGGAAACCGCTTATCGCCTGTGCCTGTGGTCGCGCCTGGCCAACCGGGTGCTGCTGGTGCTCAAGCGTTTCCCGATGAAAGACGCCGAAGACCTCTACCACGGTGTGCTGGACATCGAGTGGCAAGACCACATGCTCAATGACGGCACCCTGGCCGTCGAATTCAGCGGCCACGGCTCGGGCATCGACAACACGCACTTCGGCGCCTTGAAGGTCAAGGACGCCATCGTCGACAAACTGCGCACCCCGCAGGGTGACCGTCCGTCCATCGACAAGCTCAACCCGGACCTGCGCATCCATCTGCGCCTGGATCGCGGTGAAGCGATCCTCTCCCTCGACCTGTCCGGCCATAGCCTGCACCAGCGCGGCTATCGCCTGCAGCAAGGTGCGGCACCGCTGAAGGAAAACCTGGCGGCGGCGATCCTGATCCGTTCCGGCTGGCCGCGTATCGCGGCTGAAGGCGGCGCGCTGGCGGACCCGATGTGTGGTGTGGGTACCTTCCTGGTTGAAGCCGCGATGATCGCCGCCGATATCGCGCCAAACCTGCGCCGCGAGCAATGGGGTTTCACTGCCTGGCTCGGTCACGTACCGGCGCTGTGGAAAAAATTGCATGAAGAAGCCAGTGAGCGTGCGGCTGCCGGCCTGGCCAAGCCACCGCTGTGGATTCGCGGTTACGAAGCCGATCCGCGCCTGATTCAACCAGGCCGCAACAACGTCGAACGTGCCGGCCTGAGCGAGTGGATCAAGATCTACCAGGGCGAAGTCGCGACCTTCGAGCCGCGTCCGGACCAGAACCAGAAAGGCCTGGTGATCTGCAACCCACCGTACGGCGAGCGTCTGGGCGACGAGGCGAGCCTGCTCTACCTCTACCAGAACCTTGGCGAACGCCTGCGTCAGGCTTGCCTCAACTGGGAAGCCGCGGTGTTCACCGGCGCCCCGGACCTGGGCAAGCGCATGGGCATCCGCAGCCACAAGCAGTATTCGTTCTGGAACGGCGCCTTGCCGTGCAAGCTGTTGCTGATCAAGGTGTTGCCGGATCAATTCGTCACCGGCGAGCGTCGTACTCCGGAACAGCGTCAGGCCGAGCGTGAAGAGGCGGCCTACGAACAGGCGCCGAACGAGCCGCAAGAGCGCCAGTACAACAAGAATGGCAACCCGATCAAGCCGACGGCAGCACCGGCTCCGGTGTTCGAGCAGCCGCGCCTGAGCGAAGGTGGGCAGATGTTTGCCAACCGCCTGCAGAAAAACCTCAAGGCGCTGGGCAAGTGGGTCAAGCGTGAAGGCATCGATTGCTATCGTGTCTACGATGCCGACATGCCGGAATACTCCATGGCCATCGACCTGTACCAGGATTGGGTCCACGTCCAGGAATACGCCGCACCGAAATCCATCGATCCGCAGAAGGCTTCGGCGCGCATGTTCGACGCCCTGGCGGCGATCCCGCAGGCGCTGAACATCGACAAGAACCGGGTGGTGGTCAAGCGCCGCGAGCGTCAGAGCGGCACCAAGCAGTACGAGCGTCAGGCGGCCCAGGGCAAGTTCGTCGAGGTCAACGAAGGCGGCGTGAAGCTGCTGGTCAACCTCACCGATTACCTCGATACCGGGTTGTTCCTCGACCACCGGCCAATGCGCATGCGCATCCAGAAAGAGGCCGCCGGCAAGCGCTTCCTCAATCTGTATTGCTACACCGCCACCGCCAGTGTCCACGCGGCCAAAGGCGGCGCGCGCAGCACCACCAGCGTCGACCTGTCGAAAACCTACCTGGACTGGGCGCGTCGCAACCTGTCCCTGAACGGTTTCTCCGACAAGAACCGTCTGGAGCAGAGTGATGTGATGGTCTGGCTGGACGCCTGCCGTGAAGAGTACGACCTGATCTTCATCGACCCGCCGACGTTCTCCAACTCCAAGCGTATGGAAGGGGTCTTTGATGTGCAGCGTGACCAGGTGCAACTGATCGACCTGGCCATGGCGCGGCTGGCACCGGGTGGGGTGTTGTACTTCTCCAACAACTTTCGCAAGTTCGAGCTCGAGCCCAACCTCAGCGAGCGCTACGCGATCGAAGAGATCACCGCCCAGACCATCGATGCGGATTTTTCCCGTAACGCCAAGATCCATCGCGCCTGGAAAATCACTGCTCGCTGATAGATCTCTGTAGGAGCCAGGCTTGCCGGCGAAGAACGATAACGCGGTGTGACATACACACCGCGGTGCCTGGTTCGCGGGCAAGCCTCGCTCCTACAGTTGGCGGACCAGGCGTTGTTGGTTCCACAGTGCTGGTCAAATTAGTGGCTAATAGCTATAACTCAATCCACGGCCAATGGGCTTTCCCGCACATGGCGTTTTGAGTTGCGTCTATGTCGTTGCACGCCGTGCGCCCCAAGATCCTGGGTTTTATCAGCGAAGATGTCCCGGCCGGGCTGGTCGCGCTCATGGTCTTGCTCGTCGGCGGGATTCTCACGGCATTGCTCGCCTGGTCGACGCTGAACCTGTTTCAACATCAATTGCGGCAACGCTTCCAGTTGCTGGCCAGCGAACGCTACAGCCGAATCGAAGAACGTTTCCAGGATCAGGAGCAGCGCCTCGATGGCCTGCGCCGGTTCTTTGCCAACTCCGATACGGTCTCGCGCGCAGAATTCAACGGCTACACCCAACCCCTGTTGCACCGCACCCAGGCCTATTCGTTCGCCGAACGGGTCAGTCGTGACCAGCGGCCAGCCTTCGAGCGCCGGGCGCGCGAGGAGGGCCTGAGCGAATTCACCCTGCGCGAACTCAATGCCGCCGGACAACTGCAATTGGCCGGTGATCGGGATGAGTACGTGGCGGTGCTGTATAGCCAGACGCAAAGCAAGCTCGGTGCGCCACTGGGTTATGACTTGCTGGCCCAGCCCTTGCGTCGCGCCACGCTGGAACGGGCCGATAAGCACCAGGGCATGGCCGTGTCGCAGCCGATGCACTTGGTCAATATCGAGCCGACATATGCCCGCGGCGTGCTGTTGGTCGCGCCGGTCATGCTGCGCAGCAGCGTTGGCGGCGCCATCGGCAAACCGTTCGGATATGTCATGGCAGTGATCAGCATGCGCCAGTTGCTGGCGGACGGGTTGCCGGAGGCGGGGCGTGATTATCTTTCGGTGCGCATCCTCGACCTGTCCACCGATGAGCAGCACGAGGTGCTGTTCGAATCGCCCAATGCGCCAGCGTCCAGTGACTTGTCTGCGACGCGGTTGTTGCGTCTTGCCGATCACGATTACCAGGTCGATATCCGCCCCAGCGCGGCTTTCCTCAAGGCCAACCATTCTTCAGTGACGACGCTGGTGGTGCTCGGTGGCCTGCTCAGTGTGCTGCTCAGCGCCTTGCTCTATGTACTGGCCAGTCAGCGGCAGCGGGCGCTGAAAATGGTCGAGCAACGGACCGGGGAACTGCGCGCCCGCGAACAGGAGCTGCGTGGCACCCATGGCCAGTTGCGCGGGGTGCTGGATGCCGCGACCCAGGTGGCGATCATTGCCACGGACCTGCGCGGAGTGATCAGCACCTTCAATGCTGGCGCCGAGCAGATGCTCGGTTACACCGTCGCCGAAGTGGTCGGGCACATGACCCTGGAAAACCTGCACTTGCCCCGGGAACTCGCGGCACGCTCGGCAGAATTGACGGCGCGTTACGGCAAGCCGGTACCGGCCTGTCATGCGATGCTGGTCGAGGGTGGCGATGAGGCGCGGGAGTGGACGCTGGTGCGCAGCGATGGCAGCCACCTGATCGTCAACATGCTGGCGACTCCGGTTCTCGACGAACAGGGGTTGTGGGTCGGGCACCTGGCGATCTGCATCGACATCACCGAACGCAAGCGTGTGCACGAGGCCCTGGCCGCACGGGACCTGTTGCTGAAGAAACTCAGTGCCCATGTGCCCGGCGGCATCTACCAGTTCAAGATGGAGTTCGACGGGCGTTTCAGCGTGATCTACGCCAGCGACGGCATTCGCGAGATCTATGAGCTGGAGCCGGACGTGCTGCTGCTCAACGCCGAGGCGATTTTCACGCGGATTCATCCTCAGGACACCACCCGCGTGCGCGCCTCGATCCGCGCCTCGGCCAACACCCTCAGCCACTGGCGCGAGGAATACCGCGTGCAATTGCCCCAACGCGGCCTGCGCTGGGTCCGCGGCGAAGCGACCCCGGAAGAACTGCCGGGCGGCGGCGTGCTCTGGCATGGCTACATCTCCGACATCACCGACACCAAGCGGGTGGAAGAAGAACTGCGGGCGCAGTCGGTCACCGACGCCCTAACCGGTATCCACAACCGCCGCTATTTCCAGGAACGCCTGACCACCGAAATGGCCCGGGTGGAGCGCGGCGGTGGCGAACTGTCGGTGATCATGCTCGACATCGACCACTTCAAGCGCATCAATGACCAGTACGGCCATGCCGTGGGCGATCGGGTGTTGCAGGCCGTGTGCGAGCGCATTGGCCAGCGGCTGCGGCGCACGGATGTGTTCTGTCGCCTGGGCGGCGAAGAGTTCATGGTCCTTTGCCCGGACATCGGTGGCGAGCCGGCCCAACTGCTGGCACTGGAGTTGTGGCAAAGCCTGCGCAGTGCGCCGATCGATGAGGTAGGTGTCGTCACGGCGAGTTTCGGCATTGCCAGCTGGCGGGTTGGCGAGGGCGCGGATGCACTGTTGTTGCGGGCGGATTCGGGGGTGTATGTGGCGAAGCAGGAGGGCAGGGATCGGGTGCAGGGGGAGATGAACTGATTCTGGTTGTACGCAATACCTGTGGGAGCGAGCTTGCTCGCGATAGCGGTCTTTCAGTCACATCATTGTTGGATGTGCCGCCATCATCGCGAGCAGGCTCGCTCCCACAGTTGATTGAGGTGTGCTTACAACACCGAAGCCGTCTGCGCCAGTTTCGGCTGGCGATACAGGTCCAGCAGCACCTGGTCGAGCACCGACGACGCGCCAAACGGTGCCTTGTCGTTGAGGATCGCCACCACCGCCCAGGTGTTGCCGTTGACGTCGCGGCTGAAGCCGGCGATCGCCCGCACGGTGTTCAAGGTGCCGGTCTTGACGTGGGCTTCACCGCGCATCGCGGTGGTCTTCAGGCGTTTGCGCATGGTGCCGTCGGTACCGGCAATCGGCATCGAGCTGATGTACTCGGCGGCGTAAGGGCTGCGCCAGGCAGCCTGCAGCATCGACGCCATTTCCCGGGCACTGACGCGTTCGGAGCGGGACAGGCCAGAGCCGTTCTCCATCACCAGGTGCGGCGCGGTGATGCCTTTCTTCGCCAGCCACTGACGGACCACGCGCTGGGCGGCCTTGGCGTCGTCGGCGTCGGCATCGGTGCGGAACTTCTGCCCCAGGCTCAGGAACAGCTGCTGGGCCATGGTGTTGTTACTGTATTTGTTGATGTCGCGGATGATTTCCGCCAGGTCCGGCGAGAACGCCCGCGCCAGTACCTTGGCATCCTTCGGCGTTGGCGCCAGCACATCCCGGCCCTGGATGCTGCCGCCCAGTTCTTTCCAGATCGCGCGCACGGCGCCGGCGGTGTAGGTGGCGTGGTCGAGCAACGACAGGTAAGTCTGCGAGCTGCAGCCTTCGCCCAACTGGCCGCCGACCGTCACGGTCACGCTGCCATCGGCCTGGGGGACCGGGTTGTAACGCACGCCACCGGTGCATTGCTTGGAGTTGATCGCCTTGACCTGGTTTTCGATGCGGATACTGGCAATAGGCGGTTCCACGGAGACCAGCACACGCCCGCCGTCGTTGCGCGCGACGAAACGCAGGGCCTTGAGGTTGACCAGCAACGCATCGGGCTTGACCAGGAAGGGCTTGTTCTCGTCGTTGCCGTCGTCGTTGAACTCGGGCAGTTGCGGCTGCACGAAGAAGTTCTTGTCCAGGACCAGGTCGCCGGTCACCTGGGTCACGCCGTTGGCGCGCAGGTCGCGCATCAGCAGCCAGAGTTTTTCCATGTTCAGCTTCGGATCGCCGCCACCCTTGAGGTAGAGGTTGCCGTTGAGGATGCCGCCGCTGAGGGTGCCATCGGTATAGAACTCGGTTTTCCACTGGTGATTGGGGCCGAGCATTTCCAGGGCCGCGTAAGTGGTGACCAGCTTCATGGTTGAGGCCGGGTTGACCGAGACGTCGGCGTTGAAAATAGTCGGGGTGCCGGGGCCGTTCAGCGGAATCATCACCAGCGACAGGGCGTTGTCCTGCAACTTGCTGGCCTTGAGGGCTTTTTCGACATTGGGCGACAGGCTGGTATTGATCGGGTCAGCGGAAACCGGGAGGGCCAGGGGCAATAGCAGGCCGGCCAGGAGCAATGGACGCAACGATTTGATCATGTAGATAAAACCCTACAGCCGAGGGGGAAAAAGACGAGGGCATGAAGATAATTTCCCTCAGTGGTCATGAAAGTGTCGGCATTATGCCCCAAGGTGCTACGGCGTGTGCCGTACGTGGGCCTTCCAATGGGCTATTTTTTACCGACGGTAGGCGTGGCGGCCCAGAGAGTCGGGCAATTGGCGGCTTAAACTGCTAAAGTGCGGCCCGTTATTACTTAAGAGGATTGTTCCAATGGCGACTAACCGTTCCCAGCGTCTGCGCAAAAAACTGTGCGTCGATGAATTTCAAGAGCTGGGTTTCGAACTGAACCTGGATTTCAAGGAAGATCTGTCCGAAGAAGCCATTGATGCCTTCCTCGAGGCGTTCCTCAAAGAAGCCATGGAAGCCAACGGTCTGGGCTATGTCGGCGGTGATGACTACGGTCTGGTTTGCCTGATCAAGCGTGGCTCGGTCAGCGCTGAACAACGCGCTGCCGTTGAAGCCTGGCTCAAAGGCCGCACCGAGCTGACCAGCGTTGAAGTCAGCCCGCTGCTGGACGTCTGGTACCCGGAAAAGCCGATCAATCCGGTAGCTTGATGTTCTAAGAAACGGCGACCCGAGGGTCGCCGTTTTTTTTGGTATTAACGTTTACCCCAATTCAGAATCACCAGCGTCACAACCCCCGCCACAATCCCCCAGAATGCCGAACCGATGGAAAACAGCGTCAGCCCCGATGCCGTGACCATGAAGGTGATCAGCGCCGCTTCACGCTCCTTCGCCTCGCTCATGGCGATGCTCAAGCCGTTGATGATCGAACCGAACAACGCCAGTGCGGCAATCGACAGCACCAGCTCCTTGGGCAGTGCGGCAAACAACGCGGCCAGCGTCGCGCCGAACACACCGGCGATGCCATAGAAAACCCCGCACCAGACCGCCGCCGTGTAGCGTTTGTTGCGATCCTCATGGGCATGTGGCCCGGTACAGATCGCCGCGCTGATGGCGGCCAGGTTGATCCCGTGGGAGCCGAATGGCGCCAGCAACAACGAGGCGATGCCGGTGGTGGTGATCAGCGGCGAGGCCGGCACGTTGTAGCCATCGGCGCGCAGCACGGCAATGCCCGGCATGTTTTGCGAAGTCATCGCCACCACGAACAACGGAATGCCGATGCTGATGGTCGCGGCGAGGGAGAAATGCGGTGTGGTCCACACCGGTGTGGCCACTTCCAGGTGGAACGCGCTGAAGTCCAGCAGCCCCATGACGCCGGACAAGGCCGTACCGATCAGCAAAGCGCCCAGTACGGCGTAGCGCGGCGACAGGCGTTTGACCACCAGGTAGGTAAAAAACATGCCCAGCACCAGTGCGGTGCGATGTTGGGCCGCGACGAAAATCTCGCTGCCGATCTTGAACAGGATCCCCGCCAGCAATGCCGCCGCCAGTGACGCGGGAATCTTTTTCACCAGGCGTTCGAAACTGCCGGTCAGCCCGCAGATCGTCACCAGCACCGCGCAGGTTATATAGGCGCCGATCGCTTCGCCGTAGGTCACGCCACCGAGGCTTGTGATCAGCAAGGCCGCGCCCGGGGTGGACCAGGCGATGGTGATGGGGGTGCGATAGCGCAACGACAGGCCGATCGAGCACACCGCCATGCCGATGGAAATCGCCCAGATCCACGACGAAATCTGCCCGCTGGTCAGCCCGGCCGCTTGCCCGGCCTGGAACATCAGCACCAGGGAACTGGTGTAGCCGGTCATCATGGCGATGAACCCGGCGACGATGGCCGACGGCGAAGTGTCGGCCAGGGGGCGCAGTTGCGTGTGCGTGGCGTCTGTCATGACAGCGGTGTTCCTTGTTCAGGCGGCGGATTCTGCTTTAAAGCCTAAACTCAAACGTAATGGATCGTTGCGATACAGCGGAAGTGACAAACAGCCGTACAGTCGTGTTGGCACTAACCATTGTGTACAATCGCAGTGTTTTTTACGCGATACTTGCCAGCGACCCACTGTGCCGTATTACAGTCACCGTCAATTCGCCGCAGTTCTCCCGACTCGAGTGCCCATGAACGAACAGTTGCAACCCCTAAAGAAACAGCCGCGAGCAGGCAAAGCCGGCCGCAGCGGAACCCAGGACGATATTGTCTACGCGCATATCTTCGAGGCCATCCTCGAACAGCGCCTGGCGCCCGGCACCAAGTTGAGCGAAGAAGCGCTGGGGGAAATTTTCGGGGTCAGCCGCACCATCATTCGCCGCGCGCTGTCGCGCCTGGCCCATGAAAGCGTGGTATTGCTGCGTCCGAATCGCGGCGCCGTCGTTGCCAGCCCGAGCGTCGAAGAGGCGCGCCAGGTGTTCATGGCCCGGCGTCTGGTGGAACGTGCGATCACTGAATTGGCGGTGCAGCATGCCACCGCCGAGCAAATTGCCGAATTGCGGCAGATGGTCAACGACGAGCGCGACAGCTTCTCCCGTGGCGACCGGGGTGCCGGTATCCGCCTGTCGGGCGAATTCCACCTGAAACTGGCCGAAGCGGCGAAAAACGCCCCGCTGATCAGCTTCCAGCGCAGCCTGGTGTCCCAGACGTCGCTGATCATCGCCCAGTACGAAAGCGGTAACCGTTCCCACTGCTCCTACGACGAGCACACCCAGTTGATCGACGCCATTGAAAAGCGCGACGCTGAACTGGCGGTGAACCTGATGATGCATCACATGGATCACATCGACAGCAAGCTCAATCTCGATGAAGAAAGTGCGTCGGATGATTTGCACGCGGTGTTCTCGCATTTGCTGCAGACCAAGAAGCCTGGGCGTTCGCCAGCGAAAATCTGATAGACCGCGTCGCCCCTATCGCTGGCAAGCCAGCTCCCACAGTGATCCTTGGTGTTTACAAAATTTGCAATTCACCTCGGACCCTGTGGGAGCTGGCTTGCCAGCGATGGCGGACTGACAGGCAATAAAAATCCCCCGGGCTGTACAGCGACGGGGGATTTTTTATGCCTGAAAAAAATTACCGCTGATGCACCAGATTCCCCGCCGCATAGGTCTGCAACACTGTCCGGTCATCCCCCAGCGTCATCAGTACAAACAACGTCTCGGCAATGTTATTGGCCTGCTGCAGGCGATAGCCGAGCAACGGCGTGGCGTTGTAGTCCAGCACCAGGAAGTCGGCGTCGGTGCCCGGCTGCAGGTTGCCGATCTTGTCTTCAAGGCGCAGCGCACGGGCGCCGCCGAGGGTGGCCAGGTACAGCGACTTGAAGGGGCTCAGGCGCGCACCTTGCAGCTGCATGACCTTGTACGCTTCGTTCAGCGTTTGCAGCAGCGAGAAACTGGTGCCGCCGCCGACATCGGTGCCGATGCCGACATTGAGTTTGTGCTTCTCGGCCATCGGCAGGTTGAACAGGCCGCTGCCAAGGAAGAAGTTCGACGTCGGGCAGAACGAGATGGCCGAACCGGTTTCTGCCAGTCGCGCGCATTCGTCATCGCACAGGTGCACACCGTGGGCGAACACCGAGCGCTCGCCGAGCAACTGGTAGTGGTCGTAGACGTCCAGGTAACCTTTGCGCTCCGGGAACAGTTCCTTGACCCACTCGATTTCCTTGAGGTTTTCGCTGATGTGGGTCTGCATGTACAGATCCGGGTATTCGGTCAGCAATTGGCCGGCCAGGGTCAGCTGTTCCGGGGTGCTGGTCGGTGCAAAACGCGGGGTGACGGCATAGTGCAGGCGACCCTTGCCGTGCCAGCGCTCGATCAACGCCTTGCTTTCGAGGTAGCTGGATTCGGCGGTGTCGGTCAGGTAGTCCGGGGCGTTGCGGTCCATCATCACCTTGCCGGCGATCATGCGCAGGTCCAGCTGCTCGGCGGCCTCGAAGAACGAGTTCACCGATTGCGGGTGCACGCTGCCGAACACCAGCGCGGTGGTGGTGCCGTTGCGCAGCAGTTCCTTGATAAAGATGTCCGCCACCTGGTCAGCGTGGCCCTTGTCGGCGAACTGGCTTTCACAGGGGAAGGTGTAGGTATTGAGCCAGTCCAGCAGTTGCTCGCCGTAGGCGCCGACCATGCCGGTTTGCGGCAGGTGGATGTGGGTGTCGATGAAGCCGGGGGTGATCAGCGCATCCTGGTAATGGGTGATCTCGATATCGGCCGGCAGGGTTGGCAGCAGTTCACTGGCGTGGCCGAGGGCGCTGATTTTGCCGTTTTCGACCACCAGCAGGCCGTCTTCGAAATACTCGTAGGAGGCTTCGATACCCACTTCTGCGGGGTCGGCAATGCTGTGCAGGATGGCGGCGCGGTAAGCTTTGCGAGTCAGAGGCATGTCAGTTCTCAATTTGAGGCTTTCAGGTTTGCGGCCTGACTGCGGCGTGAAGCGGGCAGCAGTTTGGCAATCGGTTCGGCGCGGGACGTTTGCTGGCCGAAATTGGCGTTATAGGTGGCGATGATCTCGCCGGCGATGGAGATGGCGATTTCCACAGGCAACTTGCCTTTGACTTCGCCGATGCCCATCGGGCAGCGCATGCGTTGCACGACGCCGCTGTCGAAGCCGCGGTCGCGCAGGCGGTGTTCGAACTTCACGCGCTTGGTCTTCGAACCGATCAGGCCGAAATAGGCGAAGTCGTTGCGCTTGAGAATCGCCGCGGTGAGCTCGAGGTCGAGCTGATGGTTGTGGGTCATGACGATGCAGTAGCTGCCGGCGGGCAGGTCGTCGATTTCATCCACCGGTTCTTCGCTGACGATCTTGCGCACGCCGTGGGGGATCTGTTCGGGGAATTCGTCTTCCCGCGAGTCGATCCAGCGCACCCGGCATGGCAGGCTGGCCAACAGCGGCACCATCGCGCGGCCGACGTGGCCGGCGCCGAACACGGCGATCTGCGCCTGGACCTGGCCCATCGGTTCGAACAGCAGCACGGTCGCACCACCGCAGCACTGGCCCAGGCTGGCGCCGAGACTGAAGCGCTCAAGATGGGTGTCCTGCTTGCCGCTGGCGAGCATCTCGCGGGCGATCTGCATGGCTTTGTATTCCAGATGCCCGCCACCGATGGTGTCGAAGGTCTGGTGGGCGCTGATGACCATCTTCGAGCCGGCATTGCGCGGCGTCGAGCCGAGCTCTTCGATGATGGTCACCAGCACGCAGGGTTCACCTTGGTTCTGCAGGTCGGCGAGGGCGTCGATCCAGTTGTACATGTCTCACCTCAACATCTCTGTTGTCTATCCGGGCCCCATCGCGAGCAGGGCTCACTCCTACATTTGGAATGCATTCCCCTGTAGGAGTGAGCCTGCTCGCGATAGGCGCGCCTCGGTCTTAGAGCGAAGCCAACTCGGTTTCGGCCTCGACAGCCTTCGCCACCTTCAACTGGCGCATCTGCTCACAGCCCCACAACACCCGCTCCGGGGTCGCCGGTGCGTCGATTTTCGGTTGATGCTTGTAGTCGCCCAGGCTGGCCACGGCGTCCTTGATCGCGCACCAGGCGGCGATGCCGAGCATGAACGGCGGCTCGCCCACGGCCTTGGAATGGAACACCGTGTCTTCCGGGTTCTTGCGGTTTTCCACCAGCTTCACCCGCAGGTCCAGCGGCATGTCCGCCACGGCCGGGATCTTGTAGCTGGCCGGGCCGTTGGTCATCAGCTTGCCCTTGTTGTTCCACACCAGTTCTTCCATGGTCAGCCAGCCCATGCCCTGGATGAAACCACCCTCGACCTGGCCGATGTCGATGGCCGGGTTCAGCGAGGCGCCGACGTCGTGGAGGATGTCGGTGCGCAGCATTTTGTACTCGCCGGTCAGGGTGTCGATGATCACCTCGCAGCAGGCGGCACCGAAGGCGAAGTAGTAGAACGGGCGTCCCCGGGCCTGGCTGCGGTCGTAGTAGATTTTCGGGGTCTTGTAGAACCCGGTGCTCGACAGCGATACCTGGGCGAAGTAGGCCTGCTGGATCAATGCTTCGAAGGTCAGGATGTGATCGCGAACCCGCACGTGACCGTTGTGGAACTCCACGTCTTCTTCGCTGACCTTGTATTGCCTTGCGGCGAATTCGACCAGGCGTTTCTTGATGGTTTCAGCAGCGTTCTGAGCCGCTTTACCGTTCAAGTCCGCACCGCTGGACGCTGCGGTCGGCGAGGTGTTCGGCACCTTGTCGGTGTTGGTCGCGGTGATCTGCACTCGGTCCATTTCCACTTGGAACACTTCGGCCACGACCTGCGCGACCTTGGTGTTCAGGCCCTGGCCCATCTCGGTGCCGCCATGGTTCAGGTGGATGCTGCCGTCGGTGTAGACGTGCACCAGGGCGCCGGCCTGGTTGAGGAAGCTGGCGGTGAAGGAGATGCCGAATTTCACCGGGGTCAGCGCCAGGCCCTTTTTCAGGATCGGGCTGTTGGCGTTGTAGCGACGGATCGCTTCGCGGCGCTCGGCGTACTGGCAGCTTTCTTCCAGTTCGGCGGTCATTTCCTCGAGCATGTTGTGCTCGACGGTCTGGTAGTAATGGGTGACGTTGCGCTCGGTCTTGCCGTAGTAGTTGGCCTTGCGCACCGCCAGCGGGTCGAGGGCCAGATGCCGGGCGATGGCGTCCATCACTTCCTCGATGGCGACCATGCCTTGCGGGCCACCGAAGCCACGGTAGGCGGTGTTCGACGCGGTGTTGGTCTTGCAGCGATGGCCGTTGACGGTCGCGTCGCCCAGGTAATACGAGTTGTCGGAGTGGAACATCGCGCGGTCGACGATCGACGCCGACAGGTCAGGCGAACAGCCACAGTTGCCGGCCAGTTCCAGGTTGATGCCGTGCAGGCGCCCGGTGCTGTCGAAGCCCACGTCGTATTCGACATAAAACGGGTGACGCTTGCCGGTCATCAGCATGTCTTCGACACGCGGCAGGCGCATCTTGGTCGGTTGGCCGGTGAGGTGCGCGATCACTGCGCACAGGCACGCCGGGCTCGCCGCCTGGGTTTCCTTGCCGCCAAAACCGCCACCCATGCGGCGCATGTCGACGACGATCTTGTTCATCGACACGTCCAGCACTTCGGCCACCAGCTTCTGCACTTCGGTGGGGTTCTGGGTCGAGCAGTAGACGATCATGCCGCCGTCTTCGGTGGGCATCACCGAGGAAATCTGGGTTTCCAGGTAGAAGTGTTCCTGGCCGCCGATGTGCAGGGTGCCTTGAATGCGATGCTCGGCGGTGGCCAGCGCCGTGACCGAATCGCCGCGTTGGTGCGTGTGGCTGTCGAGCACGAAGTGGCGCTTGCGCAAGGCTTCGACCACGTCCAGCACCGGCTCCAGGTCTTCGTATTCGATGATCGCGGCCATTGCCGCCTTGCGTGCGGTTTCCAGGTCCTTGGCGGCAACGGCCACCACCGGTTGACCGACGAACTGCACGGTGTCGATCGCCAGCAGCGGATCGCCCGGCAGCAACGGACCAATGTCCTTCAGGCCCGGCACGTCTTCGTGGGTAATGGCGATGCGCACGCCTTCAAAGGCATAGCAGGGCGAGGTGTCGATGCTGATGATCCGGGCGTGGGCACGGTCCGACATGCGGGCGTACACGTGCAGCTGGTTCGGAAACTCTAGGCGATCGTCGATGTACTGCGCTTCACCGGACACATGCTTGGCGGCGCTGTCGTGCTTGACGCTGCGGCCGACACCGGTGGTCAGGTCCTTGGCGAACAGCTCAGCCAGTTCGGCCTGGGTCTTCTCTACGGCGTGATGGTTAGACATAAGCGGTCACCCGAGTCTCGATGTGCGGCGTTTGCAGTTCGATGAAGTATTTGCGCAGCAGGTTCTGCGCGCTGAGCAGGCGGTATTCCTTGCTGGCGCGGAAGTCCGACAGCGGTGTGAAGTCTTCGGCCAGCGCAGCGCAGGCGCGTTCAACGGTGGCGCTGTTGAAGGGCGAACCGATCAACGCGGTTTCACAACTGTTGGCGCGTTTTGGAATGGCCGCCATGCCACCGAAGGCCACGCGGGCATCGGCGATCACACCGTTTTCCAGGCGCAGGTTGAACGCCGCGCACACGGCAGAAATGTCATCGTCCAGGCGCTTGGACACCTTGTAGGCGCGGAACAGCTGTTCGACGCTGGCACGCGGCACGATGATCTTCTCGATGAACTCGCTTTCCTGGCGCGCCGTGACGCGATAATCGATGAAGTAATCTTCCAGGGCCAGGGTGCGCCGGGTTTCGCCCTTGCACAGGACAATCTGCGCGCCCAGGGCAATCAGCAGGGGAGGCGAGTCACCGATGGGCGAGGCGTTGCCGATATTGCCGCCCAGGGTGCCCTGGTTGCGAATCTGCAAGGAGGCGAAGCGCTGCAGCAGTTCGCCGAAGTCCGGGTACTCGGCCTTCAGGGCCTCGTAGCAGTCGGAGAGGGCGGTGGCGGCACCGATTTCCAGGCGGTCGTCGAAACGGTCGATACGCTTCATTTCGGCGACGTTGCCGACGTAGATCATCACCGGCAGGGTGCGGTGGAACTGCGTCACTTCCAGCGCCAGGTCGGTACCGCCGGCCAGCAGGCGGGCCTGTGGATAAGCGTCGTAGAGGTCGGCCAGGTCGGCCACGGTCAGGGGCACCAGGCAGCGCTTGTCGCCGCTGTTGAGTTCGCCGATAGCGGTCGGCGCGATGGCCTTGAGCCGGGCAATGGTCTGGGCTTCGTTGGCGTCGAACTGGTCGGGCTTTTTAGCGCAGCAGGACTGCTCGGCGGCTTCGAGGATCGGCCGATAGCCGGTGCAGCGGCAGAGGTTGCCGGCCAGGGCTTCGTGAGCCTTGTGCTGATCCGGTGCGTCGCTGTTCTTTTGCAGGGCAAACAACGACATCACGAATCCAGGGGTGCAGAACCCGCATTGCGAGCCGTGGCACTCGACCATGGCCTTCTGCACGCTGTGCAGCTCGCCCTTGTGCTTGAGGTCTTCAACGCTGATCAGCTGCTTGCCGTGCAAGGACGACACGAAGGTCAGGCACGAGTTGAGGCTGCGATAGCGAATGTGTTCGCGGCCTTCGTCATCGGTCTGCAACTCGCCGACGACCACGGTGCACGCGCCGCAGTCACCGCTGGCGCAGCCTTCTTTGGTACCGGGTTTGCCTATATGGTCGCGCAGATAATTGAGCACGGTCAGGTTCGGGTCCAGGGCGTGCTCGCTACGGAGTTCCTGGTTTAGTAAAAACTGGATCACGGAAGGCCTCGCAGACTCATTATTGTTGTTAACCGATATGAACCGAATTTAGCAGGTCTGACTTTTCGGTCAATGATTTTCTGACTTAAAGGTCAGGAAAATGCATTTTGTCGACTAACGCTCCATTTCTTCATTATTGACCCTCGATCAACAGCCTGCTTTTTGCTTGAATCGTGCCAAAAACCACCCGGTGGGCCCTGCGCCATGACGTATCAATTGCGCTACACTGCGCCGCTTGTGCAAATCGAAGAGTTTGAAGGACAACCATGACGTTCAAGGCGCCGGACAGCCTCGCCGAGCAAATCGCGCATCACCTCGCCGAACGCATCATTCGCGGCGAAATGAAGCCCGGGGAGCGCATCCAGGAACAGAAGGTCACGCAGGCACTTGACGTCAGCCGCGGCTCGGTTCGCGAGGCGTTGCTGATTCTCGAGCGCCGGCACCTGATCGCCATCCTGCCGCGCCGTGGCGCCCACGTCACCGAACTCACCGCGCACAAGGTCAAGAGCCTGTGCACGCTGATGAGCGAGATGTACATCCTGCTCGCCAATGCCGTGGCCACTGGCTGGAAAGTCCAGGCCGACCTGGCGCCGTTCGTGCAGATCCAGCAGCGCCTGACCGCCAGCTACGAGCGCCAGGACATCCATGCCTTCGTCGACGACAGTTTCAACGTGATGCGCGCTACGTATCCGTTCGCCAACAATCCTTACCTGCAGGAAACCGTCGAGAACCTGCAGCCGGCCATGAGCCGTGCGTATTTTCTCGCCCTGGAGCAACGCAAGGCCTCGATGAGCGAGTACCTGGAGCTGTTCGAACGCCTGCTTGCTGCCGTGATCGCCCGTGATTTCCCACTGATCCGCGAAGTGCTGACCGCTTATGGCCAGCGCAGTTGCGATCTGGTGATCTCTGCCCTGACGGACGCATAAGCGTGCGGCTAAAGTGCATCAAGCTGGCGGGGTTCAAGTCCTTCGTCGACCCGACCACGGTGAACTTCCCCAGCAACATGGCGGCGGTGGTCGGGCCCAATGGCTGCGGCAAGTCGAACATCATCGACGCCGTACGCTGGGTGATGGGCGAGAGTTCGGCGAAGAACCTGCGCGGCGAGTCGATGACCGACGTCATCTTCAATGGCTCCACCAGTCGCAAGCCGGTGAGCCAGGCGAGCATCGAGTTGGTGTTCGATAACTCCGATGGCACTTTGCTTGGCGAATACGCCGCTTACGCGGAAATCTCCATTCGCCGCAAAGTGACCCGCGACAGCCAGACCACTTATTACCTCAACGGCACCAAATGCCGTCGCCGCGACATCACCGATATCTTCCTCGGCACCGGCCTGGGCCCGCGCAGCTACTCGATCATCGAGCAGGGGATGATCTCCAAGCTGATCGAGTCCAAGCCCGAAGACCTGCGCAACTTCATCGAAGAAGCCGCGGGCATCTCCAAGTACAAGGAGCGCCGGCGCGAAACCGAAAATCGCATCCGCCGCACCCACGAAAACCTGGAGCGCCTGACCGACCTGCGCGAAGAGCTCGAACGTCAGCTCGAACGCCTGCACCGCCAGGCCGAAGCGGCCAAGAAGTACCAGGAATTCAAAGCCGAGGAGCGCCAGCTCAAGGCGCAACTGTCGGCCCTGCGCTGGCAGGACCTGAACGACCAGGTGGGCCAGCGCGAAGCGATCATCGGCACCCAGGAAGTCAGTTTCGAAGCCCTGGTGGCCGAACAGCGCAACGCCGACGCCAGCATCGAACGCTTGCGCGACGGCCATCACGACCTCTCCGAGCGCTTCAATCTGGTGCAGGGGCGCTTCTATTCGGTCGGCGGCGACATCGCCCGGGTCGAGCAGAGCATCCAGCACGGCCAGCAGCGCTTGCGCCAGTTGCAGGACGATCTGAAAGAAGCCGAGCGCGCGCGCCTGGAGACCGAGTCGCACCTGGGCCACGACCGCACGCTGCTGCTGACCCTCGGCGAAGAGCTGGACATGCTCACGCCGGAGCAGGAAGTCACCAGCGCAGCCGCCGAAGAGGCCGCCGCCGCGCTGGAAGAATCGGAAACCACCATGCACGGCTGGCAGGAGCAGTGGGACACGTTCAACCTCAGCGCTGCCGAGCCACGGCGTCAGTCGGAAGTCCAGCAATCGCGGATCCAGCAGCTGGAAACCAGCTTGGAGCGCCTGGCCGATCGGCACCGGCGCCTGGGTGAAGAGCGCGCCTTGTTGTCGGCGGACCCGGAAGATGCGGCGATCATGGCGCTCAACGAACAGCTCGCTGAATCCGAGGCGACCCTCGAGGATTTGCAGACCAGTGAAGAAGCTCAGGTTGAAAAGCTCGAGCAACTGCGCCAGCAATTGCAGCACGCACTGTCGGCGCAACAACAGGCCCAGGGCGATCTGCAGCGCCTCAACGGTCGCCTGGCTTCGCTCGAAGCCTTGCAGCAAGCGGCGCTCGACCCGGGCACCGGCACCGCGCAATGGTTGCGCGAGCAGCAGCTGGCGGACCGCCCGCGCCTGGCCGAAGGCCTGAAAGTCGAAGCCGGTTGGGAGTCGGCGGTGGAAACCGTGCTCGGTGCCGACCTGCAAGCGGTGCTGGTGGATGACTTCGGCGATTTCGATTTGTCCGGGTTTACCCAAGGCGATTTGCGCCTGCTCAGCCCCGCCACCGACGGCGCGCGAGTGCCCGGCAGCCTACTCGATAAAGTCGAGGCGCAGATCGATCTGTCGCCATGGCTGGGGCAGGTCAAACCCGTCGAAAGCCTCGAACAGGCGCTGGCGTTGCGTGGCCAATTGGCCGCGGGCCAGAGCCTGATCAGCCGCGACGGATATTGGGTCGGTCGGCACTTTTTGCGTGTGCGCCGCGCCAGCGAAGCGGAAAGCGGGATGCTCGCCCGTGGTCAGGAAATCCAGCAACTGGGTCTTGAACGCGAAGAGCGTGAAGCGGCCGTCGAAGCCCTGGAAACCGAATTGCAAAACCTGCGGGCGCAACAGCGCCAGCAGGAAAACGGTCGTGAACATTTGCGCCGTCTGCTGCAAGACGAAGCCCGCCAGCAAGGTGAGTTGAAAGCTCAATTGTCGGCCGGCAAAGCCAAGGCCGAGCAGTTGACCTTGCGCCGCACGCGCCTTGATGAAGAACTCCAGGAGTTGGCCGAACAGCGGGCCCTGGAACATGAACACATCGGCGAAGCCCGCCTGCAATTGCAGGAAGCGCTCGACAGCATGGCGCTGGACACCGAACAGCGCGAGCTGCTGCTGGCCCAGCGCGACAGCTTGCGCGAACGACTTGACCGGGTGCGTCAGGAAGCCCGTCAGCACAAGGATCACGCCCATCAACTGGCCGTGCGCCTGGGCTCGCTGCGGGCCCAGCATGATTCGACGCGCCAGGCCCTTGAGCGCCTGGAAATGCAGGCCGAACGCCTGACGGAAAAACGCGAGCAACTGAGCCTCAATCTGGAGGAGGGCGAGGCGCCGCTGGAAGAGTTGCGCCTCAAGCTCGAAGAACTGCTCGACAAGCGCATGACCGTCGACGAAGAACTCAAGACCGCGCAGATCGCCCTGGAAGACGCCGACCGCGAATTGCGTGATGCCGAAAAGCGCCGCAACCAGGCCGAACAGCAGTCCCAGCTGATTCGCGGCCAGCTCGAAAACCAGCGCATGGAATGGCAAGCCCTGACCGTGCGCCGCAAGGCTTTGCAGGACCAGTTGCTCGAAGACGGCTACGACCTGCACGGCGTGCTGGCCACGCTGACCGCCGAGGCCAGCGAGAAAGCCGCCGAGGAAGAACTCGAGCGCATTGGCGCGCGGATCCAGCGCCTGGGCGCGATCAACCTCGCGGCCATCGATGAATACCAGCAACAATCGGAGCGTAAACGTTATCTGGACGCCCAGAACGACGACCTGGTCGAAGCGCTCGACACGCTCGAGAACGTGATCCGCAAGATCGACAAGGAAACCCGAAACCGTTTCAAAGATACCTTTGATCAGATCAATGGCGGTTTACAGGCCCTTTTCCCAAAAGTTTTCGGTGGAGGACGCGCGTATTTGGAACTGACGGGCGAAGATCTACTCGATACAGGGGTGACGATCATGGCGCAGCCGCCCGGAAAGAAGAACAGCACCATCCATTTGCTCTCCGGTGGCGAAAAAGCCCTGACCGCATTGGCCCTGGTTTTTGCGATCTTCAAGTTGAACCCGGCGCCGTTCTGCATGCTCGATGAAGTGGACGCGCCATTGGATGACGCCAACGTTGGACGCTATGCACGACTGGTCAAGGAGATGTCGCAGACGGTGCAGTTCATCTATATCACCCACAACAAGATCGCCATGGAAATGGCCGAGCAATTGATGGGGGTGACGATGCACGAACCGGGATGCTCGCGTCTGGTGGCGGTGGATGTCGAGGAGGCCATGGCGATGGTGGACGCCTGAAACTGGGGTTTCAGGGGGGACTTCTTAGGAGTGGGACGCAATTAGCCATGCCGACTTGCTGGCCAATCGACATATTCGAGGGACCAACGTGCCAGACGGTGTAAAGTTGCCTTTGGTCGTGCTAGTTTAATGTCAATTTTTCGTATACGTGGGTAAAACGCCTGTCAGAACATAGAGTTGGCGCCACGTTTTAAAGCGGTTTACAGAATGTAAGCCCCTTATTTTTCAGCATTTTTTATAGAGGCACGGGATTACATGGAAATCGGTCTGCGCGAGTGGCTGATCGTCATCGGCATTATTGTCATTGCCGGTATTCTTTTCGATGGCTGGCGCCGTATGCGCGGCGGCAAGGGAAAACTGAAATTCCGTCTCGACCGGAGCCTGTCCAACCTGCCCGACGAGGACACCAGCCCCGAGCTGTTGGGCCCGTCTCGCGTCCTGGATACGCACAAGGAACCGCAACTGGACGAGCAGGACCTGCCGTCGGTGAGCATGCCGGCCCGCGAATCGGGCTCCAAGCGTGGCAAGCGTGGCCATGGCGAGCCTTCCCAGGGCGACATGAACCTGAGCCTCGACCTGGACGGCGGCCCGAGCTTCAGCAGCCGTGACGACGATTTCCCCGATGACACCAAGGCAGCGCCTGCTGTCAGCGACAAGGAACAGCCGCAAGCCGAAGAAGTGCTGGTGATCAGCGTGATCTGCCGCGACCCAGCCGGCTTCAAAGGCCCGGCGCTGCTGCAGAACATTCTCGAGAGCGGCCTGCGTTTTGGCGAAATGGACATCTTCCACCGCCACGAAAGCATGGCGGGCAATGGCGAAGTGCTGTTCTCCATGGCCAACGCGGTCAAGCCTGGCGTCTTCGACCTGGACGACATCGACCACTTCAGCACCCCGGCCGTGAGCTTCTTCCTCGGCCTGCCAGGCCCGCGTCATCCCAAGCAGGCCTTCGATGTGATGGTGGCTGCGGCGCGTAAATTGTCGCAAGAGTTGAACGGTGAACTGAAGGACGACCAGCGCAGCGTACTGACCGCCCAGACGATCGAGCACTACCGTCAGCGCATCGTTGAATTCGAACGTCGCGCACTGACCCAGAAGCGCTGATATTTGCAACAATGATGTGTACAGCATCAACAAATTGAGCAGCCTCGGCTGCTCTTTTGCTTTATGAGAGACCACCCATGACTGCCGCCCAAGACCGCATTCTAGAGCTACGTGCCGAGCTGGATCTGCACAACTATCGCTACCACGTGCTGGACGAGCCGAGCATCCCGGACGCCGAGTACGACCGGTTGTTCAACGAGCTCAAGGCCCTCGAAGCGGCCCATCCCGACCTGGTCACCAGCGACTCGCCAACCCAGCGGGTTGGCAGCGCGGCACTGTCGGCGTTCACCCAGGTGCGCCACGAAGTGCCGATGCTCAGCCTGGGCAACGCCTTCGAAGAAACCGACATGCGCGAGTTCGACCGTCGGGTGACCGAAGGCCTGGACCTGCCGGCCGGTGACCTGTTCGGTGCGGGCGCGGCGGTGGAATACAGCTGCGAGCCCAAGCTCGATGGCCTGGCGGTCAGCCTGCTCTATCAGGACGGCATGCTGGTGCGCGGGGCCACCCGTGGCGACGGCACCACCGGCGAAGACATCAGCGTCAACGTGCGCACCGTGCGCAACATCCCGCTCAAGCTGCACGGCACCGGCTGGCCGGCGACCCTGGAAGTGCGCGGCGAAGTGTTCATGTCCAAGGCCGGTTTCGAACGGCTCAACGCCACGCAACTGGAAGTCGGCGGCAAGACCTTCGCCAACCCGCGCAACGCCGCAGCGGGCAGCTTGCGCCAGCTGGACTCGAAGATCACCGCCAACCGCCCGCTGGAATTCTGCTGCTACGGCATCGGCCAGGTGTCTGCGGACATCGCCGACACGCACATCGGCAATCTGCAACAGCTCAAGGCCTGGGGCATGCCGATCAGCCATGAGCTGAAGTTGGCGAACGGCATCGACGAGTGCCTGGACTACTACCGCGACATCGGCGAGCGCCGCAATGCCTTGCCCTATGAAATCGACGGCGTGGTGTTCAAGGTCAACAGCATCGCGTCCCAGCGTGAACTGGGCTTCCGTGCCCGCGAACCGCGCTGGGCCATCGCCCATAAATTCCCGGCCATGGAAGAACTCACCGAGTTGCTCGACGTGGAATTCCAGGTCGGTCGCACCGGCGCGGTGACGCCGGTGGCGCGCCTCAGGCCGGTCAAGGTGGCGGGGGTTACCGTGGCCAACGCGACGCTGCACAACATGGACGAAGTGGCGCGCCTGGGCCTGATGATCGGCGACACGGTGATCATACGCCGCGCTGGCGACGTGATTCCGCAAGTGGTGCAAGTGGTCACCGAGCGTCGCCCGGAAGACGCCCGGCCGGTGCAAATTCCGCAGCAGTGCCCGGTGTGCGGCTCCCACGTCGAGCGCACGCAACTGGTCAAGCGCAGCAAGGGCCGCGAGACCGTCAGCGAAGGCGCGGTGTATCGCTGTGTCGGTCGCCTGGCCTGCGGCGCACAACTCAAGCAGGCGATCATTCACTTCGTCTCCCGTCGGGCCATGGACATCGAAGGCCTGGGCGACAAGAGCGTAGAACAGCTGGTCGATGAAGGGCTGGTGAGCTCGCCGGCCGACTTGTACGCCCTGAAGTTCGAAGACATCGTCGACCTGGAAGGCTTCGCCGAGCTGTCGAGCAACAAGCTGCTCAGCGCCATCGCCGATAGCAAAAAGCCGGGGCTGGCACGCTTCATCTACGCCTTGGGGATTCCCGATGTCGGCGAAGAAACGGCCAAGGTGCTGGCGCGTTCCCTGGGTTCGCTGGAACGGGTCCAGCAGGCCCTGCCGCAAGTGCTGACCTACCTGCCGGACGTCGGTCTGGAAGTGGCCCACGAAATCCACAGCTTCTTCGAAGATGCGCACAACCAGCAGGTGATTACCGAGCTGCTCAACCACGGTTTGCAGATTCAGGACCAGGGCGAACTGGGCGCCGAGTTTGCCGCCAGCACCACCCTGGGCGGTTTCCTCGACAAGCTGCACATTCCTTCGGTAGGGCCGGGCGGGGCACAGAAACTGGCCGACAAGTTCGGCTCGCTGCAAGCGGTGATCAGCGCCGACTGGCTGGACATGCGCCAGACCTTGCCAGAAAAACAGGCTACCTCGGTGCGCGAGTTTTTCGCCGTCGAGGCCAATCGCCAACTGGCCGAGGCCGCCGAGAAGCAACTGGCCGATTTCGGCATGCACTGGCTCAGCGAGAAGAAAGTCGTCGAAGGCCTCCCTTTGGCCGGCCAGACCTGGGTGCTCACCGGTTCGCTGGAATTGATGAGCCGCGACGTAGCCAAGGACAAACTCGAAAGCCTCGGCGCCAAGGTCGCCGGTTCCGTGTCGGCCAAGACCCACTGCGTGGTCGCGGGACCGGGGGCGGGGTCGAAGCTGACCAAGGCCAATGAGCTGGGGTTGAAAGTGCTGGATGAAGAGGCATTCGTCGAGTTCCTGAAGAAACACGGTATTAACGTTTAACTTCGCCAAGATCGCAGCCTTCGGCAGCTCCTACAGGGTATACGCAACACAATGTAGGAGCTGCCGCAGGCTGCGATCTTTTGATTTGCCCCCGCAGAGCGTGGGAACGATCTGCGCCCAGGAATGATCTAGTCTTGGCAAGCCCCAGGGAGAGATCGCTCATGTACCGCTTCTTCGAACAGCTCACCTCGCGCATCGCTGCCCCCTTCATCGGCGAAAGCTCGCGCAACAGCAAGATCTGGCCCTGTCGTTGCGGCCAGTCGCTGTTCTTTCGCAACAGCCAATGCCTGGCCTGTTCCGCAGCCCTGGGTTATCAACCGCAGCAAAGTCGCTTGTCCTCGCTGCAACCGGGCGAACAACCCGACACCTGGCTGCTCGATGCCGATCCCGGCGCGGGCCTGTTCCGTCGCTGCGCCAATCTCGATTCGCCCGCCGCGTGCAATTGGCTGCTGCCAGCCAATGACCACGACTCGCTGTGCATCGCCTGTAGCCTGAACCGCATCATCCCCGACTTATCCATCTCCGAAAACCACGAACGCTGGCGCAAGGTGGAAACCGCCAAGCGCCGATTGGTCGCGCAATTGGTCAGCCTCGGGTTGCCAGTTATCCCGAAAACCCTCGACGAAGAAATCGGCCTGGCCTTCGATTTCATCGGCGTCGATCTCGAAGGCAAGGCACCCACCACCGGCCACGCCAACGGCCTGATCACCCTCGACATCAAGGAAGCCGACGACGCCCACCGCGAACAGGTACGGGTGCAAATGCACGAACCCTATCGCACCTTGCTCGGGCATTTCCGTCACGAAGTCGGGCATTACTACTGGGATCGCCTGATTGCCAACAGCGACTGGCTGGAACCCTTTCGCGGCCTGTTCGGCGAAGAACGCGCCAGCTACGCCGAGGCCCTGGAACGGCATTATCAACAAGGCGCGCCGCTCGACTGGCAGCAGCAATACGTCAGCGCCTACGCCACCATGCACCCCTGGGAAGACTGGGCCGAAACCTGGGCGCACTACCTGCACATGATGGACGCGGTCGACACCGCGCTCGGGTTTGGCATGAGCGCACGGGAAATGGACCTCGACTATCAGCCCTTTTTTCCCCCCAGCACCCTCTACGATCCGCAACATCCCGGCGGCACCGCGTTCCTGTCATTCGTCAATGCGTGGATCGAACTGGCCGGCATGCTCAACGAGCTGTCGCGCAGCATGGGCCAGCCAGATTTCTACCCCTTCGTGCTGCCGCCCGCGGTGATCGCCAAGCTGCACTTCATCCACCTGGTGATCCAGCGCGAGGGCGGCAGGGCGGATGAGGTACTGGCGCAATAGTTATACATGATGGCAATTCAGTTTCAATTAAGTTGGTTTCGCTAAGGTGGCCCCCGTAGGCAACACATAAAAGAATACGGAGACACCCCATGAAATCCTTCACTGCCCTGACCATCGCATCCCTCATCGGCCTGACCGCCAGCCTCGCCCATGCGCGCGACCTCGGCCCCGACGAAGCCCTGAGGCTGCGCGACGCTGGTACCATTGTGTCTTTCGAGAAGCTCAATGCCGCAGCGCTGGCCAAGCATCCCGGTTCCACCGTCACCGAAACCGAACTGGAAGAAGAGTACGGCAAGTACATCTACCAGGTTGAACTGCGCGATCCGCAGGGCATCGAGTGGGACCTGGAGCTGGACGCGGTCAGCGGGCAGATTCTCAAGGATCATCAGGACACGTAATGACGCTGCATGCCTTTTCACATCGACGCGTCAGCGCCCGCCTGGCGCTGGCGCTGCTGGTTTTTTGCTCGGTGGTGGCGGCCCGCGACCTCGACCAGGACGAGGCCCTGCGCCTGCGCCAACAAGGTGTCATCCTGCCGCTCGAGCAACTGTTGCAGCAGGCCCTGGATCGTTATCCGGGGGCCAAGCTGCTGGAAGCCGAGCTCGAAGAGAAGCACGACGTCTACATTTATGAAGTCGAATTGCTGACCCGCGACGGCGTGGTCCGCGAGCTCGACATCGACGCCACCACCGGCCGTTTACTCAAAGACAAGGAAGATTGACCGATGCGCTTGCTCCTGGTGGAAGACCACGTGCCGCTGGCCGACGAACTGGTGGCCGGCCTCAATCGCCAAGGGTATGCCGTGGACTGGCTGGCCGACGGTCGCGACGCCGTGTACCAGGGCAGCACCGAGCCCTACGACTTGATCATCCTCGACCTCGGCCTGCCGGGGGTCCCCGGGCTTGAGGTATTGACCCAGTGGCGCGCCGGAGGTCTCACGACGCCGGTGCTGATCCTCACCGCCCGCGGTTCCTGGGCCGAGCGCATCGAAGGCCTCAAGGCCGGCGCCGACGACTACCTGACCAAGCCGTTCCACCCCGAAGAACTGCACCTGCGCATCCAGGCCCTGTTGCGCCGCTCCCACGGCCAGGTCAATCAACCGACCCTGAAGGCGGCCGGGCTGCAACTGGATGAAGGGCGCCAGTGCGTGACCCGCGATGGCGCCGACATCCAGCTCACGGCCGCCGAGTTTCGCCTGTTGCGTTACTTCATGCTGCACCCGGAACAGATCCTGTCCAAAAGCCACCTGGCCGAACACCTCTACGACGGCGAAACCGAGCGCGACTCGAATGTGCTGGAAGTCCACGTCAATCACCTGCGGCGCAAACTCGGGCGCAACGTGATCGAAACCCGTCGCGGCCAGGGTTACCTGCTCGGTGGACAAGCCCGGTGAAGTCGATCCAGCGCCGTTTGAGCCTGGGCCTGATCAGCGTGATGGTCATCGTCGGCCTGGTGCTGGCGCAAACCAGCCTGTGGCTGTTCGAAGTGGGCTTGCAGCGCTACCTCGAAGCCGGGTTGCGCAACGACAGCGAAACCCTGTTGATAGCGCTGGTTCGCGGCCCCCAAGGCTTGCAACTGGACGAGCGACTGTTGTCGCCGGCGTATCAGCGGCCGTTTTCCGGCCACTACTTCCGCATCGATTTTGCCGACAGCCACTGGCGTTCCCGCTCGCTCTGGGACCAGGAACTGCCACGCCTCGAGCGTCCGGGCCTGGAGAGCAACCTGCAACTGGGCCCGGAAGGCCAACAGTTGCTGGTGCTGCGTTCGGACTATCGACGCCTGGGCCAGTCGATTTCCATCAGCGTGGCGCAGGACTACACGCCGGTGCGCGAGAGCTTCCAGCGCATGCAGCAGATCGGCCTCGGGCTGGGGCTGGCGGGCCTGCTGCTGATCCTCCTGCTGCAACGGCTCACCGTGCGGCGCGCCTTGCGTCCGCTGGAAAAGGCTCGGGAACAGATCGCGCAACTGCAACAGGGTCAGCGCTCGCAACTCGACGATCAGGTGCCGATCGAACTGGAACCGCTGGTGACCCAGATCAACCACTTGCTGGCTCACACCGAAGACAGCCTCAAGCGTTCACGCAATGCCTTGGGCAACCTCGGCCACGCCCTGAAAACCCCGTTGGCAGTGTTATTGAGCCTGGCCTCCAGCGAACAACTCGACGCGCACCCGCAACTGCGCCAGGTCCTCAAGGAGCAACTGGAACAGGTCCGCCTGCGACTCAATCGCGAACTCAACCGCGCCCGCCTGGCCGGCGACGCCTTGCCAGGTGCCTTGTTCGATTGCGATGCCGAACTGCCGGGATTGCTCGCCACCCTGAACATGATCCACGGCGAACACCTGCACCTCAGCTATGTTGCGCCGACCGGCCTGCAGTTGCCCTGGGACCGCGAAGACCTGCTGGAACTGCTCGGCAACCTGTTGGACAACGCCTGTAAATGGGCGGACGCCGAAGTGCGCCTGAGCGTGGTCGAAACCGCGCAAGCCTACGAATTAAACGTGGAAGATGACGGCCCGGGGATTCCCCAGGACCAGCGCGACCAAGTCTTCAGCCGCGGCACCCGCCTGGATGAGCAGACCGACGGGCATGGCCTGGGCCTGGGCATCGTGCGCGACATCGTCGACACCTGGGGCGGGGTGTTGCTGCTGCACGAAAGCGAGTGGGGCGGCCTGAAAGTGACCATCGATTTGCCCAAACGCTAAAACAGCGGGACGCTCAACGCCCCTCGAGCAACCCGGCCGCCTGATCCAGCAAGGCCAAAGGCTCCTTCGCCTTGTGGATATCCACCGACAGCAACTGACGAAACTTGCGTGCCCCCGGAAACCCGGTGCCCAGCCCCAGCACATGCCGGGTGATATGGTGCATCGCCCCACCGGCTTCCAGATGCGCAGCGATATAAGGCCGCAACTGCGCCAACGCCTCGGCGCGCGTGATCACCGGCGCAGTGCTGCCAAACAACTGCTGATCCACCTCGGCCATCACGTAAGGGTTGTGATAAGCCTCACGCCCGAGCATCACCCCGTCGAACGTCTGTAAATGCTCATGACAGGCTTCCAGGCTCTTGATCCCGCCGTTGAGAATAATCTCCAACTCCGGATAATCCGCCTTCAACCGCGCGGCCACGTCATAACGCAGGGGCGGAATATCGCGATTCTCCTTCGGCGACAACCCCTCCAGAATCGCAATCCGCGCATGCACGGTAAAACTGGTGCAACCGGCATCACGCACCGTACCGACGAAATCGCACAGCTCTTCATAACTGTCACGCCCGTTGATCCCGATCCGATGCTTCACCGTCACCGGAATCGACACCGCATCGCGCATCGCCTTCACACAATCGGCCACCAACTGCGGATGCCCCATCAGGCACGCCCCGATCATATTGTTCTGCACCCGGTCACTGGGGCAGCCCACATTCAGATTCACCTCATCGTACCCATGCTCCTGCGCCATCCGCGCACACGCCGCCAAGTCCAACGGCACACTGCCGCCCAACTGCAACGCCAACGGATGCTCGGCCTCGTTGTGTCGCAGAAACCGCTCGTGATCGCCGTTGAGCAGGGCACCGGTGGTGACCATCTCGGTGTAGAGCAGGGCGTTCTTCGACAGCAGGCGCAGGAAGAAACGACAGTGACGGTCGGTCCAATCCATCATGGGTGCAACGCTGAACCGCCGAGACAGCGCAGGGCGTGTGTTTGTTGGGCTGGAGTGGGTGTTTGGTACCATTTTGCTCTACATATTTTCAGCGTGTTTTGGGGCGTTTTCGGGCGTTTTTTGACTCTCGGTGGTACGATGTACCACTTCAAAACTGACGCGTACCACTTTCGATATGGCGACTATCAGGGCAAGAAAACTGGCGGATGGGACAGTGAGCTACACGGCTCAGATCCGCATCAAGCGCGACGGAGTGCAAGTCTACCAAGAGAGCCAGACCTTCGCCCGAAAACAGGCGGCTCAGGCCTGGGTGCGTCGACGTGAGGCAGATCTCGATCAACCTGGTGCGATTGAGCGAGCGAATCGCAAGGGGATTACCGTCCAGGACATGATCAAGCGATACCTGGTCGAAATGGAGAAAGCCCGACCGCTGGGCAAGACCAAGGAAGCCACCCTCAATGCCATTGCAGCGTCGGATTTTGGTCAGACCATTGACTCCGACATAAACAGCCAACGGTTGGTGGACTTTGCGCTCTGGCGTATGAGCAAGGAGGGCGGTGGCGTTCAACCGCAGACTGCTGGCAATGACCTGGCCCATCTTGGGGCTGTTTTGTCGATTGCTCGACCTGCATGGGGATATGAGGTCGATCCGCATGCGATGGCGGATGCTCGAAAAGTGTTGAGGAAGCTGGGCTACAACATGAAGAGCCGAGAGCGGGACCGGCGCCCCACATTGGGTGAGCTTGATAAGTTGCTCGAACATTTCAGTGGCATACTGCATCGACGTCCCAGCTCAATCAATATGCTTAAGGTGACTGGTTTCGCGTTGTTTTCGACGCGAAGGCAGGATGAGATCTGTCGCATTCTCTGGGCTGATGTCGATGAAGCTGGCCAGCGCGTCTTGGTGCGGGATATGAAGAACCCTGGTCAGAAGATCGGCAACGATGTTTGGTGCTACATCCCCGATGAAGCGTGGCGAATTCTGAAGACCATGCCAAAGTCGTGTGCTGAGATTTTTCCCTACAATTCGTCGTCTATTTCAACAAGCTGGGCGAAGGCTTGCAAATTTCTGGAGATTGAGGACCTGCACTTTCATGATCTGCGCCACGATGGGGTAAGCAGATTGTTTGAGATTGATTGGGATATTCCGAGGGTGGCGAATGTTTCAGGTCATCGAGATTGGAATTCGCTGCGACGGTATACTCATTTGCGGGGGAGAGGTAACCATTACGCGAAGTGGCCGTGGCTGGAAACGATTGTCCAGGCACCTGTGAGGCTGGGTGCCTGGACAATGAAGTAGTCATCTAGGGAGAGCTAGCGTTTGCCACTCTGCTAGCTCCCAGTATGTCATTTTTTTGGAGGCCCGCCGTTTCCTGATCCCGGTGTTTCTCCCCCCCCGCCACCACCATCATCATCGTCAGCATAGACAATTCCGAGACAAGGTTTATAGTTCGAGCACTCAATGTTCTGAATGTTTGCTTGTGCTGTATGAGCTCCTATGAAGAATAGAATTATTGCTATTCTAAAACATGTTGTGAGTTTCAATGTGCGCTCTCCTCATAAGTTTTTATAAGGCTACTGGTTGAATTATCACATCTGTTGCTTGCCAGCATTTGTCTGTCGTATCTTCTCCCTTGGTTGTAATTACTTTTAAATATGGTATTTCCTCTTTTAGTGGTGGTTTGACTGTGTCTATTGTGCATAAATTATTGTTGTTTGCTTCTTTTTGATAAAAAGCAAACCATATTCTTATCAGCTTTACACTTGGGGGGATATCGAAGATCGAAGTTATATTGACGGGGTTTGGATTTCCGCCTTTTACAATAATCGGGTCGTTTGTATATTCTTCAAATACTTTTGCATAAAGGCAGCTTTTGATTTCCTTGCAAGTTAAGTTGCTGGTATCAATTGTTTTGTCATACAGGTCTTCATTGTGTACGTCAATTTTCCCTGTGAAAATTGTTGCGGCTTCGGTGTTTTTATTTGTCAGTGGGAATGCGTGTAAAGTTAATTGCGCTCGAATTTGTTTTCCGACTTTAAAGTACTTAATGCTTTCGAACTTTACATCAAATCGAGCTTCGTTATCTGGGGGTGGGTCAATTGTTGTATTCATGTATATTGCAAATGTCGTGACGCTTAAGGCGATTGTCGCCAAAAAGCAAACAACGATCGCAGTGATTTTGAATGTTTTTACACGATTCTGAGTTTGCTCCAAAGCGAGCTTGTACTGTTGGTCTTTAGTTAGTTTGTCGGTGTTGATGTCAGTGGTGGCTAAAACTTTTCTTACGAGTGTTGCTTGTTGCTCGGTAGTGGCGGTTCGAATTAGGCGTTCATCGCGTGCCGAGTGCACCTTAAATACCCATGCGGCGGTGGCTGCAAGGAATGCAATAAGCGATATCCAAGTGCTTATATTGGCGATGATGCCCCAGGCCACGACCATACTCCTCTTCAGATAGCGTTGTTGTGCGTAGTATCGCCTCTACCTTTTCGGGATGTTCACTTTGGGTAAATTTACCCAATAGCATTAGGTTTGGCAGGCAAATCGCGATAAGTCAAGGAGCGGGGGAGTCGCCGCTAACCGATGGAGAGTAGGGCTGTTGGACGCTCTACTCTTCCTATGCTTTGCTGGGTGAAGGGAGTTTTCTACTCAGCCGTTCTTGCTTTGTCAAACACACGATACAGGCAGTTAGTTTGTTTTACTATTCAAGGGGTTGCATCTCTCTTTTTTAATATCTATCTAGCTTAGGTCAACAGCAGGCACGTCAATTACGTGCCTGCTGTTGAGTGGCCCGCTTGATTGGTTCAATAATTGTAATTGGCTATAAGCGCGTGCCGAGTTATTTCGGATTTAATAGGATTTATGGGTTCCGTTAAGCTGATTGCATTCTTTTACAGCAGCTGCCCGTTGTGTCTCCAGGTAATCGGCAAAATCTTTAATATTAACTCCCTTAGGGAAAAGGGGGCGGATTTATTTTTTAAAAAGAGAAAAAAGGGAAAAGGGGACCGATTTATTATTTTAGACGCAGGCGCGTAAAAAACAAAAAATAAATCTGTCCCCTTTTTCACTCGTCCCCTTTTTCACTCTTTTTCACTTTTTCAGTCCTTTTTCAGTCTCGGCCAACATGGCGACAGTTTCATAGGCCGCAGTTGAATGCGGCCAGAGTGCTGTCCCAGCGCTCATCAGGTGAACGGAAGCATCATGGTAATTGGGGACAGTTGCGGGCAACGAATGAATCCCGCCTTTTCGTAATACCCCACCAGACGATCAGTGAGTGGGTGCACCAAAAGAGCCGTTGACGCGACGTCGCTGGACGCGGAAATTGCACGAATAATGGCGTCCTTGAGTAGATCTAGGGACAGTCCCGTGCCCTGGGCAGTCTTACATACCCCCATGCGACCCAAGATGGTCACTGGGTGCTGATCTGGAGAATTGCGCTGCGCCCGTTTGGGCATCACATCTGCGCGCATCACCACGCCGTTCGACAATGTGTAGTAGCCGACGACGGTGCTGGTGCCCTTGATACAGGTGACAAACACGGAAGCGTGCTTGGCGTTCTGCGCTTTGAGAGCCCTTTTTGTCAGGTACTCGTTGATAGATTCATCACCACAATCAAAAGCGCTCAAATCGTGGCTTACAGACAATTTTTCCGGGGCGCTTAGCTCCACCGGGGTGGTCGTTCGAGTAGTTGGCGAAGACATTCGTTGTTCCTTACGGGATTCGACTGTAAGGCTTGTTCGAACGCGTCAAACTCACTGTCTGCAAGGCTGAACAGGCGCTGATCCAGGATGACTTCCTCAGCTTTTTTACAGGCAGCATCTAGGATGAAGCTGGTCCGATCGCTTCCAGAAATGGCTACGGCCACGTCGATCAAGTCTCGCTTTCTAAAGTCGACCCGCATATTGATAGGGACGGCTTTGGTTTTTTCTGTTGCAGCGGTCTTCGCAGGCAAAAGAGTAGTGGTCATGATTTTGGTCCTGTTGTTGCTCAAGCTTCCTCAAATATGCGGCAGTGCGCTTTAGCCACCGCGTGGCTGGGATGCATTGGCTCACCCCATGGATAAATCATAGGGCTGCTGTGTAGCTGTTGTCTACACGTAACGCATTCGGCTACACAAGTCCTGCTGAACGGTAGGGGGCGCAATAGTGAGGGACAGCGGGAAAAAAGATCCCGCCGCGTGACTCGTCATGAGCCCCCACTTATTCAGGCGGATCAATCTGATCAAGCACCCGATTCGCCGTGATCTCCGCCAACATGATGCTGTTTGAAATTCCCAATAGGGCATTGCGCGACTCACCGTCCAGATGATCCACCAAGTGATGAATCATCACATCGACTGAAGCCAGCGTCTCGACCAGAAAAACCGCCAAAGTTTCGGTTTTCACCTCTGGGTCGACGATAAACAGTGTGCAAGGTCTACGCGGGGTGGCTTTGATGTCGGCAATTGAAGGGCCGCGGAAGTCGAGGTCGCGTTCGGCGGCTTCGTTGAGTTTTGTTGAATCGCGCTCGTACGGGGTTACCGGCTCGGAGTCCGGCGGGTTTGGTGTGACCTTGATCATAGTGAAACTCCTAGTTCGAAAAAAGGAGCCTTCACCTCGCTACCAAACGAGGGGTGGCGGCCATACGCGGGTTGGTAGACCGGTAACTAGGACCCGGCGCTCCCGAGGGAGCCCTACGCATGGCCACCATAAAGCAGAGCCCGAAAAGGGTCTGTGAGCGGTGAGCTATACGACTAGTTGATCCGGGCTACCAAACCCGATCGCTGTTTTCAGCGACCGGAAAACGATAGAGCCCAGGCCCTAGGCGCACAAGCCGGCGGATTCTGGCGTAGCGGTAGGCAACGGCGCAAGGTCTTGTAGCTTTCAGGAAGTAAGCTGTAGGTGATTTAAACAAGTACCATAAAAAAGTAGGACGTCCCCGAGAGGCGTCCTTTTCTATTTGAGATGCAACGGATCCTGAACCAATGCTGTCACTCAGCAGGGTTTCATTATGGCCGGCAGGCCAACGGCCTAGGATGGAGGCTCCAGCCCAAACCACTGCGCCTCCCCGCAGGAATCTGAAAAATGATCTCAAACGTAATCAAAGTCGCGCTAGTCGCCGGTGCTTTGCTGTTGAGCGCCTGTTCAGGGGCGAGTACCCGAAGCTGTTATTCCGAAGACTGCCAGTCGTCTGATGGCTTGGACCTAGCCATAGCAGTAACACCGCCAAACTGAATTTCCATGGCAGTGCGCTTGGCAGCAGTTTCAACGAATACAGTTCAGGTCTGTTGCATGACGATTGATCCGCCACGAACCACTTGAACCAGCAAAATCAATTCCTACCTTTTGCTCCGCCCCCTTTGGTTCCCAGCTTGCTGAAAACGCCAATTTAGACCAATATAAGGACCTAAATTGGAGTCTTAATCATGCAAAGCGTATTGGCCGATATTGCCGTCAGCGTATCTGAATTGAAGAAAAATCCTTCGGCAGTACTGAGTGGCGCCCATGGCAGCCCAGTCGCCGTCCTCAACCATAATCGTGTCATGGGCTACATGGTCCCAGCCGATGTCTTCGAAGCCATGATGGAGCGGCTGGACGATCTGGATCTGGCGGAGCTGGTCCGCGCTCGCCGCCACGAAACGCCCGTGCCGGTAGAACTGGATGACTTATAAGCTCGAATTCCTGCCTTCGGCACGCAAGGAGTGGGACAAATTGGGCCGTACCTTGCGCGACCAACTCAAAAAAAAGCTCGCCGAACGATTGGAAAATCCCAGAGTGCCAGCGGATGCGCTGCATGGGATGCCGGACTGCTACAAGATCAAGTTGAAATCATCCGGGTACAGGTTGGTGTATGAGGTTATTGAAGCGCGCATCGTGGTTTCGGTGGTAGCAGTAGGGAAGCGGGAGCGTAGTGCGGTGTATGAGCGTGCGAAGAAGCCTCGTTGAGCGGCTGCGGTAGGTTCAGCAAAAGTAACCTCCCTACATGATTCCCGGACTTTGCCTACAGCTCCATCGAGGCTCACCTCGATATTCTGGTCGCCGACCTGCACAAAATCTGAATCTTGCGTGACGCCCTGGCTTTCCTTGAACAGGCAGGAGTTACCCCGTGAATATGATGAACTGCAACGGCTACGCCGCCCGCATTGACTACAGTGACGAAGACGGCCTGTTTGTTGGGCACATCGTGGGTATCAAGGATGTCGTGGGTTTTCACGGCGCGTCAGTCAGTGAGCTCCGAGCGGTATTTGAAGAGGCCGTCACCGATTACCTGGAGACCTGCGCGAAACTCGGACGCGCACCGCAGAAACCTACTCGGGCATCCTGAGCTTGCGCCTGGTGCAGAGCTCAATGAATACGAGCGGAGCAACCATCATGGAATACGACGACAAACTGATTGAAGAAGCCGTGCTTGCCCTGTTGGCAATCTTCAGCTTCGATGACGGCCGAGCTTGGAAACGGTTCGACTTCGAGACCACGAGCCGATTGCATGAACAGGGTTTCATCAGTAATCCGGTGAACAAGAACAAATCGATCTGGTTGACGGAGGAAGGGTTGGAGCGAGGTCTGCAGATAGCCGATCGGTTGTTTGGGGTGAGAGCTCAAGGGGAGCCTGCAGCCAACCCTGAGACGTGACTTCAGGCTACGTCATGCAGGCTAAACAAGGTCATCTTCATCGTCTCGCAGGTGGCGATACCAGCCATACAACGCCAAGGCAAGGATGGCGAAGATGATGACTATGAGGAGGATGACTACGTAATGAATTTACTCAGTGCCTTCGGCGTGAGTGTCTGTTTGGAATGCGTCCTTGCCGGTGAGCGAATGTAAGCTCCCGGAAAACAGCTGTCTTTAATACATAAGTTTGGGGGAGGGGTAGCGGTTCGACGGACGCTGGGAGAGTTGTGCGCAAAACCACCGATCCTGAACGAACCCTGTCACTCATCCAGGTTTCATTATAGGAGACGGGTCAGCGGTCTAGGATGAAGACGTCGGCTCAAATCACCGTACCTCCTCACAGGAATCTGAAAAATGATCTCAACCCAAATCAAAGTCGCGCTAATCGCCAGTGCTTTGCTGTTGAGCGCCTGTTCGGGGACGAGCACCCACTGCTGCTATTTTGAAGACTGCCAACCGTCTGCTGGCTTCACCCCGAGCCAAAGCAACACCGCCAGCAAGCTGAATTTCCACGGCAGTGCGCTTGGCAGCAGCTTCAGCGAATACAGCTCAGGTTTACTGCATGACGACTGATTCGTCACGAATCTCAGAACGGCTTTTATGATCCAACGATCAAGTCTCAACGCTGGGCAAACGTATCCGCCCGACTCCCCGACACCTTCCGACAATGCACCAACGCATCCCGAATCATGAAGTTCACCAACGTCGGTGACACCCCCAACTCCTTGGCAATGTCCTTCTGCGGCACGCCATGCAAGCGGTACATCTCGAAGGCATAACGCGTCCGGCTTGGCAGTTCGGTCAGGGCGTCGGCGATGTGTTCCAGGGTGGAGAAGTTGATGTGCGAGGTTTCCGGGGAGGCGCCCTGGATGACCACGTTGAGGCCTTCTTCTTCAGGGCCGGAATATTTCTGTTCCAGGGCCTGCTTGCGGTAGTGGTCGATGGCCAGGTTGCGCACGATCTGGAACAGGTAGCTGAGCTGCGCCTTGAACGAGGAGGTGATGTTCGGCGCCGATTGCAGGCGGAAGAACGCGTCTTGCACCACATCTTCAGCGCGCGAGCGGCAGCCGGTGATGCGGGCTGCAATCTTGACCAGTATCAGTCGATTGTCGACGAATGCCTGAAGTAGCGGCGAATCGCACCTGCTTGTGGACGCTTGTTCCGTCATTGGAGATCACCTTGCTGCCAATAGGTTAGTGGGACGACAAGAAGGCCGGGGCCGCCCTACACATCGAGCGACAAATTATGTTGAATGATAATGATTGTCAATTGAGAAAGAGAAGTAATGCGCCTGAAAGGTGCAGAGTGAGAACTGCGACACGCTGTCGCGCCACGGCCTGCTTGGTGCGCAAGGCTGTCGACTAATTATTTGCCAGGGTCATCCGTTCTCATTGGTGAATGGCTCCGGGCTGCAGCCCCGGACACCACCGCATTGCCAATGCCTTGCGCGGTCGGCGAAGACCGCGTCCTGCATGCCCCCCGATGGGGCGTGACGTTACGACATCGATTCCAATTGCAAGCCGAATTCAGGCAGGAAACCTCATGACCGACGCGTTCGAACTCCCCAGCACTCTGGTCCAAGCCCTCCAGCGCCGCGCGGCCGTCACGCCGGATCGGGTGGCCTTGCGTTTTCTCGCCGAAACCCAGGACCAGGCTGTGGTGCTCAGTTATCGCGAGCTGGATCAGCGGGCGCGGACGATTGCCGGCGCGCTGCAGGCCGAGGCCGGTTTTGGCGAGCGTGCGGTGTTGCTGTTTCCCAGTGGCCCTGATTACGTCGCGGCGTTTTTCGGCTGCCTGTATGCCGGGGTGATCGCGGTGCCGGCCTATCCGCCGGAGTCGGCGCGCCGGTATCATCAGGAGCGGTTGCTGTCGATCATCGGCGATGCGGAGCCGCGCCTGTTGCTGACCAGTGCCGGCCTGCGCGATTCGTTGCTGCAAATCGAAGGGGCGCCGCCGCTGTTGTGTGTCGATACCCTCGACAGCGCCCACGCCGATCGCTGGGTCGCGCCAGCCCTGGCAGACGATGACATCGCCTTCCTGCAATACACCTCTGGTTCCACCGCTTTGCCCAAGGGCGTGCAGGTCAGCCACGGCAACCTGGTGGCCAACGAATTGCTGATCCGCCACGGTTTCGGCATCGACCTGAACCCCGACGACGTGATCGTCAGCTGGCTGCCGCTGTACCACGACATGGGCCTGATCGGCGGCCTGTTGCAGCCGATTTTCAGTGGCGTGCCGTGCGTGTTGATGTCGCCGGCGTACTTCCTCGGCCGACCGTTGCGCTGGCTCGAAGCGATCAGTGAATACGGCGGGACTATTAGCGGCGGGCCGGATTTTGCCTATCGCCTGTGCAGCGAACGGGTCAGTGAGTCGGCCCTGGAGCGCCTCGACCTGAGCGGCTGGCGCGTGGCGTATTCCGGGTCGGAACCGATTCGCCTCGACACCCTGGAACGCTTCGCCGAGAAGTTCGCCACCTGCGGTTTCAGCGAAGACAGTTTCATGGCCTCCTACGGTCTGGCGGAAGCCACGCTGTTCGTTGCCGGCACTCCGCGTGGCCAAGGCATCGGCAATTTGCGAGTCGACGATCAGGCACTCGCGCAAAACCGTGCCGAGGCCGGCGAGGGCAGCGCGATCATGAGCTGCGGCATCAGCCAGCCGGATCACGCGGTGTTGATCATGGACCCGGCGTCGCTCAGCGAACTGGCTGACAACGCGGTCGGTGAAGTCTGGGCCGCTGGGCCGAGCATCGCCCACGGTTACTGGCGCAACCCCGAGGCCTCGGCCAAGACCTTCGTCCAGCACGCAGATAAAAAATGGCTGCGTACCGGCGACCTGGGCTTCATCCGCGACGGTGAACTGTTCATCACCGGGCGCCTGAAAGACATGCTGATCGTGCGCGGCCACAACCTTTATCCACAGGACATCGAGCAGACTGTCGAGCGTGAAGTGGAGGTGGTGCGCAAGGGGCGCGTCGCTGCCTTTGCGGTGAGTGTTGACGGCCAGGAAGGCATCGGCATCGCCGCGGAAATCAGCCGCAGCGTGCAAAAAATCCTCCCGCCCGAAGCCTTGATCAAGGCTATCCGCCAGTCCGTGGCCGAGGCGTATCAGGAAACGCCGAGCGTGGTGCTGCTGCTCAATCCGGGCGCCTTGCCCAAGACTTCCAGCGGCAAGCTGCAACGCTCGGCGTGCCGTAATCGCCTGGTCGATGGCAGCCTCGACAGTTATGCTCTGTTCCCTTCGGCGGTCACAGAGAGCGCAGGCAATGGCGAGTCCGCCTCGGAGCTGCAAAGCCTGATCGGGCAGATCTGGTGTGAGCAATTGCAGGTCAAGCAGGTCGCTGCCGACGATCATTTCTTCCTGCTGGGCGGTAACTCCATCGCGGCCACGCAAGTGGTGGCGCGCCTACGTGAAACACTCGGCCTGGAGCTGAACCTGCGCCTGCTGTTCGAAGCGCCGACCCTTGGCGCCTTCGCTGAAGTAGTGGCTCGGCAACAACAAGACGGTGGCCTCGCCCAAGGCGCGATCACCACGCTGTCGCGCAGCGAAGCCATGCCGCAATCCCTGGCGCAAAATCGCCTGTGGATCACCTGGCAGCTCGACCCGCAGAGCAGCGCCTACAACATTCCCGGTGCCTTGCGCCTGCGTGGCGAACTGGACGAAGACGCCCTGCGCGTCAGTTTCCAGCAGTTGATCGAGCGTCACGAATCCCTGCGCACGCGCTTCTTCGAGCGTGACGGGGTGGCGTTGCAGCAGGTGGATGCGGCCGCTGAATTCAATCTGCAGCGCATCGACATCAGCGATTTGCCGATGGCCGAGCGTGAAGCCCGGGCGCAACAAATTCGTGAGGACGAAGCGCACACTCAGTTCGACCTGGAGAAAGGTCCGTTGCTCTGGGTGACGCTGGTGCGCCTCGACGACGAAGATCACCAACTGCTGGTAACGCTGCACCACATCATCGCCGATGGCTGGTCGATGAATGTGTTGATCGACGAATTTTCCCGGCTGTACGCGGCGGCAGCCCAAGGACAACAGGCCACGCTCGCGCCATTGCCAACCCAGTACGCCGACTATGGCAGTTGGCAGCGCCAATGGCTGGCGCAAGGGGAGGGCGAGCGCCAACTGGCTTACTGGAAGGCGCAGTTGGGCGAGGAGCATCCAACCCTGAACCTGGCCAGCGACCATCCGCGCTCGGCGCAACAGCTGCACAGCGCCGCCCGCCATACCGTGCGCCTGGGGGCGGACTTGAGCGATGCCATTCGCCAGACCGCCCAGGCCCACCAAGCCACGCCGTACATGCTGTTGCTCACCGCGTTCCAGAGCCTGTTGCATCGCTACAGCGGTGCGCGCGACATCCGCATCGGCGTGCCCAATGCCAACCGTCCGCGCCTGGAAACCCAAGGCCTGATCGGCTTCTTCATCAACACCCAGGTGCTGCGTGCCGAGGTGGATTCGCGGCTGCCATTCGTAGAGTTGCTGGCGCAAACCCGGCAGGCCGCGCTGGGCGCACAGGCGCATCAGGACCTGCCGTTCGAGCAACTGCTCGAGGCGTTCCCGCAGGCGCGTGAACAGGGCCTGTTCCAGGTCATGTTCAACCACCAGCAACGGGATCTCAGTGCCTTGAAGCGCTTGCCCGGGCTGCTCGCCGAAGAGCTGCCGTGGCACAGTCGCGAGGCCAAGTTCGACCTGCAGTTGCACAGCGAAGAAGATCGCAACGGGCGCTTGAGCCTGTCCTTCGACTACGCCAGCGAGCTGTTCGATGCCGCAACCATCGAGCGTCTGGCCGAGCATTACCGCAACCTGTTGCGCGCCATCAGTAAGCAACCGCAAACCGCCATCGGCGACCTGCCAACGCTGACCGGGCCTGAGTTCGATCAGCAGGCGCAGTGGGCCGTTGCCCCGTTCCCGCCTGCCCGCCGCTGGCTGCCGGAGCTGCTCAACGAACAGGCTCGCCTGACCCCGGAACGCACCGCGCTGGTGTGGGACGGCGGCAGCCTGGATTTCGCCGAACTGCACACCCAGGCCAATCGCCTGGCCCACTACCTGCGCGACAAAGGCGTCGGCCCGGATGTGTGCGTGGCGATTGCCGCCGAGCGTTCGCCGCAACTGCTGATCGGCCTGTTGGCGATCATCAAGGCCGGTGGCGCCTACGTGCCACTCGATCCGGATTACCCGGCCGAACGCCTGGCCTACATGCTCAGCGACAGCGGCGTGGAGTTGCTGCTGACGCAAACTCAATTGCTCGATCGCTTGCCAGCGACCGACGGCGTCAGCGTGATCGCGATGGACGCCCTGCATCTGGAAAGCTGGCCAAGCCACACGCCGGGCCTGCACCTGCACGGCGACAACCTGGCCTATGTGATCTACACCTCCGGCTCCACCGGCCAACCGAAAGGCGTCGGCAACACCCACGCGGCCCTCGCCGAACGCCTGCAATGGATGCAGGACACTTACCGCCTGAATGAAACCGATGTGCTGATGCAGAAAGCGCCGATCAGTTTCGACGTGTCGGTGTGGGAGTGCTTCTGGCCGCTGATCACCGGGGCCCGGCTGCTGCTTGCCGGGCCGGGTGAACACCGCGATCCGCAGCGCATCGCGCAGCTGGTCCAAGCGTACGGCGTGACCACGCTGCACTTCGTGCCGCCGCTGCTGGCGTTGTTCATCGACGAACCGCTGAGTGCCGAATGCACCAGCCTGCGCCGGCTGTTCTCCGGCGGCGAAGCGCTGCCGGCCGAGCTGCGCAACCGCGTGCTGCAACAACTGCCGGCCGTGCAGTTGCACAACCGCTACGGCCCGACCGAAACCGCGATCAACGTGACCCATTGGCACTGCTCCCGTGCCGATGGCGAGCGCTCGCCGATTGGCCGGCCGCTGGGTAACGTGATCTGCCGCGTACTCGACAGTGATCTGAATCCCGTACCGGCCGGCGTGCCAGGTGAACTGTGCATCAGCGGCATCGGCCTGGCCCGTGGTTATCTGGGTCGCCCGGGCCTGACCGCCGAGCGTTTTGTGGTCGATCCTTTGGGCGAGCAGGGCGCGCGCCTGTACCGCACCGGTGACCGTGCGCGCTGGACCACCGATGGCGTGATCGAATACCTCGGACGTCTCGATCAGCAGGTCAAACTGCGCGGCTTTCGCGTCGAGCCGGAAGAAATCGAAGCGCGGCTGTTGGCGCAAGTCGGTGTCGCCCAAGCCGTGGTGCTGGTGCGCGAAACGTCGGCCGGTGGCCAGTTGATCGGCTACTACACCGCCGACTCCACTGAGTCCGCAGAAGCCCAAAACACCCGCCTGAAAACCGCACTGGCGGCCGAACTGCCGGAGTACATGGTCCCGGCACAGCTGATGCGCCTGAACGAAATGCCCCTCAGTCCGAGCGGCAAACTCGACCGTCGTGCCCTGCCGGAACCGCAATGGCAGGTGCGCGAACACGTCGAACCGGTGACCGAACTGCAACAGCAGATCGCCGGTATCTGGCGTGCCGTGCTGGGTCTCGAGCAAGTCGGCCTGCGCGATGACTTCTTCGCCCTCGGCGGCCATTCGCTGCTGGCCACGCAAATCATTTCCCGCACACGCCAGGCCTGCGACGTCGAGTTGCCGTTGCGCGCGCTATTCGAAAACAGTGAGCTGGGCGCGTATGCCGAACAGGTGCGCCTGATCCAGGCCAGCGGCCGTACCAACGAACAGCCGCCGATCGCCAAGGTCGACCGCAGCCAAGCGGTGCCGCTGTCCTATTCCCAGCAGCGCATGTGGTTCCTCTGGCAGATGGAGCCGGACAGCCCGGCCTACAACGTCGGTGGCATGGCGCGCTTGCGCGGGGTGCTGGATGTCGAGCGTTTCGAGGCCGCGTTGCAGGCCTTGATCCTGCGTCACGAAACCCTGCGCACCACCTTCCCGAGCGTCGATGGCGTCGCGCGCCAGCAGGTGCATGCCGAGACGGGTGTGCGCATCGACTGCAAGGACTTCACCGCGCTGGATGCCGATGGCCGTGAGTGGCAAGTCCAGCAACTGGCCGACGATGAAGCGCACAAGCCTTTCGATCTGGAAACCGGACCGCTGCTGCGCGCCTGCCTGGTCAAGACCGCCGAGCAGGAACACTACCTGGTGCTGACCCTGCACCACATCGTCACCGAAGGCTGGGCGATGGACATCTTTGCCCGGGAACTCACTGCGCTGTACGAAGCCTTGGTCGAGGATCGTGAATCACCGCTGGCACCGTTGCCGGTGCAGTACCTGGATTACAGCGTCTGGCAGCGCCAATGGCTGGAGTCCGGTGAGCGCCAGCGCCAGCTCGATTACTGGACCGCGCAGCTGGGTCGTGAGCATCCACTGCTGGAATTGCCGGCCGACCGTCCGCGTCCTCCGGTACAAAGCCACCAGGGCGAGTTGTACCGTTTCGACCTGAGCGATGACCTGGCGGCACGGGTGCGTGCCTTCAATGCGCAAAACGGCTTGACCCTGTTCATGACCATGACCGCCGCCCTGGCCACGTTGCTGTATCGCTATAGCGGCCAGACCGACCTGCGCATCGGCGCGCCGGTGGCCAACCGGATTCGTCCGGAAAGCGAAGGGCTGATCGGCGCGTTCCTCAACACCCAGGTGCTGCGTTGCCAGCTCGATGGGCAGATGTCCGTCGGCGAGTTGTTCGAGCAGGTTCGCCACACCGTGATCGAGGGCCAGTCCCATCAGGACCTGCCGTTCGATCATCTGGTCGAAGCCTTGCAGCCACCGCGCAGCGCCGCCTACAACCCGCTGTTCCAGGTGATGTGCAACGTGCAGCGCTGGGAGTTCCAGCAGACCCGCACCCTGGCCGGCATGACCGTGCAATACCTGGCCAACGATGCCCGCGCGACCAAGTTCGACCTCAACCTGGAAGTCACCGACCTCGACCATCGCCTCGGTTGCTGCCTGACCTACAGCACCGATCTGTTCGACGAGCCACGCATTGCGCGCATGGCCGCCCATTGGCGCAACCTGCTGGAGGCGCTGATTGCTGATCCGCAGCAGCGCCTCAGTGAGTTGCCGTTGCTCGAAACCGGCGAACAGCAACAGCTGCTCGACAGCCTTGGCGTTGAGCCGGGCGAGCATCGACTCGACCAGTGCATCCATCAGCTGTTCAGCGAACAGGCCCTGGCGCGCCCCGATGCGCCGGCCCTGACCTTCGCCGGACAAACCCTGAGCTACGCCGAGCTCGACAGCCGCGCCAATCGCCTGGCCTGGATGCTGCGCGAGCGCGGTGTCGGCCCGCAGGTGCGGGTGGGTCTGGCGCTGGAGCGTTCGCTGGAGATGGTCGTCGGCCTGCTGGCGATCCTCAAGGCCGGTGGCGCCTACGTGCCGCTGGACCCGGAATACCCGCTGGATCGCTTGCACTACATGATCGAAGACAGCGGCGTCGGTTTGCTGCTCAGTGACGCTGCGATGTTCCAGGCCCTCGGCGATTTTCCCGCGGGCGTCGGCCGCTGGTGTCTGGAGGAAGACAGCGGGTTGCTGGCCAACTACCCGGTCAGCGCACTGCCGCCGATCAGCCTGCCACAACATCAGGCGTACCTGATCTACACCTCGGGCTCCACCGGTAAGCCGAAAGGCGTGGTGGTGTCCCACGGCGAAATCGCCATGCATTGCCGCGCGGTGATCGAGCGTTTCGGCATGCGCCCGGATGACTGCGAGTTGCACTTCTATTCGATCAACTTCGACGCCGCCACCGAGCGTCTATTAGTGCCGCTGTTGAGCGGTGCCCAAGTTGTGCTGCGCGCCCAGGGCCAATGGGACGCGCAAGAGATCTGCGGGCTGATCCGTCGCCACCACATCAACATCCTCGGTTTCACCCCGAGCTACGGCAGCCAGTTGGCGCAGTGGCTGGCGACGCAAAATGCAACCCTGCCGGTGCGCATGATCATCACCGGCGGCGAGGCGCTGACCGGTGAACACCTGGCGCGGATTCGTGCGGCGTTCAAGCCGAAGCTGTTCTTCAATGCCTACGGCCCGACGGAAACGGTGGTCATGCCACTGGCCAGCCTGGCCCCCGAGGTGTTGGAGGAGGGCGCCGGCAGCGTGCCGATCGGCAGCGTGATCGGCGACCGCGTGGCTTACATTCTCGATGCCGACCTGGCGTTGGTGCCGCAGGGCGCGACCGGCGAGTTGTACGTCGGTGGTGCCGGCCTGGCCCAGGGTTATCACCAACGTGCGGGCATGACGGCGGAGCGCTTTGTTGCCGATCCGTTTGCCGGCAACGGCGGGCGTATCTATCGCACTGGCGACCTGGTGCGCCAGCGTGCCGATGGCCTGGTGGAATACCTCGGGCGTATTGACCATCAAGTGAAGATTCGTGGTTTCCGCATCGAGCTGGGCGAGATTGAAACCCGTTTGCTGGAACATGAATCGGTGCGTGAAGCGGTTGTGTTGGCGCTCGATGCACCGAGCGGCAAACAACTGGTTGGCTATCTGGTAGCCGACGTCGCCGAACAGGACGAGTCGCAACAAACCGCACTGCGTGAATCACTCAAGTCGCACCTCAAATCCCAGCTGCCGGATTATATGGTGCCGACTCACCTGATCCTGCTGGCGAGCATGCCGCTGACCGCCAACGGCAAACTCGACCGCCGCGCACTGCCGGCGCCAGACCCGGAGTTGAACCGCCAGCAGTATGTGGCGCCCAGCAATGAGCTGGAGCTGACGTTGGCGCAGATCTGGTGCGAAGTGCTGAACGTCGAGCAGGTGGGGCTCAACGATAACTTCTTCGAACTCGGTGGCGACTCGATCCTGTCGATTCAGGTGGTCAGCCGCGCGCGCCAGCAGGGCATTCACTTCAGCCCCCGCGACCTGTTCCAGCACCAGACCGTGCAGACCCTCGCCGCCGTGGCGACCCGCACCGAACAGGTCACCGCCGAGCAAGGTTTGCTCAGCGGCGAGTCGCACCTGACGCCGATCCAGCACTGGTTCTTCGACACTGCCATTCCCCAGCGCCAACACTGGAACCAGGCGTTGCTGCTGCAACCGAGCGTGACCCTGGAACCCCATCGCCTGGAGCAAGCGCTGCTGGCGGTGATTGAGCAGCATGATGCGTTGCGCTTGCGCTTCAGCCAGGTGGGCGGTCAATGGCAGGCGCAGCACCAGGCGCTTTCCGATATGCCGGTGCTGTGGCAAGTCCGCGTCGCGTCCATGGACAAATGCGCTGCTTTGTTCGCCGACGCCCAGCGCAGCCTCGATCTCGAAGAGGGGCCGTTGCTGCGGGTGTTGCTGGTCGATGGTCCCCAGGGTCAGCAGCGCTTGTTCATCGCGATTCACCACCTGGTGATCGACGGCGTTTCATGGCGCGTGCTGCTGGACGATCTGCAGAACGTCTATCGCCAACTCGATGCGCAACAACCGATGAAACTGCCGGCCAAGACCAGCGCCTTCAAGGATTGGGCCGCGCGCTTGCAGGCCTATGCTGGCAGCGAGTCCCTGCGTGAAGAACTGGGCTGGTGGCAAGCGCAATTGGCCGGGCCGAGCGCCGAATTGCCTTGCGATCGGCCGGAAGGTGGTCGTCAGCAGCGGCATGCGCAAACCGTCAGCGTGCGCCTCGACAGCGAGCGCACCCGGCAATTGCTGCAACAGGCGCCGAGTGCTTATCGCACCCAGGTCAATGACCTGTTGCTGACCGCGTTGGCCCGTGTGCTGTGCCGTTGGAGCGGTCACGAATCGGCGCTGGTTCAACTCGAAGGCCATGGCCGCGAGGCGCTGTTCGACGAGATCGACCTGACCCGCACCGTCGGCTGGTTCACCAGCGCCTACCCGCTGCGCCTGACACCCTCGAACATCGAGGAGGCGGCCGGGCAGGGCGCATCGATCAAGGCGATCAAGGAGCAACTGCGCGCCGTGCCGCACAAAGGGCTGGGGTATGGCGTGCTGCGTTATCTGGCGGATGAGCCGAGCCGCCAGCGCATGGCCGAACTGCCGGCGGCGCCGATCACCTTCAACTACCTGGGGCAGTTCGACCAGAGCTTTGCGGCCGATGCGCTGTTCCATCCGCTGGATGAGGCCATTGGCGCGGCCCACGATGCGCAGGCGCCGCTGCCGAATGAATTGAGCGTCGACAGTCAGGTCTACGGCGGCGAACTGGTGCTGCGCTGGACCTTCAGCGCCGAACGGTATGAGCCTCAGACCATCAGCGAGCTGGCCGATGCTTACCTCGGCGAATTGCGCAGCCTGATCGAACACTGCCTGCGCGATGACGCGGGCGGCCTGACGCCGTCGGACTTCCCGCTGGCGAAACTGAACCAGACGCAACTGGATGCGCTGCCGATTGCCGCGGGGCAGATCGAAGACGTCTACCCGCTGACGCCGATGCAGGAAGGCATGCTGCTGCACACCCTGCTGGAACCCGGCACAGGCCTGTACTACATGCAGGATCGCTACCGCATCAACAGCGAGCTCGATGCGCAGCGGTTCGCCCAGGCCTGGCAAGCGGTGATCGCTCGCCACGAAGCCTTGCGCGCCTCGTTCTGCTGGAACGTCGGCGAAGACATGCTGCAGGTCATCCACAAGCCGGGCGGCACGCCGATCGAGTACCTGGACTGGACCGAGATCGCCGCCGTCGAGCAGGAGCCGAAGCTGCAGGCCTTGCTCAAGTCCGAGCGCGAGGCCGGGTTCGATCTGCTCAACCAGGCACCGTTCCACCTGCGCTTGATCCGGGTGGGCGCGGAGCGTTACTGGTTCATGATGAGCAACCACCACATCCTGATCGATGCCTGGTGCCGTTCGTTGCTGATGAACGACTTCTTCGAAATCTACACCGCCCTCGGCGAAGGCCGGGAAGCGCAGTTAGCCTTGCCGCCGCGTTATCGCGACTACATCGCCTGGCTGCAACACCAGAGCCTGGCCGAAGCGCGGCAGTGGTGGAAAACCAACCTGCAGGGGTTTGAGCGGACCACGCCGATCCCGAGCGACCGGCCGTTCCTGCGCGAACATGCCGGCGACAGCGGCGGCATGATCGTCGGCGACCGCTATACCCGCCTCGATGCCCGTGACGGTGCACGGCTACGTGAACTGGCCCAGGCGCATCAGCTGACCATCAACACCTTCGCCCAGGCAGCGTGGGCCCTGGTATTGCGCCGGTTGAGCGGCGATCGCGACGTGCTGTTCGGGGTCACGGTGGCCGGGCGCCCGGTCGAGATGCCGGAGATGCAACGCACCGTCGGCCTGTTCATCAACAGCATTGCGTTGCGGGTGAAAATGCCTGACGACGATCAGCGTTGCAGCGTGCGCCAATGGCTGAGCGGTTTGCTCGACAGCAACATGCAACTGCGTGAGTACGAGTACCTGCCGCTGGTGAGCATCCAGGAAAACAGCGAACTGCCCAAGGGCCAGCCGCTGTTCGACAGCCTGTTCGTGTTCGAAAACGCCCCGGTGGAAGTCTCGGTACTGGACCGTGCGCAAAGCCTGAAGGCGACCTCGGATTCGGGCCGCACCCACACCAACTTCCCGCTGACGGCGGTGTGTTATCCAGGTGATGACCTGGGCTTGCACCTGTCCTACGACCAGCGATATTTCGATGAGTCCACCGTCGAACGCATGCTCGGCGAGTTCAAGCGCCTGCTGCTGGCGTTGGTCGAAGGCTTCCATGGCGACATGGCAGACCTGCCGCTGCTGGGGGACGAGGAGCAGGACTTCCTGATCCACGGCTGCAACCAGAGCGAACACAAATACCCCCTGGAGCAGAGCTACGTTGCCTTGTTTGAAGCGCAAGTGGCGGAGCATCCGCAGCAGATTGCCGCCAGTTGCCTGGATCAGCAATACAGCTACTTCGAATTGAACCAGCGCAGTAACCGCCTCGGCCATGCGCTGATTGCCGCTGGCGTCGGGCTGGATCAACCGGTGGCGCTGCTGGCCGAACGCAGCCTCGATTTGCTCGGCATGATCATCGGCAGCTTCAAGGCCGGTGCCGGTTATCTGCCGCTGGACCCGGGGCTGCCGAGCCAGCGCCTGAGTCGCATCATCGACTTGAGCCGCACGCCGTTGCTGCTGTGCACCCGCGCCTGTCACGCACAAGCACTGGCGTTGCTGGATGAGTTCGGTTGCGCCAGTCGGCCGCGGTTGCTGGTGTGGGAAGATGTGCAGGCGAGCGCTGTCTCGGTGGCCAACCCGGGCATCCACAGCGGGCCGGACAACCTGGCCTACGTGATCTACACCTCCGGCTCCACCGGTTTGCCCAAGGGCGTGATGGTCGAGCAGCGCGGCATGCTCAATAACCAGTTGAGCAAGGTGCCTTACCTGAGCCTGGGCGAGGCAGACGTGATTGCCCAGACCGCTTCGCAAAGCTTCGATATTTCGGTCTGGCAGTTCCTCGCTGCGCCGTTGTTCGGCGCGCGGGTGGACATCGTGCCGAACACCGTCGCCCATGACCCGCAGGGTTTGCTCGCCCACGTTCAAAGCCAGGGCATCACCGTGCTGGAAAGCGTGCCGTCGCTGATCCAGGGCATGCTCGCCCAGGAACGCATGAGCCTCGATGGCCTGCGCTGGATGCTGCCGACAGGGGAGGCGATGCCGCCGGAGCTGGCGCATCAATGGCTGCTGCGCTACCCGCAGATCGGGCTGGTGAATGCCTATGGCCCGGCGGAATGCTCGGATGACGTGGCGTTCTTCCGCGTCGACATGGCCTCCACCCGCGGCAGCTACTTGCCGATCGGTACGCCGACCGACAACAACCGCCTGTACCTGCTCGACGGCGCGCTGGAATTGGTGCCGCTGGGTGCGGTGGGCGAGTTGTGCGTGGCGGGCACCGGGGTCGGGCGCGGCTACGTCAGCGATCCGCTGCGCACGGCCCAGGTTTTTGTGCCGAACCCGTTCGGCGCACCGGGCGATCGCCTGTATCGCACCGGCGACCTGGCCCGCCGTCGCAGTGACGGCGTGCTGGAATACGTCGGGCGTATCGACCATCAGGTGAAGATTCGCGGCTACCGCATCGAACTGGGTGAGATCGAAGCGCGCCTGCACGAACAGCCGCAAATCCGCGATGCGGCGGTCGGGGTGCAGGAAGGGGTCAATGGCAAGCACCTGGTGGGCTACCTGGTGGCGGCGGATGCAACGCTGAATCCGGTTGATTGCCTGGAGCGCATCAAGCAACGCCTGCGCGCCGAACTGCCGGAATACATGGTGCCGCTGCACTGGCTGTGGCTCGACAGGCTGCCACTCAACGCCAACGGCAAACTAGATCGCAAGGCCCTGCCGGCGTTGGAGATCGGCCAGTTGCAAAGCCAGGACTACCAGGCACCGCGCAACGACCTGGAGCGAACGTTGGCGGACATCTGGGCCGAGGTGCTGAGGGTCGAGAAAGTCGGCATCCGCGACAACTTCTTCGAACTGGGCGGGCATTCGCTGCTGGCCACGCAGATCGCCTCGCGGGTGCAGAAAACCCTGCAGCGCGATGTGCCGCTGCGGGCGATGTTCGAATGCAGCACGGTGGAGGAACTGGCCGGGTACATCGATGGGTTGGCGGCCAGCGACATCACCGAGGAGAAGGTGGACCGGTTGAATGACTTGATGGCGGAGCTGGAGGGGCTTTGATTCTCTAGTGTCTGTGCCGGCCCCAATCGCTGGCAAGCCAGCTCCCACAGGTTCGTTGGTGAACACATAACATGTGAACACCACAAAACCCTGTGGGAGCTGGCTTGCCAGCGAAGGGGCCGGTACAGACGCATACAATCGTGTGATTGACGGCAAACCGTCAGCCGCTCAATCTTCCGGCTCCATTTTCAAACGGAGCCACTGCGATGCCCTTCGTAACCATCGACGGCCAACCCCTCCACTACATCGATCAAGGCACCGGCCCGGCCGTCCTGCTGGCCGGCAGTTACCTGTGGGACCAGGCCATGTGGGCGCCGCAGATTGCCGCATTGTCGCAACAGTACCGGGTGATCGCCCTGGACCTGTGGGGCCACGGTGAATCCGGATCGCTGCCTGTCGGTACAACCTCACTAAACGACATCGCACGCCAGGTCTTGGCCTTGCTCGATCACCTGGACATCGATCGCGTGACCCTGGTCGGACTGTCAGTGGGGGGCATGTGGGGTGTGCGTCTGGCGCTGTCGGCACCGCAACGGCTCAACGGGCTGGTGCTGATGGACACCTACGTCGGCGTAGAGCCGGAACCGACCCGGCAGTACTACTTTTCACTGTTCAAGATGATTGAGGAAACCGGCGTCATTTCCGAGCAATTGCTGGATATCGTGGTGCCGATCTTCTTCCGTCCGGGCATCGATCCGCATTCGGCGCTGTACCAGGATTTTCGCGCCAAACTCGCCGCGCTGCCGCCTGAGCGATTGCGCGAAAGCATCGTACCGATGGGGCGGATCACCTTTGGCCGGGATGATTTGTTGCCGCGTCTGGGTGAGTTGAATGCCGCAACCACGTTGCTGATATGTGGCGATCAGGACAAGCCACGTCCGCCCAGCGAAACGATTGAAATGGCCGGGATGATTGGTTGCCCGTATGTGCTGGTGCCGGAGGCGGGGCATATTTCCAATCTGGAGAATCCGGGGTTTGTCACCGAGGCGCTGCTCGAGTTTTTAGCCCAGAGAAATTAGTCGATTGTGATGGCCCCATCGCGAGCAGGCTCGCTCCCACAGGGAAATGCAATCACCTGTGGGAGCGAGCCTGCTCGCGATGGCGGCGGTGAGTTCACCACCGAATCATCGGAAAATTATTTCGGCCCGAGAATCTTCGCCAGCTTGTCCGGCGCCGGCGCCCCTTGCTGTTGCTGCAACTCGCCCTTGTCATCCATGTAGAAAATCGCCGGAGTGGCTTGCAGCTCCAGGTCTTCCATCAGTTGCATGTTGGCCGCGAGTTTCGCCTGAATCGCCGGCGGTACATCCTTCAAGGCCTTGAGCGAGCTGCTCTTGCCTGCGGCTTCGTGGTCGTACAGGGCCTTTTGCGGGTCCTTGGCGGCGAGCAGCGCCGCGGATTTGCCCGGGCTGTCCTCACGGATGATCCCGACCATGATGTGCCGCAACTGCACCTTGCCGGCCTTGACCCACGGCCGCGCCTGTTCCCAGAACATGCTGCAGTAAGGGCAGTTCGGATCGCTGAACATGTAGACGATCCGTGGTGCATCCTTCTTGCCGTCGGCGATCCAGTTGCTTGATTCCATCTTGGCCCAGACTTCCTTGGACATTGGTGCGTACACCAGTTTCTGCAACGGCGCGCTGCTCAGGTCATTGCCTTCGGCGTCGTACAGATTACCCAGCAAAACGTGCTTGCCATCGGGCGTCAGGTACAGCGCCATGCCGCGGTTCTGGTATTGCGCCGCGTAGCCGCGCAAACCATCGGGGGCGTCGAATTGACCGACGATTTTCGCGCCCTTGGCTTCAATCTTCTTGATCGCCTCGGGCAGCTCTTCGGCCTGCACCGTTGGCAGGTGCAGCAGGGCGGCACCCAGGCTCAGGGTCAGCAGGTGGCGGAGGCGGGGCATGGCAGTTTCCTTGAAGAAGTGGCAGGAACGGAATCGAAGTTTTCCAGGGCGCGAGCCAGGCTGGCTTGCGACAGCTCGCCCAGATGACTGCCCAACAGGCGACCGTCGGGGCTATAGAACAGCGTAGTTGGCAATGCCATGGAGCCGACGGCCTGGCCCAGACGACCTCCGCCGTCGAACAGCACGTTGGACAGGCTCAGGCCCTGGGTTTCCAGGAACGTGCTGACGCTCTGCATGCTTTCGGCCTGATTGACGAACAGGAAGGTCAGGTCGGGGCGCTGTTGCTGGGCGTGTTCCAGCACCGGCATTTCCCGGCGGCAGGGCGGGCACCAGGTGGCCCAGAGATTGATCACCAGCGGGCCGCCCTTGTAGTCCGCCAATTGCACGGTTTCACCGGCGGAATTGCGCAGGCTGATGTCCGGCAAGCGCGTGCCCTGTTCAAAAATGCTCAGCGAGAAGGTCGCCAGCAACCAGAACGCCAGGCCGCTGGCCACGCCGAAGCCCAGTGGACGGCGCAGGCCCGGGCGACGCCAGCCACGGTAGAGCGTGGCGAGCACCAGCGCGATGACCCCGGGCCAGGCGAGGAAACCGCCGTCGCGCAGGTCGATGACCTGCCAGGGATCGCTGCGGTAGTGCGTCCAGTAAACGGCGACGAAACCGATGCGGGCCGCGAGCATGCCGATCAGGAACAGGCCGAACAGTACCGACTCGGGGTTCTCGCCACCGCGCTTGGCCACCCGCCAACCGACGAACGTCGCCAGCGCCAAGGCACTGATCAGCAGCAGGTGGTTAAGCGCGATGGCAAAGGTGCCGAGGGTAAAAGTCAGCATTAACGGGCGTCTCGGGTGGTGGTCCAGCGTTGCAGGAAAGTGTCGGCATCGACCTCGCCGGTGATGCGCTGGCTACGTCGCTCGATGCCGTCGGTGCCTATCCACAGAAGGCTCGGTGGGCCTGGCACCTTGTAACGGCCGAGCAGTTCGCGGCTGGCGGCATTGTCGGCGGTGACATCCAGTCGGAGCAAGCGCACGTCGCTCAAGGCTTGCAGTACCTTCGCCTTGCCGAACACCTGTTTTTCCATGACCTTGCACGACACGCACCAGTCGGCATAGTAATCCAGCAGCACCCACTGGCCCTGCATTTGGGCCGCATCGAGTTCCCGTTGCAGGGCCGCAGGGTCCTTGATCGTGGTGAAGGCGTCGTGGCCGCTTGGCACGGCGGCGACGGCCGAGCTGGAAGCGCGGAAGACCTGCAACGGTTTGAACAGATCATCACTGCCCCCCGCCGCGCCGATCAGCAACAGGCTGCCCCACAAACCCAGCAGGAGCGAGGTGGCGCCGAACAGGTGAGCGATGCGGCCAAAACCGTCCGACTGCTTCCACGCGCTATAAGCCGCGACCACCAGCAACGCACCGCACAAGCCAACCCACAGCGATTCATCCAGCACCGGGCGCAGCATCAGCAATGCGGTGGCGAGGAACAGGAAGCCGAAGATGCCTTTGAGCAGGTTCATCCAGGCGCCAGGCTTGGGCAGGAAGCGATTGCCGACTGTCACCAGCAGCAACAATGGCACACCGATTCCGATGCCCATGGCAAACAGGATCAAGCCACCGTGCAGCGCGTTGCCGCTCTGCGCGATGTAGAGCAGCGCGCCGGCCAGCGGCGCGGTCATGCACGGGCCGACCAGCAGACCGGATAACGCGCCCAGCGCACCGGCGCCGATCAGGCTGCCACCGCGCTGATTGCGTGAAACGTTTTCCAGCCGGTCACGCACGGCCACCGGCAGTTGCAGCTCGAAGAAGCCGAACATCGGCAATGCCAGCAGCACGAAAATCGCTGCGAAACTGCCCAGCAACCAAGGGTTCTGCAACCAGGCTTGCAGGTTCGCCCCGAGGGATGCAGCCAACACGCCCATCGCCGCATACACCAACGCCATGCTCACCACATAACTGCCGGCCAGGGCCACGCCGCGCCTCGGCGTCGCGCCGCTGCCGACGATCAGCCCGGCCAGAATGGGCAACATCGGCAGCGAACACGGGGTGAACGCCAGCAACAGGCCCAGCCCGAAGAACACCAACAGGCTCCAACCCAATGCGCGCTGCTGCAGATTGCTGGCCAGGGCCTGGTCCGGCGCTTCGTCTACCGCGCCAGCCAGGGATTTACCGCCCAGATCCACGACTTTGGTTTGTGGCGGATAACACAGGCCGGCATCGGCACAGCCCTGGAAGCCGACCTTGATCTGGGCGGTCGCGCCTGCCGGGATCTTCAGCTCAAGGCCTTGGCGATAAACCTGCTGTTCGCCGAAGAATTCATCGCTGTGGAATTCCCCCTCCGGCAAAACGGGATGCTGGTCGACAGTCAAACCGTCGAACTTCAAGCGCTTCTGATACAGGTAATAGCCATCGGCAATCTGCCAGAACAACTGGGTTTCGCCGGACTCAAGGCGTTCAGAAGTGAAAACGAACGCTTTGTCGACCGGGAGAAAGTCGGGTTTTGTCTCGAACGGATTGCTGCCAGCCTGGGTCAGGCCGGAAAACAGCAGGGCGACGAGTAGAAACAGCTGGCGCATGGAAAAGCCTTATCCTTTAGCAAGTGAGCTGCACAATGGGTGGCGGCGATTAACCGATGATTAACCCTGGCCGCCTTGTGGCTGGGGCACTTGCGGCATAATGTCCTCTTAATCGGTCACCGGCCTAATAGCGTTATTTACACGAGGCTTTCCATGCACGTACTGGTTTGCGAAGACGATGAGTTGATTGCCAGCGGCATCGTTGCCGGCCTGACAGCCCAGGGCCTGACCGTGGAACACGTCGCCACCGCGTCGGCGGCGCGGGCGATGCTCAAGGTGGCCGAATTCGACGTCATGGTCCTCGACCTCGGTTTGCCAGACGAGGACGGGCTGAAGCTGTTGCAGCAGTTGCGCCATCATGGCCTGGAGATCCCTGTACTGATCCTCACCGCCCGGGATTCGGTCACTGACCGTGTCGACGGCCTGCAAGCGGGCGCCGACGATTACCTGCTCAAGCCGTTCGACCTGCGCGAACTTGCCGCACGCCTGCACACGCTGTTGCGGCGGGTAGCGGGGCGTAGCGTCAACCTGATCGAGCACGGTGCCCTGACTTACGACCCGAGCAGCCGCGAAACCATGCTTGGCGGTCAGCCAGTGGATCTGTCCCGTCGTGAACAGTCACTGTTGCAAGCCTTGTTGCACAACCGTGGCCGGGTGCTGTCCACCGAGCAGTTGAAAGACAGCGTCTACGGATTCAACGACGAACTGGAAAGCAACGCCCTCAACGTCCATATCCATCACCTGCGGCGCAAGCTCGGCAACGGCATCGTCGAGACCGTGCGCGGCCTGGGCTATCGCCTGGGGCCGGCTGATGGCGCAGAGGAATTGAAAAAGTGATGAGCCTGCGTTTGCGCCTGAGCCTGACGCTCGGTGGCGCTTTTGCCCTGATCTGGGCGCTGGCCGCGGCCTGGATGCTCAGCGACCTGCGCAACCAGATGATGTTTTCCCTCGACCAGCGCCTGGTGGCCTCGGCGCGCATGGTCGCCGGGCTCATGGAGCAACTGCCGCCGTTGCCGAGCAAGGGCGAGGGCACCCATTTCAGTGCCGAGCAACTGAACATTCCCGGCGGCATGGCGTGCCAGGTCAGTTCGTTGCGCGGTGAAATCCTCGCCCGCAGCCACAGTGATCCGGGGCAAACCCTGGAAGCCGAGAAAATGGGGTTCCACGACCAGATCATCGACGGCGCACCGTGGCGCAGTTTCACCCTGGCCCGTGGCGACCTGCGGATCACCACGGCCGACCGGCAGATCGAACGCGAGGCGCTGAACATGTCGATCCTGCTGGCCGCTTCGGTGCCGGTGGGCGTGGCGCTGCTCGGTTGCCTGTGCCTGCTCTGGCTCGGTATCGGCCAGGGTCTGGCGCCGCTCAATCGCATGCGCGACGCCTTGATGCGCCGCAGCCCGGACTCCCTCGAGCCTTTGCAGGTGCAGCCGTTGCCCAGTGAACTGCAACCCTTGCTCGACACGCAGAACCAGTTGTTCCAGCGCATCGGCAAGACCATCGAACGCGAACGTCGGCTGACTGGCGACGCAGCCCATGAATTGCGCAGCCCGCTGACCGCGATCAAGACTCACCTGCAAGTGGCACGCATGACCGAAGGCGAGGCCCGGGATCAATCCCTGGCCCGGGCCGAAGAGGGTGCCGACCGCCTGCATCGCACGCTCGAACAACTGCTGTTGCTGGCACGGGTCGAGGGCAGCCTGTCGTTTGACGATGGCGTGCAGTGCAGTGCCGAACAGGTGGCGAAACTGGCGATACAGGACACCGCCGGTGGTGATCGCCAGCGCATCAGGCTCCAGCTGCCGACCAGGGTTTCCCACGCCCCGGTGAAAATGCCCTCGGTGCTGTCGATTGCCGCACTGCGCAACCTCCTCGATAACGCCTTGCGCCATACGCCTGGCGACGGGCCGGTGGAGCTGAGCCTGCAAACCACCGGTAACCGCGTGCAGTTCGTGGTGCGCGACCATGGCCCGGGCATTGCCGATGACGACCTGCAACACCTGACCCAACGCTTCTGGCGCAACGGCCAGAGCAACGGTTGTGGCCTCGGCCTGGCGATTGTCCAGGCGATCGTGCAGCGCTGCGGTTGTACCCTGCGTTTCGACAGTCGGCCGGATGGCTTGCGGGTGGAGCTGACGATGCCGTTGCAACCGGTGTAACGAACCGCATAAAACCTATGGCGGCCCTGGCGCACATCAAATGTAACGCCTGTCGATTGGCCGCCCGGATCCCACAGGACTATCGTTGTTCCTACTCAATGGATTGAGGGGAGCGCACCATGGAAGCATCCGTACACACCTGCAAGGCAACCCCGGCCGACGCCGGCATCATCAGTCGCATTATCGAGCGCTCCATCCGGGTCGGTTGCGTGCTCGACCACCGCAACAACCTGCGAACCGTGGCCAACTGGACCCACAACAAGACCATCGAACACATTCTTCCCTGGTTCACCGACCGGCGGTTGTACCTGAACATCGCCCTGTTGCAGGACAAGCCCGTGGGTGTCGCCATGGCCGCCAGCCACGGCAAGGTAGCGTTCTGCTACGTACTGCCGGAATGGTTTCGTCGCGGGGCCGGGCAAGCGCTGGTGCGCGATCTCGAAGGCTGGTTGATCGAACAGGGCCTGCGCCATTCACGACTCAACAGCACCCGCACCGGCGAAGCCTTTTATCGGCACCTGGGTTATCAGGCGTATGCCCAGGCGTTCGCGGTAGCGGGCCTGTATGCCATCCCCATGCACAAAGCGTTGCCTGAGGTCTAAATCCTCGGACTCCTGATGCGTTTCCAGAACAGGAAAACCTTATTGAGGGGTCGAGAGATGTCAGTCGCTACCAGGCTTGTGCAAGACCAGTCGGCCCGGATCACTCCGGTGCCGGCCGAGACGTTTTATCAGTTCAACGAATCGCCGTTGCTGGCGCGTCAAAAACAGCAGGAGTCCAACGCCCGCAGTTACCCGCGGCGAATTCCCCTGGCACTCAAGCGCGCCAAGGGCCTGTATGTGGAAGACGTCGAAGGCCGCACGTTCATCGATTGCCTGGCCGGCGCCGGCACACTCGCCCTGGGGCACAACCACCCGGTGGTGATCGAAGCGATCCAGCGCGTGCTGGCCGACGAACTGCCGCTGCACACCCTGGACCTGACCACGCCGGTCAAGGATCAGTTCGTCCAGGACCTGTTCGGCTTGTTACCGAAAGCCTTGGCTGAGCAAGCGAAGATCCAGTTCTGCGGTCCCACCGGCACCGATGCGGTGGAAGCCGCGCTGAAACTGGTGCGTACGGCCACCGGCCGCAGCACCGTGCTGTCGTTCCAGGGCGGTTACCACGGCATGAGCCAGGGCGCTTTGAGTTTGATGGGCAGCCTGGGGCCGAAAAAACCTTTGGGCGCCTTGCTCAGCAACGGCGTGCAGTTCATGCCGTATCCCTACGATTACCGTTGCCCGTTTGGCCTGGGCGGCGCGCAGGGGGTGAAGGCCAACCTCAATTACCTGGAAAACCTGTTGAACGATCCCGAGGCCGGCGTGCAACTGCCGGCGGCAGTGATCGTTGAAGTGGTACAGGGAGAGGGCGGGGTGATCCCGGCCGATCTCGACTGGTTGCGCGGCTTGCGCCGGATTACCGAAAAAGCCGGCGTGGCGTTGATCGTCGACGAGATTCAGAGCGGCTTTGCCCGCACCGGCAAGATGTTCGCCTTCGAGCACGCCGGGATCATTCCGGACGTGGTGGTGATGTCCAAGGCCATCGGCGGCAGCCTGCCATTGGCCGTGGTGGTCTATCGCGACTGGCTCGACACCTGGCTGCCGGGCGCCCATGCCGGGACTTTCCGCGGTAATCAGATGGCGATGGCCGCCGGTTCTGCTGTGATGCGTTACCTGGTCGAACACAAGGTTTGCGAACATGCCGCCGCCATGGGCGAGCGCCTGGGCGAGCACCTGCGCATCCTGCAGCGGGATTTCCCGCAGCTGGGCGATATTCGAGGTCGAGGCCTGATGCTCGGTGTGGAGCTTATCGATCCGGCCGGCGTGCCGGATGCCCTGGGTCATCCGCCGGCGTTCGCGCGACTGGCGCCGCTGGTGCAGCGCGAATGCCTCAAGCGCGGCTTGATCCTTGAACTGGGCGGCCGCCAGGGTGCCGTGGTGCGCTTCCTGCCACCGCTGGTAATCACCGCCGCGGAAATCGACCGGGTGGCCGAGATTTTCGGCAGGGCCCTGGCCGCTGCCACCGCCAGCCTCTAAATTTCCCGAGCCCTGGAACGTTCCTTCTACATAGCGGCTGCACACAGCGTGCAGCCCACCCTACAGCGATGGAGAAACAGCATGACGTCAGTATTCGACCGCGAGGACATCCTCTTTCAGGTCGTGGTCAACCACGAAGAGCAATACTCGATCTGGCCGGACTACAAAACCGTGCCTGAGGGCTGGCGTACCGTGGGCAAAAGCGGGTTGAAAAAGGAATGCCTGGCCTACATCGAAGAGACCTGGACGGATATGCGTCCGCTGAGCCTGCGTCAGAAGATGGACGAGCAGGCGGCTGTGGCGCACTGAGTCAACGCCTGCAAAAAAACCGCTGAACCGGAAAGGTCAGCGGTTTTTTTTGTGCCGGGACGACATACCCTTGTAGGAGCCCGGCTTGCCGGCGAAGGCGTCCTTGAGCGTTGCGCTAGTCTTTCGTGCGCCTTCGCCGGCAAGCCGGGCTCCTACAGGGGCGTTTCGCCGCTACGCGCCGCTCAACCCCTTGATCAGCAGATCCACATCCCCTTCCAATTCGGCCACCGGATCGGCGGCGTCGACACTCAACACCACCAACCGACTCCCAGCCTCGGCAATCACCGCTTTCACCGCGTCTGAGGGCTGCCGATGATGCAACACCACCGCCACGTCATTGTCCTTGAGCGTCACCCCCAACTCCTTCAGCGCCTCCGGCGTCCATTCGGCATCCGGCCGTGCATCCTGCCCGACCAACTCCAGATTGAGCCCGCCGATCAGGTAGCCAAAGTGATCGCTGAGGCTCACCACGCTTAGGTTGTCCGCGGCGGCCAGACGCGCCTCACTGTCGGCGCTGAGTTTGAGCAAGCGCTGTTTCAGTGCCGCCAGGTTCGCCTCGATCGCAGGCTTGGCAGTGGGGGCCAGGCGTACCAGGTCCGCGGCCATCACGTCGGCCATGCGTCCCATGTTGTTGCTGGCCAGCCAGGGCTGGCTGTTCAAGCCATCGACCTGGTTGCCAGGCTGCACGGCAATGCCGGGCAGGGCGCCATCCACCGGACGGGCGGCGTCGACTTCGATGATGCGGATATTGCTGCGCCGCGAGATCGGGTACAGCGGATCATCCGGCCACAGCGAGCGCACGCCGATCACCGCATCGGCGCCGGTCGCCAGCTTGGCCAGCGCCGGAGCACCACGGCCGGTGAAGTAGGCGGTCTGGCGGCTGCCTGGCAGGTTGGCTGGTGCCGCGCGCTCGAGGCTGACATCGGTGCCTTTGAGCAGCACTTCGCCCAGGCCATAGGTGATTGGCAGTGAAGCCAGTACCCGCAGCGGTTTGCCGCTGTCAGCGCCGACGGCGGTTGTGGCCAGCCCGCACAGGGCGAGCGCCAGGGTCAGTTGTCGCAGAGAAAATGACATTTATCCAAGGTTCCCTTTGAGGCTGGGGACGACGCCGCGCGCGATGGCGGCCAGGGCGAAGGCGATACCGGCCACCAGGATGATCGCGGCACCGGACGGGATCGGCAGGTCAAAGACGATCGGCGCTAGAATCCCGCACAGCGTGCTCACTGTGGCGATCAGCACCGAGCACCAGAAGAAGCCCTTCAGTGACTGGCTGAGCAGGCGCGCCGCCGCGGCCGGTATCACCAACAGCGCACCGACCAGGATGGCGCCGATGACTTTCACGGCGGCGACGGTGATCAGCGTTACCAGGATCACGAACAGGTAATCCAGGGACTTCACCGCCACCCCGCGCACCGCCGCCAGTTGCGGGTTGAAGCTGGCGAGCATGATGCGGTTGTACAGCGGCAAGGCCAGGGCCATGACCAGCGCGCCGACGATGGCCAGCACCAACAGGTCATTGCCGTTGACCGTCAGCACCGAGCCGAACAGCACGTTCTCGAGGATGTGCACGTTGATCTTGCCCGCCAGGATCAGCAGCAGGCTGGCGCCCAGCGCCAACGACACCGACAGGAACACACCGATCAAGGTATCCGGCGCCAGGCCCGTGCGGTTGCGCAGGTAATTAAGCAAAATGCCGAACAGCAGGCAGTAACCGAACAGGCTGCCGTAGGGCCCGGTGTAGGGTTCGCCCAGCAGGATGCCGATAGCCACGCCGGTCAGTGCCGCGTGTCCCACCGCTTCGGAGAAAAATGCGAAGCGCTTGACCACCACCAGGGTGCCCAGACCGCCCAGCACCGGACCAATCAACAGGCCGGCGAGCAAGGCGTTGACCACAAATCCATAGGCCAGCGCCTCAGGCAGATAACCCGACGAGGCCCAGCCCTGGACCATCAAACGAAAGGCTTCGTAACTCATCAGGCAGCGCTCCGTGGATGGGTCGAGAACAAGCTCAGCAGGCGATCGGGGGTCAGCGCCTGTTGTGGCGTGGCATCGAACAGCACGCGGCGGTTGAGCCCGGTGACGTGATCGGCCAGGCGTCCAACCGCTTCCAGATCGTGCTCGATCCACAGCACGGTGATGCCCGCCGCGCGCCAGTCGCCCAACAAGCGTTCGAACACCCGGATGCCGGCTTCATCGAGGGCCGACATCGGTTCGTCGAGCACCAGCAGTTGTGGTGCCGGAATCAGGCCTTGCGCCAACAACACCCGCTGGCGCTCGCCGCCCGACAGCGCACCCATGCGCCGCTTGCGTTTGTCCTGCATGCCGACCCGTTCCAGCGCCTCGCCAATCGCCTTCGCGTAGTGTTTGCTCAAACCGAGGAACGCTGGACGCCGCTGGCACATCGCGGCCATGAAATCGTCGACGGTCATTGGCAGACCGCGATCGAATTCCAGTGCCTGGGGCACGTAGCCGATCGTTCCCGGTTCGCCCGGCCATTGCAGGCTCAAGCGGCCCTGGTGCGGCATCTGCCCGAGCAGGGTCTTGATCAACGAACTTTTGCCGCCACCGTTAGGGCCGACCAGTGCATGCACGCTGCCGGGCCGAACTTGAAAAGTGACGTTGTCGAGGATGGTAGTGCGACCGAGGGTCAGGCTGACGTCGGCAAAATCCAGGGTCGGCCCCGAAACCTGTGGGAGCGAGCCTGCTCGCGATTGCGGTGTGTCATTCAATGATGATGGCGCCTGACTGGACGCCTTCGCGAGCAGGCTCGCTCCCACAGGGGATTGTGCATCGCCCAGGATAGTTTCTTTAGATGTCATGCCCCGGACTCCTGAATCGCCCGCACCACAGTGTTGAGGTTGCCGGTCATTTCCTTTTCGTACTTGTCGGCGGTGTATTCGCCGTAGGAGATATGCGACAGCGGGTACAGCTTGACCCCGGATTCGCGCTGGATGGTGTCGACGTAGGTGGAAGGGAAATCCATCTCCGAGAAGATCACTTTCACGTCCAGCTCACGCAGTTGGTCGATGGTCTTTTTCAGCTGGCTGGGGCTGGGTTCGATACCGTGGGCCGGCTCGACCACCGCCGTCACTTCCAGGCCGAATTCGCGCAGCAGGTAATCGTAGGCGGCGTGAACCGTGGCCACGCGCAGTTCGGCGTTCGGTGCCGCGGTCAGTTTGGCCAGGGCGTCGGCGCGCATCTTGCGCAGGCGCTTGCCGTAGGCACGGGCGTTCTCGGTGTAGGTCTTGGCATTGGCCGGGTCGAGTTTTCCCAGTTCGCGGGCGATATTGTTGACCTGGGCGATCGAGGCGCTGATCGACAGGAAGGTGTGCGGGTTGACCACTTTGCCTGCGCCACGCGCGGCGACGCCGGTGGCGGCCAGCAGCGGCACGTTTTCGTTGGCCTCGATCACCGACACGTTCGGCGTTTCACTGGCGGCGATCATGCGGTCGGCGAAGTCGTCATGGCCGACGCCGTTGAGCACGATCACGTCGAGCCCGCTGATGCGCTTGATGTCTTCGGCCCGTGGCTCGTAGGCGTGGGGGTTGAAGCCGGCGGGAATCAGCGGCACCACCTCGGCCTTGTCGCCGACAATGTTGGCCACGTAGCTGTAATACGGGTGCAGGGTGATGCCGATGCGCAGGCGCTTGGCCTCATCGGCGCTGGCCAGGGGTGTCAGCAGGCAGGCCAGCAGGCCGACCAGTGACAGGCGCAGGAAAGAACGTAGCGATGAAATAGGCATGGGAAAGCGGTCTTCTCTCGGAGGAAGGCGAGGGTTCAGTGCCGGTGCTGGCGGGTCACGCCGGCATCGAATTGCGCGACGACCTGCTGCCAGCCGGCGCCTTCGAGCGTGGCGTCGCTGAGGTCGGATGGGGCCTTGAGGTCGGCGGCGCGGTTGAGCCAGATGTCCGGGGCGTCGTCGCCAGCACTCAGGCGCATCAGGAACGAGCCGGCCACGGCGATGCTCTGGCTCTGCCCGAAATACGCCCTGGCGTCGAGCAACTGCCAGGCATGGCCACCGCGGCTGACTGAGCTTGCGTCCTGGGCAAAGGGAGCAAAGCCTTCATCGGCGAGGGTTTCGGGTGTCGGCAGGCTCTGTTGTTCCTGGCGCAGCAAGTGAATCTCATCCAGCGTCACGCGCAAATCGGCGTAGATGCCTTGTTCGGACGCGCTCAGATCGCGGCGGGCGTCCAGTTGATGACTGTTGACGCTGCTCACTTGCTGCGACTCGCCGCGCCAGGCGACCACCGAACCTGCCACCGCCAGGATCATCAGGCACAACAGCAAGACGTAGAGGGTTTCATGGCCGGCACCGGCCGGGCGGACAATGTGCGTGGTTGGCGTACTCATGGGCTTTCGATGTCCGCCTGGTCAATCTCGACCACATGGCCGGGGCCTGCGTCGAACAGCACATAGAACTCGGCCCCTGGCTTCTTGAAGGTCAGGGTCGAGTCGGCCCCGAGCTTGCCCGGCACCAGGATGGTTTCGTCGTAGCCGATCACGTCCAGGGTCACGCCCGGCGCACCACTGCCGTCGGAAAAGCCGCCGGTGCACTGGATCTGCTCGGCGTCGATGGCCTTGCATTCGCACATCGGGTTGTGGGCCAGGGCGCTGGCGCTGAAGCCTATGCTGAGCACCAGCAACGCGGCGCGCAAAGGGCGGATTAGGTTGATCATGGTTTGCCTCCTTGGGTGGATAGCCAGGCGAGGGTGGCGGGGGAGGCCTGGCTCAGAGGAATGGATGCCTGGTGCATGGAGCCGTCCCAGCCTTCCATGGTGATCCACAGTTCGGCGTCGGCCTTGGTTTTTGTCGGGACCGGCAGCATGGCGCCCATGCGGTAGGGCGTGCCGAAGAAAATCACCCCGGCGGCACGAAGGCTGCGTGGCTTGCCGATGCGCAGGTAAGTCGCCTTGACCTGCTCGCGGCAGCTGTCGCACAGCGCGGCGTTGAAGCTTTTCATATAGCCGGCCGGGCCGTCGGGCCGTGGTGCTTCGTTACGAAGTTCGGCCAGGCGCAGGCTCCAGGGGCCGACCTGGACTTCGCCGATTTCCCGCTCGCCCAGGCCCGTGTCGCCGCGAAACAGCGCGGCATCGGCGAAGTATTTGGGCATGAAACCCAGCGGCACCAGCAACAGCAGAACGTTGATGTGGAAACGCCATTTGTGCCAGAAGCGGCTCAGCGTCGAACGGGGTGCTTGAGTGGCGACCTGGCTCATTGACTGACCTCCGTGGTTTCAGCGCTGCTGGCCGTGGCAGGCTCGTTGCGTGGGCGTTTGTTGCTGCGCTTGAGGGCGTTGGCCGTGGCCAGGGCAGTGCGCTTGGTCCAGATCAACAGGCCGCTGAGCACCATCATGCTCAACAGCAGGCCGAAGAAGCACCAGATCAGCTTGATCCAGATCCCGCCGAAATCACCGGTGTGCAGCGGACGCATGGATTCGGTCACGAACTCCAGGCCCGAGCGGTCCGACAGCAGGCGCGTGGCGGCGACTTCGCCTGTGTACGGGTTGATGTCGGCGGTCTGGAACATCAGCGGATACCAGCTTCGCCCGCCCACCGACAGGTAGCTGTAGGCGTTGGCCGGCATACTGACAAAGCTCTCGTCGAGCCCCGGGATACGTTCCTTGGCCTCGCGGATAGCCGCTTCCAGGCTGATCATCGGTGCCGGCGCGCCATCGGTGGTGAGCGGCACGCTTTCACGCGGGACCACGGCCGCCACCGGCGCGGTGGAGATGGAAATCTGGTTGTCGAACATGAACGCTTCGATCAGGAACCAGGTGCTGGTGACGGAAATGACGGCGATGAACCAGATCGACCAGATGCCGCTGAGACGGTGGAAATCGCCCCAGAAAATCCGTGCGCCATGGCGAATGCGCAGGGTTGGCCGGAAAAAGCCTTTCCAGAAGCGCTTGTACACCACGAGACCCGTCACCAGGGAGGCCAGCATCGGCAGGCTGAGGAACGACACCAGGTACCAGCCCCAGCTGTAGCCGTTGGTGAACGGCACCAGCCACCAGCCGTGCAGGGCACGGGTGAATGCCTGGAAGTTGAACTGCGGAGCGGGGCCCTGGATGGCACCGGTGTATGGGTTGACGTACACCGTCAACTCACGCCCGTCGGGGTAGTTGACGCGCACGTCCAGGGCGAAATGCGCTTCGTCGGGGCGGCTGATGCTGTCGACGATGATGTCGGGCTCGGCTTGCCTGATCGCGGCGACGATCTGGTCGTAATTGAGCCGTGGCGCGTCATCCGCAGGTTGACTTGCGCGCATTTGCGGATTGGCCAGCCAGACGATCTCCTGGCTGACCACCGCCAGCGTGCCGGTCACACAGACGATCAGCACGAAAAACCAGATCGGCAGTGCCAGCCAGCTGTGGACCAGGAACCAGATTTTTGAACGGGATTTCTTCGACATGGTTAAGGCGTCTTATATCGATGAAAGGCCTCTGCTACGGGCTTCGCAGCGATGAGGTCAATGGACGGTCCGGTCGCGGTTTTTCCTACGCGAAAGGACTGCATCTATATAGGACGAATGAGCACCCGAAATCCCGAAGGGTGATATGAAAGAAAATGTTTCGTGTTTCGCCATACCATCGTCGGAACGCCACCCGGCGTTCCGACGACGAGGCCGCGCAGGCCTCGCAGATTTCACCCCTGCTGAAACATCTCCTTCGCCCGCTGCTCGATCTGCTCCTGGGTCAGGTCCTCTTTGCGCGTGGCCAGGAACCACAGATGCCCATAGGGATCCCTCAAGGTCCCGGAACGGTCGCCGTAAAACTGATCCTTGACCTCGGAAACCACGATGCCACCCGCATCGATGGCCTGTTTGTAGGACTTGTCCACATCGGTCACGTACAGATGCAGGCCCACCGACGGCGAGTTGTCTGGATTGCTCAACGGCCCTTGATCGCACGGAGTGCCGAGCATGATCGGGCAATCGCCAATGCGCAGTTCGGCGTGGCCGATGCTGCCGTCGGGCATGGCCAGGCGCATGACCTCGATGGCGCCGAAGGCTTTTTTGTAGAAATCGATGGCTTCGGCGGCTTTTTGAATGCCCAGGTACGGGGTGATGCTGTGATAACCCTCTGGAATCGGTTTGACGCTCATGATGGTTCTCCTTTTTATAGTGAGACGAAGATCGCTCTCCAGCCGAACAATTGTAGGAGCTGCCGAAGGCTGCGATCTTTTGTTTTGATCGTCAGCATGTTTCAAGTTTCAATAAAGATCGCAGTCTGCGGCAGCTCCTACAGGGTTCATCGGCACTGTTCAGCCATCAACAGTGAAGCAACAGATTGCTTGCCTTCGTCATGCGAAATCCCTCGAAAACGCTCTGAACCCCCTTTAAACACTGACCCGCGCCGTCAGGCACAGAAGCTGCAATGACCTTCGATAAACACCTGTATCGAGAGTCTTGTATGTCCCAATCTGCCGTTTATCCGATCAACCCGCCGGCCGCCCACCGGATCGTCGACGAAGCCCAAGCGCTGCAGGTGGCCGAGCAGGTCGCCGCGATCCTGCTGGAGCAGGATGCCGAGCGCGACCGCACACGCCAGGTGCCCGCCGAGATCGTCGACCTGTATTCCAACAGTGGCCTGTGGGGCATTACCGTGCCCAGGGAATTCGGCGGCGCGCAGGTGTCCAGTGCGGTACTGGCGCAAGTCATCGCGATCATTTCGGCGGCCGATCCGTCCCTGGGGCAGATCCCGCAGAACCACTATTGCCTGCTCGAAGACATTCGCCTGCAAGGCACCCCGCAGCAGCAGGCGCATTTCTTCGGCCTGGCCCTGCAAGGCCACCGGTTCGCCAATGCCTTGTCGGAAACCGGCGGCAAAAACGTGCAGGACATCCAGGCGACCATCCGCCGCTACGGCGACGGTCATGTGATCAATGGACGCAAGGGTTACTGCACCGGGTCGCTGTATGCCCACTGGCTGGCGGTGCTGGCGCTGGATGAAGAGCAGAAGGGTCAGTTGGCCTTTGTCGAACGCGGCACGCCAGGCCTGGTGATTGTCGACGACTGGGACAGCATCGGTCAGCGCACCACCTCCAGCGGCACCGTCTTGGCCGAGGATCTGCACGTCGCGGCGTTCAACCTGTTCCCGACGTACCGCTCCTACGAAAACCCGACCCTGGCCGGCCCGTTCGCCCAGTTGACCACCGCCGCCATCGATGCCGGCATCGCCCGTGCGGCCTTGCGCGACACCATCGCGTTCGTCCGGCAATCCGCCCGGCCATGGATCGACGCGGGCGTGGAAAAGGCTAGCGAAGACCCGCTGACCATCATTCAGGTCGGGGGGCTGGAGATTCGCCTGGAAGCCGCCGAAGCCTTGCTGGAACGGGCCGGTCGTGCGCTGGATGCTGCGCGTCCGGCACCCGATGAAGACAACGTTGCCCGTGCGTCCCTGGCCGTTGCCAAGGCCAAGGTGCTGACCACTGAAATCGCCATTGAAGCCACCAACAAACTGTTCGAGCTCGGTGGCACCCGCTCGACCCTGAAAAAACACAACTTCGATCGCCACTGGCGCAACGCCCGGGTCCACACCCTGCACGACCCGGTACGCTGGAAATACCACGTGGTTGGTAACTGGCTGCTCAATGGCGTCAAACCTCCACGCCATGACTGGTCGTGACCATGGCCGAATTGTTCAAGAACATTTATTGGGCCGATATCGGCCAGGCCTGCCTCGACACCTTGAGCATGCTCGGCGCGGCCCTCGGTTTTACCGTGCTGTTGGGGTTGCCCCTGGGGGTGCTGCTGTTCCTCACCGGCAAGCGCCAATTGCATGAAGCGGTCGGTGTCTACCGGGTGCTGTCGGTGATCGTGAACATGCTGCGTTCGCTGCCGTTCATCATTCTGCTGATTGTGCTGATCCCCCTCACGACCCTATTGGTGGGCACATCGCTGGGGGTGCCGGGGACCATTCCACCGCTGGTGGTCGGTTGCACGCCGTTCTTCGCGCGGTTGGTGGAAACCGCGTTGCGCGAAGTCGATCGCGGGGTGGTGGAGGCGACCCAGGCCATGGGCGCCAACACCTGGCAAATCATTCGCTACACCTTGTTGCCGGAGGCTCGGGGAGGGCTGCTGGCGGCGGTCACGGTCACTGCGATCGTACTGGTCGACTACACGGCAATGGCCGGGGTGATCGGCGGTGGCGGCCTGGGCGATCTGGCCATCCGCTACGGCTACCAGCGGTTCCAGACCGATGTGATGGTGGTCACCGTGGTGCTGTTGTTGATCCTGGTCCAGGCCCTGCAAATGAGCGGCGACCGACTGGTGGCGCGTTACAGCCACCGCTGACGATTCAAATCAAAACAAACCGGCCACACGTGCGCCCCACGACGGCCATTGAAATCTGCCTTGGAGCACCGCATGAAAAAGACCCTGGCCATACTGGCTGCCCTGATCTCGTTGAGCGCCCACGCCAACGAAAAACTCACCGTTGGCGCCACCCCCGTGCCGCACGCAGAGATCCTCGAATTCGTCAAACCGACGCTGGCCAAGGAAGGCGTGGACCTGGACATCAAAGTGTTCACCGATTTCATCCAGCCCAACCAGCAGCTGGCGCTGAAGAATCTCGACGCCAACTATTACCAGTACCGACCGTTCCTCGATGACTACAACAAGACCCGACATACCGACCTGGTGCCGGTGGTGGGCGTGCACATCGAACCGTTCGGCGCTTATTCGACCAAGATCAAAAACATCGCCGAGCTCAAGGACGGCGCCAGCGTTTCGATCCCCAACGACCCGGTCAACACCGGTCGCGCCCTGGTGCTCCTGCACGAAGCGGGTCTGATCAAGCTCAAGGACCCGAGCAACACCCTGGCGACTCAGCGGGACATCGTCGAAAACCCCAAGCACCTGAAAATCCGTGAACTGGAGGGCGCACTGCTGGCGCGTTCGGTGAGTCAGGTCGACTTGGCGTTCGTCTTCGCCAACTACGCCCTGGAGGCCGGGATCGATACCAACAGTGCCTTGATCGTGGAGAAGGGCAAGAGCCTGTACATCGAGTTCCTGGTGGCCCGGCCCGACAACATCAACGACCCGGGCCTGCAGAAACTGGCCAAGGCGTTGAACTCCGATGAGGTGCGGCAGTTCATTTTGACGCGCTACAAGGGGCAGATTGCGCCGGGGTTCTAAATCCTCGTCGATTTTGACGACGCCATCGCGGGCAAGCCCGCTCCCACAGGGTTTGTGTTGAACGCAATTGTTGTAAACAACTCAAAACTTTGTGGGAGCGGGCTTGCCCGCGATGGCCGCGCCACTATTTCGGGTCTGTCCCCGATTCCAGCAGATGCGCCCCCGGCCCACGCTCCCCCAGCACATCCGCAAAATTACGCAACGGACACGCCTCCATCGACAAACACCCACAGCCAATGCAGCCATTCAATTTGTCGCGCAACAACGTCAACTGATTGATCCGCTCATCCAGATCCCGACTCCACTGCGCCGACAGTACCTGCCAGTCCGCCGCCGTCGGTGCACGGTTATCCGGCAGGGATTTGAGCGCCTCGCCAATCTCCGCCAACGGAATGCCCAGCCGCTGCGCCACCTTGATCAATGCCACCCGCCGCAACACGTCCCGTGGATAACGTCGCTGGTTGCCCTGGTTGCGATTGCTCTTGATCAACCCCTTCGATTCATAAAAGTGCAGCGCTGTGACCGCGACACCGCTGCGGGCGGCCAATTGGCCGACGCTGAGCTCCTTGTGCAGATTCTCCGAAGTGATCATTTGCAGATTGCCCCTTGACCTCTAGTTAACTGGAGGTTTTACCCTGCACGCCTTCGGATCGCAAGATTCGCCTTGCACCTGAGTGGGGGATTATCCATGCACGCGCCAGCGAAACATCGCAGCTTCACCCAACTGATCGAATTCGAAATCGAACCGCAGCAGCAGCCGGCGCTGGTGCAAGCGCTGTCACAGCAGACCGAGCGTCTGGCCCAGCACCACAGCGGCTTTCTGAGTGCCAGCATCCAGGCCAGCGAGGACGGACGGCGGGTACTCAATTATCTGCAATGGCAAACCCGTGAGGCGGGGGAGGCGGCGTTTCAGGCGTTTGAAAGCGGGGAACAGGATTTCTGGCAACTGATCCGCGCCCATCAGGCGAAGACCGTGACGTTCGGCTCGTTCCAGGTGCTGCACAGCCTGGAACGCAGCCACGACCACGGGTTGCACTGCAATCTGGTGGGTTAGATCGACAGCTGCATCAAGCGCTCGCCCTGAATGTTTTCCGTGGGCCGGCGTTTGTTCACCGCCAGTTCACCGATCTTGATCAGGCGCGTGCGGGTCACGTTGCGGCTCAACCCCAGCAGGGCGGCGGTGTGCACCTGGTTGTAGTGGCTGAAACGATAGGCGGCACGCATCAAGGCGTCTTCGACTTTCTCATGCAGCGCGCCAGCCTGTTGTTCGAAGAGCTTCTGGAAAGCACGGTCGAGCAGGGCTTCGGCGCATTCGTCGACCTGGGTGTGGTAGTCGTCCTGACGCTCGATGCGCATGTTCGACAGGCGCAGGTCATCGCGTTCGATCACGCCGTTGCGGCAAATCAGCAGGGTGTGGTGAATCACGTTTTCCAGTTCGCGGATATTGCCCGGCCAACTGTAGCTGCGCAGTTTCAGTTCGGCCTCTTTGCTGATGGTGATGGTGCCGTAACCGAGGCGCTGGCTGTAGGCGTTGATGAAGTGACGCGTGAGCGGCAGGATGTCGCCCGGGCGGTCGCGCAGCGGGCTCAGTTCCAGACTGACGACGTCGAGCCGGTAATACAGGTCTTCGCGAAAGTGCCCGGCGTTGATGGCTTTTTCCAGTTGCACATTGGTGGCCGCGAGCACGCGCACATCGATGGGAATGCTCTTGCGCGAACCCAGGCGCACCACTTCGCGCTCCTGCAACACGCGCAACAATTTGACCTGGATCGCCATCGGCAAATCACCGATTTCATCGAGGAACAAGGTGCCCCCGTTGGCTTCCTCGAACCAGCCGGCCTTGGCGCTCAGGGCGCCGGTGAACGCGCCTTTTTCATGGCCGAACAATTCGGCTTCGACCAGGGATTCGGAGAACGCACCGCAATTCACCGCCACAAATGGCCGGTTGCGTCGGGCGCTGAGGTTGTGGATATGTCGCGCCACCAACTCTTTGCCGGTGCCGGTTTCACCAATGATCAGCACGCTGGCATCGCTCGGTGCGACTTGTTGCAGATGCGCCAGCAAGGCCTGGGACTTGGGGTCTTCGAAGACCTGCGCCGTGGCGCGGATCGACGTGGCCAGAGCGGGCGAGGGCGGTAAGGTCAGCAGTTGCATGGGGCACGCTCCTTGATGGGCAAGCTATGAATAGAAAGTCGGAATCGGCAGAGCCTGGTTCAGCGCCCAGTCACCCAGTTCCTGGAGTTTGTAATCCACCGGGTCGTGCAGGGTTTGCGTGCGCAGGTTGCGCCAATGGCGGTCCAGGCGCAGCGAGGCATGGGTCGAGCGTGCACCGGTCACTTCGAACAAGCGGCTGCACAGCTCCAGGCCATTGCGCGTCGCCGCGACCTTGGCTGTGGCGATGGCGGTGGCGAGATGGCCGCGTTCTTCGGCACTGAGGTTCGGACCTTTGGCCCAAGCCTTGTCTAGTAGGTCGGCGGCACGTTCCACCAGCAACCGCACGCCTTCGAGGGCCACCCAGAATTCCCCGTAGTGACCCAGCACATAAGGGTCCTGGCGCACATCCTGGGAGGTTGATTTATGCCACGGCCGGGTTTCGGTGAGCGTGTATTGCCGCGCCTCTTCAAAGGCGCCTTCGGCGATGCCGAGGAACATGTGAGTGAACGTGAGCTGGGCGATCAGCGGGCGAAGACAGGCGAACGGCGTACTCAACGGCCCCGGATCGAGCAGCAGTTCCGACTCTTCGACCCGTACCCGTTCGAAGGTTGCGCTGCCGCTGTCGGTCTGGCGTTGACCGATGTTGTTCCAGTCGTTGTGCAGGCTGATGCCGCTGCGACCGCTGGGAATGGCGGCGATCAACAGCTTGCCGCCGGCGTTTTCATCCACCGCCGAGGCGATCAGCATTTCTGAATCGCTGGCGCCGGAGCAAAAACTCTTCTTGCCGGAAAACTCACGCCAGCCGCCGAGGTTTTTCACCACGGTGCGGGTGTCCAGCGGGTTGAGGGCATTACCCCAGAACCAGTTCTTGCGCGCGGTTTGTTCAAACCACGGCTGCCATTGCTCGGGCCGGGCGAACAGGCGCACGGTGGCGAGCATCAGGTGATGGAAACCGAAAACATGGGCAATCGAACTGTCGACCTTGGCGAACTCGCGCACGATGGCCAGGGTTTCACTCCAGGGGGCGCCGAGGCCGCCGAACTGGGTGGGAATACTTAACGCGAGCAGGCCGCTGTGGCGCAGGGCATCACGCTCGGCCTTGGGCGTACCGCCGCGTTCGTCGCGCTCGACGGCGGTCAAGGCAAACCCGGCGGCCAATTGGCGGGCGGTCTGCAACGGGGATATCAGGGCGCTTTGCGGTTTGGCAGTCACGCGGGGGGATCCTTTTCTTGTGGATCCTGTAGGAGCTGCCGCAGGCTGCGATCTTTTGATTTTAAAGATCAAGATCAAAAGATCGCAGCCTGCGGCAGTTCCTACAGGACGGGTGACGTCAGGCTTTGGCGGGCAACACATCATTGGCGATCATTTCGCCAAACGGCCCGGTGAGGTTGGTGACGCCGCGACCTGCCAGGCTGGCATACGGCTCGGGCAACAGCGGGAACACCAGTTCGGCAAAACGATAGGCCTCTTCGAGGTGCGGGTAGCCGGAGAAGATGAAGCTCTCGATTCCCAGGTCCGCATACTCCTTGATCCGCGCCGCCACCTGCTGCGGATCGCCCACCAGTGCCGTCCCGGCACCGCCGCGCACCAGCCCGACACCGGCCCACAGGTTGGGTGAGATCTCCAGATTGTCACGGCGCCCGTCATGCAGGGCGGCCATGCGCCGCTGACCTTCGGAGTCGAAGCGCGAGAACGACTTCTGTGCGGCGGCGATGGTCTCGTCGCTGATGTGTTCGATCAATTTGTCAGCGGCTTTCCAGGCTTCTTCGGCGGTTTCACGCACGATCACATGCAATCGAATCCCGAACTTCACCGTACGTCCATTGCGTGCGGCACGTTCACGGACATCGGCGAGTTTTTGCGCCACGGCCGCCGGAGGTTCGCCCCAGGTCAGGTAGACATCGACCTGTTCGGCGGCCAGGTCATGGGCAGCATCGGACGAACCGCCGAAGTACAGCGGCGGATAGGGTTTCTGCACCGGCGGATACAGAGCCTTGGCGTTCTGTACCCGCAGGTGTTTACCTTCGAAATCCACCGATTCGCCTTGCAGAACGCGACGCCAGATCTTCAGGAATTCGTCAGTGACTTCGTAGCGCTCGCTGTGATCGAGGAAACTGCCGTCGCCACGGTTTTCATCCGGGTCGCCGCCGGTCACCACATTGATCAGTAAACGGCCACCGGACAGTCGATCCAGGGTGGCGGCCATGCGCGCCGAAACTGTTGGCGAAATGATCCCCGGCCGGATCGCCACCAGGTACCGCAAGCGTTCGGTCAACGGCACCAGCGCCGAAGCGATCACCCACGAGTCTTCGCAGGAGCGCCCGGTCGGGATCAACACACCGTGGTAACCGAGGCTGTCCGCCGCCTGGGCCACCTGTTTCAGATAATTGAGCGTTACCGGGCGTGCGCCTTGCGTGGTGCCCAGGTAATGACCGTCGCCGTGGGTCGGCAGAAACCAGAAAACATCCATGAACAAATCCTTAAGCGATTTTCAGCAGATTGTTGGAGTGCACGCCGAACAACGGCGCGGCGCGTTCTGCAGCAAGGCGAATGCGGGCCTTCAATGGCTCACTGGTTATTTGGTAATTGGAGAAATCGGCTTCGGTGGCATACACGCCAATCGGCAAGGTCAAGGCCTGGAAGAAACTGAACAGCGGGCGCAGTTGATGATCGAGTACCAGCGCGTGACGTTCGCTGCCACCGGTGGCGGCCAGCAGGACCGGTGTGTCGATCAGCGCATTCAGGTCGATCAGATCGAACAGGTGCTTGAGCAGGCCCGGGTAGGAACCGCGATAAACCGGCGCGGCGACGATCAGCAAGTCGGCGTTTTCGATCGCTTGCAGTTCGGCTTCGATATCCGCCGCCAATTCCTGGCGGGACAGTGCCGCGCCCAGTGGCCGGGCAATATCACCCAGTTCGATGAGCTTGCTGTCGATCGGCAGTTGCTCGGCCAACTGCGCCAACAGCGCTTGGGTCAGCACCAGGGTGCGCGAAGGGCGCCAGGTACCACCGGAGAGGGCAACGACTTTCAATGGACGCGACATCAACAGTTCCTTTTTAAACAGAAGCTCTGCGAGCAGTGAGTAGTCACCGGGTTGAGCAAGAGCTGTACCAATCCCTTGAGCCCCCGGATTACCGGGCTTTCGGCGCCTTGAGCGGGTCGCGCTGTTGATTTTCAGGGGCTGTTTGTTGAATGACTGTTGCCTGGCAAACAGTTGCTTGGGCAACAGTGAATGCAATTGTTATAAAGGTTGTCTGTTATTCCTCAAAATACAATAAAACGATATTTATAGATCGTTAAGAAATATGAGGGCGTTGCAACGACCGCATTAGAAAAACCCGATAGCCACTATCGAGAGCGTTGATTTCTGCTCGGACAAAGGCGCGAGTAGCCTGTGTTCATTGCCCCGAACACGATGCCAGGACGCCGAAAATGAAACCTCTAATCGCCACTTGCTTGCTGCTCGCGGTCTCTGTACTCGCCGGATGTGCCAGCCATGTTTCCCCGGAATTGCGTCCCTACACCGCTGAAGAAACCCGCGAACTGGCGCTGGAAGCACTGAATCGTCGAGGCCTCTCCTTCGATGAATACCACGCGAAAAAAGCCGAACTGCTCGGCGAGCCACGGAAAACCTTTGGCTTCGACAAGCAGGGCGAAATGAACGCCGAGCGAGCTGTACAGCTGCACGGTCGTCAGAGCTGAGCGAAAACTGTACCGCTTGAACTTTCGCCCAACTGTCCATGGGTTTCACGGAGCGTTCGCGATAGGGTCAATACCTGACTGACCCCGATGGACTACCACCCATGACACTCTCACTCGATCTGCTGCTGGGCTTTGCCCTGTTTGCCCTCGTCACCTCGATCACACCCGGTCCGAACAACACCATGTTGCTGGCATCCGGGGTGAACTTCGGCTTCCATCGAACCATCCCCCACATGCTGGGCATCACCTGCGGATTCTTCGTGCTGGTCGTGGCGGTGGGGTTCGGGCTGGGCGCGGTGTTCCAGGCGTATCCTGTGCTCTACACCGTGCTGCGTTACGTCGGTGCGGCGTATTTGTTGTACCTGGCGTGGAAAATCGCCCATTCCGGGCCCGTCTCGGACAGCGGCAAAGGCGAGGCCAAGCCGATCAGCTACCTGGGCGCCGCCGCGTTCCAGTGGGTCAACCCCAAGGCCTGGATCATGGCCATCGGTGCCATCAGCACCTACACACCGATGCAGGGCTATTTCACCAACGTGATTGTGATTGCCGCGGTGTTCGCCCTGATCAACCTGCCGAGCGTCGGTGTGTGGGCCGCTTGCGGCACACTGTTACGCAATGTTCTCAAGGACCGGCGCTGGTTGCGCCTGTTCAACTGGGGCATGGCCGCGCTGCTGGTGGCGTCGCTGTATCCGATATTGCTCGAGAGCTTTAGCTGACGCATTGCTTCAACCGCTTGCCCGATGCCTGTTAAGCTGGCTTTTCAGGAGCGTTCCTACGCACTTTTAAATGAAGTTGTTCTTCTTTAACGGCATCCGATCAGGTATTGGTAACCTTCTGGAAACCGAACGCAGCTCATAAGGCTGCGTTTCGCCGTTTGCAGTCATGAGCTTCCTGATCCCGGAACACGCTCTGCGAGTCCTTTATGAATAAACGTCCGCTGTATTTCGACTACGCCGCCACCACGCCGGTGGATGAGCGGGTCATCAAGATCATGGTCGAGTGCCTGGGCTTCGACGGTAACTTCGGCAACCCGGCCTCCAGCTCCCACGCCTTTGGCCAGCAGGCCCGGCAATCGGTAGAGCAGGCGCGGCGCCAGGTCGCCGAACTGGTCGGCGCCACGCCTGAACAGATCGTCTGGACCTCCGGTGCCACCGAATCCAACAACCTGGCCCTCAAGGGTGTGGCCCAGGCACGCGGCGTCGCCGGTGGCCATCTCATCACCAGCCAGATCGAACACAAGGCCATCCTCGATACCGCCAGGCAGTTGCAGGAAAGCGGCGTGGCGGTGACGTACCTGGTGCCGGACGCCGATGGCCTGATCACCGCGCAAGCGGTCAGCGAAGCCATGCGCGAGGACACCTTCCTGGTGTCGCTGATGCTGGTCAACAATGAACTGGGCACGGTCAACGACATCCCGGCCATCGGCCAGGTGGTGCGCGAGCGCAACGCGTTGTTTCATGTCGACGCGGCGCAAGGCGCGGGCAAGGTGGCGATCGACCTGGCGCATTGGCCGGTGGACCTGATGTCCTTCTCGGCGCACAAGCTCTATGGCCCCAAAGGCATCGGCGCGTTGTATGTCGGCCCGCGTGCGCAGCAGCGCCTGCTGGCGCAGATCCACGGCGGCGGTCACGAAGGCGGCCTGCGTTCCGGTACCCTGGCGACCCACCAGATTGCCGCGATGGGCGCGGCCTTTGCCTTGGCAGCGGCCTCGTTCGATGAAGAAAAAGCCTTGATCGTGCATCTGCGCGAACGCCTGCTTGAACAAGTACTGAGCATTCCGGGCGTGCGGCTCAATGGCAGTCCCACCCAACGCATCCCGCATACGTTGAGCCTGACCTTCAGTGAAGGCGAGTTCAATTCGGCGGCATTGCTCGCCTCGATGGCGTTTTCCGCGACCTCGGCCTGTAATTCCGCCAGCAACGCGCCATCCCATGTGCTGCTGGCCCTGGGGCATGATGCCCGTACGGCGAGTCGCACCATTCGCTTGAGCCTGGGGCGTTTCACCACCGAACAGGATATCGATCAAGCGGTACAGCTGATTAAGACCGCCTGCGCCAGTGCTCCGGCATTCTGGCAATAGGGCAACAAAGTGCCGACTTCGATCGGCACCGAACAATAATGACGAGTGGTTAGCAGGAGTCACGATGAATACGCAGTTTACGATCACCGGGTCAGTGCCCCAGCGCCTGGCGCAAACCCGCGAGCTGATGAGCCGGGAGGGCATCCATGCCTTGCTGGTGCCGTCGGCCGATCCCCACCTGTCCGAGTACCTGCCGGGTTACTGGCAGGGGCGTCAATGGCTGTCGGGTTTCCACGGTTCGGTCGGCACCCTGATCGTTACCGCGGATTTCGCCGGCGTCTGGGCCGACAGCCGTTATTGGGAACAAGCGAGCAAGGAACTCAAGGGCAGTGGCATCGAGCTGGTCAAGCTGCAACCCGGCCAACCGGGGCCGCTGGACTGGCTGGCCGAGCAAACCCCGCAAGGCGGCGTGGTCGCGGTCGATGGCGCGGTGATGGCGGTGGCTTCCGCACGCACGCTGGGCAGCAAGCTCGAGGAGCGGGGCGCACGCCTGCGCACCGACATCGACCTGTTGAGTGAAGTCTGGAGCGACCGTCCGAGCCTGCCGAACGAACCGATCTATCAGCACCTGCCGCCACAAGCCACCGTCAGCCGTGGCGAAAAACTCGGCAAGCTGCGTGAAACCCTGCAGGCACGGGGTGCCGACTGGCATTTCATCGCCACCCTGGATGACATCGCCTGGCTGTTCAACCTGCGCGGCGGCGATGTGTCGTTCAACCCGGTGTTTGTTTCTTTCGCCTTGATCAGCCAGCAGCAAGCGACGCTGTTCGTCGCGCTGAGCAAGGTCGATGCGCAGTTGCGTACGGTCCTGGAACAGGACGGCGTGACCCTGCGCGATTACAGCGAAGTGGCCGACGCCCTGCGCGCGGTGCCGACGGGGGCGAGCCTGCTGGTCGATTCAGCGCGAGTAACTGCAGGTTTGCTGGATAACCTCGACAGCGGTGTCAAACTACTCGAAGGCCTGAATCCGACCACCCTTGCCAAGTCGCAGAAGAGCCTGGCTGACGCCGAACACATCCGCCAGGCCATGGAGCAGGACGGCGCAGCGCTGTGCGAATTCTTCACCTGGCTCGAATCGGCCTGGGGCCAAGAGCGTATTACCGAACTGACCATCGACGAAAAACTGACCGCAGCGCGTGAACGTCGGCCGGGCTATGTGTCGCTGAGCTTCAACACCATTGCCGCCTTCAACGCCAACGGCGCCATGCCCCATTACCACGCCACCGAAGAAGAGCACGCGGTGATCGAAGGTGACGGTTTGTTGCTGATCGATTCCGGCGGCCAGTACCTGGGTGGCACCACCGACATCACGCGGATGGTCGCGGTCGGCACACCGACGCCAGAACAGAAGCGCGATTGCACCCGCGTACTCAAGGGCGTGATCGCCTTGTCCCGCGCGCAATTCCCCAAAGGCATCCTGTCGCCACTGCTGGACGCCATCGCCCGGGCGCCGATCTGGGCCGAAAGCGTTGACTATGGTCATGGCACCGGTCACGGCGTCGGCTATTTCCTCAACGTACATGAAGGTCCGCAGGTGATTGCCTACCAGGCCGCGCCTGCACCGCAAACCGCCATGCTGCCAGGCATGATCACCTCGATCGAGCCAGGCACCTACCGTCCTGGCCGTTGGGGTGTGCGCATCGAGAACCTGGCGATGAACCGCGAGGCAGGCAGCAGCGAATTCGGCGAATTCCTCAAGTTCGAAACCCTGACCCTGTGCCCGATCGACACCCGCTGCCTGGACACTTCGCTGTTGAGCGAAGAGGAAAAGCAGTGGTTCAACGCTTACCACGCCCAAGTGCGCGAGCGTTTGAGCCCGTTGCTCGACGGCGCTGCGCTGGAGTGGTTGAACACCCGTACTGCGGCTGTTTGACCGGATGTAGCCCGGGCGCTGGCTCCAGCGCCCGGTTCATGACGTCAACCTGGCTCTGGGGTTTTAACCCAGGGCTTCGATGACAAAGTCCAGTCGATCCTGGCCGAAGTACAGCTGATCGCCGACAAACATGCTCGGTGCGCCGAATACGCCGCGTTGCACGGCTTTTTCGGTGGTTTCCTTGAGGGCGTTTTTGACCTCCTCGTCGACGGTCAGGGCCAGGATTTCTTCCGGGTCGAAACCGTTTTCGCTCAGCACTGCCCCGACAGTGGCCGGATCATTGAGGTTGCGACCTTCGACCCACAGTGCCTTGAACAGGCAATCGATGAACCCGGCAAAGCGCTCAGGGTGACGCAACTGCATTCCTGTCACGGCACGCATGAGCAGCAGTGTGTTGATCGGAAAGTGCGGGTTGATTTTCAGTGGCACACCGTAGCGTTTGGCGTACCGATCCAGGTCTATGAACATGTAGCGGCCCTTGGCAGGGATAGTCGCCGGGGAAGCGTTGCCGGTGGCTTTGAACACGCCGCCGAGCAGGACTGGCACGTAGATCAGCTGGCTGTCGGTCTGCTCACAGATCTTCGGTAGCTGGGTGTACGCCAGGTAGGTGGCGGGGCTGCCCAGGTCGAAATAGAACTCCACGGTTTTGCTCATGGTCGATGCACTCTTCTTGTTGTCGTAAGGAAGGATTACCAGCGTTCGCTCCAGGGGCGCAGGTCCAGCTCGAAGGTCCAGGCGTCGCGCGGCTGGCTGTGCAGGTACCAATAGTTCTCGGCGATGTGCTCGGGGTTGAGAATGCCGTCCTGGTCCTTGGTTGCGTACTTCTCGGGGAAGCTGTCACGAATGAAATCGGTGTCGATGGCGCCGTCGACCACGACGTGGGCGACGTGAATATTCATCGGCCCCAGTTCCCGGGCCATGCTTTGCGCCAGTGCACGGATCCCGTGCTTGGCCCCGGCGAACGCGGCAAAGCCTGCAGCACCGCGTAAACCGGCAGTGGCGCCGGTGAACAGGAGAGTGCCCCGTTGCCGCTTGGCCATGCGCTTGGCCACTTCCCTGCCATTGAGAAAGCCTGAGAAACAGGCCATTTCCCAGATCTTGAAATACTTGCGGGCAGTTTCTTCGAGAATGCTGCAGGGCACATTGGCGCCGATGTTGAACACGAACGCTTCGATCGGCCCGATATTGCTTTCGATTTGCTCGACCAGTGCAACCACATCGTCTTCTTTGCGGGCATCGCAGGCGAAGCCGTGGGCTTCACCGCCGCTGGCCCTGATGGTATCGACCAGAGGCTGGAGCTTGTCCGCGCTGCGACGGGTCACGCAGGCCACGAATCCCTCCTGTGCAAACCGCTTGGCAATGGCGCCACCCGTGGCATCTCCCGCACCGACAACCAGTACGACCTTTTTGTTATTCATTGCCTGGACCCCTTTAGTAAACGATCGTTAACTAAACGAACGTTATGCTACGATTTGGCAGGCGTCAAGATCATCGAACCTGAGGGAAGGGCAATGCGTTATTCAGCCAGTCACAAACTGGAAACCCGAGAGAAACTGCTGCAAAGCAGCGCACTGTCGGCCAAGCAATCCGGTTTTTCCACGGTGGGGGTCGACGGTTTGATGAAAGCCATCGGCTTGAGTGGAGGCGCGTTCTACAGTCACTTCGCGTCGAAGGACGAGTTGTTCGCTTCCATTGTCGAGCGCGAGTTGCGGCAAAGCCTGGAGCGTCTGAGGGCTGATCAGGATCGCGACAAATTCGAGCGTTGCCTCAAGCTCTACTTGAGCATGTCCCACGTCGAGCACCCGGAAACCGGTTGTGCATTACCGGCGTTGGGCGCCGAGATTGCTCGCTCCGATCCGCTGATTCGACAGCAGGCCGAGCACTGGATCTGCCAGCTTCAGGAGAGTTGGGCGCGGGTGCTGGAGAGCGACAGCCTGGCCTGGGCGATTCTGTCGCAATGCATCGGAGCCTTGGTGGTGGCGCGAATGCTGGTCACGCCGGATCTGCAGCGCAGGGTGCTGAAGTCCAGCCATGAGGAGATTGGCCGCCAGCTGTCAGGCCCGCGGGCCTGACAATGGCTTCAGATCATTTGCAGATGACGATCATGCTGCGGCTGGTATAGCCCGCGGGGTTGAGTCCGAACGGGTAATCACCCGGCTCTTCCACGGCATCGCCGGATTTGGCGATGACCTTGTAGTTCTTGGGGGCGCACGAGTTGGCGGCGCTGGCGTAGCACTGGTCCCATGAGGACGAAAGCCCCGAACAGTTGATATGGATGCCTTTCCTGCCGTGTTTGGTCTGGGATTTGGAGGTCGCCGCGCAGCCCGCAACGGCAAGAACGGCGATCAGTATCAAAATTCGTTTCATTGCTGTCCTTGTAGCGTTCCCGGATCTGTCGCCCGGTCTGGCAGTATTCGCTTGCGCATGAAGCGTTTTGAAGTCCCTGTCCTGAAAAAGTCCATTTCTGACACTGGGTTGCGGGCCTAAACATGGCCTAATTGAGCGGCAAATACCAGAGCCTGTGCAAAACCGGTCGTCAATCGGCTGCAACGGCGGGCTTGGCGGCACTGCCCATGGTCATGGTGGCACCCACGGAAGCCAGGATGATGCACAGGATGGCCATCCATTGTGACAAAGACAGGAACTCCTGCAGGAACAACAAACCGGACAAGGCGCCTACCGCCGGTTCGATGCTCATCAATGTGCCGAAGGTCCTGGCCGGCATGCGCGTGAGGGCGACCATTTCCAGTGTGTAGGGGAGGGCCGTGGACAAAACGGCGACACCGATGGCGATCGGAATCAAGGATGGGGTCAACAGCGCCGCTCCCGCATGAACAATGCCGATAGGGGCGACGAACAGTGCGGCAATCACGACGCCCAGGGCGGCAGTCTGCACACCGTTGTCGGCACCGGCCTTTTGCCCGAAAAGAATGTACAGCGCCCAGCAGACGCCTGCGCCCAATGCATAACCGGCTCCCAGCAGATCAATGCCTTGTGCCGTGGCACCCGTCGGTATCAACAGCAGCAAGCCGACAGCGGCAAGGGCTATCCACAAAAAGTCGATGGCGCGGCGTGAAGCATAGATGGCAACGGCCAATGGCCCGGTGAACTCCAGTGCCACCGCGATACCCAGGGGGACCGAACGCAGGGACATATAGAAGAGGAAGTTCATGCCGCCCAGTGCCATGCCATAGACAATCACGGTGCGCAGTGATTTTGCGGTGAGCTTCGCCCGCCATGGGCGCAGCAGCAACACCATGATCACGCTGGCGAAGGTCAATCGCAGGGTGGTGGTGCCCTGGGCGCCAATGATAGGGAACATGCTTTTGGCCAGCGAGGCTCCCGACTGAATCGATGCCATGGCTATTAATAGCAGGCCGACCGAAAACAGGGTCGAGGCAAGGCTGCGCGGCTGATCATTCATTGGGAGGCACCGTCCGGGGTATGGAACTTGAGTGTTGTACTTGGTATTGGGCAATATACTGCGCAATCGATGCGGGCGCGTCTATATATAAGCCGTGTTTTTGTGCCCTTGATAGAAAAACCAAATCAATGCTTGACGGCAGATTCTGGAGGCCTATAATTCGCCCCACTTCCGGCGCAGTCGAAACGGAAAACTCCTTGGTAAACAATGAGTTACGCAGTTTTCGACAGCATGTTGCTTCAGCTTATCGAAGCCCGAAGGAAGTTGAAAAAGAGGTGTTGACAGCAGCGTGTAACGCTGTAGAATTCGCCTCCCGCTGACGAGAGATCTGAAGCGCAAGTGGTTGAAGTTGTTAA
>NZ_AKJF01000058.1 GCF_000282475.1 Pseudomonas sp. GM78
TCGGCTGCCACTGCAACCCGCCGTTCCAGTGCCTGAGCATGGTGAACAACGGGAAGCCGCTGCTGAGGTCCTGATGAACCCGCTCGGTGCACCACACCTCATGGGGGCAGCCTTCACGCAGGCTCAGCAGACCGGTGCAGTGATCGATCTGGCTGTCCAGCAGCACCACGCCGGCGATGGCGCTGTCACGCAAGCGGCGCGCCGGTTGCAGTGGCGCAAAACCCTCGAGTTGCGCGCGGATGTCGGGTGAAGCATTGCACAGCACCCAGTCCACACCGTTGTCGCTCAGGGCAATCGAGGACTGCGTGCGACGCCGGGACCGCAGACTGCCATTGCGCACACCGGCGCACTGGCGGCAGTTGCAGTTCCACTGCGGGAAACCACCGCCAGCGGCGGAACCGAGAACGCGGATGTGCATGGGCAATGCTCCAGAAGGCAGGCCCGGCCAACGCAACGGCTGGCCGGGCGGACAATCAACGGTTGGCGAAATACATCGTCACTTCGAAGCCAATGCGCAGATCGGTAAACGCGGGTTTAGTCCACATGGGTCATTCCTCTTCTTGTGCCGGGCGATTCCGGTAGCACCATTAATGCACGGTGCGCCGGGCGCCCGAATGCTACTTTCGAAGGAGGTTTGGGGGTGCATTGGTAGGGGGTGCTGACACACAAAAACAATGTAGGAGTGAGCCTGCTCGCGATGAGGTCTGGACATTCAACGTTGATGTTGAATGTCGGACCGCTATCGCGAGCAGGCTCACTCCTACAGGGGGTTGTGGTGTTTTTGAAAGGGTTAGAAGAATCCGAGAGGATTAATGTCGTAGCTCACCAGCAGGTTCTTGGTCTGCTGATAATGGTCGAGCATCATCTTGTGGTTCTCCCGGCCGACGCCGGATTTCTTGTAGCCACCAAACGCCGCATGCGCCGGGTACAGGTGGTAGCAGTTGGTCCACACGCGACCGGCCTTGATCGCCCGGCCCATGCGGTAGGCGCGGTTGATGTCGCGGGTCCAGAGGCCGGCGCCGAGGCCGAACTCGCTATCGTTGGCGATGGCCAGCGCTTCGGCTTCATCCTTGAAAGTGGTGACGCCCACCACCGGGCCGAAGATCTCTTCCTGGAACACGCGCATTTTGTTGTGGCCCTTGAGCAGCGTCGGCTGGATGTAATAGCCGCTGGACAGGTCGCCTTCCAGGCGTTCGGCCGCGCCGCCGGTGAGCAGCTCGGCGCCCTCCTCCTGGGCGATGGTCAGGTACGAAAGAATCTTGTCGTACTGCTGTTCCGATGCCTGGGCGCCGACCATGGTTTCGGTGTCCAGCGGGTTGCCGCGCTTGATCTTGACGATCTTCTTCATGACTTCGGCCATGAAAGGCTCGTAGATCGACTCCTGCACCAATGCCCGGGACGGACAGGTGCACACTTCACCCTGGTTGAAGAACGCCAGCACCAGGCCTTCGGCGGCTTTTTCGATGAACGCAGGCTCGGCGTTCATGATGTCTTCGAAGAAGATGTTCGGCGACTTGCCGCCCAGTTCGACAGTGCTCGGAATGATGTTCTCGGCGGCGCAATGCATGATGTGCGCACCCACCGGGGTCGAGCCGGTGAAGGCGATCTTGGCGATGCGCTTGCTGGTGGCCAAAGCCTCGCCTGCTTCGCGACCGAAGCCCTGGACGATGTTCAGTACACCCGCCGGCAGCAAGTCGCCGATCAGTTCGGCGAAGACCATGATCGACAGCGGCGTTTGCTCGGCGGGCTTGAGCACGATGCAGTTACCGGCGGCGAGCGCCGGCGCGAGTTTCCAGGCGGCCATCAGCAGCGGGAAGTTCCACGGAATGATCTGCCCGACCACGCCCAGGGGTTCGTGGAAGTGATAGGCGGTGGTCAGCTCGTTGATCTCGGCGGCGCCGCCTTCCTGGGCGCGGATGCAGCCGGCGAAGTAACGGAAATGGTCGGCTGCCAGTGGCACGTCGGCGTTGAGGGTTTCACGCACCGCCTTGCCGTTGTCCCAGGTTTCGGTGACGGCGAGGATTTCCAGGTTCTGCTCGATGCGATCGGCGATTTTCAGCAACACCAGTGAGCGGTCCTGGGCCGAGGTCTTGCCCCAGGCCTCAGCGGCGGCATGGGCGGCGTCGAGGGCCTTGTCGATGTCGGCGGCGCTGGAGCGCGGGAATTCGGCGATCACTTCGCCGTTGACCGGCGAGGTGTTGGTGAAGTACTCGCCATTGACCGGCGCGACGAATTCGCCGCCGATGAAGTTGCCGTAGCGTGGCTTGAACGTCACGACGGCGCCAGGTGTTCCGGGTTGGGCGTAGATCATGGTGGGCCTCTGTCTGGGTCGATGCCTGTACAGGCGATGAACCGATACTAGAGAGCCCCGCGCGCCAGACGAATGCATCGTTGGCAGGAGGGGCTCTCGTTATTTGGTAGTAGGTTTCACACGATTCCTTGTGGGAGCGGGCTTGCCCGCGATAGCGGACTTGCAGTCGACATAAGTGTTGAATGTGCTGGCCTCATCGCGGGCAAGCCCGCTCCCACAGGTTTGTGTTGAACAAAGGATCAGTGCTTGGCCACCAGGTCTTTTGGCAGCTTGAAGGTCCAGAGCATCCCGCCCTGGTTGAAGTCCTTCACCCGCTTGGCCACTTCGCCGCCCCACAGCGGCACGGCGCCGCCCCAGCCGGAGAGCACCGAGACGTACTGTTCGCCGTCCATTTCCCAGGTCACGGGTGAGCCGAGCACGCCGGAGCCGGTCTGGAATTCCCAGACTTTCTCGCCGGTCTTCGCGTTGAATGCCTGCAGGAAACCCTCCGGCGTGCCGGTGAACACCAGGTTGCCCTTGGTGGTCAGCACACCGCCCCACAGCGGCGCGAAGTTCTTGTGGCGCCAGACTTCCTTGCCGGTTTTCGGATCGATTGCCCGCAATACGCCGATGTAGTCTTCATTCAAGGGTTTGATGGTGAAGCCGGCGCCGAGGAATGCCGCGCCTTTCTTGTAGGCGATGCCTTCGTTCCAGATATCCATGCCCCATTCGTTGGACGGCACGTAGAACAACCCGGTGTCGCGGTTGTAGGCCATCGGCATCCAGTTTTTCGCGCCGAGGAATGCCGGTGCTACGAACACCGAGCTGCCTTTGGCTTCGGTACCCGGTGCGCCCGGCCGGCTGGCTTCGTTGTAGATCGGCCGGCCGGTTTTATCCAGGCCGGTGGCCCAGGTGATCTTGTCCACGAACGGAAAACCACGGATGAATTTGCCGTTGGTGCGATCGAGCACGTAGAAGAAACCGTTACGGTCAGCGGTGGCCGCCGCCTTGATTTCCTTGCCGCCCTCGGTGTAGTTGAACGACACCAGTTCGTTGACGCCGTCATAGTCCCAACCGTCGTGGGGCGTGCTCTGGAAGTGCCACTTGATGGTGCCGTCGTCCGGGTTGAGCGCCAGGCGCGACGACGAGTAGAGGTTGTCGCCAGGGCGCAGGTGCGAGTTCCAGGGTGCCGGGTTGCCGGTGCCAAACAGCAGCAGGTTGGTTTCCGGATCGTAATAACCACCGAGCCACGGTGCCGCGCCGCCGGTCTTCCACAGGTCGCCCGGCCAGCTCTTGCCTGCCTCGCCACCGGAAATGCCGTTTTCCACGGCTTTGCCGTCCTTGTAGACGTAACCCATATGGCCTTCGACCGTCGGCCGGGACCATAGCAACGTACCGTTTTTCGGGTCGTAGGCTTCGATCTTGCCCACCACCCCGAACTCGCCACCGGCTACGCCGGTAATCAGCTTGCCGTTGATCACCAGCGGCGCGGCGCTGATCGAGTAGCCTTCCTTGTGGTCGGCGACTTTCTTGCTCCAGACCACCTTGCCGGTGTCTTTGTTGAGCGCCACGAGCTTGGCGTCGAGGGTGCCGAAGATCACCAGGTCGCCGTACAGCGCGACACCACGGTTGATCACGTCGCAGCAGGGACGAATGTCATCCGGCAGGCGCGCGTCATATTGCCAGAGTTTCTTGCCGGTGCGTGCATCCACGGCGAATACCCGTGAATAGGAACCGGTCATGTACATCACACCGTCCTTGACCATCGGCTGCGCTTGCTGGCCGCGCTGCTTTTCCCCGCCGAAGGAGAATGCCCACGCCGGTCGCAGGTCCTTGACGTTGTCGACGTTGAGAATGTTCAGCGGGCTGTAGCGCTGTCCCTGCACACCCAAACCGTTGGTGACGATCTGTTCGGGGTTTTTCGGGTCCTGGAGAATGTCCTGGTCGGAAACCCCGGCCAATGCCTGACCGGACAACAGCATGGCACTGAGCAACAGGCTCAAGACGAAGGGCTGGCGACGTGCGGGTTGAGTCATGACGGCTTCCTCTGCAGTTTTTGTTATTTCCGGGAAATTTTCCCGGTGTGGTGCAGATTCTTGGGCGCCGCCGCCCGGACAACAATTGCCCGCAATGTGGAGATTTCTAGTTCCTTGGTACAGGTTCGGTAGTGATGGACAACACTGCCCCCTGTGGGAGCGGGCTTGCCCGCGATGGCGGCTGCACATTCAACACATTTGTCGACTGATAGTTCGCTATCGCGGGCAAGCCCGCTCCCACAGGGTATCGGTATGTTTCAATGAATGGCGCCAGTGTCGACACGCGTCATCTGCGCACGCTCATACCGCGGGTACAAATGACTGACGCTGCGAATCAGCTCATAGCGGCTCAGGCTGACCCCGGCGAATCGTTCGGGAATGGGGCTGCGGATCATCTCGGCCATGTCGTTGCCATGGGCCGCGCCCTCGCGCATCAGTTGATCGAGCCAGCCCAGGTAATCGCGCATCTGCACGAAGGGTTGCGGATCGCTGGCGACCGGTCCGTGGCCAGGCACGATCTGCCTCCAGGGCAACCCCTGCAAGGTCGCGATATCGGCCAGCCACACCGAGAGCCCCGGACTGTTGGGCGTGGTCAGTGCTCGCTGATAAAACACCAGGTCCCCGGCAAACAGCACGCCGGTTCGCTGGTCGAGAATAGCCAGATCCGCGCCCGTATGCCCACCCAGGCTCAGCAAGCGCAAATCGTGGTTCCCAAAACTTTCCACACCGGGCGTCAGCGTCCGGGTCGGCAACAGCACTTCGGTGCCGCGCATCCAGTCGCCCACCAGCCGATACATGTTCTCGGCCATGGCATCGCCCTGCTTTTGCAAGAGCTCGCTGGTGCCGGCCAAGGCGCCAATCGGCACGTCGGCAAACGCCTGGTTGCCCAGCACATGGTCGGGGTGATGATGGGTCAACAGGACCTGGATCACCGGCTTGTCGGTGGTCGCCGCAATGGCCCGGCGCATGGCCTCGCCATAACGTTTGGACGGTCCGGTATCGATCACCACCACGCCACGCTCGGTGACGATGAACGCCGTGTTGACGATGTTACCGCCATTGTCCTTGGCGAAATTGTCGGTGCTGCCTTCCAGCAACCAGGTGTCTTCGGCGATCTGCCGGGGCTTGAGCGAATAGTCGAGATCGGCCATGGCTGGCAGGCCCAGGCCGATGAACAACAGCAGCATCCAGCGCATGACAGGCTCCTTGCATTCAGGGGATCGACGCATCGAATTGATTGCCGCTGTTATCGCGCAGCAACAGGCGCGTCTGCCCTGCCCCTTCGAGATCAAAGGCCAGGCTGGGGTTTTCGCTGACGGCGGGGAACAGTTCGAGGCGCGCCAGCAATTGATCGCGCTGATCGCGCAGCTCGGCATGGTTGAGGAAAAATTCCGGGATGCCACTGACCATGCCGTTGTCCATCGGATGCGCCACCTGCAAGCGCAGACGATTGAAGTCCTGGCGCGGATAGCGACCGCCCAGTACTTCGCCGATGTGCTCTTCCCAACCCTGTTGAGTACGTACCACGCTCGGCGCAGTGCACCCGCCACCCGCCGCATCGATCAGGGTCGAACCGACATGCCACACGCCGTCACGGGTCAGCACCGCCGCGCGCAAGGGCGTGGCCTGTTCGACACGGATGCGGATCGACAGCCACGGCAACACACCGGCCAGCGGTTCGAAATCGACGATTTTCGGCAAGGGATTGAGTTCCGCCCAGGCGAGGATTTTCACCACCTCGCCCTTGAATGCCCGGGCGTCGATTTCAATCGGCACCTGTCGGGCATCTTCGGCGAACGGCGGCGCCAGCAGCTTGACCCGCTCGTCGAACACGAAGGGTGCATCGCCGAGCATTTGCTTGTGATAGAAGCCCCACATCACCGACGGCACCGGGTCTTTGCCGGGATCGACAGCGGCAGCATTGGCCGCCAGGCTCAAACAGCAGGCCAACAGACAACTCCTTTGCCAATTCATCGCCTGCTCCTATTGGTACATTTCGGGCACGTCGTAGCGCAGGCCGTAATGGCCGTAGATGGTGTTCACCGAGCCCTCGCGGATCAGGCTTTCCAGCGCCTCCTCCACGGCATAGGCCAGTTGCCGGTTGCTTTCGTGCACCGCCATGCCGATCTCCCAGAGCTGCTTGCCCATGTTCGGATACGCATTCTCTGCCAGGGCGAGTTGCGGGTCGGCGGCTTCATGCACTTGCCAGTCGATCTCGCCGCGCATCGCCATGACCGCGTCAACCTCGCCGGCCTTCATCGCGGCAAACGCCTGGGGCACACCCGGATAGTGGCGGGTCTTGCCGGCGAGCATGCCGTTGAACACCGAGGTCAGGTAGAACGACGGCACGCTGTCAACCTCGACGCCGATCGGGTGCTGCTCGAACACCGCGACGCTGGCGACCTTGTCCAGTCGGCGCTGGTCGTAGGCGACTTGCCATTGCTCATTCTGGTAGGGGCCGAACATCACTACATGGCCGTTTTCCATCTCGCCGAACTCGTTGCGTTTCTGTGCGTAATCCTTGTCGTAAGGCACCCGCATCATCAGGTCGGCCAGTTGCTGATTGTGCAGTGGGCTGGCACGCCAGATGTAATCGCGCAGGTCGTCGTCGAGCTTCTCACCAGCGGGTGCCCAGATCAGCGTCAGGCGCACGCCCAGTGCCTTGGCCAACGCCTGGGCCAGTTCCACGTCAACGCCTCGGGGCTGCCCGGCCTGCTCGAAACTGTAGGGAGCGAAGTCCTTGTAGACCGCCACCTTCAACTCCCCGGCTGCGATCATTTCGTCATAGTTGCGAACCTGCGCCTGCACCGACTGGCAGCACAGCCACACAGCACTGATCAACACCGCGAGCAGGCGCATGGGTCACTCCTCGACGTGGACGCTGTCCAGGTAGGTGCGCACCGCCCACAAGGCTTCCTGACTCAGGTAGTCGGCCATCTTCGGCATGTACACCCGGCCGTCACGCACCGCGCCATTGCGCACTCGCTCCACGAACCATTCATCACCCGACTCACCGACATCGAGCATGCGCAAATCCGGGGCGATACCACCGGACTTGGCTTCCAGGCCATGGCAGGCCGCGCAGTTCTGGTTGTAGGCCGACGCGCCGATCTCCACCGCTTTGTCGTGCTCCGGGGCGGTGCGATAGGGGTTCACGGCGGCCCAGCCGTCGGCGTCGAGTTGCACGCCGACCTCCTTGATCGGGGTCAGGCCCTGGGTGGCGACGGCCTGCGGCACCACATTGCCGTGGGCCCAGGCGGAACCCGCACTGATAAGACCGGCCAACAGCCCGGTCACGAGCAAGGCGTTGCGTTTTGTTGTCATTGTTATGCCCTCAGGATTGCACGCAAAACCTCTTGGCAGAGGCTATGGCAGCCATCTTAGAAACCCCTGCGCTGCGGCCCCATGCTGCTTTGGTGGCCGGCGTCTAATCCCTTGGTAGTAAGGCCTTGGATGGACTGCCAAATCAGGTGGCCCATGGGAATTTTTCCCGGCAACGGCGGGACATTTTCCGTATCCGCCAGTCGCCTCGGCGCCCCACCCTGTGCAGGTCAAAACCTCCACTGGGAACTGCAACCATGACAATAAGATCGCTACCCGCCCTTTCCCCCCTGACCGTCGCCGTACAGGCATTTTTGCTGGTCGGCAGCCTGTCCCTGAGCGCTACCGCTCATGCCGAAACCGCACCGGCGACCCGTAATGTGAGCTGGGAAGACATCGCCAACGATCACCTGACCACCAAGGATGTGCTGCAATACGGCATGGGCACCAATGCCCAGCGCTGGAGCCCTTTGGCCCAGGTCAACGACAAGAACGTGTTCAAGTTGACCCCGGCCTGGTCCTATTCGTTTGGCGACGAGAAACAGCGCGGCCAGGAATCCCAGGCGATCGTCAGCGACGGCGTGGTCTACGTCACCGGGTCGTATTCGCGGGTATTCGCCCTGGATGCCAAGACCGGCAAACGCCTGTGGACCTACAACCATCGCCTGCCGGACAACATTCGCCCGTGCTGCGACGTGGTCAACCGTGGCGCGGCGATCTTCGGCGACAAGATCTACTTCGGCACCCTCGATGCGCGGCTGATCGCCCTGGACAAGAACACCGGCAAAGTGCTGTGGAACAAGAAGTTTGGCGACCACGCCGCCGGCTACACCATGACCGGCGCCCCCGTGCTGATCAAGGACAAGACCAGCGGCAAGGTGCTGCTGATCCATGGCAGTTCCGGCGATGAATTCGGCGTGGTCGGCCAGCTCTACGCCCGCGATCCGGACACCGGCGACGAAGTCTGGATGCGGCCTTTCGTCGAAGGCCACATGGGGCGCCTGAATGGCAAGGACAGTACGCCGACCGGCGACGTCAAGGCGCCGTCGTGGCCGAACGATCCGACCACTGAAACCGGCAAGGTCGAGGCCTGGAGCCATGGCGGCGGCGCGCCTTGGCAGAGCGCCAGCTTCGATGCCGAAAGCAACACCATCATCGTCGGCGCCGGCAACCCGGGCCCGTGGAACACCTGGGCGCGCACCTCCAAGGACGGCAACCCGCACGACTACGACAGCCTCTACACCTCAGGCCAGGTCGGCGTCGACCCGAGCACCGGCGAGGTGAAATGGTTCTACCAGCACACGCCGAACGATGCCTGGGACTTCTCCGGCAACAACGAGCTGGTGCTGTTCGATTACAAGGACAAGGACGGCAAGACGGTCAAGGCCACCGGCCACGCCGACCGCAACGGTTTCTTCTATGTGGTCGACCGCAACAACGGCAAATTGCAGAACGCCTTCCCCTTTGTCGACAACATCACCTGGGCCAGCCACATCGACCTCAAGACCGGCCGCCCGGTGGAGAACGAAGGCCAGCGTCCGGCCAAGCCGTTGCCGGGGGAAACCAAGGGCAAGCCGGTGGAAGTCTCGCCGCCGTTCCTCGGCGGCAAGAACTGGAACCCCATGGCCTTCAGCCAGGACACCGGGCTGTTCTACATTCCGGGCAATCAGTGGAAAGAGGAGTACTGGACCGAGGAGGTCAACTACAAGAAAGGCTCGGCGTACCTGGGCATGGGTTTCCGCATCAAGCGCATGTACGACGATCACGTCGGCACCCTGCGGGCGATGAACCCGACCACCGGCAAGGTGGTCTGGGAGCACAAGGAACACCTGCCGTTGTGGGCCGGCGTGCTGGCGACCAAGGGCAACCTGGTATTCACCGGAACCGGCGACGGTTTCTTCAAGGCCTTCGATGCGAAGACCGGCAAGGAGCTGTGGAAATTCCAGACCGGCAGCGGCATCGTCTCGCCGCCGATCACCTGGGAACAGGACGGCGAGCAATACATCGGCGTGACGGTCGGTTATGGCGGCGCGGTGCCGTTATGGGGTGGCGACATGGCGGAGCTGACCAAACCGGTGGCCCAGGGCGGATCGTTCTGGGTGTTCAAGATTCCGAGCTGGGATAACAAGCTGGCGAAGCAGTAAGGCAGTCCAATGGGCAAGCTCACTTCTACAGGATCACCGCAAACCCTGTGGGAGCGGGCTTGCCCGCGAAGGCGCACTCAACCACACCCGGGAATTCCACCATGAAATACCTGCCCCTGTTTCTTCTTCTGACCCTGCCGCTGGTCCACGCCGACGAAGGCGACGACACCCCACTGATCATCAACGGCTGCACCATCGCCGAACACAGCCAGTGCCCCGGCGCCAATCTCAAGGGCGCCAACCTGCGCAACCAGGACCTGCGCAACATGAACCTCAGCGGCGCCGACCTGCGCGAGGCCGACCTGCGCCACGCCCGCCTCGACCTGGCCAACCTGGAAAAAGCCCAACTGCAAGGCGCCAACCTGACCCGCGCCAGCCTGCAACAAAGCAATGCGCGCCTGGCTGATTTCACCGGCGCCACGCTGGTGGCGATCCAGGGCTGGGGGCTGTTCGCCCAGGGCGCGCAATTGGCCAACGCCGATCTCAGCGCCGCCTACCTGCAATTCGCCCGCCTCTCCGGAGCCAAACTGCACAACAGCAACCTACGCGCCGCCGACCTGGAAATGACCTGGCTGAGCAAGGCCGACCTCAAGGACGCCAACCTCAGCGACGCCAACCTGCAAGAGGCCAAGTTGGGCGAAAGCAACCTGGAACACGCCAACCTCAGCGGCTCGCGCCAGCACTATGCGAATTTTCAGGATGCGAACATGGAGGGATGCACGGGGTGCCCGACGACCTGGGAGAAATGAGCACTGGCCCTCTGTAGGAGCGAGCCTGCTCGCGATGAACCTGAGGGCGCCGCGGGGTGTCAGGTTTCCAACGTTATCGTTCACGACCATCGCGAGCAGGCTCGCTCCTACAGGGGGGCGGCGGTGTCTGTGTAGCGCGTCAACCGGCCTTGCGCACCACCCCCATATCAATCCCCAGATGCACCAGCTCGGCATGGGAGCTCACCTGCAACTTGCTCTTGAGCAATGTCAGGTGATTGGAGACCGTCTTGCTGCTGATGCTCAACTGCTCGGCAATCTGCCGCGCCGGGGTGCCTTTGGCGAGCATCACGAAAATCTCCAGCTCGCGCTGGGTCATGCTCTGCAAGCGCGGGTCGCTGGCATCCTGTTGCGCATGGCAGGCCAGTTGAGTGGCCAGCGGCTGTTCGATGTAGGCGTGGCCGGCGAGCACGCGGCGCACCGCCTCGATCAACACTTCCGGCGCCGAGCTTTTGGTCAGGTAGCCCGATGCCCCGGCCTCCAGTGCCTGGCGCACCAGGGGCAGTTCATCGTGCATGCTGAAAAACAGCACCCGCAGTTGCGGCAGGCGCTGGCGCAAACGCCGGGTGGTTTCCAGGCCACTGATGCCCGGCAAGCCGAAGTCCATGATCACCAGATGCGGCACACTCTCCTGGACCCGCAGCAACGCCTCCTCGCCCGTTGCCGCCTCGCATACTTGCATCGCCGGCAACAGCGCTCGCAACAGGCTGGCGTAGCCCTGGCGGACTACCGCATGGTCATCGACCAGCAGAATACTCATGAAACCTCCAAAGGCATGCTCAAGGCCAGCGCCCAACCGGCGCCGGGATGGCTGATGATGCGCAGATCACCGCCCAGGCTGCGGGCACGCTCGCGCATCGAATACAGCCCGACGCCGGGGCGCTGGGGTTGCGCGGCGCCGCGACCGTTATCGCGCACCAGCAGACGCAATCGTGCGCCGTGATGTTGCAGGCGTACCCGCACCTGACTGGCGTCGGCATGCCGGGCGATGTTGGTCAGGGCTTCCTGCAGCAAGCGGTACAGGTGGGTTTTGTCTGGCGCCGAGAGCGTCGGTAGCTGCGCAGTGAGCCGCAGCCGACAATCGATGCCCTGCCGGCCCTGCCATTGCTCCACCAGCAACGTGATGGCTTCAGCCAACGGCAGATGTTGCAGGACCACCGGATAGAGGTTGTGCACCAGTGCCCGAAAGCCTTGCTGCAGGTGTTCGCAGTTGTGCTCCAGTTCGCGCATCGTGCGCTCGACGGTCTGCGGTTGATCGGCCGCCAGGCGCAACAGGCACGCCTGGGCACGGATCCCGGCCAGGTACTGACCAAGATCGTCGTGCAGAGTCTGCGCCAGCTGCGTGCGTTCCTGTTCCTGCACCGCCAGCAACGCCTGGGTCAGCCGGGCGTTGTCGCTGCCGGCCTGTTCCAGCGCACCGGTCATGCGATTGAAATGCGTTGCCAGTTGCCGTGCCTCCGGCCCCCCTTCAGGGCGCAGGCGCACCTTGAGCTGCCCCGCGCACACCTGCTGCAACGCCCGCAGCAGCTCATCGAGCAAACCCATGCCCCGGCGCACGGCCCAGCGGATGGTCAGCAGACTGACCACCAGGGCCATCGCGCACAGGCTGAGCAGCTGTTGCAGGGAATCCCAGACTTCGTCGATTTCATCACGCGGATCGACGGCAATCTGCACCCGTCGGCCATCCGCCAAATCGAGGACTTTTGCAGCATGACGGGCTTCGGCGAACAACAGCCGTCCCAACCAGGCATCGAGCCCCTCCTGCACCGGTTGCAGCGGTTGTTCATCCGCCGCCAGCCAGTGCACGCGGACGTGGCGCAGGCCCTGGGTCAGCCGCGGTTGCAGGCTGACGGGGTCACGCTCGGCGGTTTCGCTCAGGTACTCGACCACCGCTTCGGCCGATTGCAGTTCACGCGCCACATCCTCCAGCGCCTGATGCACCAACAAGGCCATGCACGCCAGGGTGACCAGCACAAAAAAGCCGCAGACCCACAGATTGATCCGCCACAGGGCTGACATGCCTAGCGCCCCGGTGTCGCAGGCATGACCTGCAACGGCACGGGACGCGGGCCGTGGAGCCGGTCGACGCCGATCAGGGTAAGGATCAGCAGAAACGGCAGGAGCAGTGCCTTGACGATACGCATGGTCAATCCCCTCCAGAGCAGTGGCCGTTGTTGATCATGCTAAAACCGCGCCGCCCGGTGCGGGCTACTACCTTGGTACTGGCTGGTTGGTACTTTCTGCATATTTCCACGGCTGCATGGGCTTCCTATGCTGGCGCTACCTGTAATGGAGTGCCCCATGCGCCAGCTTGCCCCTTACGCCTTGATCTACCTGCTGGCGATTGTCTGCGCCGCGGGGCTGGTCACCCAAAGCCAGGCGGCGGATGCGCCGTTGCAGGTGCGCATCGGCTACCTGGGTTACCGCCCGGATCCCGGCCCGCTGCTGTCGAACGTCATCCCCGAACCAGGCGATGCCGGGCTACGCGGTGCCGAACTGGCGATCACCGACAGCAACAGCACCGGGCGCTTTCTCAATCACGCCTACAGCCTGGTCAGCGCCAGCGTCGACAGCCCCGAAGCCTTGCTCAACGCAGCAAAATCCCAGCACGAGCAAGGCCTGCGCCTGTTCGTGGTGAACGCACCTGCCAGCAGCCTGCGCCAACTCAGTGCAGCGCTGCCCGACAGCCTGTTATTCAACGCCGGCAGCCCCGACGACAGCCTGCGCAGCACCGACTGCCTGCCCAACGTGCTGCACAGCCTGCCAAGCCGGGCGATGCTCGCCGATGCGTTGGCGCAATTTCTGGTGCTGCGCAAATGGCAACGGGCGCTGCTGATTGTCGGCCCGACCCCGGACGATCAAGCCTATGCCGCAGCCCTGCGCCGCGCGGCCAAGCGCTTCGGCTTGCAACTGGTGGCGGAAAAACCCTGGAGCTTCGATAACGACCAACGACGCAGCGCCCAGGCCGACATGCCGCTGTTCACCCAGACCGCCGAATACGACGTGGTGCTGGTGGCCGATGAGCGCGGCGATTTCGGTGAGTACGTGCCCTACCAGACCTGGTACCCGCGCCCGGTCGCCGGTACCCAGGGCCTGACCCCGGTGGGTTGGCACAAGACCGTGGAAACCTACGGCGCCGCACAGTTGCAGAAGCGTTTCGAAGCCCTGGCCGGACGCTGGATGAATGACCGCGATTTCGCGGCGTGGATCGCCGTGCGCAGCATCGCCAGCGCCGTGAGCAAATCGCGGCAGACCGAGCCTATGGCGATCCGCGACCTGGAAATCAGCGACCAGTTGCCGCTGGACGGTTTCAAGGGACGCAAGCTCAGTTACCGCCCGTGGAACGGCCAGCTGCGCCAACCGATTCCGATCGTGCAGCCGCGGGCCCTGGTCAGCACCTCGCCCCAGGACGGCTTCCTGCACCCCTTCAACGAGATGGACAGCCTGGGTTACGACAAACCCGAGGTCAGCTGCCGCTTTCCCTGACTACAACAACTACAACAAGGAAACTGCCATGCGCCGCACTCTGCTTTCTTGGGCCCTGCTACTCGCCGCTGGCCACGCCGCCGCCAGCACCGCCTGGGTCTCCAACGAAAAGGACAACAGCCTGAGCCTGATCGACATGCAGACCCTGCAAGTCACCGACACCCTGACCGTCGGCCAGCGCCCCCGTGGCCTGCTGCTGTCCCATGACAACACGTTGCTGTACATCTGCGCCAGCGACTCGGACCGGGTGCAGGTGATGGACGTGGCCACCCGCAAGATCATCAAGGAACTGCCCTCGGGCAAGGATCCCGAGCAATTCGCCTTGCACCCCAACAACCGCTGGCTGTACGTCTCCAACGAAGACGATGCGCTGGTCACGGTGATCGACACCGAGACGTCCAAGGTGCTCGGGCAGATCAACGTCGGCGTCGAGCCCGAAGGCATGGCCGTCAGCCCCGATGGCAAGTGGGCGGTGAACACCAGCGAAACCACCAACATGCTGCACTGGATCGACACCAGCACCCAGACCCTGGCCGACAGCACGCTGGTGGATCAACGACCGCGCTTCGTCGAATTCAACAACGACGGTTCGCAGCTCTGGGCCTCGGCGGAAATCGGTGGCACGGTGACGATTCTCGACGTCGCCAACCGTCACATCCTCAAGACCCTGAACTTCCAGATCAAGGGCGTGCACCCGGATAAAGTGCAGCCGGTGGGCATCAAGCTCAGCGCCGACGGCAAGTACGCCTTCGTTGCCCTGGGCCCGGCCAACCACGTGGCGGTGATTGACGCCAAGACTTTCGAAATCCTCGATTACCTGCTGGTGGGCCGGCGTGTCTGGCAACTGGCGTTCACCCCGGACCAAAAGCAGTTGCTCGCCACCAACGGCGTCAGCGGCGATGTCTCGGTGATCGATGTCGATAACCTCAAGGTCAGCAAATCGGTGAAGGTCGGGCGTTATCCATGGGGCGTGGTGGTGACCCCATGAACGCCCTGGAAGTCAACGACCTGAGCTTTGCCTACGGGCCTCGGGAGGCCTTGCGCCAGGTGAACTTCAGCCTGGCACCCGGGCGTTTCGCCGCGCTGCTGGGGCCCAACGGCGCCGGCAAATCAACCCTGATCGCGCTGCTGACCCGACTGTATGATCTGCAGCACGGCGACATCCGGGTCGGCGGCTGTTCATTGCGCAGCGCCCCGCGCCCAGCGCTGAAACAGCTGGGTGTGGTGTTCCAGCAAAGCACCCTGGACCTGGACCTGAGCGTCGAGCAGAACCTGCGTTATCACGCCGCGCTGCATGGCTTGTCCCGTCGCCAGACCGGCTTGCGGGTCGATGCGGAACTGGCTCGCCAGGCCCTGGGCGAGCGCCGTGGCGAACGGGTGCGCGAACTCAACGGCGGCCATCGCCGACGGGTGGAAATCGCCCGCGCCCTGCTGCATGAACCGCGCCTGTTGCTGCTCGACGAAGCCAGCGCCGGCCTCGACCCGGCCAGCCGCCTGGCGCTCAACCAGCACATTCGCACGCTGTGCCACGAGCAGCGCATCAGCGTGCTCTGGACCACCCATTTGCTGGATGAGGTGCAGCCCGGCGATGACCTGTTCATCCTCCATCAGGGTCGTCTGGTCGCCAGCGGACAGGCCGACGCATTGAGCCTGGAACACGGTGGCGACCTGGGCTCAGCCTTCACTCGCCTGACCACAGGAGCTGCCCGATGAACGCTTACTGGCAATGTTTGCGCGGTATCGTGCTGCGCGAGTGGCTGCGTTTCGTGCTGCAACGCACGCGGTTTCTCAGCGCCCTGGTGCGGCCGTTGCTGTGGCTCCTGGTGTTCGCCGCAGGTTTTCGCGCCGCACTGGGTATCGCCATCATCGAACCCTACGACACCTACATTCCGTATGAGGTCTACATCATTCCGGGACTGGCCTGCATGATCCTGCTGTTCAACGGCATGCAGGGGTCACTGTCGATGGTCTACGACCGCGAGATGGGCAGCATGCGCGTGCTACTGACCAGCCCCCTGCCCCGGACCTTCCTGCTGTGCAGCAAGCTGCTGGCCACCGCGCTGATTTCATTGCTGCAGGTGTATGCCTTCCTGGCGATCGCCTGGCTCTACGGCGTGCGACCGCCCGCCGTGGGTTTGCTGATCGGCCTGCCGGCGCTGTTGCTGGTGGCGTTGATGCTCAGTGCACTGGGCCTGTTGCTGTCGAACGCGATCCGCCAGCTGGAGAACTTCGCCGGGGTGATGAACTTCGTGATTTTCCCGCTGTTTTTCCTGTCTTCGGCGCTGTATCCACTGTGGAAAATGCGCGAGGCCAGCGAGTGGCTGTACTGGTTGTGCGCGGTGAACCCGTTCTCTCATGCGGTTGAGCTGGTGCGCTTTGCGCTGTACGAGCGGTTCAATCCGCTGGCGCTGGTGGTGTGCGTGGGTCTGGCCCTGTTGTTCGCTCTGCTCGCCGTGCTCACCTTCAACCCGCAGCACGCCGCCCTGCGCAAATCCAGCTGACTGCACAATCCCCCCTGTGGGAGCGGGCTTGCCCGCGATGAGGCCCGCACATTCAATATCAATGGCAACCGACAGACCGCTATCGCGGGCAAGCCCGCTCCCACAGTGATCCTCATGGTGTGCAGGATTAGCGCAAGAGACAGGAAAAATTACTACTTTAGTACTGCTTTCACCTATCTATCGTCGCATTCCCAACGCAGCGCGACTGGCATGTAATGGGTTCATAACTATAAGGACCTACCCCATGCCGCGTGCCCGACGTCACCTGTTGCGTCCCACACTCGCTGCGTTGTCGCTGAGCCTGTGGCTGGGCGGTGCACACGCACAAACCCCGCTGTTTTCCGATGATGGTTACCGCATCGACCTGTACCGCAGCCCGACACCGACCCAGCTGCAAGGCGCAACCATCGTCGACACCCCGGCCCTGCAAACGCTGCTGGGGCGAAACCCGCGCCCGGTGCTGATCGACGTCTACCGCCGCCAATGGCTGCAAGGCCGCTTTATCGAAGACCAGCCCCACGAAAACCTGCCCGGCAGCCATTGGCTGGCGAACACCGGCGACGGTGAGCTGACGCCGCCATGGCAGGACTATTTCGCGGGCAATCTGAAAAAGCTGACCAGCGGCGACCCGACGCAACCGCTGGTCTTCTACTGCCGCTCCGACTGCTGGTTGAGCTGGAACGCGGTCAAACGCGCGGCCAGCCTGGGCTATAAGACTCTGTATTGGTATCGCGATGGCCTCGACGCCTGGCAAGCGGCCAGGCTGCCGGTCACGCCAGCCCTGCCCGAACCCTTTCCCTGAGCTTTACGCGTGCGTGTTGTTGCCACACCATAATCAAAATAATGAGGTGAAAGGCTATGTACAAAATTCTGATTGCCGACGATCACCCGCTGTTTCGCGAAGCCATCCACAACGTCATCAGCGATGGCTTTGCCGGTAGCGAGGTGATGGAAACCGCGGACCTGGACAGTGCCCTGGCCCTGACCCAGGAACACGATGACCTGGACCTGATCCTGCTCGACCTGAACATGCCCGGCATGCACGGGCTCAATGGCCTGATCAACCTGCGCAACGAAGCGCCGACCATTCCCGTGGTCATCGTCTCCGCCGAGCAGGACAAGCAGATCGTCCTGCAGGCCATCACCTACGGCGCGGTGGGTTTCATCACCAAATCCTCGCCCCGCGCGCAGATGACCGAGGCGATCCAGCAGATTCTCAACGGCAATGTCTACCTGCCCCCGGACATTATCCGTACGGCAAAAAGCAGCACGCACCGGCGGATGAACGATGCCCCGAGCTTCCCGCCCGAACTGCTCCAGGCCCTGACCCGCAAGCAATTGCAGGTCCTGGAGCGCATGACCAAGGGCGAATCGAACAAACAGATCGCCTACACCCTGGAAATCGCCGAAACCACGGTCAAGGCCCACGTCTCGGCGATCCTGCGCAAGCTCAACGTGCACAACCGGGTGCAGGCGATCCTGAGTGCCGGGGATATCGATTTCGGGTCTTATTTGCGCCGGTGAAACAGACAGTCCGCGTCGCTCCCATCGCTGGCAAGCCAGCTCCCACAGGGATGTGTGGTGCTCACAAATCCTTGTGGGAGCTGCGGTGCGACGATTCGACTTGCCAGCGATGAGGCCAGGAGCGGCACCCGAGAATTCAAGGCCTGGCGAGCAAATGGCTCATCGCCGTCTTCAGCTTCATCGGCCGCACCGGTTTGTGCATCAGGGTATGGCCCAGTTCGCGGATCTGCTGTTTGAGCTCATTGCTGTAATTGGCGGTGATCATCATGGCCGGGATCGCGCAAGCACGGCGGGCATTGATCCGCGCGACGGCATCGACGCCGTTCTGGTCATTGTCCAGGTGATAGTCGGCGATCAACAGGTCGGCACCGGCATGGTAGTTGTCCACCTGCCGCGCCAGGTCCTCTTCCGACAAGGCCGTCACCACGCGACACCCCCACCCTTCCAGCAAGGTGCGCATGCCAGCGCAAATGGTCGCATCGTTGTCCAGCACCCAGACCCGCGCGCCGCGCAGCCGTTCGAGCATCGGTTCACTCATCAGCAGGCTCGGCAATGGCTTGGGCGCGGTGGCGCTCATCGGCACTTCCACTGAAAACATCGAACCCTTGCCCGGCCAAGAACGCACGTCAATGCGGTGCCCGAGGATGCCGGCAATTTTCTCGACAATCGCCAGGCCCAGGCCCAACCCACGATCCTGATCGGGGCGCTGCACATCGCCGCGTTTGAACTCCTGGAAGATTTCTTCCAGGCGATTTTCCGCGATGCCCATCCCGCTGTCCCAGACCTGGATCGACAGGCTTTGGTGATGGCGCCGGCAACCCAGCACCACCCGACCGCTGTAGGTGTAGCGAATAGCGTTGCTCAACAGATTGCGCAGGATCCGCGCCAGCAACTGGATGTCGCTGCGCACCAGGGCCGAACAGGGGATGAAATGCAGTTGCAGGCCTTCACTGCGCGCCACCTGGGTGTATTCGGCGGCAAGGTTATCCAGCAGTTCGTTCAAGGCGAATGGCGCGATGTCGGCCTTGATCACCCCGGCATCGAGCTTGGAAATATCCACCAGGGTGCCCAGCAGGTTTTCCACGTCTTCCAGTGAGTTGCTGACGTTGCGCACCAGGTTCTCGTTGGCCATCGGCTCGCGCCGCTCCAGCAAGGCACTGGTGAACAACCGCGCGGCGTTCAGCGGTTGCAGCAGGTCGTGGCTGACGGCGGCGAGAAACTTGGTTTTCGACAGGTTGGCCTGTTCCGCTTCCAGCTTGGCCTCGCGCAAGCGCGACTCGACCCGACGACGCTCGTCGATTTCGCGCAGCAACTGGTCGTTGAGGGTGGTCAATTCGGCGGTGCGTTCGCGCACCCGCAGTTCGAGATTCTGATAAGCCTGGTGCAGCGCCTCGGCGGTACGGCGGCGTTCGGTGATGTCGCGGATCAACACGAAGATCCCCACCACCTCGCCGCTGGCCAGGCGATTGGGCACATAGGAGCGCAACATGTAGCGCTCCTGGTTGTTGACGTTGGTCTCGGCGAATTCGAAGGTCACGCTCTCCCCGGCCAACGCTCGCGCCACGTACGACTCCAGTCGCTGGTAATGCTGCTCGCTGTGCACTTCGCGCAGGCTCTGGCCGAGCATCACGCCGCGCGGCCAGCAGTACCATTCTTCGTAGACCTTGTTGGTGAACTCGTAGACCAGATCGGCATTGAGGTAGGCGATCAACGCCGGCACGTGGTCGGTGATCAGGCGGATCCAGCGCTCGCTTTCGCTCAGGGCTTCGGCGTGCTGGTAGCGTTCGGTGATGTCGGTGAAGGTGTTGACGAAGCCGCCGGTGGGCAACGGATGGGTGCGGATTTCCAGGACCCGGCCGTCGCACAGGCGCTGTTCGCACTCCTGCACCGGCCGCCCGTTTGCGCCACGGCTGGCCGGGGTCAGCAGGGTCAATTCGCTGTCGGCGATGACTTCGGCAAACGGGCGATGGGCCGCCACCGGCGCCAGGCCGCTGAGCTCGAGGAAGCGTCGGTTCCACAGTTCGAGAATGCCCTCGGCGTTGACCATGGCCACCCCTTGGGACAAGTTGTCGACCGCCCGTTGCAGCAAGTGCGATTTCTGCGCCACCGCCTGCTCGCGGCGCACGGTTTCGCTGAGTTTGACGTCGGTGATGTCGGTGAACAGGATCACCCGCCCACCCTCCTGGGTCGGCCGTTCGCTGACCTGCAGCCAGCGACCGTCCTGCAAGCGATACAGCAGGTTTTCGTCGGCATGCCCGCGAGGTTCTTCGGTAAACAGGCCGTTATTGAGCATCAGGCGCTTGACCTCGGTCAGGCGCATGCCGGCGTTGATCCGCACCCGGCTGTTGCTCCAGAACGCCTTGAAGCGGCTGTTGAACAAGACAATGCGCTGCTCGGCATCGAACAGCACGAAGGCATCGGAAATGCTTTCGATGGCATCGATCAGGTGTTGATGGGCCGTTTCGGCGCGCAGGCGGGCGTCGCTGAGCAGATGGTTGCCGGCCTTGAGTTCGGCCATGGCCTGGTTCAAGGCATCGGTGCGTTCACGCACCTGCTCGGCCAGTACCACCGAATGCTGGAAGGCGGCGTACGGATCGTTGCCGCGGGTGACGCCGGACTCGATTCGCTCGATCAGCGCCGCGTTGATGCGCTGCAGTTTCTGCTTATCGCGCTGCAGGACGGCGATTTGCGCCCGCAGTTCAGCGCCGTCCACGGGACCGGCCGCGGGCAATGGCAACGCCGGTGAAGGTCTGGTTGATGTGCATGCCATTGAACTGTTCTCCGTAGGTGTTGAACCCCATCACCCGCTGTTCGCGCAAAAAACTGCCGATCCGGTCCAGGCCGCCGTTGTCTTCCAGCTCCAGGCGCCTGAGGAAACAGTCACAACCAATGGTCAGCAACAGATCGCCGAGCCGTTGCTGCAAGCCGTCGAACAGGTTTTGCAGGTTCGGCAGCATCGGCCCTGGGGTCATGGCGGTGAGCACGATGCCGTTCTCCACCGCGCAATAAAAACTCAGGCTCAGGTCCGGATGAACCTGCTGGATGGCGCGCACGTAATACTGCTCGTTGATCTTCACCGCCAAGGGGTGCGCGGCGAAGATCCGGTGGTCGAGCTCGCTCACCGGCACGCCGATGTGCCGGGCGTACTCGGCGGCGGCTGGCTCGGCATTGAGTTCGAAGACCTGCCGCGAGACGCTGTCGGCGCCGGTCACCACCAGTTTTTCCGCCCGCGGCAGAATGTGGTGGGTGGTGAACACTTCGAAGTCCAGCCAGGTATTGACCAGCACCACCACCGCCGCGCCGCTGTGAAACCCGCCGTCGAAGTAGACATGGGTGTGGGTCAGGTAGTTGTCGTCACCGGCCGAGCCGCCAAAATGCGGAATGTCGCCCAATGCGGCACTCAAGGCGGCGAGGACCATTTCTTCGCGACTGGACAGGCCATCGAGCAACGTCAGGGCAAAGCTGTTGCCCTTGATGGGGGCCAGGGTGTTGCTGCGACAGCCGTTGACCAGGCGCTCGACCATCTGCTGCGCGTCGATCAGGCTGAAGTGCTCCATTTCGTCGATCAGTTCCAGGGCGATGGAAAAGTACCGATGATCAAAGCCCACCGCCGTCACGCAATTGCGCCCATAACCCTGGGCCGTGATTTCGCCGGCGCTGGTGCAGCCCGCCAGGCGTATGCCGCCGAAGCCTTGCTGCAACGCCTGGCCCAGCCCCGGCAAATCGTACTCGGCGGAACAGAAGAACAGCACGAAGCCCAGGTGCGGATGCAGCAACTGCCGCGCCAACTCCTGCGCCACCTGCTGCGGATCGGTGGCCTGGGACATCGCACTGACGATCCCTTCGTTCTGGACCTGCTCCATCGTCGCCCCCCGCAGGTGCGTGTGTGTGAGGCTCGAGTGTACGAAGCCTGCCAAGTGCTACGAATGCTACTTGGGTAGCAGGTAGCCGCTTCAATGGGAGTAGGAGCGAGCCTGCTCGCGATGGTGGGTCAGGTGGCACCTGTCTATCTGACACTCCATCGCGAGCAGGCTCGCTCCCACAGTGGGTCTGTGTGATGTCTATTGATTTGTCACCAGGTCAACACCGCCCCCACCGCAAAGGTATCGGTGTCTTCGTTCTGCGCACTGTTGTCATGGCCGTTGATTTCGAACTGGTTGTACTCGGCCACCAGCTTGAGATTGTCGTTCACGTCATGGAACAGCGCGATGCCGCGGGTCTCGTAGTCCGCGCCACTGCCGACCACGCCGTTGCCATCGTCGTTGGTCTTGCCGTAGGACAACGCCAGGCGGTTCTTGCCCAGTTTGTAGGAGCCCTGCAGCAGGTAGCCGTCGCTGTCGACGTTGCGCAGAGTCGGTTCGCCCGCGTTGTTGGTGAAAAACGGATTGATGCCCTTGGCCTGGAAGCCCGACCCGGTCAGGGACAAGCCACCCATTTTCGCCTGCACGCCATAACCGACGCCTTTGGAGGTGACGGTGTCGACGGTGGAATCGGTGTTGTCCGAGGTCTGGTAGCTGCCGTTGACCCAGCTGTAGATCTGCGCCCCGGCGAGGTCGAACTGGTAGGTGATCTCGCTCTCGGTGCGCGGGTTTTCCTGGTAGGCCTTGCCGGTCGGGCTGCTGTCATTGGTGTCCACCGGGTCCATGATGCCCACCGCCACACGCAAGCCGTCCATCACCGGTGTGCGGTAGGTAATCTGCGAGGTCGGGAACGGATAGGGATAACCGGTGCCGATGTTGCCGAACGACACCCCGCCGCCATCCACCAATCCAAGGGTATCGCTGACCTGGCCGTAACCGGCGAGCATCTCGTCGAGCAGGATGTTGGAGCGGGCAAACAGGCCGAAGTCCTTGCCGATCAGCACTTCGCCCCATCCCGGGTTGGCCACGGTGCCGTAGAACTGCCGCACATCGATGGCGGTGTCGGTGCCGTTGGTTTCACTGTCGTTGATGGTCACCCAGAAGGAGGCGCGGGCACCGAGCTTGAGGTCGTCGACCTGCTTGCCCATGTTGAAGCCCAGATAGTTGGGCAAAAAGCCCATTTTCACCCGCGATTGACGGCGGTCGAACTGGTCGCCGGCACGGTCGACATCGCTGTTCACATAGAAGGCGTTGATGTAGCCGTCGGTGGAGAACGTGGTCTGGTCCTTGTCGTACAGCATGATCTCGGCTTGGGCCGTGGCGCTCATGCCGAAGGAAGACAGGCTGGCGATCAACGCCGGTAAAAAACGATGCGTGAAGTTCTTATTGTTGTGCATGGCGCGCTCCGCGACTGGGACGAGGTGTCGGAGGCGATTATCGAAAGCTGACGGGCGGCGCCATACGCTGCCTTGGGGGTGGTTTCGAGCTGCTTTGGAATGGCCGCAAGCGCGCGACAACTGTGGCGTAAGACCGCCTGTCGGCAGGGCTCACAACTTAGGGCGTAGGCCTGTACACCCGCCTGGCATCCACAGGAACCGGGGTCGTCCATAAATAAAACCGATACCCGCTTAATGAGTTCACAGACGACGCTCGGGAAGCGCTTGGTTAAGGTCGATGCCACTACTCCCTGTAGCCGCACATACTAATAAAACAAGGGTTTGAACATGACCACGCGCCTCGATGCATCCGGTTTTTCCCGCCGTTCGCTGCTCAAGACAAGCTCCATTGTGCTGACCGCCAGCGCCGCGCTGGGCCTGCCGATCCTCAGCCAGGCCGCCGCACGCCATAGTCAGCAAGGCGCAGAACACTCATCAGGCATGGCCATGGATGCCCAGCTACTGAGTCTGTTTTCACAACCCAAGATCGACTGCCACCACCATGTGATCGACCCCGTCCAATACCCCTATCCCGCTGAATCCACTTACCAACCGGCAGGGCCTGAGGTCGGCCCTGCGGCGTATTACGAGCAAGTCATGCAAGCCTATGGCATTCGCCATTCAGTGATCGTGCAGCCGACCTCCGCTTATGGTTTCGACAACAGTTGCCTGCTGGACACGCTGGCTCGCAACAAGGGCCGCCACAAAGGTGTGGTCGTGGTGCCGAACGACGTTTCCAGCGAAACGCTCGCGCAATACAAGGCACAGGGCGTGGTCGGCGTCGCGCTCAATGCTGCGCTGCTGGGTCCCGAGCGCTTTGCGAAGGCCGACTCACTGATGGAGCGCCTGGCCGAGCTGGACCTGTTTGCCCAGGTCCAGGTCAAAGACGACCAGTTGCTTGCGCTGCTGCCGTTACTGCAGCGCACGCGCGCCCGTGTGCTCATCGACCACTCCGGCCGGCCCGACGCCAGTGCCGGTTTGCAGCAGCCGGCCTTCCAGGCACTGCTGTCCCTGGCCGGCAACGGACGCACCTTCGTCAAGCTTTCCGGGCTGTCGCAATACTCCAAAATGAGCTACCCCTACACCGATGCCCAGCCCTACCAGCTGGCATTGCTGCAGGCCTTCACTGCCGAAAATTGCATGTGGGGCACTGACTGGCCGTTCTTGCGCGCGCGTCAACACATGGAGTTGGGCACCGTCCTGACAACCTTCGGCGAGATGTTCCCGAGTGCCAGTGACCGCCACCAGATACTGTGGGAAACCCCAAGACGCCTGTTCGGGTTCACCGCCTGATGTAAAAAGCCCGGATACTTCAGCCTGGCAGGCTAAAGAGGTGACCAACAAGCCCTGCCAGGCAGTGGCTACGCTGATATCATTCGAGAACTTACAAGCCGGGTGGAAAAACATGAACCGTCAGAAAAAACTGCAGCAGCTGTTCAAGGAGAAGGCCAAAAAGGCCAGCGCCAAACTGGCTCCGAAAAAGCCTAAGTACATTTGTAAGGCGGACCGATTGAAACTGGCTGCCGAAGCCAGTCAGGACTCGATCATTTCCTCAGAGAGTTGATCTACGAATCTTCTCATTGGCCGCCGGTTCAATTTATCGAAGCGGCGCTAGCGCGTAGAGGCCTCTCAAACGCTGCGCCAGCAGGCAGGTAAAGGCCAGTACCGGGATCAGTGCACAGCCGGCCGCCAGCCATAGCAGAGCGCCAAACCCCTGGCCGACCAGTTGCCCGGCCACGGCCGGGCCAGCCATGGAGCTCAAGGCAAAGGCTCCGGGAATCAACATGATCGAGCGACCGCTGCTGTCCAGGCGAGCAATCGCCGCGGTCTGGTAGACACAGCCCCAGGTGAACCCCACCTCCCAGATCCAGGCACCGGCGGCATACATCAGGAAGCCCTCGGCGTTGCCCAGTAACATCAGCCCCGTTCCCAGTACCGCCAGGACGATGACATGGGGCAAGCGTACGCCCAGTCTGTCGCCCACCACGGCCAGGACAAGCGCAGCTGCGCCGCCCAGTAACTTCAACACAGCGAAGACGATACCCAGTTCCGTTGGCTGCAGCGCCAGGCCATGGCCCAAACGTTCAAGGAACGCCCAAAGGCCGATTTGCCCCACGCCGAACAGGAAGAAAAAGGCCAGTGCGGCATAAGCCGCAGGCGGCAATCGAAAGCATGAGAGCAACGATCCACCGCGCAGTTGCTCTCTTGCTCCAATAAAGTCCTGGCGCTTTGGCAATACCAATGCGCTGAGGCTCAACAACAGGATGATCGCGGCCAGCATCAAGGCCGCGCCGGCGTAGTGGAAATACGCAATCACCAGCGATGGCAAGGCGAAAAGCACGGCAGCCACCACCCCGAGCTCGATGCCCAGACGCATACCCAAGGCGCGTTCCTTGTTGGCCATTTCGCCCATGATGCGCATGCCGAGGCAGGTCATCAGCGCGGCAAAAAAACCGATCACGGCCCACACCGGCAACTGCGCCGCAGCCGGTAGCCATGACGACATCCAGTACGCCGCCGCAGCCCCGACCGCACAGCCCAGGGTCAACCAGCGCCAGTTCAAGCGGTCAATCAGCATCACGGCCACCAGCGTGCCGAGCAGGTAGCCGGCAAAACACACCGATCCCAGCAGGCCGATCTGTTGGACACTGAACCCAAGGCTGTCGACCATCGAACCGAGCAGGATAGGCAAGGTATTGAATGGCAAACCACCAATCGTCGAGGCAAAGCTGGCGGCCAGCATGATCGCCAGTGTTTTACGGCCACTCATGTTCATTTTGCGTTCCTGCCCGGGTGGTTATCAGCGCTGGCCGACGGTGATGATTTCGCGGCGTTCGGCCATGGCGGCCGGCACGCTTTCTTCGTCCATGAAAAACTGGTCGTACCATTCACGCAGTTGGTAGACCGGGCCATCCCCTTCAGCCAGGACCGGGTTGTTGACCCGAATCTTGTGCGCCCAGATGTCCACGTCCTGATAGAACGACTCGCGGTTGCGCATCACATAGTCCTGAGCCAGGGCGCGGTTCTGCTCCTCGCTCCAGCCCGGGATTTTTTTCACCATGCAACCAAAGCGCAGTTCGAAACTGTTGCCATTGATCGGCACGTGGCAGTTGAGCAGGATCGAGTGGATTTCCATGCCTTCGAACACCGCGCGCATGCGGGTGAAATGGGTCGCCGGCCCGTAGTAAGCCGACTCGGCCACCAGGTCGCCGCCCAGTCGCTCGGAGTCACCGTGGAAAATCTGCTGGGCGATGTGGCCTTCGAAAACGTTGGCGAAGTACTTGGTCGGAGTGCCGTGAACCGGGCCGAAATGCTGGGCATCCGCCAGGTTGTCGACCAGTTCCCGCGGGTTGGTCTCGATGATCAGCTTGTCCATGTGCCAGTCGTGCAGCCATTCGTCGCTGTCCTGCTCGGGCAGATGAGGAATCACCACCTCGTCTGCCGGGGCCTTGCCTTGCGGGTTATTCCAGACGAACAGAAGTCTGTTCTCTTCACAGGTCAGCCAGCTGCGGGTCTTGGCTTTGGGCGGGATGCGCTTGCAGTACGGGATCTCCACGCACTTGCCGCTCGCGTCGTATTGCCAGTGGTGAAATGGGCAGACCACGCGGTCGTTTTCCAGGGTACCGCGCGACAGGTCGGCGCCCATGTGCGGGCAATGCGCATCGATGACGCTGATCTGGCCGCTGGACGTGGCAAACGCCAGCAAGCGCGTGCCAAAGATATCCAGTGTGTGCAATTGGCCGTCACGGTAGTCGGCCGCTTCACCCAGGCAGTGCCAGCCTCGACCAAAGCGAGGGGCCAGAGCATTTTCGACATTGATTGCAGCGAGCTTGGTCATTGTTATTGTTCCTCGTGTGGAAATCCCCGATTACTTGCCCGGTCAATCTTCACCGAGCAGATGCCGGAGCTCATCCTCCGCATGGACTAGATGAGCCTTCCACCGCGACTTCTCCAGACTGTCAGCGCCAGTCCGCGACGATCCCATGCTCCAGGGCAAAGGGCTGAGCAGCAATCGTGCGCCGCTGAAAATCCACCGCCTGCCCGGCCGTCGCCAGCCACACCATGACCGCGGCCGGCACCTGGGGGGGAGCGGTGCCGATGCGCATGGCCAGCAAGCCGCTCTCACCAATCGTGGCCTTCAGTGCGTCGGTGGTGACCACCCCGGGATTGAGCGTGAAGGCGCGAATCCCCTGCTTGCCCAGCTCGGCGGCAAGCACCCCGGACACCCGGGAAACCGCAGCCTTGCCTGCCCCATAGGCGTACCCCCAGCCGCCGTCGGCGGCGGCCACGGGCGGGTCGCCCTCGCCGGCCCCGGAGGTCACGTTGATCACCACCCCCGAACCCCGTTCGAGCATGGCCGCCAGCACCGTCTGGGTGAGCAGTAACGGCGCCAGTATGTAGCCCTTGAATACCCGTTCCATGGTCTGCGCCTGCAGTGTCATGAACGCCGCATTCAAATCGTTGCCCTGGTAAATGGCGTTATTGACCAGCACATCGATGCGCCCGAACGCTGCCAGCACGGCCTGCCCGGCCGCGACCACCGAGGCGCTGTCGAGCAGGTCCATGGGCACCACCAGCGCCTCGCGCCCCAACTCGCGGATGGCCGCCGCGGTGCTGTTGAGGCTGCCGGGCAAGGGCACGCCCTGGGCATCGCACAAGCGATGGCTGGCGTGCTCGCCCTCCTCCAATGTGCGGGCACTGATCGCCACATCAAATCCGGCCCGGGCAAAAGCCAATGCCGTCTCCCGGCCGATACCGCGGCTGGCGCCGGTAATGAATGCCACCTTGGTCATGGTCATGCTCTCTGTGGCAAGGGTCAGAAACTGGCCGGGCGGACCATGGCATCCATACCGCCATCGACAAAGATCACGCTGCCGTGGACAAAGCTGGCCTGTGCGGACTGCAGGAACGCCACCACTTGAGCGATTTCCTCGGGGTGACCGGAGCGCCCCAGCGGTGCGACGAACTCACGTACGGCCTTGGCAAAACGCGGGTCGTTCAGCGACGCCTGGTGCAACGGCGTCTCGACCGCTCCCGGCGCCACCACATTCAGGCGAATGCCCTGTTTGGCCCAGGCCACCGCCTTGCTGCGGGCATTGCGGGTCACCGCGTACTTGGAGCTGGCATAGGCGACGTGGGACAGCCCCAGGGCATTGGCATGTTCCAGCGCCAGGGTTTCGTTGCCGGCGAGCATGGCCGCGACCATCGGCTGCTGATCGGGCTTGGCGTGGGTGGCGGCAATCGAGCCGATCACCACGGCGGCCGGCTTGTCGCCCTTGGCCAGGGCATCGGCCAGACCGTCGAGCAGCTCACTGACGCCGAAGTAATTGACCGCGATAATGATATCGGACGTCGCGCTGGAACCTACCCCGGCGCAGCAGACCAGGCCGTCGAGCACGCCTGCGCTTTGCTCAAGCACCGCACTGATGGCTGCCTGGCGTCCGGCCGGGCTGGACAGGTCGGCGATGACCTCGGCGTTTGCCCGATCGATACCGATGATACGGTGCCCTGCCGCGCGTAGCGCCTGGCAGACTGCCGCGCCAATACCGGATGCAGAACCGCTGACCGCTGTAACTGGCATAACGTTCTTCCTCATTAAATAACGGTGTCGGCTAGTATTGGGGCCGCACAAAGCCGCCAACATCGTCCGCACGGACTAAAACGCCCCGATCTTGCGAGCAAGAACGGGGCGTTCGGTTGACAAGGACCATGTTCAGGCGCGGTTGCGTACCGGCTGAGCCAGCTTCAACGCCGGCGTTTGCGGCTTATCGCTTGCCAGCATCGCCAACTTGGGCTTTCCCAGGGCAACCACACTGTTGAGGATGATGCGCACCAACTCCGTTTGGCGGCGGACCCCGGTCTTCGAGAAAATCGAGCGCAAGTGCGCCCGGGCAGTGTTACGACGCACATTCAGCACTTCGGCGGCTTCTTCGAGGGACAGGCCGTTGGCCAACTCCATGGCCAATGCGGTTTCGGCCCGCGTCAGGTTGAACAGTTGCTTGGTCACCGTTTCACTGGCCATGGAACGGCCGACGGCGTCGCGGATGTACACCACCACCACAGGTTTGCTCTTGCCTTCGGCCCAGTCCTGGGTCGGAATCGCCTCGACGACGACGCCCAGGTTGATCTGTCCCGATGGCCTGGACACCGCCATCGCTTCAGCCGCCGTGCTGACCTGCTCACTGCTCGCTTCGCGCGCGAAGGCATTACGCACCAGGCGCTGCAGTTCGCGATTATCGGTGGGGTAAGTGGCCTCAAGACGACCGCCGACCAGCTTGAGTCCATCAGCCTGCTTGAGCAATTCGCTGGCCACGGGGTTCAGGCGCAGCACGCTGCCGTTCTGGTCAAGGACGATGGTGGCCACTGACAAGCGGCTGATGGCCTGGGAGTACAACTCACCGATCGATTCGCTGCGATCGAGCAGATTGTGCACATGCATCGCACGGCGCAAGTGCGGCAGGAGCATTTCGCACAAGGTGCGTTCGGAGGCGGTGAATTTCGGCGCGGCTTTCGGCCGGGTGATGCGAAAGCGCAGCTTGCCGCCATCGGGTGTGGAAACATCGGCACCCATGATGTGGAAGGTGTCGTGGAGGGTGCCATAGGTCTTGTAGTAAACCGAACTGGTCCACTGCGCCTCGGTCATCAAGTCGTCGACCGTGAACACCTGGTCGATCGGCGGGTTGCTGAAGGGCGTGACCGATTGTTGATAAGGCCAGTAACTCACCTCTCCATCACCTTCGATGTCGCCGACGACAATCATCAGGCCCAGGTCCGGCTGCTCAGGCACTCGCAGGATCAAGGTGACATAGTTGGCCTGGAACAAGCTGCGGACATGGCGCAGGGTCTTGGCCATCAACTTGTGATCCAGCGAGCCGTCGTAGAACTCGCCGATGAGCCTGTCATATTCAGCCAGCTCCACGCCCATTTCTGCCAGGGCCTGAACACTCAAACTGGAATTTTCCATCGCTCGTTTCCTCGCGGGACACAGCTCAGGCCATGCCCGTTTTTATTGTTATGATTCGAACGCTTGCGCATTCGGCGCGCGGCCTGTTCTGGCCGCCACCAATGGCTTGCCCTGATTGAACCAGGCGGCCAGCGCCGGTAGCAGGAAAATCGCCCCAAGCACATTGACCAGAAACATGAACGATAGCAATACCCCCATGTCGGCCTGAAACTTCAGCGGCGCAAAGGCCCAGGTGCAGACCCCGATCGACATGGTCAGGGCGGTGAAAACCGCCGCCGTTCCGCGCTGGCACATGGCCCGGTAGAACGCATTACGCAGGTCGGCGCCGTCGGCCATTTCATGCTGGATCCGTTCATAGAGGTAAATCCCGTAGTCCACCCCTACTCCGACCCCGAGCGCCATCACCGGCAGTGTCGCCACCTTCAGGCCGATGCCGAGCATGGCCATCAGCGCGTTGCACAGCACCGCAACAATGGCCAGCGGAACCAGGATGCACAGCACCGCGCGCAATGAGCTAAACGTCAGCCAGCAAAACAGCAGCACCGAGCCGAACAACGCCACCAGCATCAGCACCTCGGCGCGCTTGACCGCGTCATTGGACGCCGCCATCACCCCCACGTTGCCACCGCCCAGGAGGAACTTGATTTCCGGGACCTGGACCTGGTCGATGATCCGCTTGGCCTCCTTGACCACATGGGACACCGTCGCGCCATCGTGATCGGAGAGGAACACCAGGATCTGCATCTGCTGGCAGCCATCGGTCACCAGGCCGTCATCGGGCATATAGGCCCGGGCACCCTGGCTCAGTCCCCGGGACGAGCCCGGAATGGCCGCCCAGCGAGGGTTGCCTTCGTTGTTGCCAGCAATCACCGTCTTGCCAAAACCGGCCACACTCTGCACCGACTGCACCCCCGTGACGCTGCGCATCTTGAAGTCGAAGGCCTCGACGGCACGCATCACCGTCGGCGACAGACAGGCCTCTTCCAGGCCCTGGGCCTCGACGAACACCGCCAGCACATCGAGGCCGATGGAATAGCTGCCGACAATCTTCGCGTTGTCCTGGTTGTAACGCGACTCGGCGCGCAACTCCGGCGCACCGGCACCGATGTCACCGACTTCCAGCTGCCGCGCCTTGAGCACCGCGACGCCGAGCAACATCAGGCTGAGCACCAGCACCGCCAGCGCCGGACGCGGCTCGGCCAGTGCCGACAGCCGCCACCACAGCGGGTGCCTGCCCTGCTGCTGGACGCGCCCCTTGGCCAGCACGCTACGCTCGAGGCGCAAATGGGAAATGATGATCGGCAACATCATCTTGTTGGTGATGATCATCAGCATCACACCGATGCAGGCGGTCACGCCCAGTTCATGCACGATCGGGATGTCGATCAGCATGATCACGGCAAAACCCAGGGCATTCATCAGCAGCGCCAGGGAACCGGGAATGAAGATGTTGCAGAAAGCCAGGCGCGCCGCCTGCACCGAGTCCTTTCCGGCCAGGACTTCCTGCTTCCAGGCATTGGTCATCTGCACGGCGTGCGAGACGCCGATGGAGAAGATCAGGAACGGCACCAGAATCGACATCGGGTCGATGCCCAGGCCCATCAGCGGCAGCAGTCCCAGGAGCCAGACCACCGGTAGCAAGGCCACCAGCAAGGCCACCACGGTCAGGCGCAGCGACCGCGAGTAGATCCACAGCAGCAGGCCGGTGATCAGGAAGGCGACGACAAAAAAACCGATCACTGTCATCAGGCCTTCGACCACATCGCCCACCAGCTTGGCGAAGCCGACGATGTTGATTTCCACCTGGTCGCTGGCGTATTTGGCGCGGATGTCTTCCAGGCTCCGGGACACGTCCACATAACTGACCGCCTTGCCGGTCTGCGGGTCGACGTCCTGCAGGTCGGCACGCACCATGGCCGACTTCAGGTCGTTAGCCACCAGCCGTCCGACCTGCCCGGAGCGGGCGGCGTTGCTGCGCACCTGGGCCAGGTCCTCGGCAGTTCCGGTAAAGCGTGGCGGCACGACTACATCGCCGAAAAAGCCTTCTTCGGTGATTTCGATGTAGCGCACATTGGCGGTAAACAACGAGGTGACGCTGGCGCGGCTGACCCCGTTGATGAAGAACACATCGTCAGTGACCTTACGCAGCGTGTCGAGGAACTGCGGGTTATAGATATCCCCTTCGCCTTTCCATTTCACACTGACCAGAAAACGGTTGGCCCCGGTGAAATACTGACTGAAACCGAGGAAGTTGAGCATGTACTCATGCCTTACCGGGATCTGCTTGTTGAAGCCAGGATCGAGCTGGGTGTGCGTGGCGCTGTACCCCAGGCCCAGGGTCAGCAGCACAAACACCGACAGCAGCAGTTTGCGTTGCCCAAGCAACAGGTCGGCACAGCGCTCGACCATGCGGTCGACCCAGGATTTACCGTGTTTCATGACGCTGCTCCCCTTTGCCCAGCACGGCAACGCTGTTGCCGCTGCCCTGATACACACCACGTTCACCGGCCACCAGCACCTGGTCGCCCTCCACCACAACAGCTGAGGTCAAGGTCCCAAGCCCGGGTTGCCGGCTGGTGCCGAGCAGGTGGCCCTGGCCATCGAGGCGCACCATCGAACTGCCCGCGCCGACAATCAGTACCCCGCCGTTGTCCGGTAGCAGCACATGACCATAGAGCGGTTGCGTGTTGCCGACCTTGATGGCCTGCCATTGCTCGCCGAAGTCATCGGTGACGAAGACATGACCGCGCATACCGTAGGTCACCCAACGCTGGGAACTCAGGCGGACCACGCCAAACAGCGAGCCGTTGTAGAACGTCGGCAACTGTTGCCAGTGCTGGCCGTTATCGGCACTGCGCAGGACCAGGCCCTGCTCGCCGACCAGCATGCGACGGCCATCACTGCCGCCATCCATGGCATTGAGGTGAGAGCGATCGACTTCCAGCGCCAGCACTTGCCAGCTCTGCCCGGCATCGTCGGACTGGTAGAACTTGCCGTAGCTGCCGAACACAAAGACCTGGTCACCGCCAGCCGCCCAAACGCCCAGCAATGGCTCACCGGCTTCGGGCTCGTAGCGAACCTCATGCCAGCTGCTGCCCTCGTCGGAGGAACGCAGGATCAAGCCATCCTGGCCAACGGCAATCAGTTGCCCGGCGCTCAATGCGGTAATGGCGGTGAGGGAAATCTGCCGGCGCGGCTCGACACTGGCCTGCCGCCAGGCATGGCCGCGGTCATCGCTGATCAAAATGGTGCCGCGTTCGCCCACCGCCACCTGGCGCTTGCCCAGGTTGAGCAGGCCATTGATTTGCATGCGGTCGGTGTTCAGCGCCGTTTCGCCGACGCTCGCGCCCTCACGCGGGGTAAACGCCAGCGTGACGATTGCGGCAACCGCAATGCACACCAGGTAAGCGATCAACTGGCGCATGGGCGACTCCTTGCAGCAACATCCAGGCGCTCGACAATAGACATACAGCCCACCCTCTTATTCTTGTAGAAGTGAATCACCGCACCCACGAGGTGCGGCGCTTGCAACCGCTCTTGACTGAGGTGTGTAGATAGTCGTCCTGCCCGGCTCCCGGGGCATCGTCCAAATGGCCTACCCCGGTGCCGAACGACCCAATCCGTGATCAAGGAAGTTCGAACAGGCCCGCCGCGCCCATGCCGCCGCCAATGCACATGGCCACGACCACATAGCGCGCGCCGCGGCGACGCCCTTCAAGCAGGGCGTGACCGACCATGCGCGCACCGGACATGCCGAACGGGTGACCGATGGAAATGGCCCCGCCATTGACGTTCAGGCGCTCCGGAGGAATGCCCAGGGCGTCGCGGCAATGCAGCACCTGGCAGGCAAAGGCTTCGTTGATTTCCCACAGACCGATATCAGCCACGCTCAGGCCAAAGCGCTTGAGCAGCTTGGGCACCGCGACCACCGGGCCGATACCCATCTCCTCCGGCGCGCAGCCGGCCACGGCGATGCCTCGGTAGATGCCCAGCGGCTGCAGGCCCAGCGCCGCCGCTTGCCCGCGGCTCATCAGCAAGCTGGCCGAGGCGCCATCGGAAAACTGCGAGGCGTTGCCGGCGGTAATGAACTCACCCTGCACGACCCATTGACCGTGCTTCCAGACCGGTTTCAGGGCGGCCAGGTCTTCGCGTCGGGTCGATGGCCGGTTGCATTCATCGCGATCGGCCAGCACCTGTTCATGGCCCTCTGGCTGACCTTCCTTGTCGAACAGCTGCTTGCGCGCCTGCAACGGCACAATTTCGCCATCGAACAAACCATCACGCTGGGCAGCCGCCGTGCGTTGCTGGCTTTGCAGCGCATAATCGTCCTGGGCGGCACGGCTGATACCGTAGCGCTGCGAGACAATCTCGGCGGTTTCGATCATCGGAATGTAGGCGCTGGGCATACGTGCCAGCACCGCCTCCGACTGATTGCGGTAGGTGTTCTTGTGTTTGTTCTGGGTCAGCGACAGCGACTCGACGCCGCCGGCGATGGCAATGCTCATTTCACCGGCCAGGATGTTCTTCGCCGCCATGCCGATACTCATCAGGCCGGAGGCACACATGCGATCCAGGGCCATGCCCGGCACACTGTCCGGCAACCCGCCGGTGTAGGCGCAGAGCCTGCCGATGTTGTAGCCCTGGGTGCCCTGCTGCACGGCTGCGCCCATGATCACATCGTCCACCGAACCCGGATCGATACCGGCACGTTCCACCACGGCCCGCACCACATGGCCGCCGAGCACCGGGGCTTCGGTGTCGTTGAACGAGCCGCGGAAGGATTTGGCCAGCGCGGTACGCGCGGTGGCAACGATTACAACGTCATTCTTGTCCATGCAAAGGCTCACTCGGTAATGGGATTGAAGGTGTAGCGACTGATGGTGTCGACCACGCAGCCGGGGCGCTCGGCGCCCTCGATTTCAACGCTGATGCGCACCACCAGCTGCACGGCGCTGCCGATCATCTCGGCGCTGGTCACCTGGCCTCGGCCGCGCACCCGCGCGCCGACTTTCACCGCGGCGGGAAAGCGCACGCGGTCGGTGCCGTAGTTGACCCCCATGGCCATGTTGTCGATGCTCATGAGCTGCGGCATGAACAGGTTGGCCAGCGCCAGGGTCAGGTAGCCATGGGCGATGCATGCCCCGAACGGCCCGTTGGCGGCGCGCTCGGGATCGACGTGTATCCACTGTTGGTCGCCGGTCGCATCGGCGAACAGGTTGACCCGCTCCTGGGTCAACTGCAGCCAGTCGGTGACGCCCAGGTCCAGGCCCTGGGCCTTGAGCATTTGCTCGGCACTGCTGAATCGGGTGCTCATGGGGATGTCCTCAAGCCTGTTGCGAACTGACCGACAGCACTTCGCCGACCATGTAGGAGGCGTAGTCGCTGGCCAGGAAAATCATCACGTTGGCGACCTCCCAGACTTCGGCGGCACGGCCGAAGGCTTCACGGTCGGCCAGCTTCGCCAGCATTTCTTCGCTGGAGGCCTTTTTGAGAAATTCATGCAAGGCAATCGAAGGCGACACCGCGTTGATGCGCACCCCGCTTTCGGCAGCTTCCAGTGCGCTGCAACGAGTCAGGGCCATGACCCCGGCCTTGGCGGCGGCGTAGTGCGCCTGTTCCTTCTGCGCACGCCAGCCGAGCACCGAGGCGTTGTTGACGATGGCGCCCGTACCGCGACGTTCCATGTGCGGCAACATCGCGCGGGTCATGCGGAAGGTGCCGGTGAGCGTCACATCGATGACCCGCAGCCATTCCTCATCGCTCATCTCGGTCACCCGCTTCGAACCACCGAGGCCGGCGTTGTTGATCAGCACATCGACACCGCCAAGGGCCTGCTCGGCGGCGGCGACCAGCGCCTGCACCTCGGCCTCGACGGTGACGTTGCACAACTGGCCGTACACCGCCTGCAAGCCGGTGTCGGCCTTGAGCTGCTCGACCGCCTGCTCCAGGCGCCGGGGATGCACATCGGAAATCATCAGGGCGCGGCAGCCTTCCTCGGCACAGCGCCGGGCCGCGGCGTAACCGATGCCTGCGCCAGCGGCGGCAGTGATGAGAACGGATTTGCCAGCCAGCAACTGGTGGCCAAGAACATAGGGAGGGGCTTGTTTCACGATCTATACCTCTGACAGAAAACACGATGTCGACAGGTATAAAGGCCGCCGGGAGCGGGCACATCGTCAAAACGGACGGGGTGGGGTGGGTGGGGTGAGTATTGGCGGGGGTCTACAAGGGAATGCATTTCGAATGTGGAAGCGAGCCTGCTCGCGAAAAACGCCCAGACAACACGATCATTCAGACAGGTCGCGTTATCGTTGACGTCTATCGCAAGCAGGCTCGCGCCTACACGGAGGACGGACTCAACTGCCCCAGACCTTCTGGGCCTTGGGCGCTTCGTCAAGGATCGCATCGACTGCCGCGCCCACTTCCGCTACCTGCCAGCGCGCACCCTTGTCGCGGGTAACGCCCGTGCGCCAACCGTCGCCGAGGGAGATTCGCCCACCCTGGCTTTCGAACAACTGGCCGCTGACATGCCCGGACGCTTCGCTGCCCAGCCACACCACCAGAGGGGCGACGTTCTCCGCCGCCCAGGCATCGAAGCTGTCGTCTTCGGGTTTCTTGACCATATCCGGCATGGCGCTTTCGGTCATCGCCGTGCGCGCCGCCGGGGCCAATGCGTTGGCCGTAACGCCATAGCGCCGCAGTTCCGCCGCCTGCACCAGGGTCAGGGATGCGATGCCACCCTTGGCCGCCGAGTAGTTCGATTGCCCGATCGAGCCCTGCAGGCCGGCCCCGGAACTGGTATTGATAATGCGCGCGGCCACCGGTGTACCGGCCTTGGCCAGGTCACGCCAGCGCCGCCCGAGAATATTGGCCAGGCAGTAATGCCCCTTCAGGTGCACGCGCATCACCATGTCCCAGTCCTCTTCCGAGAGGCTGATGAACATCCGGTCACGCAGGACCCCGGCATTGTTGACCAGCACATGGACTTCGCCGAAGGCCGCGAGCGCGGCGTCGACGATGCCCTGGGCGCTGCTCAGGGTGGTGATATCGCCATCGCTGGCGATCGCCTGGCCACCGTTCGAGCAAATCTCGTCGACCACGGCTTCGGCCGCCTCGCGCCGAATATCATTGACCACGACGTTGGCGCCTTCGGCAGCGAAGGCCAGCGCATAGGCGCGGCCGAGCCCGCCTCCGGCACCGGTGATGATCACGGTACGACCTGCACAGATTCCCATGGAGTGTTTTCCTGTTCCTGAGTGTGGGGCGGCTTCAGAGCCGTTCGATAATGCTGACGTTGGCCTGGCCACCGCCTTCGCACATGGTTTGCAGGCCGTAGCGCCCCCCCGTGCGTTCAAGCGAGTGCAGCAGCGTGGTCATCAATCGCGCACCGGTCGCACCCAGCGGATGGCCGAGGGCGATGGCGCCGCCATTGACGTTGGTACGGGCCGGATCGTAATCGAGCTCCTTGGCCCAGGCCATGACCACCGAGGCAAAGGCCTCGTTGATCTCCACCAGGTCGATGTCCGCCATGCCCATGCCGGCTTTCTTCAGCGCCGCACGGGTGGCCGCAATCGGTGCGGTGAGGTGCCAGATCGGATCATCACCCAGTACCGACAAGTGATGGATACGCGCCCTGGGCGTCAGCCCGTAGCGTTTGAGTGCCGCTTCCGAGACCACCAGCAACGCTGCCGAGGCATCGCAGGTCTGGCTCGACACTGCCGCGGTGATCGACGGAAACTGCGGGCTCACCGGCTCCAGGCTGGCCATCTTTTCCAGGCTGCTGACCCGCGGTGTTTCATCAAAGGCCAGGCCTTCACAGGCCACGATCTCACTGGCGAAATAACCGGCCTCGGCGGCCGCGAGGGCGCGTCGATGGCTTTCCAGGGCGAACCCTTCCATGTCCGCGCGGCTGATCTGCCAGTGATCGGCGATGCGCTGGGCGGCGTAGAACTGGTTGACCGGCTGGTTGCCAAAACGTGCCTGCCAGCCCTTGCTGCCGGAAAACGGGTCGCTGAACCCCAGGGGCTGACCCGCGAGCATCGCCGACGAGATCGGGATCTGGGTCATGGTCTGCACGCCGCCCACCGCCACCACGTCCTGCATGCCACTCATCACCGCCTGGGCGGCAAAGTGCAACGCCTGCTGGGACGAACCGCACTGACGGTCAACGGTAGTGCCCGGAACATTCAGCGGCAGGCCCGCGGCCAGCCAGCTGGTGCGGGCAATGTCGCCCGCTTGCGAACCGATGGCATCGACACAACCGAAGATCACGTCGTCATAGTCTTCGGCGGGAATCGCGTTGCGTTCAACCAGCGCCTTCAATACATGGGCACCCAGGTCGATGGCATGCACATGGGCCAGGCTACCCTTGCGCTTGCCCGTGGGGCTGCGCAGGGCATCGACTATATACGCTTGGGGCATGGCTCAGTCCTCGAAGGTGGCGCCCGGTCCAAGCCGGGCTTCGTCGCTGAGCACATAGGCGGCGACGCGGGATTTGTGGGTGGCGCGGTCGCCCCAGGACGGGTCCAGCGCCCAGGCACGTTTCATGAACATTTGCAGGTCGACTTCCCAGGTGTAACCCATGGCGCCATGGACCTGGATGCCATGGCGCGCCGCCAGCCAGCTGGCGTCGCAGCAAGCGAGCCGGGCTTGCGAGACGTAGACGTCGGCGCCCCGCTCACCCTTGGCCAGGGCGTGGGCCGCGCGATAGAGCACCGGCTTGGCGAACTCGATCTTGCTGGCGATATCGGCCAGGTGATGCTTGACCGCCTGGAAACTGCCGATTGGCTTGCCGAATTGCTTGCGCTGGGCCACGTAGTCCACCGACAGGTCAAGGATCCGCTGGGCCAGCCCCAACAGTTGGCCGGCCACCGACAAGGCGCCACGATTCAGGGTCTGGGCCCACAAGGCACGGCCTTGCTCTCCACCGACCAGCAGGGTCTCGGGGCCAGGCTGCCAGCTCACCTGGCCCAGGCGACGGGACGCGTCGATACTGGCGTTGGCCTGCACATCGACCTGCGAGCGTGGCACCGCATGCACTTCATCGCCATGGGCCAGGATCAGCCACTCGGCCATGTCCGCATCGGGCACCAGCGGGTTGATCGGGTGCCCGATCGCCATGCGCACGCTGCCATCGGCGATGCGTGGCAGCAGGCTGGCCTTGAGCGGGTTGTCCGCCGGCAGGCCATTGAGCAGGCCGGTAATCACATAAGCGGTATCGGCCAGCGAGTCGGGGATGGCGTAGTAACCCAGTTCCTGGGTCATCAACGACCAGGCCACATCGTCCATGCCCAGGCCGCCGAACTGCTCGGGCACCGACAAGGCTGTCAGGCCCTGCTCGGCAATCTTGCCGCGCAACTCTGCCGAGCGCCCGGCGTCGGTTTCCCAGATTTCGCGCAGCATCTCGGGGGCCGCCTCGGTCATCAGGAAACGGCTGATGGCTTCACGAAAGGTGAACTGGTCATCGGTAAAGGTAAAGTCCATGGCCGGCTCCTATTTCGGCAGGCCGAGCATCCGCTCGGCGATGATGTTGCGCTGGATTTCGTTGGTGCCGGCGTAGATCGGCCCGGCCTGGGCGAACAGGAAACCGTCGAGCCAGCCACCGCCCGGCGACTGCGGTGCGCTGTTCAACAATTCGCCGCGGGAGGCGAGGATGCGCATGGCGGTGTCATGCATCTTCAGGTCGAGTTCCGACCAGATAATCTTGTTGATGCTCGACTCGGCACCAATCTGCGCCCCCTGACTCAAGCGCCCGACGGTGTGATAGGACGACAGCGCATACCCTTCGGCGCCCAGCCAGGCATCGACCACTGCCTCACGAATGCCCGGGTCGCGATCGGCGCTCTCGCGGTGGGCGTGGTACAGCTGCACCAGCTTGCGCGCCGTGGCCTGGAAGCGAGCCGGCGAGCGCAACAGCAAGCCGCGCTCAAAACCTGCAGTGGCCATTGCCACATGCCAGCCCTGGCCTTCGGCACCAATGCAGTTTTCCACCGGCACCCGCACATCGTCGAAGAACACCTCAGCGAAGGTGTTCTTGCCGTTCAGGGCCCGGATCGGGCGAATGGTCACCCCCGGGGCATCGAGCGGCACCATTACGAACGACAGGCCGTTGTGCCGGGTCGAGGCCGGGTCACTGCGAAACAGGCCAAACAGCCAATCGGCAAACAAGGCGCGGCTGGACCAGGTTTTTTGTCCGTTGAGCACATAGTGGTCGCCATCGCGGATGGCCTTGCTGGTGATCGCTGCCATATCGGAGCCGGCATTCGGTTCCGACCAGCCCTGGGCCCACATGTCTACACTCGAGGCCATGCGCGGCAAGAAGCGCTGTTTCTGCGCCTCGGTGCCGAACTCCATCAGGGTCGGCCCGAGCAGCAGCTGGCCGTTCTGGTTGATGCGCATCGGCGCATCGGCGCCGTAGTATTCCTCTTCGAAAATCAGCCACTCGATCAGGTCACAATCCCGGCCCCCGTACTCCTTGGGCCACATGACCATCGACAGGCGTTGCTCGAACAGCTTCGCTTCCCAGGCACGGTGTTGCTCGAAGCCTTCACGGGTGTCGTAGTTGGCCAAGGGTGCCGTTGGCTGATTGGCCGCCAGCCACTCGCGGACTTCCTGGCGAAAGGCCTTTTGTTTCGGGGTATAAGCTAGTTCCATGGCAGCCTCTCAGAACTTCGCGTCGCGTTTTTCGACGAAGGCGCGGCGGGTTTCGGCAGAATCCGGACTGGTGTAGGCCTGCAGGGTGAAGCCCTGCTCCCAGCGGTACTTGTCTTCCAGGTTGCCGTCTTCGATACCGTTGAGGGCTTCTTTGGCAATCCGGATCATCGCCGGGCTCTTGGCGGCGATCTTGGCCGCGATTTCCAGCGCTGTTTCGCGCAACTGTTCCCTGGGCACCACGCGCTCGATAAAACCGTACTGCGCAGCCTCGGCGGCGCCGATCTTGTCGCCGGTGAAGAACAGGTAACGGACCTTCTGCACCGGGAACAATCGCTGCAGGTGCGCACCGCCTCCCATGGCCCCGCGATCCACTTCAGGCAAGGCGAAGGTGGCGCACTCGGAGGCCACGACAATGTCGGCGGCACCGGTGATGCCGATGCCACCACCCAGAACAAAGCCATGCACGGCGACGATCACCGGTACCGGGGTGCGGTGCACTGCCTTGAACGCCGCGTAGTTGCCGGCGTTGACCGCGATGATCCGATCGGGGTGGGCGTCCAGTTCCTTGATGTCGACACCGGCGCAAAAGCCGCGGCCCTCAGCGCGAATGACGATCACCCGGACTTGAGGATTGGCACCCAGCGCCTGGACCTCCTCGGCCAGCTCCATCCATTCCTGGCTGTCCAGGGCGTTGACTGGCGGTTTGGCAAGCACCAATTCGGCAATGCCCGCGTCGATCTGTGTAGTAAATGCTTGACTCATGGTTGTCTTCTCCAGTGCTCAGCGGGCCTGCTCGATTGAAGATGGGCTGCAGTTTTCCTGCGCCCGCGCAGGCGTTTGTTCGTGTTGTCGGGCCATCAGGGCATCCAGGCAGCGTTCGGCTTGCCCGGCAATTTCCTCGATCACCTGCTGGCAGGTCTTCAGCTCACCGATGGCGGCGGCGACCTGGCCGCTGGGCAGAATCCCCTCGTCCGGCACGCCGTCGATCATCGAGCGCTGCAGCAACACCGGCTGGTTGGCGGCCATGACCGTTTGCGACACCGCACCGGGGTCTTCCTTGAGGGCCTGGCGTAGCACTGCGAACAAATGCCCAAGGCTCATGCCGGTTTGCTGTTTCCATTTCCAGGCGCTGCGCAAGGCGATGCGCAGGCGACCGAGTGACCCGGCCTGCTCCAGGCGGTTGATGAACGGGTTGTCGATCATGCGGTGGCGCATGCCGTCGACCGCAGTGGTCACCCGGACCCGCTGCGGGTCGCTGACCTTGAGGTAATGCACCAGGGTGGCTGCAGGTGTCGGCGAGTCACGGGTCATGAGGAACCTTGTGCCCATGGCAATGCCACAGGCTCCGGCGGCCAGCGCTGCGGCCAGGCCCCGTCCGGTGGAGTAACCCCCGGCGGCAATCACCGGCACCGACACCGCATCCAGTACTTGAGGCAGGAGGATCGAACTCGGCACACCACCGGTGTGCCCGCCGCCCTCACCGCCCTGGATGGTGATCATGTCCGCGCCCAGTTCCACGGCCTTGAGGGCATGCTTGAGCGCCCCCACCGTCGGGATGCACAGCACCCCGGCCGCCTTGAACCGGGCAATGGTCTGTTTGTCCGGGCCTCGGCCATAACTCACTGCGCGCAAGCGGTAGCGAATCGCGAGGTCGACGCACTGCCCGGCGTTCTCCTGGAACATGTGGAAGTTCAGGCCAAAATTGCTGCCACCGGTGGCGGCTATCACCTTCTGGATTTCGCCCTCCAGGACATCGCCAGCAATGGTTGCACCGGCGAGAAAACCGAAACCGCCAGCCCGGGTCGTGGCGATCACCAGGTTGGCGTCAGCGACCCAGCCCATGGCAGTTTGCACAATCGGATAGCGGCACCCCAGGGCTTCGGTCAGCGGCGTGCTCATCCAGCGGCTCATGCCTGCTCTCCGCTGGCGGCAGCTTTGTTCGCCTGGGCCATGGCCTTGGCGTCGAAGCCGCCGAGTTTGTCACCCGACAGCAACTCGTTGTGCGCATGGGCGAAATGGTGCCAGGCAAAGGCGGCGTCCATGGCCGTGCGCTTGCCCTGCAGGTCTTCAACATGATTGATCGCCTGCTTGGTCAGGGCCAGGCCCATGCGCGGTTGACGGGCAATGTTGGCCGCCAGCGCGTAGGTAGCCTGCTCCAGCGCCTCGCGAGGCAATACCCGATTGACCATGCCCATCTGGTAAGCGCGCTCGGCGCTCATGCGATCACCGGTGAACAGAAACTCCTTGGCGATGCGCGGGTTGAGCTCATAGGGATGGGCAAAATACTCCACCCCCGGAATGCCCATGCGCACCACCGGGTCCTGGAAAAAAGCATCGTCGCTGGCCACGATCAGGTCGCAGACCCAGGCCAGCATCAGCCCCCCGGCGACACAGGCACCCTGGACCATGGCAATGGTCGGTTTGGGCAATTCGCGCCAGCGCCGGCACATGCCCAGGTACACCTCCTGCTCGCGGGCATAGAGCTGCTCGCCGCCAGGCTTATTGGTGTGGTCCCACCAGAGGTGCGCGCGCTCGAACGGTTTGTTGATGTCCCGTCCCGGCGTGCCGATGTCATGGCCGGCGGAAAAGTGCTTGCCGGCCCCACGCAGCACAATGACCTTGACCGCATCATCGTTGACCGCCTGGCGCAACGCCGCGTCCAGCGCATAGGTCATCTGCGAGTTCTGCGCATTGTTGAAGCCTGGCCGGTTCATGGTCAGCGTGGCGATACCCTCCGCCACGGCGTACAACACCGGCTCCTGCGTTTCGTAGACCGAATGGTCTTCACGCTGGACGAATTCACTGTCAGGGCTGTTCATGCTCGTGTCCCTCGCGTTAAGCCGCGCGAATGCCGGCCGGGTTGCCCTTGATCGCCGAGCTGCGGTAATCGTGGGGATCGAGTCGACGGATCAGTGCCAACTGCTCGGGAGTCGGGTGCACGGTTTCCTTGAGCGCCGACGACTTGAGCAACGGGAAGCCGGTGCATTCCTGCACCTGTTCGAAGCTCACGCCCGGGTGCAGGCTGCGCACCTGCACGGCACGGTCCGGGCCGTCGAAATCCATCACGCACAGGTCGGTGACGATCAGGCGAATGTCCATCAGGTCGCGGCGTACCCCTTGCGGCCAGCGCTCGGCCTTGAAGCCGACGCCGGAGACCATGTCCACTTCACCGCTGACGAACACCCGGGTGTTATGGTTGGGAACGAAGAACGAGTTGATATGGTTGATGCTGTTGCCCGGCAGGCCACGGACACCGAGCATGGCGGCCTTGGGCTTGTGGTAATCACCCACGCAGGACAGGTTGCTCTGGCCCCAGCGGTCGATCTGGGTCGGGCCAATCATGGCGTGGCGACGACCACCCCAGACGCACTCGAACACCCGCTCGAAGTTCATCGAGCCCGAGTACCGCGGCACAAAATCACCACGCGGACCCAGGGGGATTGGGTCCTCGACCAGGTAGGCCTCGCTGTCGGTCATCAGCAATTGCGGACTGTGGCTGAGCTTGGCCAGGCTCGCGCCCAGGCGCGGGATCACGCCAAGGCCCGAAGCAATCAACTCGCCGTTGTCGCGCCAGGCTTCGCTGGCCGCGACGATCATCAGTTCGGCGAGGGTAAATTCACAGGTAGTCGACATTTTCATCTTCCTCAGAACACCGGCAGGGCCAGGGAGCCCATGCGTTCGGCACCGCCGTTTTTATCCAGATAAGCCACTTCGCCCGCCGCCACGTACTCCTCGACGTAGGCTTGCCAGCCGCCCTCCTCGCCAGCACTGGCGGCATAACGCTTGAGGTGGCTCAGGTCCCAGCCGTACTCGGGCTGGCAGGCGGTCGGGTGGGCGCCAAACGGGGCATGGATCACGCCGCTGACCAGGTAGCGTTCGAAGGTGTTGCAACGGGCCTGTTCGGTGCTCAACTCGAGGCGTTCATGCAGCTGTTCGCAAGACACGAAACACTGCCCGGCAGCGCGGGCGAACAGGTGATCGAAGTACGGGTCGGGGCCTGTGACCAGCGTGTTGCCCAAGCGGTCGGCGACGTTGACGTGAACAAAGGCGACATCCAGGTTCAGCGCCGGCATGGCCAGCAGCACCTCGCCGTCTGCATAGGGCGATTGAATGGTCTTGAGCTCAGGGTTGAGGCGCGTGACATCGGTGGCCAGGCCACAGCGGGTCGGCAAAAATGGCAGGCGCATGGCCGCCGCACGCAGTCCCCACTGGAACATGCCCTCATCGACTTCCATCAATTCCAGGCCACCGGCTTCCCGGGCCTTGCGGTAGTAGGGTTCCAGCGGGATGGCGTCGAGAGTGGCAAAGCCGAACACCAGCTTTTTCACCTTGCCCGCTGCGCAGAGCATGCCCACTTCCGGTCCGCCGTAGGCCACCACGGTCAGGTCCTTGACATCGGATCGCAGGATCTCGCGAACCACCGCCATCGGCTTGCGCCGCGGGCCCCAACCACCGAAGCCGATGGTCATGCCATCACGCAGTTGCGCCACCGCGTCAGCCGCCGTCATTTGCTTGTTCATTGCTCATCTCCTTGTTGTTGGCCGACTGAAAAGTCATGCCCCCACAGGCTTACGCGGGTAAATTCGAAGGCCGAGTGTTCGGCCCAGTTCACTTGCAGGCCGCCGTAGCCGTACTCCAGGTCGAAGCCGGATGGGGTCTTCATGTAAAACGAGGTCATCAGATCGTTGAGGTGCTGGCCCAGGGTGGCCGACAGCGGCACCTGATGGGCCAGGCGCCGGTCGTGGGCACGCCCCACTTCGGTCATCGAGCCCACTTCCACCATCACGTGCACACAGCCCGAAGGGACTGCGAACTCCGCGAGCGCCAACGAGTGGTGGCGACTGTTGCGGCAATGCAGAAAATGGATCCGGATCGGCGGCGCCAGCGGGTCGGGGCGAAAGTTGAAGATGTCCGACAGTTCGAACCCCAGCACATCCTTGGCGAATGCCAGGGTGGCATCGAAGTCCGGGGCCGGCAGCACCGTGTGCCCCAGGCCCATGTCACCGGTGATGAAACCCGGCACACCCTGGGGCGAGACAAATGGCAGGCAATCGGAGCGATGCCCCCAGCTCAGCTCGTGACGGTTGCCGGATGGGTCAAGGACACTGACCAGTGCCTGTACGCCACGCTGCTCGACCTCGGCGGCAGTGCCCGCCTGCCAGCGCACGCCGTTCTGCTCCAGTGCCTGTAATGCGGCGTTGAAAGCGCTTTCGCTGGCCAGCTCCCAGCCAGACGCCAGGTAACCCGCTTCGGCACCCTCGACGATGAGCATGCGAAAGGGTCGCTCGTCCATCTTCACGTACAGTCCGCCACCGGGTGCAGGCACGACCATCATGCCCAGCACGTCTTCGGCATAGCGTTGCCACTGACTGAGGTTTTTGATTTGAGCGACGAAGTAGCTCAACCCCCGGATATCCATCATGCCCTGCTCCTCAATGACTGGACCTTTGTTGGTCTTCATTGTGCTGAGGGGGGGCAACTGCATCATCGTCCGTTGAGACTAAGCATCTGATCTGCTGGGGAAAGAAAAAGGTGGTGACCCCGACACCGGAATATCCAATTCCTCGTGGGAGCGGGCTTGCTCGCGATGAGCCCGAAGGTGCCGGGTTTATCCAGCCAGCAGTCGTTAACGTTCACGACCATCGTCGGAACGCCGCCCGGAGCCGGCTCGCCCCCACAGGAAATTGCAGCAGGTTCAGCGAATGTGCACGAACACACTAGCGTAGCGCGCCGGCTTGATGCCATGGTCGGCCCAGAGGCCGCCACCGCGAGGCTTTTGATCGCAGACGCCCCGTTAACCACGCTGGCCGAACGCAGGCATTGCGCAGTGGGTAAACCGGCAGGACGCCGGTTTAGCCGCGCTGGGCCAGGGATGGCCCATCGCGGCGACCCACGGAGCAATGCCGGAGAGAGGGCACACCGAGCCTTAGCGAGGTGCCGAGTGGTGGGGCAAAGAGCGCTTGGTTACTTGGCGCTTTTCCAAGTAACCCGCCGTAAGGGCGGAACCTATTGAAGCCATTACCGCAGAAACGGATATGTACACGAGACAAGGTCAAAAGATCGCTGCCTCGTTCCACGAGACAGCTCCTACAGGTTGGGTGGTCACATGTACAGAATCACCAGGTCGTTGATCACCGAAGGGCGATCACTGCCAACCACATGAGTGTTCACTTCCAGCGTGAGCTGGGTCCCGCGCTTGACCCGCGCCACCTGCTTGACCCTGGCCCGCGCATGTATCCGCGCACCGGCTGGCACCGGTGCCGGGAAGCGCAGGCGGTCCGAGCCGTAGTTGACCATGGTGCCAAAGCCGGTGATCTCATAGCCCAGTTGCAGTTTGAGCCGCGATTGCAGCACCTGCACCAGCGCACCGTGGGCGATGGTGCCGCCAAACGGGCTGTCCTTGCGCGCACGCTCAGGATCGGTATGAATCCAGTAGTCATCACCCGACAACAACGCGAAGGCATCGATCAAGGCCTGGTCGACAACAATTTCGTTGCTCCAGTCGCTGAAGGTTTCACTGACCAGGCTCTGCAGTGCCACCTCATCGTCCATGGCAATCAGGCGCGCAGGTGCAACCTCAAGTTGTTCCACAGGTTGCGTTTGCGGCGCCCCGGCCCAGTGCTGCAGCGCGGCGCTGTCCTGCTCCATGCCGGTAAAGCGCAGTAACCGCGTGCCCTTTGCATCGACCTCGGCAAACACCGGTTTCAAACGCATGCCGATGCGAATCTGGTCCTCTTCAAGCCCCACCAGCGTGGTATTGATCCGCACGCCTTCATCCAGCTCGATGACCGCCAGTTTCTGCGGCATTTCATCGGCGAAGTCCGGCAACGTGGGGATGCGCGCCACGGTAAAGCTGTACAGGCTGGCGCCACCGCTCACGTCACGCCAGGTCAGGTCGTGGGCCAGGCAACGCGGGCAGTGCCGACGCGGGTAAAACACCCAGTGTTCGCAGGCGTTGCACTGCTGGATCAACAGCCGTTGCGCTTTCAGGCCTTCCCAGTACGGTGCAGAAATATCGGTCGGTACCGGCATTGGTTTATTGTTCGACATGCTGGTCATGCTCCCTGAAGAATCAACGCGGCCTGCTCGCTCATCACGCCACCGGTCCCGGAGACGTAGACGGCGTCGCAACGCTCAAGCTGACGTTCGCCCGCTTCACCGCTGATCTGAGTGACGGCCTCGATCACCTGTGACATTCCCCCGGCGGCACCGGCCTGGCCGAAACTGAGCTGGCCACCGTGGGTGTTCATCGGGAAATCGCCGCGCCAGGTCAGGTCATGCTCGCGTACAAAGCGCATGCCCTCGCCCTTGGCACAGAAGCCGGCATCTTCCAGGGTCAACAACGCGGTGATGGTGTAGCAATCGTAGATTTGCGCCGCATCGACATCCGCCGGTTTGAGCCCGGCCATCTCGAAGGCGCGACGTGAGGCCGGACCAATCGGCGTGTTGAGCATGTCTTGCGCATACGAGGGCGACTTGAATGCCAGGTGCTCGCCGAAGCCTGTGATGAATGCCGGGCGTTTACGCGCACGGGCCGCGACTTCTTTGGAGGCAATGATCATTGCCGCACCGCCGGCCACGGGCATGACTATTTCGAGGATGTGCAGGGGGTCGGCCACCCGCTTGCTCGCCAGCACCTGCTCGATGCTCAACGGCTGGCCATGGAACATCGCCTGGGGGTTGGCCAAGGCGTTGGTGCGCTGGTCAACCGCAATCTTGGCCATGGCCACTGGATCGTAACCGTACTGCGCGGCATAGCGCTGGGCAATCATGGCGTAGCCGGTATTCTGGCCCATGTGTCCGTAAGGCAAATCGAATTCCGCCTCCGGTGCACCAAAGGCCGTACTGTGCCCCCCGTAGCGCATGGCACGGGCGATCGCGCCGGGATCTTCGTCGGGCCCCATCGGCGCCAGGCGCGCTGGCAGTACACACAGCACGGCCTGGCATAAGCCCAACTCGATCGCCGCGGCCGCTCGCCAGACCATGCCCACCGAGGTGCAACCTCCCAGGTCGACCACTTCGGCAAAATTCAGGGTCAAGCCCAGGTACTCGGCGGCCATGGCCGGCACGAACACCGAAGCTTCATGAAAATGCGGGCCGTTGATCACCAGACCGTCGAGGTCCTCGGCACGCAATCCTGCGTCCCGCAGCGCTTGCGCCGCCAGGTCGGCCACCTGTTCGAGGTGGAACATCCTCGGCGCAGTGGCGTATTTTTCCGGTTTGTATTGTGCGGTGCCTACAATCGCCGCATGACCTTTCAGACCCATGTATCCTCCGCTCGAAGGCTGTGCACTTGTGTTTTTGTCTTGCGACCATGCCACAACGCGTGCGGCAAGTGATCGTCCATTTGGACCAGAACACCGCCCAGCGCCAGGATCTTCCCGGCGTGGGCGCCTGCACGGTGATCAGAAGCTGTATTTCACCGAGAACGTGCCATAGTCACGGTCGGCCAGCAAACGCTTGACCGGGTCCGCGTCACCCAGGTAGCTGGTGACCCGCAGGGCGACTTCCAGGTTGCCCAAGTACTTGAAGGTGGTGCCCACGCTCAGCCGACGGTCGCCTTGCAGCCCGGAAATAGTCCCGGCCATTGGCGTGGCGCCGCTGAACACGTTGGAGAAATTCACCGGCACTTCCAGGTCCCAGCCTTCGAACACGCCCGGGTAGCTGAAGGATGCCCCCACGGTGTAGGCGCTGGCGGTTTTGCTGCGCCAGCCCGTCGCGGTCTTGTAGGTGTAGTCATCGGACGGCTGCACCAGCGGGCGCATGGCCGGAATCAGACTGTTGCCCAGCGCCTGCAGGTTCGGTGCCGCCGAGGCATCATCCACGCTGTCGACGCGCACATGCACGATCTCGGCCGTCAGCGCCGTCTGGCTCGCCCAAGGCCGGTCGCCGAGGATGCGGATGGCCGACAATTGCATCTGCTGGCCCTTGCCGCGGGTTGGCGTCGGGCCCAGGCCTGTGTTGACCATCACCGGGGCACCATCGCGATAGGACCACTCGCCACCGATCTGGGTTTCGCCGATCTTGGTCGAGGCACTGATCCCGGTCAGCTTGATGTCTTCAAAGTAGGTGATCCGATAGCCGTTCGGCACACCGGCGAACACGCCCGGGGCGACGGGAATGGGCTGATACCCCACCAGCGCGGTGGCGGGGTTCTTGTCATGATAATTGACATGGAACAGTGACAATTCCAGGGCCGGTACCGGGCGAAAGCGTACCTGAACCCCCCACTGTCCACTGTCACGGGGTTCATCGGTGCCTTTGTAGTTGATCCGCGTGCCGTTGGCGTTGCGGATAAACTCACGCCCTGGCCCGACCACATCACTGGTAGACAGGTAGCTGCCCACCGGCGGCAGTTCAGTCCCCATCCATTCGTATTGCACATACGCACCAAAGGTCAGCTGCGGGTTCAACCGATAGGAAGCCGAGAATTGCCCGACCGGCAACAGCACTTCCTTGACCTCGACCCCTGGCTGGGCCGCCTTGACCGCGTCGGACGGGTTCTGCACGCCACTGACACCGGGGTAAAACAGACTTTCACCCCACGACTCGATGTGGCGTCCGGCCTTGACGTCGAGCATCGAATCATTATCGAAGCGCCAGCCGCTGAACACGTAGGCGTCGAGGAACTTGCTGCGTCCACCGCTGTAGTATTTGGTGTCACTGGTGAACTCATTGTGATCCCCGGTCTTGTTGACCGTGGACGGTGAGTCGTTGTCGTTGGAGCGATGGTAGACATCATCGTAGAACGTACTGGCACGCAGTACGGCGCCGTAGTTGTCCTTGCGCAGGATCATCTCGGCCAAGGCACCCACGCGGTTGGTGACCAGGCTGCCCTTGTCGAAGTTGCGGTCGCCGTCATCGGCGTTGAGCGTCAACAGGTTCTTGTCCGGGTCGGACAAGCGAACCCCTAGCCCGTAACTGGTCGTCACGGTCCAGTCAATCGTCGCCCCGTTGTCGAACTCGATGGTTTCACCTGACCATGCGGGTGTGGACACCAGTGCGATCGCCGCCACCAGACCCGATAACTCGAAGCCCGATACAGCTGGGCCTGCACCATTTTTGTTGTTTTTATTATTCACACTGCCTCTCCCGATTAACGACCTGATGGCCGCGCAAAGTGCAAGAACACCACTATTTCCCATGCCCGCTCAGAGCTGCCCTAGCACAGACTGAGCGGTGACACCTTCTGGCGTGCGTCCGTAACGGAACACGCCGGCTGTTTCTTCACGTACCAAGTGCCCTTGGGCGATGAGGTAATTGACATGGGCCAGGGTTTCGCCGATGGCCATCAATTCATCGAAGCGCCCCTTGACCGTCGGAAACAGCACCGCCATCAGTTGCACGGCACTGCGCGGCGCCGTGCAGGCATCCAGCAGGCGCTGCAAATGCTCCTGGTGATGGTCACGCAGTTGGTCAAGGCGCTGATGCAGGTTGAAAAACGGACGCTCATGCGCCGGCAGCACCAGCACGCTATCGGGCACGCTGCGCAGGCATTCGACCGAGTCCAGCCAGTCCCGCAACGGATCGGCATCGGGTTCGGTCACCTGGACGCAGACACTGGAAGTGATGCGCGGCAGCACTTGATCGCCCGAGATCAGCAGGCCGTCCTCGGCGCAGTACAGGCAGGCATGTTCCGGCGAATGGCCGCGGCCAATCCGCACCTGCCAGCGACGTCCGCCGATGGTCAGCTGACTGCCTTCGCTCAAACGCCTGAAGCTGGTTGGCACCTGCGGGCGAAAGTGCGCCGAACCGAGCAGCGGAAACAACGCCTCGGTCTGCTCGGTACTGAAACCGGCGCGCTGGTAATGCTCGCGAAAGGCCCAACTGCTGCTGACATCGCTCTGCGTGCCCAACTGATGCATGGCCTGGTATTCACTGGCGCTCATGAACACCGGGCAGCGGAAGCGATCGCTCAACCAGCCGAGCACACCGACATGATCGGAGTGAAAGTGGGTGCAAATCACCGCGACCAGGGGCAAACCACCCAACGCCGTGTCGAACAGCCCTTCCCAGACTTCGCGGGTCTGCGCATTGTTGAGCCCGGTATCGACCGCCACCCAGCCCTGGCCATGACGCAGCAGGTACAGATTGATATGGTCGAGCCCGAACGGCAGCGGCATGCGCAGCCACAGCAGCCCCTCGGCGACCTGCTGCACCGCGCCATTGGCGGGCGGCTGCGGCCAGGGAAAGCGCAGGCCCGAGCGCCACTCATGCCCTTGGGCATCAAGGTTACTCATGGCTGTCACCCGCAAAGGCGGCCAAGCCAACCCGCTCAAGCGCCTGCGTGCTGTACGGCACATAGCTGCCGCAGCTTTCGTCGCGAATGAACAGTGGGTCGCTGAATGCCGTCGGTGCATAGCCCTGGCGCTGCAGGTCCACCTTGCGCAACTTGAAGGTGCTGGTCAGATCGGCAGCCGCTAAAACGCGCACGAACACCGGCGCGGCATAGCGCGGCAAACGCGCCTGCGTCAGCGTATAGAACGCTTCGGGATCGAAGGTTTGCCCTGGCTGCATCAAGACCGCCGCCATACCGGCCCGCCCCTCTTGCCCTGGCACCTGCACACCATAGATATTGATCAGTTCAAGCCCGGCAAAGTCCCCCAGCGCAGCCGCCACCTCCAGGGTGGAGACGTTCTCGCTCTTCCAGCGGAAGGTGTCGCCGATGCGGTCGATAAAGTAGAGGTAGCCGTCCTCATCAAAACGCAACAGGTCACCCGAGCTCCAGTAGGCGTCCCCTTGGCTGAACACATTGCGGCGAATCTTGCTGTCGGTGGCCTCGGCCGAGGTGTAGCCCTCGAAGCGCCCGCCGCCGATTTCCGGATGGCTGATGATCAAGCCCAGGGCTTCGCCCACCTCACCCTCTTCGCACAGCTGGTAAAAGCCGTGTTCGTCCCGTGGATAGCTGTCGGTTTCAACGTCATAGCGCACCAGGCGCAGGTTGCTCTTGTCCCAGAACGGCACACGACCGCAGGCGCCCAGGTAATTGTCGACGTTGACCACGTTGGTGTTGGATTCGGTGGAGCCCCACCCCTCGAACACCTGGATCGCGCCGAAGCGCTGTACCCAGTTCTGCCAGGTCTCTCGGGATAACCCGGCGCCGAGCATGCAGCGCAGCCCGTGCTCACGCTCGCCGGCGACCGCGGGTTGGTTGAGCAGGTAGCGACAGATTTCACCTATGTACTGGAACACGCTGATGTGGTGCTTGCGTACGTCGCTCCAAAACTCCCGGACACTGAATTTGCGCCGCACCACAATCGCCGCGCCGGTTTTCAGCGCGGTAGAGGTCACCGACGTGGCGGCCGCACCGTGGTACAGCGGCAGGCAGCAATAGAACACGTCCTGGGGCGTGGTCTGCAGGGTGACTTCCATGATGTCGCCCGTCGACATCCAGCGCATGTGGCTGTAACGCGCAGCTTTGGGCAGGCCCGTCGTGCCCGAGGTAAAAATCAACAAGCTTGGGGTCTCGGCGCTGAGGTCGGCGCGCAGGTCCCGTGGGAATGGCGTGTCCGGTGCCTTGGCCAGCGCTTCACCCAGGCGGGTATCGACGTGCGCGGGCATGGCGCCCGTCCATGGCTGCTCGGCATCCTCCACCAGCCACAAGGGCAACGGCGGCAAGCCTTCGGTCGCGAGGAAATTGCCCAGCACCTCTTCGCCGACGATCACCGCCTTGGCGGCAATGGCCTCCAGGGCATGCACCAGTGGCCGCCCGCTAACCTGGGTGTTGACGAAACCCACCACCACACCCAGTTTGACCAGGCCGAACCAGCTGCAGAAAAATTCCGGGCGGTTCTCCATGGCCAGCGCGCAGACATCCCCGGGGCGCAGGCCGCGGGCATGAAAGACGTGGGCCAGGCGGTCAGCCTCGGCATTGATCCTGGCAAAACTCAGGCGCTGCTCGCCATAGATGATGAAGGGCCGCTCGCCATGGCGCCGGGCTTGCTCCTCGAGGCGATCGGCCAGGGTATAGCGATCCGCCGGTTTGATGCGCGCGCTGGCTTCGGCCCGGCGATCGAGGATGGCCTGGGTCTGCTCGCGCGGCACCACGCCGCGGTCGGCACTGGACAGCAGGCTTGCGTTGTTGAAATTGTTCATCCCTACCTCCGATAAATCCTGTTGTTCAAGCACTCGCCTCAGGCTCGACCCGGATAGTCCGAATAGCCTTGCGCGCCTTGGGTATAAAGGGTCTTGCGGTCGAAACCGGCCAGTGGCAGACCGGCGCGCAGGCGCTCGACCAGGTCCGGGTTGCCGATAAAATGCCGGGCGAACGACACGGCGGAGCCCTGCCCGCCTTCAAGTGCCGCAGTGGCTGAAGGCCCGTCGAATCCGTCGTTGAGAATCAGCGCGCTGGTGCTATGCCGACGGGCCAGGTCAAAGGCATCCAGCTGCGCCAGCGGCGAACGCATGATGTGCAGGTAGGCCAGGCCAAGCGGTTCGATCTGGCGGCACAGGGCTTGCGCGGTGCCGGCCGGGTCAGCGTCGCTGATGTCGTTGTACGGGTTGCCCGGGCACATCCGCAGTCCCACGCGTCCAGGTCCGATGGCGCTGGCCATGGCTGCCAGTACCTCGGCCGCAAAGCGCACACGGTTCTCGACCGTGCCGCCATAACCATCGCTGCGCCGGTTGCTGCTCGACGCCATGAATTGCATGGGCAGGTAGCCGCTGGTGCAATGCAGCTCGACCCCCTCGAAGCCCGCTTCGCGGGCATTCAGGGCGGCGCGTCGGTATTGCTCGATCACCTCGGCGATCGCTTCCAGGCTCAGCGCCTCGGGCTCATCGGTATCGACCAGACCGGCGCCGTCACTGAACACCCCGTCACTGAATAGTTGCGTGCGCGCGCGGATGGCCGAAGGCGCGACGGTGCGCGCCCCGATCGGTTTGTTTTGCCAGCAGGCGACACGGCCCACATGCATCAACTGCAACACCATCCGCCCACCGGCGTCGTTCACCGCGCGGGTCACCTGGCGCCATCCCTCGATCTGCGCACTGTCATAGATGGCCGGCGTGCGGCAATACCCCAGACCATCGGCTGACGGTGCCGTGCCTTCGGCAATGATCAACCCGGCACTGGCGCGCTGGCGGTAGTAATCGACCATTTCTGCCGTCGGCACCGCGTGCACGCTGGCGCGGCTGCGGGTCATTGGCGCCATGACGATACGGTTGCTCAGCTCCAGCTCGCCCAGGCGCAGGGGTTCAAACAAAATGCTCATCGCAAATCCTCAGCGCACACGAATCTTCGGTGCCGCAGCACCGCGTCGCAGGGTGGCTAGAAAGTGTTCCAGGGGCGCAGCCGGAGCGACGTCTGGCAGTTGGTCCTTGTCCGGGCGCCTGGCCCAGAACTCGACCCAGGACGGGAACAGGTCATGGAAGGTGCCGGCATAGGGTTCACGACCCGGCCAGCGCATTTTTCGCTCACCGATGGGCGGCTTGTTGAGGTCGCTGGCGTACCAGTAGCACGGTAGTCGGCGGCGGAAATACCAACGGCCATCGATGCGCTGGTAGTCATCCCAATAGAGCATTTGCATGGTGACCCACTCAGGGCCCGTCTCATGCTCGTTCTTGGAATACACCACGCCCACGGCGTTATCGGCATCGAGCAGTTCGATGATGTGCTGGCCCAGGTGATGGGACGTGCCGCTGAACTGATCGCGCAACGTGGCATCGACCCACGCCTTGAGGTGCGCACGGCCGGTCTTTTCGCGCCCCACGCGAATGTCTTCGGCAAACAGGTTGACGTGGGCATCGAGGTCGCGCATGTCCAGTGACAGCGAGTACTTGGCCGCCAGTTGACGGATTTCTTCAATCGACTCAAGCCGATCGATACGGGCCAGCAAAGTGTTGGGCTCCATGCTCATCACTCCAGCACCGTGTAGAGTTCCGAGCTGCGCCCGCCATCCACCGGCACACATGCACCGGTGATGTAGGACGCCTCGTCACTGGCCAGGAACAAAATCGCGTTGGCCACTTCCTGCGGCTGGCCGATGCGCCGCAGCGGAATCAACTTCTCGGTGTTGCCACGTGCCTTTTCGTCGGACAGCATGCCGGCCGTTGCCGGGGTTTCGACGACGCCGGGAATCACCACATTGCAGCGGATCTTGTTGGCGGCCCCTTCACTGGCGGCCGCGCGGCTGAAGTTGATCACCGCCGCCTTGGCCGCCGAATAGCCGGCCATCCAGGGCGTACCGAACAGTCCGCAGATGGAGGCGATGTTGACGATGGCACCGCCGCCCTGGGCTTTCATCAGCGCCATGGCCGTGCGCGTGCCCCAGAAGGTGCCGTCCACGGTGGTGCTGAAGTTGGCGTGCCAATCGGCGGTTGTGGTGCTGTCGATGGCGCCCCAGGTGTAGGCCATGGCGTTGTTGACGAGGATATCCAGGCGCCCGTGAAGGCGCGCCGCCGCTTCGATCGCGCCGACGAAAGCACATTCGTCGCTGACATCGGCGACACTCCAGTGCGCTTGGCCCCCCGCGTCGCGAATAGCACTCGCCACCGCTTGCAATGGCGCCTGATTACGCCCGCAGAGCACCACGGTGGCGCCCTCTTCGGCAAAGCGCCGAGCGGTGGCCGCACCGATGCCGGAACCGGCACCGGTAATAAAAGCGATCTTGCCTTGCAGTCGTCTGCTCATTCCCTGCTCCCGGTTCAAATGAAGGCCATGCCGCCGTTGACGGCGAGGTTCTGACCGGTGATGAAGCTGGCGTCTTCGCTGGCCAGAAACACCGCGACACGGGCAATCTCATCGGTTTCGCCCATACGCCCCAGGGGGATGGCCTTGAGCATGCTCTGCATCCAGTCATCGGGGATGCCAGCCATCATCGGTGTGTTGGTCGGGCCGGGTACCAGGGTGTTGACGCGGATACCGCTGGCCGCCAACTCCCGTGCCATGCTGCGGGTCAGGCCCATTACCCCGGCCTTGGCTGCGCAGTAATGGCTTGGGCCTTCACCGGTCATCGCCGCCGTGCTGGAAATATTGATGACGGCGCCGCGGCTGCCGTGCTTTTGCATCAGGCGCACACCTTCACGGCTGCACAGGAAAGTGCCCGTGAGATTGACGCCAATGACCCGCTGCCAATGTTCGTCAGGGGTGTCGACAAAGCTGTCGACCGAGCCGACGCCGGCGTTATTGACCAGGATGTCGAGACCGCCAAAACGGCCCTCGATGACTTCCATGGCCGCTGCCACCGAGGCACTGTCGGCGACGTTGCAAGCCAGGGCCAGCGCCTGTTCGCCGAGGCCTTCGATGGTCTGCCGGGCTGCCTGCAGGTTGATGTCGGCCGCCACCACCCGAGCGCCGGCCTGGGCAAAGCACTGGGCAATCGCCCGGCCCATACCTTGGCCGGCACCCGTGATCAGGGCCACTTTGTTCGCTAGCTTCATCGTTGTTCTCCCGCGCCTTGGCTACCCCGATCACCGGCACTGCCTGGCCTGATGATCGAGCACGGGATGAATCATTAACCCTGTTCAAAACCGCAACATCGTCCGATAAGACTACGCCGCGGCGGTTGCTCGACGGCCCGCATGCGAGTGGTCTGAATGGACGATGTGCCTGACCTTGATTCGGGCGACACTCCTGATCACTAGAACAAAACCGGGAGCACCCGTTGTGAACTCTTCCATCCGCGTCACCTGGCATACCCACTACGCACTGTTCGTGCTGGCCGTGATTTACATCTTCAACTACATCGATCGGCTGTTGATGGCGATCCTGATCGAGCCGGTCAAGGCCGAGTTCGGTATCTCCGACACCGGCATCGGCCTGCTTTCGGGCGTGACCTTCGCGGTGTTCTACACCCTGTTCGGATTCCCGCTGGGACGCCTCTCCGACCGCATCGGGCCCAAGCCCGTGATTGCCGCCTGCTGTATTGCCTGGAGTTTCATGACCATGGCCTGCGGCCTGGCCACCAGCTTCTGGCTGCTGGTCCTGGCGCGGATCGGCGTAGCGATCGGCGAAGCCGGAGGCACGGCGCCTTCGGTCGCGATGATTTCGCAGCTGTACCCGGCAAAAAACCGCTCGACCGCCCTGTCCATCCTCATGCTGGGTTCAAGCTTCGGCGCCATTTTCGGCCTTGGTTTTGGTGGCTGGATCGCCCAGCACTACGGCTGGCGTTCGGCGTTCGTGATCGTTGGCGTGCCAGGCATCGTGCTCGGCCTGTTGCTGTGCCTCACGGTGCGCGCCCCGGCCGTTGCAAGCCAGGCGCGAACCCAGGTTGAAGTGATCCAGGATGGCTGGGCCAAAACCATGGCCAAGCTGATGGAAACCCCTTCATTCCTGTGGCTGGTGCTGACCGGCGCCTCCAGCGCCATTGCCGGTTATGCGATAGGCACCTGGAGCCCGAGCTTTCTGATCCGCTCTCACGGTTTGAACCTGCAGGACGCGGGTTTTCTGGTGGGTGTGGTTGGCGGCACTGGCGCCACGTTCGGCACCCTGGCCTGCGGCATCATTTCCGACCGCATGGCCCGCCGCGATGCCGGCTGGCAGATTGGCGTGCCGTTGCTCGCCACCCTGGTCAGCATTCCGTTCGGGCTGGCGTATTTCCTCTGGCCAACCGGCATCCTGTTTCATCTGGGCAGTACCCCGGTGCCCACCGCGTTCGTGTTCTATGCCGGTTTTGCCTTCTTCGGCACCTGGTGGGCGACTCCGTGCCTGGGCGCCGTGACCCATTTGTTCCCCGCTGCGCGCCTGGCCCAGGCCACGTCGATCTTCGTCATGGCCATGACCCTGCTGGGGGTTGGCGTCGGCCCATTGTTGATCGGGGTGCTCAGCGACCTGTTCGCACCGACCCTGGGCACCGAAGCCCTGCGCTACGCCCTGGCTTCATCGATCTCGATGCTGATGCTGTCGACCGTCTTCCTGGGCCTGGCCCTGCCCCGCTACCGCGCTCAAATAATGCGATCGGCACCGCCGATGACCGCCCCTGAAACTGCAGTAACCGCCTGATGAATGGAGATTCGAAGATGTCAGAACAAGACCTACCCTTGCCCATTGGCCATTTCGTCACCCTCGACAGTGGCTTGCGCCTGCACTACCTGGATGAAGGCAGCGGCCCTGTCGTGGTCTGGTTACACGGCAGTGGGCCAGGCGCCAGTGGCTACAGCAACTTCAAGGGCAATTACCCCGACTTTGTCGCCGCCGGCTTTCGCAACCTGGTGATCGACCTGCCCGGCTTCGGCCGCTCGGACAAACCCGACAACGTCCAGTACAACCTGGACTTCTTCGTCAATGCGGTGTCCGGCCTGCTCAACGCCCTCGACGTGCAGCGCTGCACCCTGCTGGGCAATTCACTGGGCGGCGCCATCGCCATCGGCCTTGGCCTGGCGCAGCCGCAGCTGCTCGAAAAGCTGATCCTGATGGCACCCGGCGGTGTCGAGGAACGGGAAACCTACTTCGCCAAGATCGGCATTCAGCGCATGGTCGAACTGTTCAATGCAGGCCCGCTCGATATCGACAAGATGCGCCAGATCATGAGCCTGCAACTGTTCGATGCCTCGCAGCTGCCCGACAGCCTGCTGGCCGAGCGCGTCGCGGTCGCCCGACACCAGCCGCACTGCCTGTTCTCGACCATGATGGTGCCAAACATGACCGAGCGCCTTGAAGAGCTGCGCGTCCCCATTCTTGGCTTCTGGGGCACCAACGACAACTTCAACCCGGTCGGCGGCGCCATGAAAGTGCTCGACAACGCCCCGGACGCCCGCTTTATTGTGCTCAATCGTTGCGGACATTGGGTTCAGGTGGAGCACCGCGAGCTGTTCAACCGTTCCTGCCTCGAGTTCCTGCGCCAAGCCTGAATATCCTGCGACAGCGGCAGCCTTGCCGCTGTCGCTCGAACGGGCCTTCACTAAGGGCTGACATGACAATGACAAAATTTCCCCACTTGCTCGCCCCCGGCAACATTGGTCCCCTCCAACTGCGTAACCGCATCATCATGGCGCCCATGGGCTCCAACTTTGCCGAAGCTGATGGACACTGTGGCGAACGTATCCAGGCCTACTATGAAGCGCGTGCCGAGGGTGGTGCCGGGCTGTTGATCATGGGCGTGTGCGCCATCGCCTTTCCCGCCGGCACCGCCGAACCGTACCAGGTCGGGGTTTCCTCCGATGAGTTCATTCCGGGCCTGAGCCGCCTGGCCGAGCGCGTGCACAAGCACGGTGCGAAGATCGCCATGCAACTGCAGCACGCCGGCAAGAACGCCATACGCGACATGGCCGCGGGCCGTCCGCTGTGGGTGCCGTCGATTCCACCGGCCAGCAGCTCGGACATGATGCAAGCCTTGACTCCCGAGGAGCTTGCCTCGTTCGTCAGCGCCGTGCGCGGTCGCAAAGGCGGGATAGAGATGCGGGTGATGGACCAGGACGACATCGCACAGATGGTCGAATGGTTTGCCGCCGCCGCCGAACGGGCGCAACGCGCCGGTTTCGATGGCGTGGAGATCCACGCCGCGCACAACTACATCATCGCCGGCTTTCTGTCGGCGTATTACAACCGCCGTGATGACGCGTATGGGGGTTCGCTGGAAAATCGTGCGCGCTTGCTGCTTGAAGTACTGGCCGCCGTGCGCGCTCGGGTGGGTGCAGGCTTTGGCGTCTGGCTGCGCCTGGACGCCGAAGAGATGCTCACCCCCGGCGGCATCACCCTCGACGATGCAAAGGCGGTAGCGCGCCTGGCTGAAGGCGCTGGCGCCGATGCGGTCAGCGTCTCGGCCTATGCCGCAACCACCAGTGGCGTGGCGTTTACCGAGGCGCCGCTGGTGCAAAAGCCTGGCGCCTTTCTCGAATGGACAGCGGCCATCAAGCAGTGTGTGAGCATTCCAGTGATTGCCGTCGGGCGTATCGAGCCCGAAACCGGCGAAACGGCCATTGCCGCTGAGCAGTGCGATTTCATCGCCATGGGTCGCAAATTGCTGGCCGATCCGCAGCTGCCGAACAAGCTGGTATCCGGTCAGCTGCTGGCTATTCGCCCGTGCATTTATTGCTACGTGTGCGTCAGCCAGATCTTTATCAATGAGCGGGTCAAATGCGCGGTCAACCCACAAACCGGGCATGAAGCCGAGCGAATCATCGTTCCGGCGGCCACCGCGCAGCATGTGGCGGTGATCGGTGGTGGCCCGGCGGGCCTTGAAGCGGCGCGCGTGGCGGCCTTGCGCGGACATCGGGTGACGCTGTTCGAACGCAGTGACCGCTTGGGTGGCACGCTGTTCTTTGCCGCCCTGGCCTACCCCGAGAACGGCCGTCTGCTGGACAACTTGCTGTACCAGGTACAGCAATTGCCCATTGATGTGCATTTGCAGACCTGTGTGGACGCGGCCTTGCTGCGTGACCTGGGCGTCGATCAGGTGATTGTCGCCACCGGCGCTCAACGCGCGGCCCCGGACATCCCCGGGGCCGATCAGAATCACGTGTGGAGTGGCGATGAACTGCGTCGCTTGATGACCGGCGACCGTGCCGAGGACATCGCCAAGCGCAAGCTATCGCTGACGCAGCGCACCTTGATGAAGGCCGGCAACCTGATCGGTGTCACCAACAGCACCGAGGCCATGCAAAAGTTGTCGCGGGTGTGGATGCCCTTGGGCAAGCGCGTGACCATTATCGGTGGTGGGCTGGTGGGGCTGGAACTGGCGGAGTTCCTGATCGCCCGCGGGCGTCAGGTCTGTGTGCTGGAAAGCACCGGCCACCTGGGCCGGGAACTGGCGATCGTGCGCCGCTGGCGTGTGCTGCATGGCATCCGCGTGCATGGCGGTCAGCTGCTGACCGGCGTGACGGTGACCGCCATCGAGGGCAATCGCGTCCGTTATCAAACGGCCGAAGGTGAAGCCGCCGAGGTACGCGGTGACTCGGTGGTGCTGGCCAGCGGTGCAACACCTGACACCACCCTGGGTGATGCGCTGGGCAACGCTGGATTCAAGGTTGTCAGTATTGGTGATTGCCAGAGCGTGGGTTACATCGAAGGCGCCATCGCAACCGGCAACCGCGCCGGACGAGAAGCCTGAAACCCCGACTATAGGAGCGCAATGCTGTTCACTTAAGCATGGGGTTGTATTTAAGAACTGGATTGGGGGGATATCCATTGCTGCGGTAACGGCCACTTATGGTTTCGCCCTT
>NZ_AKJF01000059.1 GCF_000282475.1 Pseudomonas sp. GM78
GGCTACGCCCGTGGGGGGGAGCCGGTGCATTTCGTGGCGAACATCCGTCGCTACTACGACATCCTGACCTGGGTGACGCAGCCACAGCTTGAGGGCGAACAGGTGGCCGAGGGCAAATTGCACGTGCCGGGGATCGACAAGAGCAAGCCGGCCCAGGAACCTGCCCCGCTCTAATCGCCACCACCCATCAAATGTGGGAGTGAGCCTGCTCGCGATAGCGGTTTATCACTCAACATTTCTGCTGGCTGACACTCCGCTATCGCGAGCAGGCTCACTCCTACAGGGTTTTGTATTGGATCTTAGGCCTTGGCGGCAGCCGCCAGAATCAGCGCCTTCATCTCCGAAACAGCCGACTTGAACCCCACGAACAGCGCGTGGGCCACCAGCGCGTGGCCGATGTTCAGTTCGTTGATGCCCTTGATCGCGGCCACCGCCTCGACGTTGTGATAGTGCAGACCGTGGCCGGCATTGACGATCAGGCCTTGAGCCAGGCCGAACGCTACGCCGTCGGCGACGCGCTTGAGCTCTTCAGCCACTTCGGTCGGCGTCTCGGCATCGGCATAACGACCGGTGTGCAATTCGATCGCCGGTGCACCCACACGGCGTGAGGCTTCGATCTGCCGTTCGTCGGCGTCGATGAACAGCGACACTTCAGAGCCGATCTTCGACAGGCGCTCCACGGCGGCCTTGATCCGCGCCTCCTGCCCTGCCACGTCCAGCCCACCTTCGGTCGTCAGCTCCTGACGGGTTTCCGGCACCAGGCAGATGTGCGCCGGGCGGATGCGCTCGGCGAACTGCATCATTTCCTCGGTGATGCCCATTTCGAAGTTCATGCGGGTTTGCAGAACGTCCTTGAGCACCAGCACGTCGCGCTCCTGGATGTGTCGGCGGTCTTCGCGCAGGTGCACGGTGATGCCGTCCGCGCCCGCCTCTTCCGCATCCAGTGCTGCCTTGACCGGATCCGGGTAGCGTGTGCCCCGGGCCTGACGCAGGGTGGCAACGTGGTCGATGTTCACGCCAAGAAGAATGCGGGTGCTGGTGGTCACGGAAGCGCTCCAGAATAAGGAAAAGTTCGGTGCACAGCATACGGGGAGACTACGGCTTGCGAAACAGCTCGCGACTGACCAGGGGACGACCGCCCAAGTGAACGGCCAATGCCTGGCGCATCAAACGCTTGGCCGCGGACAACGCACCCGGCGCACTCCAGTCGGTTTCAGCCATGGCCAGCAGTTCGGCGCCGCTGAACAACCCCGGCTGCAGCAGATAGACCCGCTCCAGTCCCGCGTCCACCTGCAGACGGTATAGACCGTCTGGTGCAATGGGTTCGTCGTGGATATCGGCCGTCAATGAAAAGCCGTAGCCCAGGTCATCCAGCAAGCGCCATTCGAACGAACGCAGCAGCGGCTCCAGCGCCCGACCTTCGGCCAGGGCGAGCAAGGTCGCGGCATAGTGATCGAACACCGAAGGGAAAGGGTCTTCGGCGGGCAACAGGCGAATCAACAGTTCATTCAGATAAAGACCGCTGAACAGTGCCTCGCCGCTGAGCCAGGTAGCGATGCCGGCACCTTCCATGCGTCCGACATTCTTCAGCTCGCCCCGCCCGCGAAATTCGACCTCCAGCGGCACGAACGGCCGCGCCAGCGTCCCGGCCTTGCCCCGCGCACTGCGCAACACCGCCCGCAGCCGCCCTTGCGGCGTGAGGAAGTCCACCAGGGCGCTGTTTTCGCGGTAGGCTCGGGAATGCAGGACGTAGGCGGGTTGCGGGATGGGTTGGGACATGGAGCTCTCAATGATGGATCGCGATTTTACTGACCACCCAAAACCACTGTGGGAGCGGGCTTGCCCGCGATGGCGGATTCACATTCAACATCTCTGCTGAATATTACATCCTCATCGCGGGCAAGCCCGCTCCCACAAGGTTATACGGTGCAGCGCAAACCGGGTTTACAGGTCGCCGTAACCCAGCGAACGCAAGGCGCGTTCGTCGTCGGACCAGCCGCCCTTCACCTTGACCCACAGGTTGAGCATGATCTTGGAGTCGAACAACAGCTCCATGTCCTTGCGCGCTTCTGTGCCGATGCGCTTGATACGCTCGCCCTTGTCGCCAATGATGATCTTCTTCTGGCCATCACGCTCGACGAGGATCAAGGCATGGATGTGCAGGGTCTTGCCCTGCTGCTTGAACTCTTCGATTTCGACGGTGATCTGGTACGGCAGCTCGGCGCCCATCTGGCGCATGATTTTCTCGCGTACCAGCTCGGCGGCGAGGAAACGGCTGCTGCGGTCGGTGATCTGGTCTTCCGGGAAGAAGTGATCGTTTTCCGGCAGATGGTCAGCGATCACCCGCTCCAGCGCATCGAGGTTGTGCCCGTGCTGCGCGGAAATCGGGATGATCTGTGCGTTCGGCAGCTGTTCCTGCAACCAGGACAGGTGCGGCATCAGCTCGGCCTTGTCCTCGATACGATCGGTCTTGTTCAGCGCCACGATCAGCGGACCGGTCACGTATTGCACGCGCTCGAGGACCATCTGGTCTTCGTCGGTCCACTTGGTACGGTCGACCACGAAGATCACCACGTCGACGTCTTTCAACGCCGCCGAAGCGGTCTTGTTCATGTAGCGGTTCAACGCCTTTTCGCCGCCCTTGTGCATACCGGGCGTATCGACGTAGATCGCCTGTACATCACCCTCGGTCTTGATGCCGAGCATGTTGTGACGGGTGGTTTGCGGCTTGCGCGAGGTGATCGCCAGCTTCTGGCCGAGGATGTGGTTGAGCAGCGTGGACTTGCCCACGTTCGGACGGCCGACGATGGCAACATAGCCACAGCGCGTTGCGTTTGTATCAGTCATTGCCATTCTCCACACCCAGGGCAATCAGTGCTGCGGCGGCCGCTACCTGTTCGGCAATACGACGGCTCACACCCTGACCTCGGCTTTTTTCATTCAGAAGGGTGATTTCACATTCGACGAAGAACGTCCGGCAATGCGGTTCACCCTGGATATCCACCACTTCGTAACGCGGCAGCTCGCAACCACGGGACTGCAGGAATTCCTGCAGGCGGGTTTTTGGATCTTTGTTGGTGTCGACCAGCGTCAGGCCTTCGAACTCCCCAGCCAGCCAGGCCAGCACGCGCTCGCGCGCCACTTCCATGCCGGCGTCCAGGTAGATCGCGCCAATCAGTGCCTCCAGGGCATCGGCCAGAATCGACTCGCGACGGAAACCGCCGCTTTTCAGTTCACCGGAGCCCAGGCGCAGGTATTCGCCCAGATCGAAACCACGGGCCAGTACGGCCAGGGTCTCACCTTTGACCAGGCGTGCGCGCAAACGCGACAGCTGGCCTTCGCGGGCCAGCGGGAAGCGATCGAACAACGCCTCGCCGGCAACGAAGTTGAGGATGGCATCACCGAGGAATTCCAGGCGTTCGTTGTTACGCCCGGCAAAACTGCGGTGAGTCAGGGCCAGGACCATCAGTTCCTGGTCCTTGAAGGTGTAGCCGAGCTGACGCTCGAGACGGCTTAAGGAGACGCTCACGGTTTACCCACGCTGAGTTCGTGGTTGGATTCCACCGCCATCGCCGGGAGTCGGCGCAGGCTTGGGACAATTAACGCTGTGTTCAAAAATAACGTCCTGAATATCGTTGTTTTCATGCCTCTGTCGCCGATTGTGCCGACTCCAGAAATGCATTCGGCGCTGTGTTCAACAGCGCCGTGTCTGATTACTGGATCAGGCCAACCCGCGAGAAATTCGGCAGGTGACTGAGTTTGGGTTCCGGCCAGCTCATCCAGACCGCGAAGGCCTTGCCGACGATATTCTTGTCGGGAACCATGCCCAGCAGATCCTTGGGAATGGCTGGATCATCCCAATAGCGACTGTCGTTGGAGTTGTCGCGGTTGTCGCCCATCATGAAGTAGTGCCCGGCGGGCACCGTCCATGTACGGTCCGGCGCTGCGCGGTAACGGCTCATTTCCTTGCGGATCAGGTGCTCGGCGACACCGAGTTTTTCCTTGTAGAGCTCGGCGCTGCCCAGCGTGCCCGGCTCGGAGCCGACCAGCTTTTCGGCAATCGACTCACCGTTGACGAACAGACGCTTGTCAGCGGTGTACCGCACCGTATCGCCCGGCAGCCCCACTACACGCTTGATGTAGTTGACGTTCGGATCGCTCGGATAACGGAACACCATCACATCGCCACGCTGCGGCTCACCGACTTCGATGACTTTCTTGTCGATCACCGGCAAGCGAATCCCGTAGGAAAACTTGCTCACCAGGATGAAGTCGCCGACGTCCAGGGTCGGTTTCATCGAGCCGGAAGGGATCTGGAACGGTTCCACCAGGAACGAACGCAGCACCAGCACGATGAACAACACCGGGAAGAACGACTTGCCGTATTCGACCAGCAAGGGTTCCTTGCTCAGCTTCTCGACCACCACCCCGTCAGGCTGGCTGACGCTGCCCTGATAGGAAGCGATGGCAGCACGCCGACGCGGCGCCAGGATCAACAGATCAAGCAACGCCAACAGGCCGCAGACGAACACGGCGATGACCAGCAACAGCGGGAAATTTAGTGACATAGGACCTAGCTATCCAACCTGAGCACGGCAAGGAAGGCTTCCTGTGGAATTTCCACGTTGCCGACCTGCTTCATGCGTTTTTTACCGGCCTTTTGCTTTTCCAGCAGCTTTTTCTTACGGCTTACGTCACCGCCGTAGCATTTGGCCAATACGTTCTTTCTGAGCGCCTTGACGGTTGTACGCGCCACAATCTGCCCGCCAATGGCGGCCTGGATTGCCACGTCGAACATCTGCCGCGGAATCAGTTCTTTCATCTTCTCGGTCAACTGGCGACCTTTGTAGTGCGCATTGTCACGGTGCACGATCAACGCCAGGGCGTCGACCTTGTCGCCGTTGATCAGCACGTCCAGTTTCACCAGACTAGCCGATTGGTAACGATCGAAATGGTAATCCAGCGAAGCATAGCCGCGGCTGGTGGATTTCAGGCGATCGAAGAAGTCCAGGACCACTTCGTTCATCGGCAAGTCGTAGGTCACTTGTACCTGGGAGCCAAGGAACAGCATGTCGACCTGCACACCACGTTTCTCGATGCACAGCGTAATGACGTTACCCAGGTGCTCTTGCGGCACAAGAATGTTGGCGCGCACGATCGGCTCGCGCATGTCTTCGATGGTAGACAGGTCCGGCAGCTTCGACGGGTTATCGACGTAGATCGTCTCACCGGTCTTGAGCAGCAGTTCGAAGATTACCGTCGGCGCCGTGGTAATCAGGTCCAGGTCATACTCGCGCTCCAGGCGCTCCTGGATGATTTCCATGTGCAGCATGCCGAGGAACCCGCAACGGAAGCCGAAGCCCAGGGCGTCGGAGCTTTCCGGGGTGTACTGCAGCGACGAATCGTTCAGGGTGAGCTTTTGCAGGGCCTCACGGAAGTCTTCGAAGTCGTCGGAGCTGACCGGGAACAGGCCGGCGTAGACCTGCGGCTGGATGCGCTTGAAACCTGGCAGTACATCGACATCCGGCGTCGAGCTCAAAGTCAGGGTGTCACCCACGGGCGCACCGTGAATGTCCTTGATACCGGCGATGATGAAGCCTACTTCACCGGCCTTCAGGTCGACGGTAGCGGTGTGTTTCGGGTTGAACACACCGACGCTGTCCACCAGGTGGACCTTGCCGGTGGACTTGACCAGGATCTTGTCACCCTTCTTCACGCGACCGTGGCGCACGCGTACCAGAGACACGACGCCCAGGTAGTTGTCGAACCAGGAGTCGATGATCAACGCTTGCAGCGGATCTTCGATGTTGCCGGTCGGTGCAGGAATGGTGGTGACCAGGCGCTCAAGCACTTCATCGACGCCCAGGCCGGTCTTGGCAGAGCACGTGACCGCGTCGGTGGCATCGATGCCGATGATTTTCTCGATTTCTTCCTTGACGCGGTCCGGATCGGCCTGTGGCAAGTCGATCTTGTTCAGCACCGGCATCACTTCCAGGCCCTGCTCGATGGCCGTGTAGCAGTTGGCAACCGACTGCGCTTCAACACCCTGACCGGCATCGACCACCAGCAGCGCGCCTTCACAGGCAGCCAGAGAACGGCTCACCTCATAGGTGAAGTCAACGTGACCGGGGGTGTCGATGAAGTTCAGCTGGTAGTTGATACCATCGCGAGCCTTGTAATACAGCGTAACGCTGTGCGCCTTGATGGTGATCCCGCGCTCACGCTCAAGATCCATGGAATCCAGTACCTGGGCTTCCATTTCACGCTCGGCCAGGCCGCCGCACATCTGGATGAAGCGATCGGCCAGCGTCGACTTGCCATGGTCAATGTGGGCGATGATGGAGAAATTGCGGATATGACTCAAATCACTCACGGATCAACACTCAAAAAGGCTGCAGGCATAGCCCGCCGAAAAATAGCCGGGAATTGTACCTGATCCACGGCGCAAGCGTCACGTTTGCAGGCCAGACGGCCCGTACAAAAACGCCCCAGTCTTGCGACAGGGGCGTTTTTTATCAGCAGCGAAGCGAGGAATTGGCCGCCATCAACCGGCGCGACGCAACAACCACAGCCCGGCCAGGGCACAGACACTGGCTGGCACGAGCACCGCAAACAGGGGCGAAAAACCGAAAACCAGGCTTGAAGGCCCCAGCAGATCCTGGGCAATACGGAAGGTGAAGCCCACCAGCACACCGGTAAACACCCGCTGACCGAGGGTCACCGAGCGCAGCGGACCAAAGATGAAGGAGATTGCCATCAGTACCAGGGCAGCGGTGACCAGCGGCTGCAACACCTTGACCCAAAATGCCAGCCAGTAACGGCCATTGTTCAGCCCCTGGTCAGCCAGATAGTGGATATAGCCCCACAGCCCCGAGATCGACAGCGATTCCGGTGCCATGACCACCGTGCTCAGCAATTGCGGGCTCAATGCCACGTCCCAGCGCTCGACCGGGGCAGCCACCACTTCGGTGCTCTTTTCGTGGAATACCGTGGTGGTGACATCGGACAACTGCCAGTGATCCTTGTCGAACTCGGCACGCTTGGCGAAGCTCGCCGACAGCATGTGCCGCTCTTTGTCGAAGTGATAGCGGGTCACGCCATACAGCAGGCCATTGGGTTGCACGGAGTTGACGTGGATGAATTCGTCACCCTGGCGATGCCACAGGCCGTGCTTGGCGCTTTGCGCGTCGCCACTGCCCTGGGCCAGCGAGCGGTTGGCCTGGGCGGCGCTTTCAGTCGCTGGCGCCACATACTCACCAATCAGCACCCCCACCACCATCAGCACCAGCATCGGCTTCATGACTGCCCAGACGATCCGCCCGATGGACACGCCGGCCGCACGCATGATGGTCAGCTCGCTGTTGCTGGCCAGGCTGCCGAGACCGATCAGGCAACCGATCAGGGCCGCCATCGGCAGCATGTCGTAGAGCCGGCGTGGCGCGGTCAGCAACACGTAGCTCAGGACGTCGACCAGGGTGTAGGTATCGCTGGCGTCGCCCATCTCGTCGATGAACGCGAACAACGTGGCCAAGCCGAGAATGATCCCCAGAACCGCCAGGATCGCCACGAACACGCTGCTACCGATATAGCGATCGAGCTTAACCACGGGCCACCTCCAGCGCGCTGCGGCGACTCGCCATCTTCAAGCGCAAAGGCTCCCAGTAGAGCAGGCCCAGGCCAATGGCCAGGAATATCCCGTGCACCCACCACAAGCCCAGCGCTGGCGGGATCTTGCCCTTTTCAAGGGCGCCGCGAGCGGCAATCAGGATAGTCAGGTAGGCCATATAGAGAAGGATTGCCGGCAACAGCTTGAGGAAACGTCCCTGGCGCGGGTTGACCCGCGACAGCGGCACCGCCATCAAGGTGACGATGAACACCAGCAAAGGCAGGGACAGGCGCCATTGCAGTTCGGTGCGCGAACGGATGTCTTCGCTGCCCAGCAAGGAAGCCGTGGTCATGGCGTCACGGTCGGTCACTTCGTCGCTGACATCCGGTTTGGGCAGCAGCACGCCGTATTCGTCGTACTTGATCGCCCGGTAATCGGCCTGCCCAGGGTTGCCGTCATAGCGGTAGCCGTTATCGAGGATCAGGTAGCGGTTGCCGTCGGGGCGGATTTCCTGTCGGCCTTTTTCCGCCACCAGCACGGAGATCCCGCGATCCTTCTTGTCGGAACTGATGTTCTTTTGCGAAATGAAGACCCCCGCCAGATTGATGCGGTCGTCGGACAGCTGCTCGGTATAGGTCACCCGCGTGCCATCGCGCAGGGCCTGGAAGCGGCCAGGCTCGAGGGTGTCGAACTCGGTCAGGGCATCCTGCTTGTTCAGCAGCAACTGGAACTGATTGGCGCCCTGTGGCGCCAGGCTCAGGCTCAACCAGGCAACGAGCAGTGCAACCAGGGTGGCCGGGAACAGGGTCATGCGAAACAGGCGTTGCTGGCTCATGCCGGTGGCCGACAGCACGGTCATTTCGCTTTCAAGGTACAGGCGACCGTACGCCAGCAGGATCCCGAGAAACAGGCCCAGCGGCAGGATCAGCTGCAGGAACCCCGGCAGGCGAAAACCCATGATGAGGAACAGCGAGCCCGGATCCAGTTGACCGGAAGCGGCCTGCGCGAGGTACTTGATGAAGCGTCCGCTCATGATGATGACCAGCAGCACCGCACTGACGGCGCTCAAGGTCAACAGGACTTCGCGGGATAGATAACGGAAGACAATCAAACCAGACACTCCAGGGTTGTCAGGCTATGGCGGCCAAACAAGCAAACACATCAGACAGCCCGCAAGGCAGGGCCGTCGAAAAAGATGGCGCATTATCCTGTGATTGGGTGCGCCTGTCACTGCGCATGCTTAACCCAGACTGTCAAAGCATTGAAGATCGTACAACCGAGGGTTGTCAGGCGCCGTTGGCGAGGTTCAAACTGCCGCCTTCGTCGCCGGTCGATCCTGGCGCCTTTCTATTTATAAGCAAGCGCTGCCCGCACCTTGTCGAGCGCTTGCCTATTGACCACCAATTCAGGGACCCGGACATGGAACTGGTTGTAAAAAGCGTCAACCCGCAAACGTTGAAAACCGCCACGCTGGTAGTTGCCGTCGGCGAAGGCCGCAAGCTCGGCGCCGTTGCCAAACAGCTCGACGAACTCTGCGCTGGCGCCATCAGTGCCGTACTCAAGCGCGGTGACCTGGCCGGCAAGGTTGGCCAGAGCCTTTTGCTGCACAGCCTGCCGAACCTGAAAGCCGAACGCGTATTGCTGGTCGGCGTGGGCAAGGACGAAGAACTGGGTGACCGCCCGTTCCGCAAAATCATTACCGGCATCCTCAACACGCTCAAAGGCCTGGGAGGCAGCGACGCGGTGCTGGCCCTGGACGAAATCGTGGTCAAGGGCCGCGACAGCTATGGCAAGACCCGCCTGCTGGCCGAAACCCTGGTGGATGGCGAGTACCAGTTCGACCAGTTCAAGAGCCAGAAAGCCGAGCCGCGCGCCCTGAAGAAAATCACCCTGGTGACCATCAAGGCTGCCGAGGCTGAAGTGCAACGCGCCGTGACCCACGCCACCGCCATTGCCAACGGCATGGCCCTGACCCGTGACTTGGGCAACCTGCCGCCGAACATCTGCCACCCGACTTTCCTCGGCGAGCAAGCCAAAGACCTGGGCAAGCAATTCAAGGACCTGAAAGTCGAAGTCCTCGACGAGAAAAAGATCAAGGCCCTGGGTATGGGCTCGTTCTACGCCGTCGGCCAGGGCAGCGCCCAGCCGCCACGCCTGATCGTCATGCAATACAACGGTGGCAAGAAGTCCGAGAAACCCTACGCCCTGGTCGGCAAGGGCATCACCTTCGACACCGGCGGCATCAGCCTCAAGCCAGGCGCCGGCATGGATGAAATGAAGTACGACATGGGCGGCGCTGCCAGCGTGTTCGGCACCCTGCGTGCCGTGCTCGAACTGAAGCTGTCGATCAACCTGGTGTGCATCCTGGCTTGCGCCGAGAACATGCCAAGCGGCAATGCTTCGCGTCCGGGCGACATCGTCACCACCATGAGCGGCCAGACCGTTGAAATCCTCAACACCGACGCCGAAGGCCGTCTGGTGCTGTGCGACGCCCTGACCTACTCCGAGCGTTTCAAGCCGCAAGCGGTGATCGACATCGCCACCCTGACCGGCGCCTGCGTGGTTGCACTGGGCTCCCATACCTCGGGCCTGCTGGGCAACAACGAGCAATTGATCGACCAACTGCTGAGCGCCGGCAAGGCGGCCGACGACCGCGCCTGGCAACTGCCGCTGTTCGATGAGTACCAGGAGCAGCTGGACAGCCCGTTCGCCGACATCGCCAACATCGGTGGTCCGAAAGCCGGCACCATCACGGCGGCCTGCTTCCTGTCGCGCTTCACCAAGAACCTGAACTGGGCGCACCTGGACATCGCCGGCACCGCATGGACCAGCGGCGGCAAGGACAAGGGCGCCACTGGCCGTCCGGTTCCCCTGCTGACCCAATACCTGCTGGACCGCGCCAAAGCCTGAAACCAATGATCCCGGGCGGCGTCACTTTCGGGTGACGCCGCACAAGGGTCAGGAACCACAATGACCAAAGTCGACTTCTATATCCTGCCCAGCGCCGATCCTTCGGCGCGGCTGGATTTCGCCTGCAAGCTCACCGAAAAAGCCTGGCGCATGGGCCATCGCGTCTATCTGCATTGCAGCGATGCGACCCAGCGTGACGATCTCGATGCGCGCCTGTGGGCCTTCAAGGGCGAAAGCTTCGTGCCCCACGGCCCTGCCGAAAGCGAACCGGACAGCCTGATCGTGCTGGGCTTTGGCGATGACTGCGGTCAGCATCAGGACCTGCTGGTCAATCTCGACCTGAAAGTGCCGGCCTTTGCCCAGCGTTTCGCCCGCGTGGCGGAAGTGGTGGTCGAAGATCCGGTCATACGTACAGCTGCGCGGGAGAGTTTCCGTTTCTACCGCGAACAGGGCTATCCTCTGCAAGATCACCGTTTACAGCGACTCTGAGCATTCCGATGGACACTCCAAAACCGCTGCAACAATCCGCGCACTTGTTGGACGACCTCGAATCGATCCGCCAATTGCTCGGCGATGACAACCTGCAACCGCCTCTTCTGACCGACACCGTTGAAGAAGGTGACCAGGAACAGATTCCGATGCTGTTCGACACCGTCAGCGAACCCACGCCGGCCGTCGCACCGACACCGCCCAAGCCCGCTACCGAGCCCGCGCCGAGCACCCACCAGAACGCCGACGCGTTGCTTTACCTGGACAGCGAACTGCGCGCCGCCGCGCAATTGATCATGCAAGACGTGATCGACGACTTCGCGCCGCACATCGAAACCGAAATCAAACGCCGCCTCAGTGCACGGATGGAGCGGTTACTGAGCCAGTACAACGACTGAACCAAACACCGCCCCCTGTAGGAGTGAGCCTGCTCGCGATGGCGGTGTACCAGTCACCATTCAAGTCGACTGACACACCGCCATCGCGAGCAGGCTCACTCCTACAAGGTATCTGCCGCGCCGTTAATAAGGCGCGCCGTCCGCACTCGCTCGCCCTGCGCCCCATGCCCCGCTATACTTGCCGGCTTTTCCTGAACAAATGCCAATAGGGTCCCGCCGCGCATGGATAAGACCTACCAGCCGCACGCCATTGAAACTTCCTGGTACAACACCTGGGAGTCAGAGAATTACTTCGCCCCGCAAGGCGCGGGCGAGTCCTACACCATCATGATCCCGCCGCCGAACGTCACCGGCAGCCTGCACATGGGGCATGGCTTCAACAACGCGATCATGGACGCCCTGATCCGTTTCCGCCGCATGCAGGGTCGCAACACCCTGTGGCAACCGGGTACCGACCACGCCGGTATCGCCACGCAAATGCTGGTGGAGCGTCAACTCGAAGCCCAGGGCCAGAATCGCCACGACCTGGGCCGCGACAAGTTCCTCGAGAAAGTCTGGGAATGGAAGGATCAGTCCGGCGGCAACATCAGCCGTCAGATCCGCCGCCTCGGCTCGTCCGTGGACTGGAGCCGCGAGCGCTTCACCATGGACGACGGCCTCTCGGAAGCCGTGAAGGAAGCGTTCGTACGCTTGCACGAAGACGGCCTGATCTACCGCGGCAAGCGCCTGGTCAACTGGGACACCAAGCTGCACACGGCGATTTCCGACCTTGAAGTGGAAAACCACGACGAGAAAGGTTTCCTGTGGAACCTCAAGTACCCGCTGGCCGATGGCGCCAAGACCGCTGAAGGCAACGCGTTCCTGATCGTCGCGACCACCCGTCCGGAAACCATGCTCGGCGACTCCGCCGTCGCGGTTAACCCGAACGATGAGCGCTACAAAGCCCTGATCGGCAAATTTGTCGAGCTGCCGCTGGTCGGCCGCCGCATCCCGATCATCGCCGACGATTACTGCGATCCTGAATTCGGCACCGGCTGCGTGAAAATCACCCCGGCCCACGATTTCAATGACTACGAAGTCGGCAAGCGCCACAACCTGCCGCTGCTGAATATCTTCGACAAGAACGCCAACGTCCTGCCTGCCGTTCAGGCGTTCAACCTCGATGGCACCTTGAACGAAACCATCGACGGCAAGATCCCGGCTGAATATGCCGGCCTGGACCGCTTCGAAGCGCGCAAGCAGATCGTTGCAGCGTTCGAGGCCGCCGGCTTGCTGGTCAGCGTCGACGATCACGCCCTGAAAGTGCCGAAAGGCGACCGCTCCGGCACCATCATCGAGCCGTGGCTGACCGACCAGTGGTACGTTTCCACCAAGCCGTTGGCCGAGCCTGCGATTGCCGCCGTCGAAGACGGTCGCATCCAGTTCGTGCCGAAACAGTACGAAAACATGTACTTCTCGTGGATGCGTGACATCCAGGACTGGTGCATCAGCCGTCAGCTGTGGTGGGGCCACCGGATTCCGGCCTGGTACGACGAGTCGGGCAAAGTCTACGTCGGTCGCGACGAAGCCGAAGTGCGCGCCAAGCACAACCTCGGCCCGGACGTCGCGCTGCAACAGGACAACGACGTACTCGACACCTGGTTCAGCTCGGGCCTGTGGACCTTCTCCACGCTCGGCTGGCCGGAAAAGACCGAGTTCCTGAAGAAATTCCACTCCACCGACGTGCTGGTCACCGGCTTCGACATCATTTTCTTCTGGGTTGCCCGGATGATCATGCTGACGATGCACCTGATCAAGAACGAGGATGGTACGCCGCAGGTGCCGTTCAAGACCGTGTACGTGCACGGCCTGGTGCGTGATGGCCAGGGCCAGAAGATGTCCAAGTCCAAGGGCAACGTCCTTGACCCGCTGGACATCATCGACGGTATCGAGCTGGAAGAGCTGGTGCAGAAACGCACCTCCGGCCTGATGCAGCCGAAACTGGCGAAGAAGATCGAGAAGCAGACCCGCGATGAGTTCGCCGAGGGCATCGCCAGCTACGGCACCGACGCCCTGCGCTTCACTTTCTGCTCGCTGGCCTCCACCGGTCGCGACATCAAGTTCGACATGGGCCGCGTCGAAGGCTATCGCAACTTCTGCAACAAGATCTGGAACGCGGCGCGCTACGTGCTGGACAAGGGCGAAGACTGTGGTCAGAACGGCGAAGCCTACGAGCTCTCGCTGGCTGATCGCTGGATCATTTCGCAGCTGCAACGCACCGAAGCCGAAGTGACCCGCCAGCTCGACCAGTTCCGTTTCGACCTGGCCGCGCAAGCCTTGTACGAGTTCATCTGGAACCAGTATTGCGACTGGTACCTGGAACTGTCCAAGCCTGTGCTGTGGGACGAAAACGCACCGGTCGAACGCCAGCGCGGCACCCGCCGCACCCTGGTACGCGTACTGGAAGTCGCCCTGCGCCTGGCGCACCCGTTCATGCCGTTCATTACCGAAGAAATCTGGCAGCGCCTCGCGCCGCTGGCCGGTATCGAAGGCAAGACGATCATGCTGCAACCTTGGCCTGTGGCCAATGAAGCACGCATCGACCAGTCCGCCGAAGACGACATCGAATGGCTCAAGGGCCTGATGCTCGGCACGCGTAACATCCGTGGCGAAATGAACATCGGCCCGGGCAAACCGCTGCCGCTGTTCCTGAAAAACGTCAGTGCAGAAGATCAGCGTCGCCTGAGCGAGAACGAAGCGTTGCTCAAGAAGCTGGCACGCCTTGAATCGATCACCGTACTGGCCGCCGGTGAAGAAGCACCGCTGTCCGCCACCGCATTGGTCGGCGAGATGGAAGTGCTGGTGCCAATGGCCGGCTTGATCGACAAAGGCGCCGAGCTTGCGCGTCTGGACAAGGAAATCCAGCGCCTGCAAGGCGAAGTGCAGCGCGTCGGCGGCAAGCTGTCCAACGCCGGGTTCGTTGACAAGGCGCCAGCCGAAGTCATCGACAAGGAACGCGCCAAACTGGCCGAAGCCGAACAGGCTCTGGGCAAGTTGGCCGAGCAGCATGCGCGGATTGCCAGCCTGTAACGGCAGATCGCAATAAGAAAGGGAGGCCCAGGTGGCCTCCCTTTTTTATTCCAGAAACACCAACATCCATTGTAGGAGTGAGCCTGCTCGCGATAGCGGTATGCCAGTCGCGATCGTCATCGACTGATCCACCGCTATCGCGAGCAGGCTCACTCCTACAATTGGTCGGTGTTGCCCCACAGATGTGGGACAATGCCCGCCACTTTTAGCCATACCCGAATCGACACGCCCATGACCGCCCCCCGCCCCCCAAAACCTGCGCGTAAAAAGCCCGTACCCGCGACCCCGGCCAAAGCCGTGGAACCGCGCGAGAAGGCCAGCCTGCATCCGCGCAATCGCCATCAGGGTCGTTACGACTTCCCGGCGCTGATCAAGACCACGCCGGAACTGGCGAAGTTCGTGATCATCAACCCGTACGGCAAGGAAAGCATCGACTTCGCCAGCCCGGACGCGGTACGGGTGTTCAACCGGGCACTGCTCAAGTCGTTCTACGGCATCGCCCATTGGGACATTCCGGCCGACTACCTGTGCCCGCCGGTTCCGGGTCGTGCGGATTACGTGCACTTCCTCGCCGACCTGCTGGCCAGCGCCAATGAAGGCGTGATTCCACGGGGCGCCGCGGTCAAGGTGCTGGACATCGGCATGGGCGCCAACTGCGTGTACCCGCTGATCGGTCACAGCGACTACCGCTGGCAGTTCCTCGGTTCAGAAATTGATTCGACCGCCATCGCTGCGGCCAAAGCCATCATTCAAGCCAATGGCCTGAACAAAGCCATCCAGATTCGCCAGCAGAGCAATCCCAGGCAGATCCTGCTGGGGCTGTTGGAGAGCGCCGAGCGCTTTGACCTGACGATGTGCAACCCACCGTTCCACGCCTCGCTGGACGAAGCTACGCGCGGCAGCACGCGCAAGTGGCGCGCGCTGGGCAAGGCCGATCCAAAACGCAAACTGCCAGTGCTGAATTTTGGCGGCCAGGCGGCGGAGTTGTGGTGTGAGGGCGGTGAAGCGCGATTCGTCACCCAACTGATCAGCGAAAGCGCGCAGGTGGGGCAACAGGTGCTGTGGTTCAGCACACTGGTATCGAAAGCTTCGAACCTGCCAGCAATCCAGACCGCGCTGAAAAAAGCCGGGGCACTGCAAAGCCAGGTGGTGGAAATGTCCCAGGGCCAGAAACAGAGTCGCTTCGTGGCCTGGACGTTCCAGACCCCAGCGCAACAACAGGCCTGGCGTCAGGCGCGCTGGGTGAAACCTTCAGCGCAATAAGCTGCGGACACAAAAAAACCGTGCCCGGATCACTCCGGCGCACGGTTTTTTTTTAACAAGTCTTACTTGTTAACAGCGTCGGTCAGGCCTTTAGCCACAACCAGCTTGATCACTTTCTTGGCAGCGATTTCGATGGCAGCGCCAGTCGATGGGTTACGGCCAGTACGGGCAGGACGCTCAGTCACTTTCAGTTTGCCGATACCTGGCAGAGTGATTTCGCCGCCGTTTTCCAGCTGATCGGCAACGATTTGGCCCAGTTGGTCCAGAGCGTTACGCGCGGTGGTTTTCGGCGCGTCGATAGCTTCAGCGATGTCGGCGATCAGTTGGTCTTTAGTAAGAGCCATGTAGTGTTCCTTCCCTATCAAATTCATATGGATTGCAGAGTGCAGTGTCAGCCATCGAGCCCGATCTTTTGGATCCGGCACCCTCGGCCAAATAACCACGGGATCGGGGTTATAGATTCCGAAATCAGGGTTTGGTTCGACCTGACAAATGCTGAATGCACGCTTAACGCAGTGACTACGCGTAAGACCGGGCAAAACTAGCACAGAGGCGGGGAAATATCCGCCTCTAGCTACCCAATTGGTCAGCTTTATTGCTCTAAATCGGGAAAAAAACGCATAAGCACCCCCGGTCGCCCCGCAAATGCCGTTCGCCCCGCGCCAAAACCAGTGGTTGCGGTACACTGGGCGCTTTTTCGGGGAGCTCGCCCTGCTCTCTCCAACCAGCCGAGAAGCCCATGCCGATCCGTCATTGCATCGTCCACCTGATCGACAAAAAACCCGACGGCACTCCAGCGGTTCTCCACGCTCGCGACTCTGAACTGGCGGAGTCTGCAGCCATCGAGAACATGCTTGCCGACCTCAACGAAAACTACAACGCCAAACAAGGTAAAGCCTGGGGTCTGTTTCATCCAGAGTCCGGCGCCTTTCCATTCAGCGGCTGGCTGAAGGAATACCTCGATGGCGCTCAGGACTTCACCGCCTTCAGCCGCGTGGCGGTGGAACACCTGCAGAAGCTGATGGAAGAGTCCAACCTCTCGGTCGGCGGTCACGTCCTGTTCGCCCACTATCAACAAGGCATGACCGATTACCTGGCCATCGCCCTGCTGCACCACAGCGAAGGCGTCGCGGTGACCGAGCAGCTCGACGTGACCCCATCCCGTCACCTGGACCTGGGCCAGTTGCACCTGGCGGCGCGGATCAACGTGTCGGAGTGGCAGAACAACAAGCAATCCAAGCAGTACATTTCGTTCATCAAAGGCAAGAACGGCAAAAAGGTTTCGGAGTATTTCCGCGACTTCATCGGCTGCCAGGAAGGCGTCGACGGCCCGGGTGAAACCCGCACCCTGCTCAAGGCATTCAGTGACTTCGTCGAAAGCGAAGACCTGCCCGAAGAGGACGCCCGCGAGAAAACCAAGACCCTGGTGGATTACGCCAGCAGCCAGGCCAAGCTCGGCGAACCGATGGGCCTGGAAGAGTTGTCTGGACTGATCGACGAAGACCGCCCGAAAGCCTTCTACGACCACATCCGCAACAAGGACTACGGCCTGTCGCCGGAAATCCCGGCCGATAAACGTACCTTGAACCAGTTCCGCCGTTTCACCGGCCGCGCCGAAGGCCTGTCCATCAGCTTCGAAGCGCACCTGCTGGGCTCGAAGATCGAATACGACGAAGACGCCGGCACGCTGATCATCAAAGGCCTGCCGACCTCGCTCACCGACCAGCTCAAGCGCCGCAACTGATGCTCGGTAACGTACTGAAGAAGTTCCTGCTGATCCTGCTGGTGGTCGTGGTCTATCAGCACTGGGGCAAGATCGAGCGGGTGTTCAACCCGTCGCAAGTGGTGTCGGAGCAGACCCAAGCCAAGGCCAACGTCGTGCTTTACGCCACCGAGTGGTGTGGCTACTGCAAGCTGACCCGGCGCTTTCTCGACCAGAAAGGCATCCCGTACAAGGAATTCGATATCGAGAAGGATGCCGTGGCGCGCAAGGCCTATGAGGCCTTGGGCGGCGGCGGGATTCCGATCATCGATGTGAACGGGACGCTGATTCGCGGGTATGACCCGGATGCGATCCTGGCTGCCCTGAAATAATCTGAAAGCTACTGTGCTTCGATGCGGAAACCGAATCGCGGAACGTGCACATGCACCACACCGCCACGTTCGTCTTCACGGCGCACAATCAACTCTTCGACACCGGCAAACAGCAACTCCCCCACCACCGGATCAACGCCATAGTCCGTGGCCGCGATCAGCACTTGCTGGCCGGCCTTGAAACCGTTCGGGTCGACGAACTGCTCATCCGGCAATGCGGCTGGCGTGGCATTGCGCGCAACCTCCAACGCTTCCTCGGACGTCATATCGCTGAAGGCACCGTGACCGAAGCCCAATACCCGCGCGTGCCACGCGGCAACCGCCGGATAAGCATCGATCAGCGGTGCAGTGACCGGCGTTGCCTTGAGGAACCACAGCGGGTGAGCCAGGGCGAAGTCGGCAATCGACGGTTCGCCGAACAGGAAATCGCCCTCCTCGCGTTGCAGTTGTTGCTCCAGGCGCGTCATGATCGTTGGCCACTGATGTCGCGCTTGCTCAGCCGACAACTTTGTAGCACTGCCACCACTGAACAAGCAGGCCCGGTCGGCGATAAACGCCTTGATCGCCTCGGGGGGCAAATTGGCGAAACGCACCGCTACCGATTCCGGCTGGAACACCAGGCTGACCGCATGCTGGAACACCACCGAATCGGCCCAGGCCGCGAAGGTCGCGGCGACCATTTCCTGGCCTTCCGGAAAGAACGCCGGCAGGGCTTTTTCCTGTTCCAGACGGCGGGCAATCAAGGCCGTGTCGCAATAGATATCCGCACCGATCTGCAGCACCGGCGTCTTGCGATAGCCGCCGGTCAACGCCGTCAAATCAGGCTTTGGCATCACCGGTGAGATTTTCACCGAACGCCAGGACAACCCTTTGAAACCCAGGAGCAAACGGGCTTTTTCGGCGAAAGGGGACGTCGGGTAATGATGCAGGATCAACTCGGACATGCTCGGCTCCGCCGCGCGAATAGGAACCCTCAGCTTAACGCGCAATCGGCAGGCAGCCTACCGATCTGCCTGATGGGAACTGATCAGTCAGATTGATAAGCCGGCAGCCGCGCTCGCCACCAGGCATTCCTTGGCGCTCTTCCTGAGTTTTTTGATCAGCCGTTCCTGACGCAGCGCTTCACTTTTATCGCGGCAGAGTTCGGTGTAGACCAGCGCGACGGCCGGGCTGGAAAGAAAGAACCGCGCGCCCTTGCCACTTTGATGAGTGGCAAAGCGACGCACAGGATCATCGCTGATTCCGCAGTAGAGCGAACCATTGGCCGCGCGAACCAGATAGACGAACCACGGCTTGGTCACCTGTGACTCGGCGTCGGCAGGTTTTTCGTTGAGGGTGCTCACGTCACGATCAAGACTTGAAAGGAAACAAGCGGCGATCTTATCAGCGACTGGCCTGGAAAGCCTTCAGGCCCTTCAAGGCTTGAGCGCGAACAGCGTTCTTCACCAGTGGCGTCCAGCCCAACAACAGGCCTTTGAAACCCAGCGCCTGGCGTGACCAGGCCCATAGATCGAAGCTGTCGTGATGCTCGCAGATCTTGCCGTCGCGGAAGACAAAACGCGCCTGGATATCGTTGACCACGGTGTTGCCCGTCTGGCTGAACAGATACGTCGCTACCCAATGGGCACCGCCGGTGCGTTCATCGCTGCGCACATTGTCGAATGTCAGGGAAAAACTCTTTGCCCGGGTGGTGAGCATGCGCCACATGTCGCCAGCCTCCTGGCCACGCAACTCGCCAAACGCCGGGTCACTGAACACCACATCATCGGTATAGCAGGCGCTCATGGCCTCGGCATCCAGCCGCTGGAAGGCTTGGTAGAACTGGGTGATCAATGCGTTATGGGCATCACTCATGGGCAGGCTCCGTACGATTGTTGGATTGCCTGCACGATAGTCTCCAAAGACGCCGAACACTATCGGCATTCGCAGGGCGAATACCGACAGTGCGTAAGCGTCAGACCTTTTCGCTTTCGACTTGTACGTAGAGTGCCCGCCCCGCACCGAGCCCGGCGATGATCGCACCCAGGCCGATCACTCCGAAGATCCAGCCCACGGCGCTCCAGCCGCCGGTCCAGTCGTGCACGATGCCGACCGCGAACGGTCCCATGGATGCCAGGGTGTAGCCGAAACCCTGGGCCATGCTCGACAGGTTCGCCGCCACGTGGGAATCACGCGAGCGCAATACGATCAGGGTCAATGCCAGGCTGAAAGTAGCGCCCTGCCCCAGCCCCAATACAATCGCCCACCCCCACAAGCCTTCGATCGGGGCGTACAGGCAACCGAACAAACCACCCAGGGTCAGCACCATGACGATCACGATCGCCAAGCGCTGATCCTTGCCGCGCGTCGCCAGCCATGGCGCGGCGAGGGAGCTGATCAATTGCACGATCACCGAACCCGACAACACCAGGCCGGCCTGGGTTGCGCTCAAGCCACGACCGATCAGGATCGACGGCAACCAGCCGAACACGATGTAGGCCAGGGACGATTGCAGGCCCATGTACAAGGTGACTTGCCAGGCCAGCGGGTCGCGCAGCAACCCCCGCACACGATAGGCAACGTTGTGCGCGCCATGTTTCTGCCCGGTTTGCGGCAACCAGAACATCGCCGCGATCAAGGCTGGAATCACCCAGAACCCGAGGCCGAGGCTCCAGCGGTTGTCGAAGTGTTCGCTCAGCGGCACCGTGGCACCCGCCGCCATGGCCGCGCCCAGGCACAGGGCCATGGTATAGACACCGGTCATGGTCCCGGCCTGTTTGGCGAAGTCGCGCTTGACGATGCCCGGCAGCAACACGCCGATCACGCCAATGCTGGCACCTGCCAGCACACTGCCGGCAAACAGACCGATTTCGCCGAAGGAACTGCGCAGGATGATCCCTCCCGCCAGCGTCAGGAGAATACCCAACACCACGCGCTCTGCCCCGAAGCGGCGCGCCAGCACCGGTGCCAGCGGGGCGAACAGGCCCAGGCACAGCACCGGCAACGTGGTCAGCAAACCGGCCTGTGACGCCGACAATCCCAGGTTTTTCGACACCTCGCTCAGCATCGGCGCCATGCTCGACAGCGCCGGACGCAGGTTCAATGCCACCAGGATCAGGCCCAGCAGCAACAACCACGGTCGCCGCAGGATCGGCTGGGTCTGCTGGACCTGTTCGTCATCGGCCTCGGCGTCGATCAGCAGCTCTTCCAGCTCCGCCGTGCGCTTGGGTGAGGTGACATCGGTGGGCTGGCTGGACATGGTGTTCTCGGTTTCAAGGTTCATTGATCAACTGCCTCGACAGGGCTTTGGCCCGCTCCGGGTCGCGTTGCTCGACGGCATCGAGCAGCTCGACGTGCAGGTCGAAGACCTCCTGGCGCCGGGGGGTGATGTTCAGACAGTGGCGCAATTGCTCACCGACAACACTGGAGAAATAGCGATACAGCTCACTGAGGGTCGAGTTGTGCGCGGCGTCCACAAGGCGGCGGTGGAACACCAGATCACAGGCGATATAAGTGTCGAGATCGCCGTGATAGTGGCTGCCGCTGACGCCCAGCGCCTCACGCAAGGCCACCAGGTCTTCATCGGTACGGCGCATGGCCGCCAGGCCGATGGCCTCGACTTCAAGGATGTGCCGGGTCTCGCGGGCCTGTTCGAGTGAGCAGCGGGACAATGCCTTGAGGGTGTCCAGCGGATCGACCACCGCGCGCAGGTAACTGCCGTCGCCCTGACGGATTTCGATCAACCCGGAAAACGCCAACACGCGCATGGCTTCGCGCACCGTGTTGCGGCTGATGCCCAGTTCTGCGGACAACTCGGGCTCGGTGGGCAAGCGCTGCCCTACCGCCCAGGCGCCTTGGTTAATGCGCAGTCGCAACTGCTCCAGAGCCTGATCGACCAGGGAACGCTTGATTAACGGAGAAGTGTCTGACATGGGATTCGTCCTTTCATCCAATCATAGGATGAATTTTCTGACATCTTAGTCAGCTTCACGCCAAAGGACAACCTCCCCGTAACCTGTAGGAGCGAGCCTGCTCGCGATGGTCGTCAACGATAACGCTGGAGGCCTGACGCCCCGCGGGGTTCTCAGGTTCATCGCGAGCATGCTCCTCCTACACAGTTAATGTTCAGGCGAAAAAAAAGGCCCTTCACGGTTTGCCGTGAAGGGCCTTTTTTGACGCCCGAGTATCAGGCTTCGGTCTTGGCTGCTGCTGCCTTGGCCGCGGCATCCTTGATCAGCGCCTGCAACGAACCATCAGCGGACATTTCAGTCATGATGTCGCTACCGCCAACCAGCTCGCCAGCTACCCACAATTGCGGGAAGGTTGGCCAGTTGGCGTATTTTGGCAGATTGGCGCGGATTTCCGGGTTCTGCAGGATATCCACGTACGCAAATTTTTCGCCACACGCCATCACGGCCTGCGCGGCTTTCGCGGAGAAGCCGCACTGCGGGGCATTCGGCGAGCCTTTCATGTAAAGCAGAATGGTGTTGTTGGCAATCTGCTCTTTAATCGTTTCGATGATATCCATGGAGCACCTCGGCTGAACTTTCCGACTCATGGGTCGGCACGGTGGCGCATTGTAACGGAAAGCCGAGCGCCCTGCTCGGTCTCTCCGTCAGATGCGATCAGGCCGCTTCCACAGTCACCGGTACGCCGTTCAACGCCGCGTTACCCGACAATTCATCGAGCTGACATTCGTCGGTCAGGTCGTTGGCGCTGGCGCCTGGCTGACCACTGGCGATGCTCATGTGCACACCCGGCCGGGCATGGCCCCAACCGTGCGGAAGGCTGACCACACCTTTCATCATATCCGGGCTGGCCAGCACTTCCACTTCGATCACCCCGACCCGCGAACTGACCCGCACTTTTTGCCCGTCGCTTAACTCGCGACTGGCCAGATCATCCGGGTGCATCAACAACTGGTGACGGGGCTTGCCCTTCACCAGACGGTGATAGTTATGCATCCACGAGTTATTACTGCGCACATGGCGCCGGCCGATCATCAACAACTCATCGCTGGCCGGCGCCTGCAACGCCGCGAAGCGCGCCAGGTCGGCGAGGATCGCGGCGGGGGCAGCCTGGACGCGCTGATTGGCGGTTTTCAGACGGGGCGCCAGGTTGGGTTTCAGGGCGCCGAGGTCAACCCCGTGGGGATGATCGAACAGGGTTGCGAGCGATAGCTTATGCGGCGATACGTCGCCGTACAGTCCCATACGTAAACCGCGGTCGATCATCTGCGCCGGGGCGATGGTGGGCTTCAGCTCCTTGCCAGTCTTCGTCGCGAACGCCTTGGCCAACCCGACGAAAATCTCCCAGTCGTGCAAGGCACCTTCTGGCTTGGGCAGGATGGCGCGGTTGAAGCGGCTGACGTTGCGCACCGCAAACATATTGAAGGTGGTGTCGTAATGATCGTTTTCCAGCGCCGAGGTAGACGGCAGGATCAGGTCGGCATAGCGCGTAGTTTCATTGATGTACAGGTCGACACTGACCATGAACTCCAGCCCGTCCAGCGCCTGCTCCAGCTGGCGGCCATTGGGTGTGGACAGCACCGGGTTGCCCGCCACGGTGATCAGTGCACGAACTTGTCCGTCGCCTTCGGTGAGCATCTCTTCGGCCAGCGCCGAGACCGGCAGTTCGCCGCCGTACTCAGGGCGCCCGGACACCCGGCTCTGCCACAAATTGAAATGCCCGCCCGACGTCGAAGCCACCAGGTCAACCGCAGGCTCTGTGCACAAGGCGCCGCCGACGCGGTCGAGGTTGCCGGTGACCAGGTTGATCAACTGCACCAGCCAATGGCACAGCGTGCCGAATGCCTGGGTCGAGACACCCATGCGGCCGTAGCAAACCGCGGTGGGTGCGGCGGCAAAATCCCGTGCCAATTGGCGGATTTGTTCCGCCGGCACCGCACACAATGGGCTCATGACGTCGGCGGTGAAAGCGGCCACGGCTTCGCGCACCTGATCCAGGCCGTCCACTGGCAAATGACTGTCGCGGGTCAGGCCTTCGGCGAACAGGGTATTGAGCAGACCAAACAGCAGCGCCGCATCGCCACCGGGGCGCACGAACAGATGCTGGTCGGCGATCGCCGCCGTTTCGCTGCGACGCGGGTCGACCACCACGACTTTGCCGCCCCGGGCCTGGATCGCCTTCAAGCGTTTTTCCACATCCGGCACGGTCATGATGCTGCCATTGGAGGCCAGCGGATTGCCGCCCAGGATCAACATGAAGTCGGTGTGATCGATGTCCGGTATCGGCAGCAGCAAACCGTGGCCGTACATCAAGTGACTGGTCAGGTGATGGGGCAGCTGGTCGACCGACGTCGCGGAAAACCGGTTGCGGGTTTTCAGCAGGCCGAGAAAATAATTGCTGTGGGTCATCAGCCCATAGTTGTGCACGCTGGGATTGCCTTGATAGACCGCCACCGCGTTTTGCCCGTGGCGCTCCTGAATCGCGGTCAGGCGTTCAGCGACCAGGTTGAAGGCGTCTTCCCACTCGATGGGATGCCATTCGCTGCCCACCCGCCGCATTGGCTGATGCAGGCGATCCGGATCGTTCTGGATGTCTTGCAGGGCAACCGCCTTGGGGCAGATGTGCCCGCGGCTGAAGGTGTCCTGGGAATCACCCTTGATAGAGGTGATCTGCAGATTACCGGCTTCGAGCTCGGTGGTTTCGATGGTCAGGCCACAAATGGCCTCACACAAATGGCACGCACGGTGATGGAGAGTCTTGGTCATGGCCAGTCTCTGTCTTGTTCTGGGCGGACAATAGCGACCGCGGGAACAAAACTATGGCGCCTGCCCTACCACCGCGCCAGCGACGTTCGTCTTGTGAATCGGTGGCCATCAGGCTTGCCGATAACCGCGCACGATCAGCTCGAAGGCAGCCTCGGCGGCGTGTGCAACTGGATTTCCTGGAGGGGTTCGACCGGCCCATGGGTGCCGTTCACACCGGTCAGCTCGCCGATCAGGCGCCAGTGTTCGTCAAGCCCGGCACTGATGGTGACCATGCGGTCGATCATGCGCCGTCCTGCATCCCGCGTAACCTGGTCGTCACTGCGCAGCAGTTCGAAAGACATCGATGTCATGGAGGCGGTCAGGTGAGTCAGGGAGCGGGCCGTGAGGCCAAGCAATTCCATAAGCTGCTGTTCTTTCGATTCCATCGCTGAGCTTCCTGCGTCACTCGTGAATTAGTTATAACCCAGCACTTTGCATTCGCAAGTATTTCAGATCGGCTGCGCCCGGCGCCAAGACCCGGAACGACAGGTCGAAAACCGACTGTCTGCTCGCCATCCCCGCCCCGCTGGATTGCCAAGTTCCACGGCGCCGGTGTACAAATGCCTGGCTGCTGTCAGGAAAAAGGCTTCAAAAAGCGTTATCGCAGTCATCCGATAGCCTCTCTGAAATCCCCTAATAACCGTAGCCCTATTGGTAAGACGCGACATTTAATTATAAGATCGCGCCTTCCCCTATTTCGTCGCCCCGTGCGGCTTACGCCGCAGGTCTCGCCCGTTGTTCCGTTAAACAAGGCTTTGAGCATCTGCGGTTTGTAGCAAAAAGGTAGTCAATGATGAGCGCAAGGCACTTTCTCTCCCTGATGGATTGCACGCCCCAAGAGCTGGTCAGCGTGATCCGTCGAGGCGTTGAGCTCAAAGACCTGCGTAACCGCGGCGTACTGTTCGAGCCTTTGAAAAACCGCGTGCTCGGGATGATTTTCGAAAAATCCTCGACCCGCACCCGAATTTCCTTCGAAGCCGGCATGATCCAGCTCGGTGGCCAGGCGATCTTCCTGTCGCCCCGCGATACCCAGCTGGGCCGTGGCGAGCCGATCGGCGACTGCGCGATCGTCATGTCGAGCATGCTCGACGCCGTGATGATCCGCACCTTTGCCCACAGCAACCTGACCGAATTCGCCGCCAACTCCCGCGTGCCGGTGATCAACGGCTTGTCCGACGACCTGCACCCGTGCCAGTTGCTGGCCGACATGCAGACGTTCCTCGAACACCGTGGCTCCATCCAGGGCAAGACCGTGGCCTGGATCGGCGACGGCAATAACATGTGCAACAGCTATATAGAAGCGGCGATCCAGTTCGACTTCCAGTTGCGCATCGCCTGCCCGGAAGGTTACGAACCCAATCCTGAATTCGTGGCCAAGGCCGGGGATCGGGTGACCATCGTTCGTGATCCGCAGGACGCCGTGCGCGGTGCGCATCTGGTGAGCACTGACGTCTGGACCTCCATGGGCCAGGAAGAAGAAACCGCCAAGCGCCTGCAGCTGTTCGCTCCGTACCAGGTCAACCGCGCCCTGCTCGACCTGGCCGCTCCGGACGTTCTGTTCATGCATTGCCTGCCGGCTCACCGCGGCGAAGAGATCAGCCTCGACCTGCTCGACGACCCGCGCTCGGTGGCCTGGGACCAGGCTGAAAACCGGCTTCACGCACAAAAGGCCCTGCTCGAATTTTTGGTCGAAGCGGCGTATCACCACGCATGAGCCAGCCATTACTGCTTAACCTGCGCAACCTCGCCTGCGGCTATCAAGACCAGCGCGTGGTGCAAAACCTCAACCTGCATCTGAACGCCGGTGACATCGGTTGCCTGCTGGGCTCTTCAGGCTGCGGCAAGACCACCACCCTGCGCGCCATTGCCGGCTTCGAACCGGTGCACGAAGGTGACATCCAGCTGGCTGGCGAGACCATCTCCAGCGCCGGTTTCACCCTCGCGCCGGAGAAACGTCGCATCGGCATGGTGTTCCAGGATTACGCCCTGTTTCCGCACTTGAGCGTGGCCGACAACATCGCCTTCGGCATTCGCAAACATCCGGACAAGGATCGTGTCACCGAAGAGTTGCTCGAACTGGTCAACCTGAAAAACCTCGGCAAGCGTTACCCACACGAGCTTTCCGGCGGCCAGCAGCAACGGGTCGCCCTGGCTCGCGCCCTGGCGCCGGAACCGCAATTGCTGCTGCTGGACGAACCGTTCTCCAACCTCGACGGTGAATTGCGCCGCAAGCTCAGCCACGAGGTGCGCGACATCCTCAAGGCCCGCGGCACCAGTGCGATTCTGGTGACCCACGACCAGGAAGAAGCTTTCGCGGTCAGCGATCACGTCGGCGTGTTCAAGGAAGGCCGGCTTGAGCAATGGGATACGCCCTACAACCTCTATCACGAACCACTGACACCCTATGTGGCCAGCTTCATCGGCCAGGGTTATTTCATTCGCGGCCAGCTGAGCAGCCCGGAGTCGGTGCAGACCGAATTGGGTGAACTGCGCGGCAACCGCGCCTACACCTGGCCGGTCGGCGGTGCGGTGGATGTCTTGCTGCGTCCGGACGATATCGTTTATGCGCCAGACAGTGCATTGAAGGCGCGGATCGTCGGCAAGTCTTTCCAGGGCGCCTCGACGCTTTATCGCCTGCAAATGCTCACTGGCGCGCAACTGGAAGCGATTTTCCCGAGCCATGTCGATCACCTGATCGGCGCGGAAGTCGGCATTCGTGTCGCGGCGGAACACCTGGTGCTGTTCCAGGCATCCGGCAGCATGGCGGCGCAGATTCCGGTGGTTGAATCAGGTGTTCGGCGCTACAGCAGCGCGCACTGATCAACCCCTAGGGACGGCCGATATCGGCGAATGTCGCCTGGGTATGTTCGGCCAGCACGGCGGGGGCCAATTCGACTTCAAGGCCCCGCCGTCCCGCGCTGACAAAAATGCTCGCAAACGGCTGAGCCGAATTGTCGATAAACGTCCGCAAGCGCTTCTTCTGCCCCAGCGGGCTGATACCGCCCAATAGATACCCGGTGGAGCGCTGGGCCGCCGCAGGATCGGCCATTTCGACTTTCTTCACCTTGGCCGCCTGGGCCAAGGCCTTCAGATCCAGGCTGCCGCCAACCGGCACCACCGCCACCAGCAACTCGCCTTTTTCACTGGCCGCCAGCAAGGTCTTGAACACTTGCGCCGGGTCCAGTCCGAGCTTCTCCGCGGCTTCCAGCCCATAGGACGCTGCCTTCGGGTCATGTTCATAACTGTGCACACGGTGTTCGGCCCGAACCTTTTTCAGCAGATCCAATGCGGGTGTCATAACAGCTCCAGACTGGGTGGCAATAGAAAATCCTGCGGCGGATTCTAGGACATTGACCCACAAAAGGCTCTATCGCGGCGCCGATTCAAAAGGCGCCCAGCTCCCGCCTTCACCCCCTGCGACGCGCGATCATTCACGTGACTAATAGTTTATTTGTGACCAACGGTTCACTTTCGACCTTTGACAGCAGCGTTTCTTGTCTATATTTTTTCGTTTCTGAAACTGTATGAAATGTCTTACCGCAGTGCCCTGCTGTAAAACGGGAACAGGATGGGGATCCTGGCTCAATGAGAAACGCGCTTTGACCATGATGGAATGGAAGCGTCACACAAGAAAAACAATGAGGTTTCAATGACAACTGCTTTACAACAACCGTCACTGTCGAGCCAATGCATGGCCGAGTTCCTGGGCACTGCGCTGCTGATCTTCTTCGGTACGGGCTGCGTTGCCGCGCTCAAGGTCGCGGGTGCCAGCTTTGGCCTCTGGGAAATCAGCATTATCTGGGGTGTCGGCGTGAGCATGGCGATCTACTTGACCGCCGGGGTTTCCGGCGCCCACCTGAACCCTGCCGTCAGTATCGCGCTGAGCATTTTTGCCGACTTCGAAAAGCGCAAACTGCCTTTCTATATCTTCGCGCAGGTGGCGGGTGCTTTTTGCGGCGCCTTGTTGGTTTACACGCTTTACAGCAACCTATTCTTCGATTTCGAACAAACTCACCAAATGGTTCGCGGCAGCACAGCCAGCCTTGAACTGGCGTCGGTGTTCTCTACCTTCCCCAACCCAAGCCTGTCCACGGCCCAAGCGTTCCTGGTCGAGGTGATCATCACCGCCATCCTGATGGGCGTCATCATGTCGCTGACCGACGACAACAATGGCCTGCCCAACGGCCCGCTGGCGCCCATCCTGATCGGCCTGCTGATTGCGGTGATTGGCAGTTCGATGGGGCCGCTGACCGGCTTCGCGATGAACCCGGCACGGGACTTCGGCCCCAAACTGATGACTTTCTTCGCTGGCTGGGGTGAAATTTCCTTCACTGGCGGCCGCGATATTCCGTACTTCCTGGTTCCGGTTTTTGCACCGATTGTCGGTGCCTGCCTGGGTGCTGCTGCCTACCGCGGCTTGATTGCCCGTCACCTGCCTGGCGCCGCACCTGCTACAAAGGATGCACTACCTGCCATTGACGGCAAGCCCAGAATTTCTTGATAGCGTTGGTGCGCGACCCTGCCCGTTTGCTCGCGCACCAGGCTTCATCCCTCAACCCCCCACCCCCCCTTTTTCGTCCAAGGCAATCGACATGACCGACACACAGAACAAGAACTACATCATTGCCCTCGATCAGGGTACGACCAGCTCCCGCGCGATCATTTTCGACCGCGACGCCAATGTGGTCTGCACCGCACAGCGCGAGTTCGCGCAGCATTATCCGCAAGCCGGTTGGGTCGAACACGACCCGATGGAAATCTTCGCCACCCAGAGCGCGGTGATGGTCGAGGCCCTGGCGCAAGCCGGCCTGCATCACGACCAGGTCGCGGCCATCGGCATCACCAACCAGCGTGAGACCACCGTGGTCTGGGACAAGAACACCGGTCGCCCGATCTACAACGCGATCGTCTGGCAGTGCCGACGCAGCACCGAGATCTGCCAACAGCTCAAGCGCGATGGCCATGAGCAATACATCAGCGAAACCACAGGGCTGGTCACCGACCCGTACTTCTCCGGCACCAAGCTCAAGTGGATCCTCGACAACGTCGAAGGCAGCCGCGAACGCGCACGCAACGGCGAGCTATTGTTCGGCACCGTCGACAGCTGGCTGATCTGGAAATTTACCGGTGGCAAGGTGCACGTCACCGACTACACCAACGCCTCGCGCACGATGCTCTTCAACATCCACACACTGGAGTGGGACGCGAAGATGCTGGAGCTGCTGGATATCCCGCGGGAAATGCTACCCCAGGTGAAATCCTCCTCGGAAATCTACGGGCACACCAAAAGCGGCATCGCCATCGGCGGTATCGCCGGCGACCAGCAGGCCGCCCTGTTCGGCCAGATGTGCGTCGAAGCCGGCCAAGCGAAAAACACCTACGGCACCGGTTGCTTCCTGCTGATGAACACCGGCGACAAAGCCGTGAAGTCCAACCACGGCATGCTCACGACCATCGCTTGCGGCCCACGTGGTGAAGTGGCCTACGCGCTGGAAGGCGCGGTATTCAACGGTGGCTCCACCGTGCAATGGTTGCGTGACGAACTGAAGATCATCAACGACGCCCACGACACCGAATACTTCGCCAACAAGGTCAAGGACAGCAACGGCGTGTACCTGGTACCGGCCTTCACCGGACTTGGCGCACCGTACTGGGATCCTTACGCCCGTGGCGCGCTGTTCGGCCTGACCCGTGGCGTGCGTGTCGACCACATCATCCGCGCTGCGCTGGAATCGATTGCCTACCAGACCCGCGACGTGCTCGACGCCATGCAGCAGGATGCTGGCGAACGCCTCAAGGCCCTGCGCGTCGACGGCGGTGCAGTCGCAAACAACTTCCTGATGCAGTTCCAGGCCGACATTCTCGGCACCCAGGTCGAGCGTCCGCAGATGCGTGAAACCACGGCATTGGGCGCCGCTTACCTGGCGGGCCTGGCCTGCGGTTTCTGGGGCAGCCTGGACGAGTTGCGCGGCAAGGCGGTGATCGAACGCCAGTTCGAACCGACACTCGATGAAACGGCGAAAGAAAAACTCTACGCCGGCTGGAAAAAAGCGGTCAGCCGTACCCGCGATTGGGCAGCTGAAGACGAGGCCGAATAAACCGGGATACGAGCTCGTATCTGTATGTAACTGGTAGGGAGCAGATTCCTGCGGCATCATGGGCAAATTTTGCACGGCAGCCCAAAGGACGCCCCATGAATCTGCCTCCCCGTCAGCAGCAAATCCTCGAACTGGTCCGTGAACGCGGTTATGTCAGCATCGAGGAAATGGCCACGCTGTTCGTTGTCACTCCGCAGACCATCCGCCGCGATATCAATCAACTGGCGGAAGCCAATCTGTTGCGCCGCTACCACGGCGGCGCGGCTTACGATTCCAGTGTTGAAAACACCGCCTACGCCATGCGCGCCGACCAGATGCGCGATGAGAAACAGCGCATCGGCGAAGCCATTGCCGCGCAGATCCCCGACCACGCCTCGCTGTTCATCAATATCGGTACCACCACCGAGTCGATTGCCCGCGCCCTGCTCAACCACAATCACCTGAAGATCATCACCAACAACCTGCATGTGGCCTCGATGCTCAGCGCCAAGGACGACTTCGACGTCCTGCTGACCGGGGGCAATGTGCGGCGTGACGGTGGCGTGGTCGGCCAGGCCAGCGTCGATTTCATCAACCAGTTCAAGGTCGACTTTGCCCTGGTCGGCATCAGTGGCATCGATGAAGACGGCAGCCTGCTGGATTTCGATTATCAGGAAGTGCGGGTATCCCAGGCGATCATCGCCAACGCCCGCAAGGTGATCCTCGCCGCCGACTCCAGCAAGTTCGGGCGCAACGCCATGATCCGCCTGGGGCCGATCAGCCTGATCGATTGCCTGGTCACCGACCAGCAGCCGGTGCCGGCGCTGACGCAGTTGTTGAATCAGCACAAGATTCGGCTCGAGGTCGTTTAACCCTCATATCTTCGTCGCCTGTACCGACGCCTTCGCGGGCAAGCCCGCTCCCACAGTGATTGATGACCGCCACAAGTTTGGTGGCGGTCGCAAAACCTGTGGGAGCGGGCTTGCCCGCGAAGGCGTCAGCACAGGGAACATCTTCCTTGCGGTCTACCGCGCATTAAATGTTCGAATATTTTCCTTTAACCGCCCTTCGATGAGTTTTTTCAATCGAAGTCGACTGGCTGTGCGCGTCTTTATGGGCTAAGATTTTCGCAAATGAACATTAATGTTCGAATTCAAATACAGAAAATCAAAGAATTCCGAGGCCTTAGCCGATGCCCACTTCTACTTCACCTACGCCACCTCTCGCCGAGGTCTACGATATCGCCGTCATCGGTGGCGGCATCAATGGTGCAGGGATCGCGGCAGATGCCGCCGGTCGCGGCCTCTCGGTGTTCCTTTGCGAAAAGGATGACCTGGCCAGCCACACCTCATCGGCCAGCAGCAAGCTGATCCACGGCGGCCTGCGCTACCTGGAACATTACGAATTCCGCCTGGTACGCGAAGCCCTGGCCGAGCGCGAAGTGCTGCTGGCCAAGGCCCCGCACATCGTCAAGCCCATGCGCTTCGTGCTACCGCATCGCCCGCACCTGCGCCCGGCCTGGATGATTCGCGCCGGCCTGTTCCTTTATGACAACCTGGGCAAACGGGAAAAACTGGCCGGTTCCAAAAGCCTCAAGTTCGGCCCCGACAGCGCGCTGAAAAGCGAAATCACCAAGGGTTTCGAGTATTCCGACTGCTGGGTCGACGATGCGCGCCTGGTGGTATTGAACGCCATGGCGGCCCGGGAAAAAGGCGCCCACGTTCACACCCAGACCCGCTGCGTCAGCGCGCGTCGCACCAAAGGCCTGTGGCACCTGCACCTGGAACGCGCCGATGGCAGCCTGTTTTCGATCCGCGCCAAGGCGCTGGTGAACGCAGCCGGCCCCTGGGTCGCCAAGTTCATTCGTGACGACCTGAAGATGGAGTCGCCCTACGGTATCCGCCTGATCCAGGGCAGCCACCTGATCGTACCCAAGCTGTACGAAGGCGATCACGCGCACATCTTGCAAAACGAAGATCAGCGCATCGTGTTCACCATTCCTTACCTCAATCAATTCACCCTGATCGGCACCACCGACCGTGAGTACACAGGCGACCCGGCAAAAGTGGCGATCACCGAGGTCGAAACCGATTACCTGCTGCAAGTGGTCAACGCCCATTTCAAGAAGCAGATCGGCCGTGACGATATCCTGCACAGCTATTCCGGCGTTCGCCCGCTGTGCAACGACGAATCCGACAACCCGTCGGCCGTCACCCGCGACTACACCCTGGCGCTGTCGGGCAGCGGCGAGGAAGCGCCCCTGTTGTCGGTGTTCGGCGGCAAACTGACCACCTACCGCAAGCTGGCCGAATCGGCACTGGCGCAACTGGCGTCGCACTTCGCGCATATTTTGCCAAGCTGGACTGCCAACGCCACCCTGCCGGGCGGCGAAGACATGAGCACACCACAGGCCTTGAGCTCGCTGATCCGCGACAAGTTCGACTGGATCCCCAGCGAAATCTCGCGCCGCTGGGCCACCACCTACGGCAGTCGCACCTGGCGCATGCTCGAAGGCGTGCAGAATCTCAACGACATGGGCGAACACATCGGCGGCGGCCTCTACACCCGTGAGGTCGATTACCTGTGCAGCGAAGAGTGGGCAACCAGCGCCCACGACATCCTGTGGCGTCGCAGCAAACTCGGCTTGTTCACCACCCCCGAGCAACAGCAACGGCTCGCCGATTACTTGAGCAAGGTCGAGCAGAACCGCAGCAAGATCGAAGCGGCCTGATCTCCACCCAGGTAATGCAATGCCCCTGAATCTTCCGATTCAGGGGCATTTTGCATTCTGCGCCGCCGGCGGCATTCGGTTTTCCGAACGCGACTTGCTGGTCGATTCGGTTAACCGGATTTCTTCTGCCAAAAAAAACCTCAATAAATATTTAATATCCTTATATATCAATAGATTGTGCCATTCAGCCTGGCCTGGCACGAGTCATGCTCTACACTCTTGGACGAATGCCTGTTGCACGACACTTCAGGAGCCGTCAGGGCATTCGAAGCACAAAAGGGCCGACGAACTGGCTCCATAAAAAAAACAATGTCGAGGAAAATTTGATGCGCATCGTTCCCCATATCCTGGGCGCAGCCATTGCTGCCGCTCTGATCAGCACGCCAGTGTTCGCCGCCGAACTCACCGGCACCCTGAAGAAGATCAAAGAGTCCGGTGTCATCACCCTCGGGCATCGTGACGCTTCCATTCCTTTCTCCTACATCGCGGACGCTTCCGGCAAACCGGTCGGCTACTCCCACGACATCCAGCTGAAAGTCGTCGAAGCCCTGAAAAAAGACCTGGACCTGCCGAACCTGCAGGTCAAGTACAACCTGGTCACCTCGCAAACCCGTATCCCGCTGGTGCAGAACGGCACCGTGGACCTGGAGTGCGGCTCCACCACCAACAACGTCGAGCGCCAGCAACAAGTTGACTTCTCCGTTGGCATCTTCGAAATCGGCACGCGCCTGCTGTCCAAGGCAGACTCCAAGTACAAGGATTTCCCGGACCTGGCCGGCAAGAACGTCGTGACCACCGCCGGCACCACCTCCGAGCGCATCCTCAAGGCGATGAACGCCGACAAGCAGATGGGCATGAACGTCATCTCCGCCAAAGACCACGGCGAGTCCTTCCAGATGCTGGAAACCGGCCGCGCCGTAGCCTTCATGATGGACGACGCCCTGCTGGCCGGTGAAGCAGCCAAGGCCAAGAAAGCCAGTGACTGGGCCGTGACCGGTACCCCACAGTCCTACGAAATCTACGGCTGCATGGTGCGCAAAGGCGACGAGCCGTTCAAAAAGGCTGTGGATGACGCCATCAAGGCCACCTACGCATCGGGCGAGATCAACAAGATCTACGAAAAATGGTTCATGCAGCCAATCCCGCCGAAAAACCTGAACCTGAACTTCCCGATGAGCGACGAGCTCAAGGCCCTGATCGCCAATCCGACCGATAAAGCGGCTGACGACAAGAAATCCTGATTTCTGACTAACCTTATCTCCTGAGAGGGCCCATGCCCTCTCGGGAGGTTGTCACTCCCTGCTGGCATTTTTGGAAACACTCGGACCGGTGGCTGTCGAGCCGATCGCGTGTGCCTGAGCATCACGTTCAGGCGGGAACGGAGCTTCCCCCAAGCGGGTACCTGTACATCGATCGATCTGAGGGGAGACCCTAATGAATTACAACTGGGACTGGGGCGTGTTTTTCAAGTCCACTGGCGTGGGCAGCGAGACTTATCTCGACTGGTTCATCTCGGGACTTGGCTGGACCATTGGCATCGCCGTCGTGGCCTGGATCATCGCCCTGATACTGGGCTCGATCCTGGGCGTCATGCGCACCGTGCCGAACCGCATCGTATCGGGCATCGCCACCTGCTACGTCGAACTCTTCCGTAACGTGCCGCTGCTGGTTCAGCTGTTCATCTGGTACTTCCTGGTGCCCGACCTGCTGCCGCCGGATCTGCAAGAGTGGTACAAGCAGGACCTGAACCCCACCACCTCGGCCTTCCTCAGCGTCGTCGTGTGCCTGGGCCTGTTCACCGCCGCGCGTGTTTGCGAACAGGTGCGCACCGGTATCCAGGCGCTGCCAAGAGGCCAGGAATCCGCGGCCCGCGCCATGGGCTTCAAGCTGCCGCAGATCTACTGGAACGTGCTGCTGCCCCAGGCGTACCGGATCATCATTCCGCCGCTCACCTCGGAATTCCTCAACGTCTTCAAGAACTCGTCCGTGGCTTCGCTGATCGGCCTGATGGAGCTGCTCGCGCAGACCAAACAGACCGCTGAGTTCTCCGCCAACCTGTTCGAAGCGTTCACCCTGGCCACGCTGATCTACTTCACCCTGAACATGAGCCTGATGCTGCTGATGCGCATGGTCGAGAAGAAAGTCGCTGTACCGGGCCTGATTTCCGTAGGGGGTAAATGATGGAATTCGACTTCTCGGGCATCATCCCGTCCCTGCCGGGCCTGTGGAACGGCATGATCATGACCCTCAAGCTGATGGCCATGGGCGTGGTCGGCGGGATAATCCTCGGCACCATCCTGGCGCTGTGCCGCCTGTCGCACAACAAACTGCTGTCGAACCTGGCCGGCGCGTACGTCAACTATTTCCGCTCGATCCCGCTGCTGCTGGTGATCACCTGGTTCTACCTGGCGGTACCGTTCGTGCTGCGCTGGATCACCGGCGAAGACACACCGATCGGCGCGTTCACCTCGTGCATCGTGGCGTTCATGATGTTCGAAGCGGCGTACTTCTGTGAAATCGTCCGCGCTGGCGTGCAGTCGATTCCCAAGGGCCAGATGGGTGCCGCGCAAGCGCTGGGCATGAACTATGGCCAGATGATGCGCCTGATCATCCTGCCGCAAGCGTTCCGCAAGATGACCCCGCTGTTGCTGCAACAGAGCATCATCCTGTTCCAGGACACCTCGCTGGTCTACGCCGTCGGCCTGGTGGACTTCCTCAACGCTTCGCGCGCCAGTGGCGACATCATTGGTCGCTCCAATGAGTTCCTGATCTTCGCAGGTCTCGTGTACTTCATCATCAGCTTTGCCGCCTCGCAGCTGGTCAAGCGTCTGCAAAAAAGGTTCGCCGTATGATCTCTATCAAAAACATCAACAAGTGGTATGGGGACTTCCAGGTGCTGACTGATTGCAGCACCGAGGTCAAAAAAGGCGAAGTGATCGTGGTGTGCGGGCCGTCCGGTTCCGGCAAATCGACCCTGATCAAGTGCGTCAACGCCCTGGAACCGTTCCAGAAAGGCGACATCGTGGTCGACGGCACCTCCATTGCCGACCCGAAGACCAACCTGCCGAAGCTGCGCTCGCGCGTGGGCATGGTGTTCCAGCATTTCGAACTGTTCCCGCACCTGACCATCACCGAAAACCTGACCATCGCGCAGATCAAGGTGTTGGGCCGCAGCAAGGAAGAGGCCACCAAGAAAGGCCTGCAATTGCTGGAACGTGTCGGCCTCTCGGCCCACGCCCACAAGCACCCGGGCCAATTGTCCGGTGGCCAGCAGCAACGTGTGGCGATTGCCCGTGCGCTGGCGATGGACCCGATCGTCATGCTGTTCGACGAACCGACCTCGGCGCTGGACCCGGAAATGGTCAACGAAGTGCTGGACGTGATGGTGCAACTCGCCCACGAAGGCATGACCATGATGTGCGTAACCCACGAAATGGGCTTCGCCCGTAAAGTGGCCGACCGGGTGATTTTCATGGACGCGGGCAAGATCATCGAGGACTGCAAGAAAGAGGAGTTCTTCGGCGACATCAGCCACCGTGCCGAGCGTACACAGCACTTCCTCAACAAGATTCTACAGCACTGACAGCTCGAAGCCGCCCCAATCCACTGTGGGAGCGAGCCTGCTCGCGATGAGGCCCTGACAGTCAACAGCGATGTTGAATGTCAGTCCGCTATCGCGAGCAGGCTCGCTCCCACAGGGGCCCGCGGTGACTCACCTGCAAGTGTTGTGGTTGACCCAAGGCATCTGTGATGAAATGCGACCCCACTCTCTATCGCGCCACGTCGCCATCACTCGCCGTGAAACCTCGCCTGATTCGCCATCTGTTCCTGCCGCCGCTGATCATCGCCCTGATGATCGGACTGGGTTACATCGGCTTCTGGACCAGTGAGCACTATGGAATCCGCAGTCTCGGCGAAAACGGCCAGCGCCAGCTGGAACTGCACGCTCGCGCCGTCGAAAGCGAAATCAGCAAATACACCTACCTGCCCAGCCTGCTGGAACTCGAAACCAGTGTTTCGAAACTGCTGGCCGACCCAACGCCGGAACACCGGCAGACCGTCAACGATTACCTCGAAGGCCTGAACCGGCGTAGCCGCAGCCGGGCCATCTACGTGATGGACACCACCGGCCGTGTCATGGCCACCAGCAACTGGCGCGATGTCGACAGTTACCTGGGTGAAGACCTGTCCTTCCGTGCCTATTTCCAGAACGCCGTGCGTGGCCAGCCCGGGCGTTTCTACGGCATCGGCAGTACCAACGGCGAACCCGGTTACTACCTGGCCCACGGCCTGGAAGAACACGGCAAGATCATCGGCGTCGCAGTGGTCAAGGTCCGCCTCGAAGCCATGGAAGAACGCTGGCAGCGCGCGCGTCTGGAAGCCTTCGTCAGTGACGAGAACGGCATCATCATCCTTTCCAGTGACCCCGCGCGACGCCTGAAATCGGTGGTGCCGCTGAGCGAAGAAACCAAGGAAAAGCTCGCCCGCAGTCTCCAGTACTACTGGTTCCCGCTCAACGAACTGCAACCGCTGGCCCGGGAAACCCTGTCCGAAGGCGTGGAAAAACTCACCTTCCCCGCCAATAGCGAACTGGTTTCCGATGACGAAAACATCAGCTACCTGTCGCAAACCCGCCCCTTGAGCGATACCCCGTGGAACTTCACCCTGCTCACGCCACTGCAGGATCTGCGCCGCGAAGCGATCAACCAGGGGATCCTGGTCGCCGTGGCCTTTGCCCTCGTGGCGTTCCTGCTGATCGCCTGGAACGAGCGGCGCAAAGTGATCGCCACCCGCCTCGCTGCCCGCGAAGCCTTGCAGGAAGCCAACAACCAATTGGAGCGTCGGATTACCGAACGCACCACCGACCTGCGCGCCAGCAACGAGCGGCTCAAGGGGCAGATCCGCGAACGCCGGCACGCCGAAGAGACGCTGCGCCGCGCCCAGGATGAACTGGTGCAGGCCGGGAAACTCGCGGCGATTGGCCAGATGTCCACCAGCATCGCCCATGAATTGAACCAGCCATTGGCGGCGCTGCGCACCCTGTCCGGCAACACCGTGCGTTTTCTCGAGCGCGGTCAACTGGACGTGGCCAGCACCAATCTCAAGACCATCAACGAATTGATCGACCGCATGGGCCGGATTACCGCCAGCCTGCGCTCCTTCGCCAGGCGCGGTGACGACAAGGGCCAGGCCTGTCTCGGTAAAGCCGTGGAGGCGGCCTTGCAATTGCTCGGCGCCCGGGTGGAAACCGCGCATCTGCAACTGCACCGCCACTTCAAGGATGTCCAGGTGCAGATAGACCAGACCCGCCTGGAACAGATTCTGGTCAACCTCATCGGCAACGCCCTCGATGCCATGCAGGCGCAGCCGCAGCCGGTGTTGTGGCTCGAAGGCGAAACGGACGATGGCAAGTATCGACTGCGTGTTCGGGACAACGGCCACGGCATCGACGCCGAAGCGCGCAAGCACCTGTTCGAACCGTTTTTCACCACCAAACCCGGCGAACAAGGCCTGGGCCTGGGCCTGACCCTCTCCGCGAGCCTGGCCGCCGCCACTGGCGGTCACCTGGGTGTCGAGCACCCGGCCAGCGGTGGTACCGCTTTCGTCCTCAGTTTACCGTTGGTAAGCCCCATTTCCGCTGAGCCAATATGAACAACGACCTTAGTGTATTGATCGTCGAAGACGACCCCCATGTGCTGCTCGGATGCCAGCAGGCGCTGACCCTGGAGGACATTCCCTGCATCGGTGTCGGCAGTGCCGAGGAAGCCCTGGAACGGGTGGGCGAGAACTTCGCCGGCATCGTCATCAGTGACATTCGCCTGCCGGGCATCGATGGCCTGGAACTGCTGAACCGACTCAAGGCCCGCGATCGCAGCCTGCCGGTGGTGCTGATCACCGGCCACGGCGACATTTCCATGGCCGTCGGCGCCATGCAGAAAGGCGCCTACGACTTCATGGAGAAACCCTTCTCGCCCGAACGCCTGGTGGATGTAGCCCGCCGAGCCCTGGAGCAGCGCAGCCTGGCACGGGAAGTCTCGTCGTTGCGCCGGCAGCTGGCCGAGCGCGACTCCCTCGAAGGCCGGATCATCGGCCGCTCGCCCGCCATGCAGAACCTGCGCGAGCTGATCGCCAATGTTGCCGATACGTCGGCCAACGTGCTGATCGAAGGCGAAACCGGCACCGGCAAGGAACTGGTCGCGCGCTGCCTGCACGACTTCAGTCGTCGGCACACCCGGCAATTCGTCGCGCTCAATTGCGGGGGCCTGCCGGAAAACCTCTTCGAAAGCGAGATCTTCGGCCATGAAGCCAACGCCTTCACCGGCGCGGGTAAACGGCGGATCGGCAAGATCGAGCACGCCGATGGCGGCACGCTGTTCCTCGACGAAGTGGAAAGCATGCCCCTGCCCCTGCAGATCAAACTGCTGCGGGTGTTGCAGGAACGCACCCTCGAACGCCTCGGTTCGAACCAGAGCGTGGCGGTGGACTGCCGGGTGATCGCGGCCACCAAATCCGATCTCGACGAGTCGAGCAAGGCCGGTGAATTTCGCAGCGACCTGTATTACCGCCTCAACGTGGTGACCCTGGAACTGCCGCCCCTGCGCGAGCGCCGCGAAGACATCCTGCAATTGTTCGAGTACTTCTTGCAGCAGTCGTCGTTGCGTTTCGACCGCGCCGCACCGGAACTGGATAACCAGACCCTGTCGAACCTGATGAGCCACGACTGGCCAGGCAACGTGCGCGAACTGCGCAACGTCGCCGAGCGATTTGCCCTGGGCCTGCCGGCGTTCAAGAAAGCGGGTGCTGGCGGCAGCGCCCAAGGCCTGGCCTTCGCTGAAGCGGTGGAGGCTTTCGAGCGCAACCTGCTGAGCGACGCCTTGCAACGCAGCGGCGGCAACCTGACCCAGGCCAGCCAGGAACTGGGCATGGCCAAGACCACACTGTTCGACAAAGTGAAAAAGTATGGGCTAAGCCACTGATGGATCTGATTCTCAAAGCAACCCTGGGCGCGGCGGTGGTGGTGATCCTCGCCGCCCTGGCCAAGACGAAGAACTACTACATTGCCGGACTGGTGCCGCTGTTTCCGACCTTTGCGCTGATTGCGCATTACATCGTCGGCAAGGGCCGTTCGCTGGATGACTTGAAGACCACCATCGTGTTTGGCATGTGGTCGATCATTCCGTACTTCATCTACTTGGCGACCCTCTATGTGATGGTCGACCGCATGCGCCTCGAGGCATCGCTGGCCGTGGCGGCGGTGGCATGGTTGATCGCGGCGACGGCGCTGGTCAGTGTCTGGGTTCGCCTGCACGGCTGAGCAAAATCCCCTGAATGCCCGTGCGTTAAAGAAGGTTGTGTTCAGCCACGGGCTCAATCTGCGCCCAATGCGAAGTGTCCTCTCGATGGGCTCGCAGGTACGGCAATACGGCCGCCAGCAACGGCGCCTTGAACGCTTCCTGGAAACGATGCGCCAAGCCCGGTATCAACTTCAACTGGCTGCCTCGCAGATGCGCCGCCAGGTGTACGCCGTGCATCACCGGTAACAACGGGTCGGCCGTGCCATGCACCACCAGCGCCGGCACCCGCAGTTGGTTGAGCAATGCCACCCGGCTCGGCTCGGCCAAAATCGCCAGGATCTGCCGCTTGGCCCCCTCGGGATTGAAGGCCCGGTCATACGCCACGGCCGCCTGCTGCAGCAATGCCTGTCGATCGTCAGTCACCGCCGGACTGCCCAGTGCCGCCAGCAGGTCAGCCTGCTGTTCCAGTGCGACTTCACGGTTGGGTGCACCCCGACGCGCCAGCAATTGCAGCAGCGCCGCACTCGGCGCGGGCAAACCTTCGGCTCCCGAAGTGCTCATGATCAGGGTCAGGCTCTCGACCCGTTGTGGCGCCATCGCCGCCATGTGTTGGGCGATCATTCCACCCATGCTGGCGCCCAGCACATGGAATTGCTCGATGTGCAGTGCGCCCATCAGGCTCAGCCCGTCGTCCGCCATATCGGTCAATGAGTAGGGGGCCGAGACCGGCAACCCCAGCTTGTAGCGCAACACCTCAAACGTCAGGTTGGCCTCCACCGGGGCTTGCCGCCAGGTCGACAGGCCAACGTCGCGGTTGTCGTAGCGAATCACCCGAAACCCTTGCTGGCACAGCGCGACCACCACTTCGTCAGGCCAGTGAATCAACTGCCCACCCAGGCCCATCACCAGCAGCAACGCCGGGTCGGAGGCACGACCGATGCTCTGGTACGCCAGGCTTACCTGATCCAGGTCGACCCGTTCGGTCGCCACATTGACGTCACAGCGAGACGCCGAAAAAGAGGGAAAACCAAACAACAACGCGATCAACAAGACCGCTGTCGATAAAAATCGTGCACACATGAAAAACACCGAAACGCAGAACCCCAGTAGAGCGCGAGTCTGATGAAGTTTGTTCAAGCGCGCTGCCACAGTTGCATGACAGTTTCATGAATGCCGCTCAGTGGTCGGTGCGATAACTATGTAGTACCACAGGCAAAGGGGATTTTTTTTAAATGGCGCTTGATCAGGAGTGGACCCGCCGCTCCCTTTGGATGAGCCCCATCACCATGACCGAAAGACTGCTCCCTACCCTCCCCGCTCCCTCGCTAATCGACATGCCTGAGTTTTCAACGCTGCCAAACAACATCGATCAGAGCCTGCTGCAAAGCGCCTTGACCCGTTGGCAAGCCTGCCAGGAAAGTGTGCAGGCGCTGTTCACAGGCAAGCCGTTAAACGAAGACACCAATGCCTATTGGGATGCCCGCGCCCCCGGTACACCGCTGTCGCGCCGTGATCGGGCCACGCAGTTGTACCGCGGGCATATCGAAGCGACGGCTCAAGTGGCATTCGCCCTGGGAACCCTGAACGCCGAACAATTGAAACCGCTGTGGTTGGTTCTGGATTCCGGGACTGTGGGAGTGCGCCTGGACGATCAGCCGATCCACTGCGAACAGCTGGCGCTGAAGTTGAGCGACAACAGCATCCTGAAACTCCCGGCGGCCTGGGTGATCAGCGCGGGCAACCAGCAACCGGTCACGCAATTGCTGTATTTGCCCTCTCGACCGGTTGCCATCCAGGCCTTCAAAGAACGTCGCGACATGGAGCATTGGTTATCCACGCAATTACTCGCTCCGCCAGCGCTACCCAGCCATTACAGTTTTGAATACACGGGCAAGACCGGGTCGTTGACGACAGGCATCGAGGCGCTGTTTTCGCCCGCACTGCAAGCCCGCCCCGCCGAGGTGTTTGCCCCGGCGCCCACCCTTGAGGACCTGGAGCTGACCGAAGGCTTTGCCGATGAAGGTCAATCATCGCTGTTCGATAGCCTGGCTGCCGATATTCCACTGGCGTTGCGCAAGGCTTCGCTCGGCAAACAACGCGCGGCGCTGGAAACGCTGCTGGGTGAGGAACCGGACAGTGACCGTCAAAAGGCGCTCGACGACACACTCAAGGCGCTGGAAACCGCTGAGCTTGCTGCAGACACGGCCGCCTCCAACCTGGTTTACCGATCGCGCACGCTGGACCTGGAAACGTTCAATCGTGCTTTCAACGCGCTTTACCAGGCACACAAGGACGGATTGAAGGCCGAGGTTGAACTTCAACGCACGCTCAACCCGCTCGATAGCACGGAACTTGATTTGCTCAAGGTCTTGTTGGACCCGCCTGACGCCACCGAGCACGCCGCTGAGGTTGCCTTCGCCAGCCTGTCGTTGAGCATGAAAACAGACACTGGCGAAACCTTGGGCCAGGAGCTCAACGGGGTGTTTGTCATCGCCCGACCGCAAGCGCTGTCCGATCCAGGCTCAGCTGACAGTCTGCTGCTTTACTGGCCCGGCATCGGCGGCGGCTTGCAGCGATTCGCCAACCGCAAAGACCTGGAACAGCAGTTGTTGAAAATCCAGGGACAGGACCCCGTGCTGATCCTGCAACTGCAGGCCATCACCACTGATCCTTTGCTATACAGCCTCAATCAACAGACCCGCCTTTTCGAAGAACAGGCCGCGCAAATACGCCAGCGCTATCCTGACGACACCCAAGCGTCACAACGTGCGCAGCAACTGGAAAAGCTGCGCAGACAAACCCAGGCGTTGCTGCAGGTCCCGGTGAACCCAGCGAGAAGCCTGGCCCTCATGCACTTACAGGAACAACGCCTGAGTGCCTCGATGGTTGGCCGTCTTCCCACCTGGCTGGCCACCTTGGCAGCGCCCGATGGTGCCAGGCTCAAAAGCCTGACCAGCGCCTACATCCAGGCCATGCAGCGCAGCCATGAGCAACTGCAAACAACCCTGGTGCCCCGCGATGTGTTCACCCGTCGACACCTTCAAGCCCAGCTTCGCGAAGACTTCTCACTCAAAGGCGACTTTGACATCCAGTTGGACCTGCCCGACTCCGTCACGCTGCAAAAACAACTCTCCGACGGTGCAGCCCCCGGCACCCCGCAAAAACTGGTGGCAGTGCCCAGTACCACCAGAAGCAAGATGTCACTCCAGGAGCTGGCCCAACTCAATATCGACAACACGCCGTCGATGCAGCTTGAGCCCTTGTCCCTGCGCCTTGGCTTCATGCGCGTGGAAGTCACGACGGCGGACGACCGCGAACGCCAGGCCCTGACATCCGGCATCACCCCTGCCTACCTGCGCAAGACGCTGCCACAGCTGGACCTGCCCAAGGCCTACGAAAAGCTCATCTACGACACCTTCATGGGCGATCAAGGCGAACCGCTGTTTGTACGGGAGCATCGCCGGGAATGCCTGATCGAGCCTTGGCGCCTGACCCTCCAACTGCAAGGTGAGTGCGCGCGCCTGCAAAGGCAGATCAGCCTCGACGACCTGCAAGTGCTTAACACCGCCATCGACGCCACTACCGCGCAAGCCTGGCAAGCGGGCGGCAAGCGCATCGAGCTGCTGCCGGCCTACCTGAGCGCGGGCGGCACGGACACGCCCAATGAAGGCCCGGTGACGTTGTCCGGCGTGACGTTCATTCAGGAACAGGTCGGCGGCATGACGTTGTTGTACCTGCCGGACAGTCCCGATGGTCAGTCCCTGCGCCGCTACGACAGCCTCGAAGAAGCGCGCATGGCCCTGTTCAATCTGTGCCTGCGCAGCGAGATGGTCAGCTACCTGGCCGGTCGCGCTTTGCAGGGAGACGTGCGGGCGCATGAAAGCCGGATCAACCAGGCTGTCCTCAAACACTTCGACGCCATGATCGGTGTCGGGGTGCGCTGGCCGGCCATCACTTCGCTGGCCGCGCACCTGCTCAATACCCAGATGGGACGCCTGATCGAAGCCCATCGCGGCACATCGCGCTCCAACGCCGCGTTATTCCTGGAACGCAACGCGCTCAGCGGACCGAAAGCGTTGAACTACATAAAAATGGCCATGGGGCTTGTGCCCTTCGTTGGCGCAGGCATTGCCCTGCACGATGCCTGGAGCAGTGCCAATCGGGCCGTCGCAGCGCTGTTACGCGCTGACGTGGGTGAAGGCCTGACAGAGATAGAGTCGGTGCTATTGTCCCTGATCGATGCCGCCATGGACCTACTTCCCGCTGCCGTGGGCAGCAAATCCGCCACGGGTGCACGCGCGTTGACCCGTGCTCGTCAGCTGCGGGCGCTCGGCAAAGGCGCCCAGGCCTTGCCGCCGACCTCTAAATACCAGGCGCGGCACATCGCCGAACGCTTCGCCGGTTACGAGTATGAAAAACCGATCTCCCTCGCCTTGTTGCAACCGGTCGAGCACGGTGTCTATCGCAATGTCTACCGGCATGCCGATGGTGATTTCATCACCCGCCAGGGCCGCATCTTCCAGGTTGAACCGAGCACGGACTCACGCGGCTGGCGCCTGAGCGGCACCCATCAAAAAACCTACAAGCAACCCATCGCTCTCGATGAAGCAGGTCGCTGGGACACCTGGTTCGGTGTCTACGGGTCGACTTTCGAAGGCGGCGGGCTGGGTGGCGGTGGCGTGCTCGGGCATCTGGCGGACACCCTCGACCCGATCTGGCCGGTCGCCATTCGCGAACGATTGCCACGGTGGTGGGGCGATCGGGTGTTTCGCCATCAGCAAGCTTTGACTGCAGCCGCCGACAACTTTGCGCCGCAAGTCGATGCCCGGGTCCTGCGCACCGACGCAGCCCTGCAAGCGTACAACGATAGTTCCATAGCAGCCCGTCCGGCCCTGCTATCGGCCACCGAAGCAGCCTGCATCGGCGACATCAAACTGGTCAGCATGCAATATCAGACGCTGGCCGAACTGGCGCCACTGAGCCATGGCAACAAACTGCAAAAAATCAGGAGAATGCAAAGTCATGACGCACAGGTTATCGCCGACAGGCAAAAGCACCGTGTGTATTTTGCCAACCATCGGGCTGATCCGCTCGTGGATCGGATCGACGCTTTGGTCGACCAACTGGACAGACTACCGGACGATGCGCTCGCCCAACGCATTCAGACCCTGCACGACATCCGCAAGCTGCGCGAGGAACTCATCGGCCACCTGGAACAGATAGAAACGGCAATGCGCGATCTCAATCTATGGTACGAACGCATTACGGTCAGGGCCGACAGGGTAGAACTGACAGCCGACGTAACGATGTTGAACGGACGCCTCAGCGAAACCAATTTGCTTTACCTGAAAACCGGTCATCTGCTGGAAGCCGTCAACCGCTTCGACACGACAAAGGATCTCTCCTGGTTCGACCTGCAGGCCCAAGCGTATAACCTGCGCACCGAGGTCTACCGCGCAATGCTCGTCCAATACAGCCTGCCGGAGGTCACTGTCACCCGAGCCCAGCGCAATCAGATTCTTCAGGAGTGCCTTGAGCACTATTGGCAATTCCGGCGCGGCATGAATGCCTGGACCGCCAGCTATCCCCAGCACTTTCATCTCGACGCCGTAGCGCCCTTGCTGGAGGGTATCGAGAAAATGGCCGAACGGGCCCGCAAGACCATCGACCTGCCAGCCCCAGCCATGCCAGGCGGGCAACGCAGCAAGAAAGTTTTCACCACTGAAGACGACCACTTGCTGATCGGGGTGGAACGCTGGGAACCGACGACGCAGAAGCAGCAATACATCCTGACCGGTCGCGGCGGCGTCGAGGAAATATGGGAACAGGGTGCAAACGGCAAGTTTCGCTTGCTCAATCCACCCGCGCCGAGCGCTCGCCCCGCGCAAAGGGACCCGACTGCCATGATTGCAGACGCGCGTAACCGCCTGCAGGCGCAGCCCGCCTACCAGTCGAAGATACAAGCCTATGCAGCGCAGGACATGCTCCCGGTCGACCTGGAGCACATGATGGTCACCGAGGCCAGCGAACTGATGCGCCGGGCGCTCGATATCGAAGTCGTTGCCCCGCAGAGCACCGTCATCGAGCAACTGCGCAACAAGGCCACGGAACTGATTGCCATCGGACGGCAGATGCGCACGCGGCAGTCACTGCGCAGCAAAAACCCTACGGATGGAATGCTTGACGATCTGATCAGCCAAAACGCCGTGGAGATACGTAAAACCAGCCCGATCAAACGTCTGAATAAACGTTCTGACGGACGAACCGATTACCTGCAGGAATACGAAATCTGGGACCAGACCGAGGTCCCACCCAAGGTGTTGTGGTACGCCCATTTTCATTACACCAAGGCGGCACCTGCCTTCGCCGAGTTCGAAAAGGCGCACCTGAAGCTGCCGCAGTACCGCTATCTGACCCACGCCGATGATGCCGCCCTTCCCTATGCCGACATCGGCAAAAGGTCACCGGCATTGCGCCATTTCGAGCAACTTTGACAGGCAAGACGGGAGCGGTTGACCCACTCCCGTTTGCAATCTCAAGCCAGTTGGCTGCGCAGTTGTCGTGCCGCGGCAACCATGTTCACCAGGGCGGCCTCGGTTTCCGGCCACGCCCGGGTCTTCAAACCGCAATCGGGATTGACCCACAGCCGCTCGGCCGGGATCCGTTTCACGGCTTTGCTGATCAACTTGACCATCTCGGCGGTGTCCGGCACCCGTGGCGAGTGGATGTCGTAGACGCCCGGGCCGATGTCGTTCGGGTAATCGAAGGCTTCGAAGGCTTGCAGCAACTCCATGTCCGAGCGTGAGGTTTCGATGGTGATCACATCGGCATCCATCTTTGCGATGGCCTCGATCACATCGTTGAACTCGCTGTAGCACATGTGGGTGTGGATCTGGGTTTCATCGCGCACACCGCTGGCGCTCAAGCGGAACGCCTCTACCGCCCAGTCCAGATATTCCTGCCATTGCGCCCGACGCAGCGGCAGGCCTTCACGGAACGCCGCTTCGTCGATCTGCACGATCTTGATGCCGGCGGCTTCCAGGTCCAACACTTCATCGCGCAGGGCCAGGGCCAGTTGCTGCGCCTGGACTTTGCGCGACACATCTTCGCGGGGGAAAGACCACATCAGCATGGTCACAGGACCGGTGAGCATGCCTTTCATGACCTTGTCGGTCTGGCTCTGCGCATAGCTGATCCAGTTGACCGTCATGGCTTTGGGACGGCTCAGGTCGCCGTAGATGATCGCCGGTTTCACGCAACGCGAACCGTAACTCTGCACCCAGCCGAAGCGGGTGAAGGCATACCCATCAAGCTGCTCGGCGAAGTACTCGACCATGTCATTGCGCTCGGCTTCGCCGTGCACCAGCACGTCCAGACCCAGGCGCTCCTGAATCTGCACGGCGTGGCGGATTTCGTGGTGCATGGCATCGGTGTAATCGTTGGCCGACAGCTTGCCTTGCTTGAAGGCCTGGCGCGCCAGGCGAATCGAACCGGTCTGCGGAAAAGAACCGATGGTGGTGGTCGGGAACGCGGGCAACTTCAAGCGCGCTCGCTGCTGCTCGATGCGTTTGGCGAACGGCGAATGACGTTGGCTGTCGGCTGTGCCAATGGCATCGATGCGCGCTTGCACGTCGATTTTGTGGATGCGCGGCGATTCGGCGCGACTGGCGGCGATGGCGCGGCTTTCGGCCAGAGCGGCTTGCACCTTGGGCGCTTGCGGGTCGTTCAGGGCATCGCGCAGCACGGCGATTTCGCCACACTTTTGCACCGCGAACGCCAGCCAGCTTTTCAGTTCCGGGTCGAGCTTGTCTTCGCGCTCCAGGTCCACCGGGCTGTGCAGCAGCGAGCAGGAACTGCTGACCCACAGGTTGTCGCCAAAACGCTCCTGGGCAAATTGCAGTTGCGCCAGCACCGGTTCCAGCTCACAGCGCCAGACGTTGCGGCCGTTGACCAGACCCACCGAGAGGATCTTGTAGGTTGGCAGGCGATCGAGCACGTGCAGCAGTTGATCCGGCGCACGCACCGCATCGATGTGCAAGCCTTGCACCGGCAGGCCGACGGCCAGGCCGAGGTTGTCCTGCAGGCCGCTGAAGTAGGTGGCCAGGAGCTTTTTCAGCGGCGAGTACTGCAGGATGTGGTAGGCGCGCTCAAAGGCGTTTTTCCATTCCTGAGGCAAGTCGAGGGTCAGGATCGGTTCATCGATCTGTACCCACTCCACGCCTTGGGCAGCGAGGCGCACGAGGATTTCGTTGTAGACCGGCAGCAGGCGTTCCAACAGGTCGAGTTTGTCGAATTCCTCGCCTTTGACTTTGCCCAGCCACAGGTAAGTCAGCGGGCCGATGATCACCGGTTTGACGGTGTGACCCAATGCCTTGGCTTCGTCGACTTCATCGAACAGCTGTTCCCAGCTCAGCTTGAAATTTTGATCAGCGCTGAATTCCGGGACCAGGTAGTGGTAATTGGTGTCGAACCACTTGGTCAGTTCCTGGGCGTATTGCGCCTGGCCATGCTCAACACCGCAGCAGCTAGCCGTGGCGCCACGGGCCATGGCGAACAGCGTGTCGAGGGTTGGCAGGCCACACGCGTCCCGGGTGCCGTCGAAGCGTTCGGGGATCACGCCAAAGGCCAGGGAATGGGTCAGGACCTGGTCGTACCAGGCGAAGTCGCCGACCGGCAACAGGTCAATGCCGGCGTCTTTCTGCAATTGCCAATGGGTGGCGCGCAATTGGCGACCGACGCTTTTCAGCGCCTGCTGGTCAAGGTCGCCCTTCCAGTGGGATTCGAGGGCTTTTTTCAGTTCGCGGTCGGCACCGATGCGGGGAAAACCAAGGGTGTGGGCTACGGCCATGTCGAATTGCTCCTGGGTAAAAGATGGCGCTATTGTCGACATCCGACCCATCATGAGACAAACTCAACCTTTTCGTGTTGATCACAAGTTTTCCTCATGGAGCCCCCGGTGCTTGAAATCCGTCACCTGAAGACCCTGCACGCCTTGCGCGAAGCCGATAGCCTGGTCGATGCGGCCGACCGCCTGCACCTGACCCAGTCGGCGCTGTCCCATCAGTTCAAGGAGCTTGAGGAACGCATGGGCATGCCGTTGTTCGTGCGCAAGACCAAGCCGGTGCGTTTCACCAGCGCCGGCTTGCGCCTGCTGCAACTGGCCGATGCCACCTTGCCGCTGCTGCGCGCCGCCGAGCGCGACATCGCGCGACTGGCCGGCGGCACCGCCGGGCGCCTGCACATGGCCATCGAATGCCACAGTTGCTTCCAGTGGCTGATGCCGACCATCGACCAGTTCCGCGACGCCTGGCCGGAAGTCGAGCTGGACCTGGCTTCGGGCTTCTCGTTCGCCCCACTGCCCGCCCTGGCCCGTGGCGACCTGGACCTGGTGGTGACGTCCGACCCGGTGGAGTTGGTAGGGATCACCTACGTGCCGCTGTTTACCTATGAAGCGATGCTCGCGGTGGCAAACCAGCACCGCTTGGCCAGCAAGGCCTACATCGTCCCGCAGGACTTGCTCACCGAGACCCTGATCACCTACCCGGTGGAACGTGACCGGCTGGATATCTTCACGCGCTTTTTGGAACCTGCCGACGTCGAACCGGCCCAGGTCCGCACCTCGGAACTGACGGTGATGATGATGCAACTGGTGGCCAGCGGGCGCGGTGTGTGTGGCATGCCCCATTGGGCGTTGCATGAATACAGCTCACGGGGCTACGTGAAGGCCAAGCGTCTGGGCGAGAAAGGCTTGTTTGCGACGCTGTACGCGGCCATTCGCGCCGACATGCTCGATGCGCCGTACATGCGCGACTTTTTGCTGACGGCCAAGGACACGTCGTTTTCGACGCTGGATGGGGTCAGCGCCGTTCGTTAGGAGAACACATCCCCTGTGGGAGCGGGCTTGCCCGCGATAGCGGTATAACTGATACATCAATGTTGAATCTACCGCCGCCATCGCGGGCAAGCCCGCTCCCACAAGTAACCCAGTGATCTTTAGATTTCGCGCCACATGTGGATCTTGTCGAAGTATTGCTCCCCCACCCGCACCGCCATCGGCTCCCGGCCGAACTGGACGAAGCCGCAGCGCCGATAGAGGTTGAACGCCGCATCGTTACCGGCGGTGACGGTCAATTTGACCAGCCGCAGATGCGGGTGGGTCCGCGCCTCGGCCAGCACCGCTTGCACCAATTGATATCCAAGCCCACGCTGGCGCACGTTGGCGGACACGTACATGCCGAACAACGTCGCCTTGTGCCGGGCCTTTTCCCGGGGCTCGAAGGCCAGCCCGGCGATGCCCGCCAACCGGTCCTCGTCGAAAGCACCGAGCACTACTTCGAGCTTGCCGGTCAGGCGCGACTCCCACCAGCTCAAGGGCATTGCCGAGCGCTCGCGCACGCTGGAGGTGAACGCCTGGGGGTGCAGGTCACAGGCTTCCAGCGTCATCGCCCGATAGTCCAGCGCATGGCTGGCATCCAGCCGCTGAATCCACATGTTCAGGCCATCCGTTTTTGCTCGAGCATCAAGCGCAGCGCCAGCGCCGACAACACAAAACCCATGAAATAACGCTGCATCGCCAGCCAGGCCGGATTGCTGACAAACCATGAAGCGATGCCCGCCGCGAACAGGGCGATCATCAGATTCACGCAGAAACTGACGCTGATCTGGGTCAGGCCCAGCACGATACTTTGCGTGAACACCGAACCGTGCTCGGGGGTGATGAACTGCGGAAACACCGACAGGTAGAACACCGCAATCTTCGGGTTCAGGGCGCTGGTGAGAAAACCCATGGTGATCAGCTTGCGCGACGAATCCGGTGGCAATTGTTGGGCTTCGAACGGCGACCGCGCACCCGGCTTGACCGCCTGCCAGGCCAACCACAACAGGTACAGCGCACCGGCCCACTTCAACACTTCATAAGCCATCGGCACCGCCAGGAACACAGCGGTCAAACCGGCCGCCGCGGCGAATAGATGCACGAAGAACCCCGCGACCACGCCGAGCAACGATGTCACCCCGGCCTTGCGCCCCTGGCAGATCGAACGAGAGATCAGGTAAATCATGTTCGGCCCCGGCGTCAGCACCATCAACAATGCGGCAGCGGCGAAAATCAGCAGGTCCTGAAGCGGGATCATGGGCGAAGTCCTTTGCGTGAATGATCAGGCGGTCGCAGTCAGCGAAGCTCGATAAAACGGCAGGATCAGGTCCCGTGTCAATGGCGCCAGAACGACACCACCGTCGGTGTTCGGATCGATCCAGAGCACCTCTTCGATCTCGGCGGCCGGGGTGACGTCTGAATCAATGCCCAGCAGAAAAATCTCGGCTTTCACCACATGACCCGGCTCATTGGCGGCCGGCGCCGAGAACTGGCCGAGAAAGGTGGCATGCGCCGGGTCGATGACCAGCCCCAACTCTTCTTCCAGCTCACGGGCCAAAGCGTGGACCGGTTGTTCATGGGCTTCGATCTTGCCCCCCGGCTGCATGAACGCCTGGGTGCCGCGCTTGCGCACCAGCAGGGTACGGCCGTCGGGGCCGATCAACAGGGCGGCGGCGATGTGGATAAGTCCGGTGGGTTGGGCTGTAAACGTCGACATGAACAAAGGCCTTTGACTCAAAAGCGGCAAGGATCACATGTCCGCCACCGATGATCAAAGGCCCCGCACTGATCGTTCCCATGCTCCGCGTGGGAATGCAGCCAGGGACGCTCCGCGTCCCAAAATCAAGAGCCGAACGCAGAGCGTCCGTTGATGCATTCCTTTGCTGCGCATGGGAACGATCACTTAACGCGCAGGAATCAGCAATTCCCGAAGCCCGCTCGCATGCTCAACCCATTCTCCCGGCAACTTCAGCCGCCGATCATCCAGGTATCGATAATCCTGACGCGCCGCCGTCAACCGTTTCAGATCCAGTTCCACCGCAAACTGCCCCTCGTCACGCCCGGCCTCGAACAACAGCGTGCCCAAGGGATCGACCAACGCGCTGCCACCGGCGAACCACAACCCGCCATCCCCCGCGTCCACACGATTGACCATCAGCGCAAACGCCTGGTTTTCCTGGGCGCGGGCCATGATCGCGGTGCGGTGGGTCGGACCGTAGGGGTCCATATTGCCGTTGGTCACCAACAGCAACTCGGCACCCAGTTGCGCCAGGGCGCGGGCGGTTTCCGGGAACTCGATGTCGTAGCAGATCAGCAGGCCGACGCGCACCCCGTTCCACAGACAGGTGGCGTAGCGATCTCCAGCCTCATACACGCCACGATCCGACGCCCACAGGTGCGTCTTGCGGTATTTGAGCGCGATACCCTCGGGGGTGATCAGCAACGTGGTGTTGTAGAAGCGGCCGTTGTCGTTCTCGCTGGTGCCGATGACCACGGCGATATTGCGTTCACGGGCGGCGGCGACAATCGCGCTGACGGTCGGACCGTCCAGCGGCTCGGCGACCTCGGCCACGGACTCGGCAGAGGGGAAGCCCATCAGCTGGCTTTCCGGGAACATGATCAGTTGCGTGTCGGCAGCGCAGGCGTTAATCGCCGCCAGGGCGCGTTCGAGGTTGTAGGCCGTGTCGTTGTCACGGCCCGCCAATTGGGCGAGTTCGACTTTCATGAATAGTCCTTGTTCGGCGCACCGGAAAGATTGCCCGGTGGTTGTGTGTGAGCCAGTATGCGCAGCAAGCACGCGGCCTGAAATCACGCCGCTGGGGTAACACGATAGGGGTAGAGGCATGACACTCTCGCTGGACGACATCGCCTGGCACCGTTCGGTCGGGCAATTGATCGATGCCCTGGACAAGCCCAATTTCTGGACCCAGCTGGTGCGCCTGCTGGATCAATACGTGCCCTGCGACAGCTGGGTGGCCTTGCTGTTCAGCGCCGATCAGCACCCGCAAGTATTCGCCGAATGCCCAGGCATTGACGGCGGCCCCGACCCGCTGTTCCAGGATTACCTGCGCGGCCTGTACCTGCTCGATCCGTTCTACATCGCCTGCCGCGAGCAGTCGCGCAGCGGTTTGTATCGCCTGTCGGAAGTGGCGCCGGAGCATTTCGAACTCACCGAGTACTATCAACGATACTTTCGTGTAAATGTCGTGGCCGACGAAATACAGTTTAATTGCCAACTGGAGGGCGACCGCACGTTGTGCCTGTCACTGGGCAGCCAGCAACGCTTCAGCGCCCAGCAGATTGCCCTGCTTTCGCTGATCCAGCCGTGGGTGCTCGGATTGTTGCGCCAGCGCCTGCCCTACGAGATCAACCAAGGGGTGGCCCTTGCCCCAGTGCCGGTACAAGGTGACTGGCGAGTGCAACTGGAAGCCTCGGTGCAGCAACTCATGGGCGCGCAATTGACCGCGCGGGAGCTGGATGTCGGGCGCTTGATGCTCAGCGGCTGCTCCAGCAAGGAAATCGCCCGCAAACTGGAAATTTCCATCGAGACCGTGAAAGTCCATAAGAAACACATGTACAGCAAGCTGGGGATCAAGTCCCAGTCCGAGCTGTTTTCGATTTTTCTCCAGGCACAAAACGCCTGACATAGCGCTGAAATGCCTTTCTGTAGGAGCGAGCCTGCTCGCGAAAAACGCCAAGACAACGCGAGCATTCAGATAGCACGCGTTATCGTTGAAGACCATCGCGAGCAGGCTCGCTCCTACAGTGTTGTGCCTTTAGCCCGTCCGAACCCAAGGAAACCGTATGAGCCTGTCACTCCTGAGCCGCTACGCCTTCTTTGCCGCCTGCGTGATCTTCACCCTCGCCAGCCTGCCCTTTCTCGAACACGACTGGCTGTGGCCATTCACCGCCGTCACCGGCGTCCTCAGCCTGATCGGCATCGGCGACTTGCTGCAAAGCCCCCACGCGGTACGGCGCAACTACCCGATCCTGGGCAACATCCGCTACCTGGTCGAAGCCATCCGCCCGGAAATCCGCCAGTACCTGCTCGAATCCGACAGCGACGCCCTGCCCTTCTCCCGCGCCCAGCGTTCGCTGGTCTATTCCCGGGCCAAGAATGAGAGCGCCGATAAACCCTTCGGTACCTTGATCGACGTGTACCAGTCCGGCTTCGAATTCATCGGCCACTCGATGCGCCCGGCCCCCTTGAGCGACCCGAGCTCTTTCCGTGTCACCGTCGGCGGCCCGCAGTGCACCCAGCCGTATTCGGCGTCGGTGTTCAACATCTCGGCCATGAGCTTCGGCTCGCTCAGCGCCAACGCCATCCGCGCGTTGAACCAGGGCGCCAAGCTCGGCAACTTTGCCCATGACACCGGCGAAGGCAGCATCAGCCCCTATCACCGCGAACACGGCGGTGATCTGACCTGGGAACTGGGCAGCGGCTATTTCGGTTGCCGCACTGCCGACGGACGCTTCGACCCGCAACGCTTCGCCGCGCAAGCACAGACACCGCAAGTGCGCATGATCGAAATCAAGATGAGCCAGGGCGCCAAGCCGGGCCACGGCGGGATCCTGCCCAAGCACAAGGTCACCCAGGAGATCGCCGACACCCGCGGCATCAGCATGGGCGAAGACTGCATCTCGCCGTCACGCCATAGCGCCTTCTCCACGCCGATCGAGCTGATGCATTTCATCCAGCAATTGCGCGAGCTGTCCGGCGGCAAACCGGTGGGCTTCAAATTTTGCCTGGGTCATCCGTGGGAGTTCATGGGCATCGCCAAGGCCATGCTGGATACCGGCATCCTCCCGGACTTCATCGTCGTCGACGGCAAGGAAGGTGGCACCGGCGCCGCGCCCGTGGAGTTCACCGACCACATCGGCGTGCCGATGCGCGAAGGCCTGTTGTTCGTGCACAACACCTTGGTGGGCTTGAACCTGCGGGACAAAATCAAGCTCGGCGCCAGCGGCAAGATTGTCAGCGCGTTCGATATCGCCAGCGTGTTGGCCATCGGCGCCGACTGGGCCAACTCGGCGCGCGGTTTCATGTTCGCCATCGGTTGCATCCAGTCGCAAAGCTGCCACACCAACAAATGCCCGACCGGCGTCGCCACCCAGGACACCCTGCGCCAGCGCGCGCTGGTGGTGCCAGACAAGGCCCAGCGCGTCTACAACTTCCACCGCAACACCCTCAAGGGCCTGGCCGAGATGCTCGCCGCCGCGGGCCTTGAACACCCATCGCAACTGTCGGCCAAGCACCTGGTGCGACGCATGTCCGCGACCGAGATCAAACTGTTCTCACAGCTGCATGTGTTCCTCAAACCAGGGGAATTGCTGACCGGTGAAATCAATGGCGAGTTCTACTCGCGGATGTGGCAGATGGCGCGGGCGGACAGTTTCGAGCCCAATGAAGTGGCGGCGGCCTGACCGTCACGGCCCCGACATTGCGTGTCACCAACGCAGCGATTTGATCGGGGCCGGTTCTTTCATGACGATGAATCCGTAATCGCCAATCAGGTAAATCCGGTAGAACTGGGTCTCTACCAGTGGCGGGTAGTCCAGATAACCCACCCGTGTCGCGTTGCGTCGCTCCTTCTCCGCGACCACGTTGGTGATGCCGGCTTTCGGCAGGCTTTCCGCCAGTATGTAGAAGTCGACGTTCAGCAGATAATGCAACACCGGCAGCTGCTTGAACGAACCCGCGGCCCCCATTAGCCAGTGATCGGAGTAGGTCACCGACATGTAGATGCGCTTGGCGTCACGCAAGGGTTGATGGCTGGCGATGTCACGTTCAAGGCTGTTCAGCGCACTGCTGGCGAAGGCTTTCTGCACCGTCAGGACCCGGCAATAGGCAAAACACAACGACAACATGGCCAGCAGCGGTATCAGCAACAGCAGCGGCAAGCGTTGGTGGAGCGTTGCCAGTGCCAGATGACTCAAATAGAACAACAGCACCAGCAACACCGCGAACCCCATCAGGGTCCTGGCGCCTTCATTGAAGTCGCGGAAGAACAGCGCGACACCGGACACCAACACCACCACCACCGGCACTGTCAGCAGACACAGCAGGCCGATCAGGAGTTTCTTCGGCCCGCTGTCCGTGCGCTCGACAATCTTCAGTCCCAGGCAAACGGCACCGGCAATGGCACATAGCAGCAACCCGACGGACACCCAGGCGAATCCGCCATGGAACAGCAGCACGACTTTTTCCAGGACTCGCCTGATGTTGATGTGGATTTGCAGCAAAGGCTGCGCCGCCCAGTTAAGCAACACCGTTCGACCTTGTCCCATAAAAGGGAATGCACTAACCCAGTAGATCAGCCACCCGAGAAACACCTGAGCGATACGCCAGCCGATCAAAGCGCCCCACCGCGACCAGGCCACTTGGTTATTGACCGCCCTGAATACTTCAAGACAGCACAGGCCGAGAAATACATTGATGCTGATTTGATAAAGGCCCAGCGCCAGCGCAATCAGCAAGGAAGGCACCAGCCATTGCAGAATGCGTGAAGGGTGATGAAAGGTGATGGCGAAGATCACCGCCACCACACTCAGGGTCATGACCGGGCCGTCGTATTGATAGGTCAGGTTTTGCAGGAAGAACGGGCTGTACCACAGCGGCAAAAGCACCAGGCAACAGCTGATGGTCGGCGCGCGGAAGTGATGAAAGGTCAGGCTGGTCAGTGCCCAGGACATGGCCAGAGTGGCGATCAACAGCGGCAGTGGAAAGATGTTCGGTGCACCAGTGCTGAAGGTCAGCGCGTTGTAGAACAACTCGGCGAACAACCGCCCTTCCTGTGCCCAGGCCATGCCGGCCGACAGCGAGCGCCAGTTGTCATCGATGTAGGGAAAATCCGCGAGGATGATCGGCAGGACGTACATGAAAGTCGCGGGCAGAATAAACAGCCAGGCCTGGCGTCGGGTGAGTTCCTTGATGAAGAAATCGCTGAACCGGCCCATGCTAGCGTTCGCGCCTGTCTTTGCCGCCGACGATGTCCTTGATCACATAGCGCGGCCGGTGCTTGGCTTCGATGTAGATGCGGCCGACGTATTCGCCAAGGATGCCGATGCCGATCAGTTGCACACCGCCGAGAAACAGAATCGCGGTCATCAACGAAGGGTAACCGGGCACGCTGTTACCGAAGAAAATCTTGTCCAGCACCATGTACACGGCGTACAGCACGGCAAAAATCGAAATGCCGCCGCCCACGTAGGTCCACAGGCGCAACGGCACAGTGCTGAACGACGTCACTCCCTCCAGTGCCAGATTCCACAGTTTCCAGACATCGAACTTGCTGCTGCCTGCCACGCGCTTGGCCCGTTCGTATTCCACTACCACGGTGTTGAACCCGGCCCAGGACAGCACGCCTTTCATGAACAACTGATGCTCGGGCAAGGTGCGGATCACGTCCACCACCTTGCGGTCCATGAGCCGGAAGTCACCGACGTTCTCTTCGATCCGGGTGTAGGAAATCCGATTCAACAGGTGATAGAACAGCGCTGCGCTGTGGCGCTTCAAATAACTATCGGAGGTGCGGTCGCGGCGCTTGGCCAGAACCACGTCCGCGCCTTTTTGCCATTGTTCGATCAACCGCGGAATGACGCTGATCGGGTCCTGCAAGTCGACGTCCATCGGGATGACCGCATCGCCGCTGGCATATTCCAGCCCGGCAAACAGCGCCGGTTCCTTGCCGAAATTGCGCGAAAAATTGATCAGCATTACCTGTTCGTCCACCTGCGCCAGGGCCGACGCCTGTGCGGCCGTGCCATCGGAGCTGCCGTCATTGATAAACACAATCTCGACCTCGACCCCGTCGAGTTTCAACTCACGTCGAACCGCCTGGTAAAACAGATTGATCGCCTGTTCTTCGTTGAACACCGGGACGATAAGCGAAACCTTCATGAATCACGCTCACGAAACACCACGTACTTGGAAAACAGGAAGCCGAACACCAGGCTCAATGCAGAAAACAGTGCCACGGTGAGCAAGCCATGCAAACGCCAGACATCGCCGGCATGGCCGACGCCAAGACTGAGCGCCCCCATCGCCAGCATGAACGACAGGTATCCGCCGACTGACGCCTTGGCATCAAAGGTATAGAGCGCGTTCATATAAAAGGAAAACGAGGCGGCCACGCAAAAGGCTGCGAGGTTGCTGATCGCCTGGCTGAAGCCGGCAGCCACGCTCAGGAGAAAAAAGATCTGCCAGTGAATCAGCGTGTTCGCAACGCCAATCACCGTGTAGCTGGACAAGCCCTTGCATGAAAGTCTCACGTGACGCACCTGCGATAGAACGCTGACCACACAAGTATTTGAGCTTGTCTGCTGTCATAAATCGCAGGTAAGGCGACCTTTCAGACCAGCGGTCAGGATCACGCCACGAGACATTCCGAAATACCCCACCTTTGCAATTGCTGGCGAATCAGTCCACCCTGCGCGCCGCCAATATGCGGCGCGCAACTTTTTGCGCCTTCGGCTAATCCTTTGTTCAATACCTGTCTACGAGCCTGCCGTCATGACGTTAGCGCGCGATCACCGGATCGATTTTTTTCGCGGCCTGGCACTGATCTTCATTTTCTGGGATCACGTGCCGCACAACCCTTTGGGGCAAATCACGCTGCGCAACTTCGGCTTCAGCGATGCCGCCGAAGTCTTCGTGTTCCTGGCCGGGTATGCGGCCGTCCTGGCCTACGGCAAAGTCCTGGCGCGCGAGGGCTTTTTGATCGCCTGCGTGAAAATCCTGCGCCGCGCCTGGGTGCTTTATGTGGTGCACATCTTCCTGCTGGCGATGCTGATGGGCATTGTGTTCTTCGCCAACAGCCACGTGGAAACCCGCGACCTGGTGGAAGAAATGGGCATGCACCATTTCATCAGCGACCCTCAGCAGGCCTTGATCGATGAGCTGTTGTTGCGCTTCAAACCGAACTTGATGGACCCGCTGCCGCTGTACATCGTGCTGCTGGCGGGCTTGCCGCTGGTGCTGCCGATCCTGGTGCGCAAGGTCTGGCCGGTGGTGGCGGTGTCCTTTGCGCTGTACCTGACCGTGCCGTTGTTTGGCTGGAACCTGGCCGCGATCAAGGATGGCGTCTGGTACTTCAACCCCGTGGCCTGGCAACTGCTGTTTGTGCTCGGTGGGGCGGCGGCGATTCATGCTCAACGCCCAAGCTTGCCCGACACCCGGCCGCTGATGCGCCAGCCGTTGTTCATGACGGCGGCGGTGTATGCGGTACTCGCAGCAGTGCTGACCATCGCCTGGCGCTGGCCACAGATCCACGACGCCCTGATGCCCGGCAGCCTGAGTAACCTGCTGTACCCGATCAGCAAGACCAACCTGTCGCCGGTGCGCCTGCTGCACTTCCTGGCGCTGGCCTACGTCACCGCGAAACTGCTGCCCGATACCGGCTGGACACAAAACTGGCTGGCACAGCAAAGCTGTCGCATGGGGCGTTTTTCCCTGGAGATTTTCTGCCTGGGCGTGCTGCTGGCGCCCCTGGCGGACATGCTCAATGCGCTGACCGACGATGCGTTCGCCATGCAGATCTTCACGGCGTTGGTGGGGGCTGGGTTGATGGCGTTGCTGGCGGTCTGGCTGGAGTTCAACAAACGGCTGAATCAGACAGTCAAAAGATCGCAGCCTTCGGCAGCTCCTACAGAAGCAGACCGTATTTCCCTGTAGGAGCTGCCGCAGGCTCGGGCCGCGTTCGGACAATCTTTTGATCTTCAAAAACCAAAAAGCCCCGATCATTTCGACCGGGGCTTTTTTCATTTCAAACGTTACTCGTTACGAAGCCGAACGCACCGCACCCTGCGCCACATTGGTCGGTTGCAACTTGAACACATAGAACAACACCGTCAGCAGCACCAGGAACGCAGGCCCCACATACAGCGCCACACGCGTGTCCGGGAAATACGCCATCAGGCCGACCACCAGCACCAGGAACGCCAGCGCCAGGTACGAGCTGATCGGGTACCACCACATGCGGTACTTGAGGCCGGCACGCTCGCTGGCGCTCAGGCCTTGGCGGAACTTGAGCTGGGCCAGCAGGATCATCACCCAGGTCCAGATCGCGCCGAAGGTGGCAATCGCCGTCACCCAGACAAACACCTTCTCAGGCACCAGGTAGTTGAGCAGCACACCCAGCAGCAGGGCGCCAATCGACAGCAGCAAGGCGCGACGCGGCACACCATTGCTGGAGGTCTTGGCAAAACCGGCCGGGGCCTGGCCGTTCTGCGCCAGGCTGTAGAGCATGCGCCCGGTGCTGAAGATGCCGCCGTTGCAGGACGACAGCGCAGCCGTGATCACCACGAAATTGATGATGCCAGCGGCGGTCTTGATGCCCAGGCGCTCGAAGGTCATCACGAACGGGCTGCCTTGGGTGCCGATTTCGTTCCACGGGTAGATCGACAGGATCACGAACAACGCGCCGACGTAGAACAGCAGGATCCGCCAGAACACCGAGCCGATGGCGCTGGGAATGGTCTTCTGCGGGTTTTTCGCTTCACCAGCGGTCAGGCCGATCATCTCCACGCCGAGGTAGGCGAACATGACCATTTGCAGGGACATCAACACGCCCTGCACGCCGTTTGGCATGAAACCGCCATGGGTCCAGAGGTTGGAAATCCCCAAGGCCACACCGTCGTTACCGAAACCGAATGCGATGATGCCGATACCACCGAACACCATCGCAATGATGGTGACGATCTTGATCAGAGCGAACCAGAATTCGAATTCACCGAAGGCTTTCACCGCGATCAGGTTGATCGAACCCATGCTGACCAATGCCGCCAGCGCCCAGATCCAGCGCGGCACATCGGGGAACCAGACGCCCATGTACACCGCCACCGCAGTGATTTCCGCAACACAGGTCACCAGCCACAGGAACCAGTAGTTCCAGCCGGTCAGGAAGCCCGCCAGCGGGCCGAGGTAGTCTTGGGCGTAACGGCTGAACGAGCCGGCGACCGGGTTGTGCACGGCCATCTCGCCGAGCGCGCGCATGATCACCAGGATGGCCAGGCCGCCGATGATGTAGGACAGCATGATGGCCGGGCCAGCCATTCAATGGCCTTGGCCGAACCGAGAAACAGACCGACGCCGATACAGGCACCGAGTGCCATCAAGCGGATATGCCGTTCGCCGAGTTCACGTTTGAGCGGGCCGCCCTGGGCGGTCTCGCCGTGGGGCAGGTGATTGCCTACGGGCATGGGTACAACCTCGTATTGTTATTGGATATATCCACCGAGTGGCGAAGCGTTGACCGATAAGCCATCGCCTCCCTTGACCGACCCTGCTTCGTGGGCAGAACCGTCTTGCAGGCCGAAGCCTGCGAGATCAGCGGGGGGTGCAGTATAAAAAGCTCGCGACAGAGACTTTCACTCTATAAACCACAAAAATCAGGTGTAAATCTCGGTGAAAGCGCTATCCACGGAGATGGATTATCTGGGTCTTGTAGGAATTTTCGCTTTTTGAAACGGCGGCGAGTATTGCACGGTATTGGTGCGTCGTCATGCCCCGTTAAACCTCTCGAGGGCTCTGGATCAACCCTGTAGGAGCTGCCGCAGGCTGCGATCTTTTGATTTGCTTTTAAAAGACAAGATCAAAAGATCGCAGCCTGCGGCAGCGCCTACTAAGCTTCAGACAAGTCCGATCAATCTGCGTGAATGGATCAATCGACTATGGGCGCTTTACAGCAAAACGATTCGAGTACAACCGTGGTCCAGACTGAACCTGTGGATGAAGCGCCGATACCTGAAAAACCTCCTCGCAGCCGCGTCAAGCACGGCTGGAAAGCGTTTTGGTTGTTGTTGGTAATCATTGCGATCGTCGTGGGCCTGGCGGCGTCCAAGGAGATGCGCACCTCGAGGTTTCAGGCCAGGGAAGTCAGCAAGTTTGCCAAGACCCTGAGCTATGAACTCAAACCCGGTCCCAGCGACGCGATTCATTACCCTGGCGCCGGGCCGTTCGACCTGCGCCTGGGCTACAGCTCGCTGGATGAATTCCTGCCGCGCCTGCTCAAGCGCGATTACGTTATTTCCGCCCAGACCCGGTTTTCCCCGGCCTTGATGGACTACACGGACAAGGGCCTGTTCGTGCCTTATGCGGAGAAAATCCAGGCGGGCTTGTCGATCACCGATTGCCGCGCGAACCCCTTGTACCAGTACAAGTATCCGCAACAGCTCTATGCCAGCTTCGAGGCGATTCCGCCGGTGGTGGTCAATAGCCTGCTGTTCATCGAAAACCGTTTTTTGCTCGACCCGCGCCAGCCCCTCGCCAACCCTGCTGTGGACTGGCCGCGGTTCGGCATGGCGGCGTATACCCAGGTCGCCAAGATGCTGCACCTGCCCGGTCAATCGGCCGGTGGCAGTACCCTGGCAACGCAACTCGAGAAGTATCGGCACTCACCCGATGGCTTGACCGTGTCGGGCGGGGAAAAAATACGCCAGATGATTTCCGCCACCGTGCGCGCTTATCAGGATGGGCCGCAAACGCTCAAGGCTCGGCAGAACGTGGTGCGCGACTACCTCAATAGCGTGCCGCTGTCGGCGGTGCCGGGCCACGGTGAAGTGCATGGCATGGCCGAGGGTTTGCGTGTGTGGTACGGCGCCGACTTCAACAAGGCCAACGAAACCCTGGCGAGCAACGCCACCGATCCGCAAAGCCTGGCGGAAAAAGGCCTGGCCCTGCGCGAGATGCTGTCGTTGATGATTGCCCAGCGCCGCCCTTCCCATTATCTGACCAAGGGCCACGATGAACTGTCCGACCTCACCGACAGCCACATTCGCCTGCTGGCACAAAATGGTGTGATCGATGCGCCCTTTGCCGCTGCGGCCTTGGCCAGCAAAGTGACGTACCGCGACTGGGCGACTCAACCGACCATTCAACCGATCGAAACCAACAAGGGCATCAGCGTGGCACGCAGCCGCCTGGCCGGACTGCTCAATCGTCCGCTGTACGATCTCGACCGACTCGACCTCTCCGCCACCAGCACCCTGCAAGGCGACCTGCAAACCCAGGCCACCGCCTACCTCAAGCGCCTGGCCGACCCGGCCTATGCCGCCGAAATCGGCCTGATGGGCGAACGCTTGCTGACGCCCACCAGCACCACCCAGGTGCGCTACAGCTTCACGCTGTTCGAGCTGACACCGGATGGCTCGCGGGTGCGGGTACAAACCGACAGTACCGATCAACCCTTCGATATCAATGAAGGCAGCAAACTGGAACTGGGCTCCACCGCCAAAATGCGCGTGCTGACCACTTACCTGCAGATCATTGCCGAGTTGCACGACAAATACGGCGAGATGTCCGTCCCGGACCTCAAGAAAGTCGAGATACCGGAACAGGATCGCCTGAGCCGCTGGGTGGTCGACTACCTGATCCAGAACAAAGACCGCAGCCTGCAACCCATGCTCGGCGCCGCGCTGGATCGCAAGTACTCCGCCAGCCCCGGCGAAGCGTTTTTCACCGGTGGCGGCTTGCACACGTTCAATAACTTCCGCAAGGAAGACAACGGTCGCAACCCGACCCTGCGCGATGCCCTGCGGGAGTCGATCAACCTGCCGTTCATTCGCCTGATGCGCGACATCGTGCGCTACACCACGTATTCGGGCCCCAACAACAGGGCCGAACTGCTCAAGGACGACCGCGACCCGCGGCGCCAGGAATACCTGGCGTCCTTTGCCGACCGCGAAGGCACCTCGTTCCTGCTCAAGTTCTGGAAAAAATACCGCAACAAGGACACCCAGGCGCGCCTCGAGACTTTCCTCGACAGCATGCGCCCGACACCGATCCGCCTGGCCGCCGTGCACCGTTACCTGCTGCCGCAGGCCAGCCAGCAAAGCTTCAACACCTTCGTGCGATCGCACCTAACGGGCGAAAAGGCCAGCATCGACAAGGAGAAGCTCACCGACGAGCGCCTCGAGCGCCTGTACCTCGCCTATGGACCCGGCACCTACGACTTGCCGGACCAGGGTTTCATCGCCAAGGTCCACCCGCTGGACCTGTGGATGATGGGCTACTTGCTGACCCACCCGGACGCCACGTTCAAGGACATCGTCAAAGCCAGCCAGTTCGAGCGCCAGGAAGTCTACAGCTGGCTGTTCAAGAGCCGTCACAAGGGCGCGCGTGACAACCGTATTCGCACCATCCTGGAGATCGAAGCCTTCCTCGATATTCATCAGCGCTGGCAGCAAGTCGGCTACCCGTTCGATCACCTGGTGCCATCGCTGGCCACCGCCATCGGCAGTTCCGGCGACCGTCCGGCTGCCCTGGCCGAGCTGATCGGCACCATCCTCAACGACGGTGTACGCATGCCGACGCTGCGCATCGACAGCCTGCACTTCGCGGCGAACACGCCCTATGAAACCAAGCTGATCAATGACCCGGATGTCGGCAAGCGGGTGATGCCGTCCGAGGTTGCCACGGCCATGCGCGAAGCCTTGTCGCAGGTGGTGGACGCCGGTACGGCCAAACGTGTCGCCGGCAGTTTCATCACCCCCGATGGCAAGCCGTTGGCCATGGGTGGCAAGACCGGTACCGGTGACAACCGCATCGAGGCCATTGGTTCAGGCGGACGGATTCTGAGTTCGAAGTCGATCAACCGCACCGCGACCTTCGTGTTCTACATCGGCGACACCCATTTCGGCACCCTGACCGCGTTTGTGCCGGGGCGCACGGCCGAAGCCTTCAAGTTCACCTCGGCCTTGCCGGTGCAAGTGCTCAAGGGCATGGCACCGATTCTCACGCCGTATCTGCAACCGGGGAGCAACTCGCAGTGTCTGCCGGTCGAGGTGGCACGGCGCTGAAAAAAGCCGGGTGGTACATAGTTGTTTTCGGCATGGATAATTCAAATGGTTTGAGCGGGCCGGCAGCGATTCGGCAACGATAAATCCGTCTTTTACTTTAAGCCCCGAGCGTTAGGCTGGAACGCCACTTAACGCTTGAGGCTTATGGAAAACATGCCGCAATTACATGGACGTATATCTGCTGACACCGGCGAAGAAAAAGGTCGCCACTACGAATTCATCAACAGCCGGATCCACCCCACGTTCAAAGGAGCCTCGCGCCAACGTATTCGCGAACTGAACCTGAGCAAAAGAACGTCTGAGCAGTGGACAACGATCTCCGGGACGTTCGATCACACGCCGCTGCAACAGGCCAACCTCGAACTCTGGGCAGCGCAAAACAGCGTCGACCGCACCCTGGAGAAAGTCCAGGGCGTCTACGAGTTCGCCGAACCGTTACTCACCGACGCCCTGCTGAAACAGTACGGGGTTGATGTCGATGTAACCCAAACCTGCCTGTACCTCTACCTACCGAAAACCCTGCCCTGGTACGCCAGCGACCTGGGTGGCGTGGTCACCCGCACCGTCTCATTGCTGGACGCGGCCCTGCACAACTTTTCGAGCAAGGAAACCTGCGAAGCGGACTCGGACTTCATCAGCCAGCCCGATGCGCGCGGGCACTTCGATATCCTGCCGATCAAACGCAAGATGAGCATCGCCCAGTTCCAGACCCTGTGTCGTGAACTGGACATCGGCGCACGCTATAACAAGTACCTGGAAGAACAGTTGAAGCCCAAGGACGGTCTCGCCCAAGGCGTCTTGAAACGCAAGCTCATCGACAGCGACAAGGCCGCGTTCAAGGCCGCCGCGCAACTGGCGGTCCTGACCGGCGACATCGACGCACAAGCCCGAGACCTGATCCTGAGCATGCTCGATGGCCAGCGCAACCTCACCCGCAAAGGCTGGGTGATGGAGTTCAGCGAGTTGTCCATTCTCGACAGCCGGCTGACCGGCATCGTGTTGCTCACCGCCCGGGCGGAGCAAGACCCGCGCGCCGTCACGCCGGTGATTGCCTATGTCCCGCAAGACCCAGAGCACCCACTCAAGGAATATGCTTCGGGCGTCGCCTTCCTGGATGAACTGACCCGCCAACTGCGCGCCAACCTTGTCGTGTCATCCACCGGCATGACCTACCAGCAATTCTTCAGCCGGTTCGTCGATCAGGCGGACCGTGGGCATTTTTTCGGCGGGCTGCAACAGCGTCTGTTCGAAGTGAAATGGCATGAAAAAACACCGCTGGACCCGGGGCCGAGCTGGCGCGAAATACCCGTCACCACCCCCAACCTGCATTTCGATACGACTCCGATCACCCGAGAACTCTGGCAGTACCGCTTCGAACTAAAACTCAGCAAGGTCCTCAACGACGCCAGGTTCATCGCCGTGTCCGCCGCCGAGGCTGACTCCAACGCTCGCTGGGCCTGGTGGGAGAACTTCAGGAAAATAGTCTCGGACCTTTTCAACATCGCCCTGATGGTGGTCACGCCTTTCGTTCCGGGGCTGGGTGAGATGATGCTGGTGTACTCCGCGTACCAGATGACCAGCGACGTCGTCGAAGGCATCCTCGACCTCACCATGGGTTTGCGGATCGAAGCGGGCGAGCATATTACCGCTGCGGTCACGGACTTCCTGTCGCTGGTGGCGTTTGCCGCCGGCGGCCAGATCGGTGAGGTGGCGCGCCTGAAACTGTCGCCGCTGATCGAAGGCATGAAACCGGTGACCCTGCCCAATGGCGAGCCCCGCCTGTGGAACCCCGACCTCACCCCCTATCAACGGCCTGAAGTGCAGCTGCCGACGGACTCGCAACCTGACGCGCTGGGGCTGCATACACACGCGGGCGAAAAAATCCTGCCGCTGGAGAATCAGCACTACGCCCTGCAACAGGACGCACGAACCAGCACCTGGAGAGTCAAGCACCCCGAACGCGACAATGCCTATCAACCTGAAGTGAAACACAACGGTCGTGGCGCCTGGACCCATGAAGCGGAAAACCCGCGCACCTGGGAACGCCCGACCCTGATGCGGCGCCTCGGCCACTCGGTAGAGGCCTTTACCGACGCCGATCTCGAACAGGTACGCATCGCCAGCGGCACCGACGAAGGTGCGTTGCGCCGCATGCATGCCGACAACACCGCCCCGCCGCCCTTGCTCGAAGATAGCCTCACTCGCTTGCGCATCCAGCGCCAGGCCCGGCAAAACGTGGAGAACATTCGCACGGGCCAAACACTCGATGCTGACGCGTACTGGTTTGAACCGCTGGCGACATATCTGGACGGTTGGCCGTCGGACAAAGCCCTGAAAGTCTATGAAAAAACCGATAAGACCGGCCCGTTCCGTCAGTACGGCAATGCCGAGGCAACTAATGAGCAGACGCTATCGACCAGCCTCGCACAGCTCACCAGTGCTGAGTTCGCCTCTGACCTGGTCGAGTTTCTCAGCGAAGAAGAACTGCGGGCCGTGTTAGGCAGCCCGGTGGACAAAAGTGCGCAAGTGCAGACGATGCGCGAGCGCCTCGCGGATGAAGCCACCCGGCTGAACACCGACATCGTCAATCAGCTGTATCAGGGTGCGCAAGCCTCCGACGATGCGCAGGTGAGCCTGATCCGGCAGACGTACCCCGAGCTGCCATCCAGTGCAGCCAGTATCCTGCTGGACACTGCCGAGCCAGGCGAGCGCACTCGCCTGACCCAGGAGCAACGGCTCCCCCTGAGCCTCAAGACCCGCGCCCGTGAAGCCGCGTTCGAAGCCCGGGCGAACCATGCCTACGAAGGTTTCCACGACGGCGCGCAGTGGTCCGCGCAAACCGAAAGCCTGGCGCTGAACGCCTTGAGGATTAATACCGACACCTTCGCGCAGCTGCGCATCGAGGTTCGCGAAGGCGCCACTGACGGCACCGTGCGCACGAGTGTAGGGAACCCGGACGCATCGACCGTTCGGCTACTGGTCCGAAACGAGCCGAACCAGTTCGAAGTCTGGGACGACGCCAACGGCAAACTGCATGACGCCACTGATTTCTACGAAGCCGTCCTCAATGCCATGCCGAGCGAGATACGCGCACAGCTTGGCTATCAACCAGGCCAGGGCGAGCACTTCAGACAATGGGTCATGGCCAAGACCGACATCCCGGCCGAACGCCGTACCGCCCTCGCCGCGCCGCCGATTCTGCCCACGGCCAACCACCAGGACATGACGCTGTTGCGCGGCCCCACGCTCTCGCGCTCCGCCACCACACTGACCGAGCGGGTCGAAGATCTGTATCCCCATTTCAACGAACGGGAGGTCAGTCATTTTGTGCAGTCCCTGGGTTCGCAAGAGCAGGGGCATCAAATGCTCAACAGACTGGACCGGGAGCTCGATGACCTGAAGGTGCTGTTGAATCGCTGGCGCTACGAACAAGGTGAGGCCTGGGGGCCGAATCGAGAAGGATTCGTGAATGGTGGCGGGCTGCACATTTCTGAGCGGCTTATCGAGTGTTTCGAGAGAAAATCCACGGTGCTGGGCGAACGCAACAGCAATGCCAATGGCCGCTACGTGCTGGACTTGTCCACCGAGATGGATGTGATCGATCTCGAGCTCTGGTGGCAGAAGATGCCGGACATCAAGCCCTACCTGGAGCAGATCGACACCCTGAACCTGGACCGCGCGACCTTTTCCACCACCTCCTCCGGCCTGCTCGATAGTTTCCCTCACCTGCGCCAACTGAGCGCCAGGAGTTGCGGCTTGACGCAACTGCCGGAGAGCATCGGCAAGATGCATTTCCTGCGCACCTTGCGCCTGATGAACAATGACATCACCCTGACGTTGCCGGCCGTCGAGCAACTGCGCAACCTGACCCACCTGGAAACCCTCAGGCTCGATGACAACCCGCGACTCCGGCTTCTTCCGGATGTCTCGCGCATGCCCAAACTGAGGATCCTGGGCTTGAGCACCACCGGCGCCACAAAATGGCCCGAGGGCCTGTTCGGGCCGTTCAGCAAGCATCGCCCGCGGGGGTTTTTCCTGGACTTGCTGAACAATCCCATCAGCGAAATGCCGAACGTGGTGCAAGGTTCCGACGATGCCTTTATCGTGGCGCGCACCCTGGTCCATCAAGCCCCCCTGTCGGAACGCAACCGCCTGCTCTACCAAGAGTATCGCCGTTCGGTCGGCCTCGCCGCCGAGCAGGTGTACGCACTCTATGCGCCCCGCGCCATGGAGCAGTGGCCGATGAACAACGACTCGACCTGGTGGAGTAACCGGGCGCCGGGCCTGGGAACCTTCCGCGAAGAGGCCTGGGACGACCTGATGACCGAGCCGAACTCCCGGGGCTTTTTTACCTTGATCGACAATCAGACCCGCTCGGCCGACTACCGCGCCGGCGGCCAGTTGCGCCAGCAGCTCAGCGATCGGGTGTGGCGCATGATCGAAGCCATGGACCTGGACAAGGACCTGCGCAAGGATCTGTTCGAAATGGCCAGCGAACCCACCACCTGTGCCGATGCCGGCGCCCAGGTGTTCAACCACATGGGCATCAAGGTGCTCGCCTCCGAAGCCTATGCCCAGTCGACTTCCAACGCCGTTCTGGAAAGCAGACTGGTGCGCCTGGCCAAAGGCGCGGCGCGCCTGGGGCGGGTGGATGACATTGCCCGCGCCGACTTCGCCAGCCGCGAGGGCGATCCCGATGAGGTGGAAGTCTACCTCGCTTACGAAACCGGCCTTGCCCAACGCCTCGAACTCCCATGGCAATCGCAGGGGATGATGCATCGCCCCGTCGCCGGCGTGAGCGCCGAGACGCTCGATACTGCCTTCGACACGGTCACCTCGATGGAAGCCGGCGACGGCTTGGTCAACGCGATGATCGAGCAACCGTTCTGGCAGAAGTACCTGCGCGATACCCATCCGGACGAACTCATGCGCAATACCCGCCTGTTCGAAACCAAAAGCGACCTGCTGGATGAGTTGCGCGAAGCTCAACACGCGTGGGCCTCCTCCAAAGGTCAGCCGGGAGCGCAACGACAGGCACTGAAACAGACCTTGCAGGACATCGCCCGCCGCCTGGAGGTCGATGACAGTGAAGTACTCACCGAGGAGGACATGAGCGATGAGGTCTACAACCGACTGCTTTTCGACATGGGCTACGAGGAAAAAGAACTGAGCAGAAAACTGACCCGCACGGCGTTGCAAAAAGACACTGAGCAGTAAACGGTAAACCCTGATGCATCGGTTGATGCATCAGGGTGTTTCATCAACCCACTTCCGAGTCCCAGATCACCGTGACATGGCCCGAGTAGGACCGAGTGATTCCGGGCTTGAGCATCTCCGCTGTTTCGCCCGGCGCAATCTCGAAGTGCAGGGTTGCGGGGGTGCGATCGACATAAAAAAGCGGCTGAATCAACTCGGTGCCACTGCCGTCACGCCGCAATGGCCGGCGGGTGACCGGCTGATCGGCGCCATCCACCAGGCCATGGGGCAGGGTCACGCTGACATCCAGCGGCACGACATGCCCGGACACCGGGTCGCGCACTGAGCAGCGGTTGCCATCCAGGCTGTACTGGCAGTCCATGTTCATCTTGAAGCGGCTCGATGCAGAGATATTGAATGTTTGATCGCGGAACAGTCGACTGGGTTTGCGCCCCTGGGTCAGCCAGGCTTGCCAGCCGCCTTGTGGCACCAGTTCCACGCGATTACCTCCTGGGGGAATCTCGACCTTGAGGGTGTGTTGCACCTCCAGGGTGAAATTCAAGGTCAATACCGAATCGCTCGGCTGCATGACATCGCCCATGTCGAAATCGCCGTGTGGTCCGACGCTGTAGGTCAGGCTTCCCGAATAGCGACCCGCAGACATGCCCAATGGGTTGGGCGTGACCAGCTCATAGGCAAAATCCAGATAATCGTATCGCAGCCAGGGCACATCGAACTGCGCCTGCTTCGAGCAAGTCCCCTCTGTCGGTGTTTTCCAGAAAAAACCGTAATGCGCACCGCCGTAATAACCTACACCGCTGTACAGGCAGGGAGCAGGCGCATTCACCCAACTGGCGCCCCACAGTTGATTGTGGGCGAGTCGGTAGTCACTCCCGCTACCACCTACAAGCTTGATGACATCTTCCGTTACATAGGTAGAGCCCAAACCTGCAATTCGGACCCTGACCGTTTCCGTCTCTCCCGTCGCCTCATGGATCACGGACAATTCGCGCCCCTGGGCAGGCACCTTGAAAGTCGCACCCTCGCGGGGTGAAGCATGATGCGCCTCGATTGGCGTGTCGGAGTGAAACTGAATCGGCACGCGCAAGCTGAACATCTGGTTATCGCTGCACTGGGCCGGATAGTATTCGCAGTAGCCACTGGGTGGCGTGTCATTGTTAAATTTATTCTGCTGCGGGTTCGCAGAATCCGGTCTGAAAGATGCGTGGATCGACACGTCTAACGCCCAGACCGAAGAAGCGCCCAGGGTTAGCCATAGACCCAGGCCGACACGACGTCCTGTTTGACTGGCATGCTTTAAACGGCTCATTGAATTGTTCCTCCCTTGCATCACGCCCCCGGCAACACCGCATTGAAAACCATATTGACGCTGCCAAAATAACTGCCGGGCTTGTAAACGCCGTCGGCTGGCGGCACTGGCTGCACTTCCAGCAACACCCGCTTGCCTTGCGTAGCGTCGATCATCGGCACCACCTCGCTGCTGGCCAGCTCGCTCAGCAACTTGCCGTTGAACAACACGCGCAAAGCTATGTCGTCGACCTCCCTGCCATTGGAGAGATAAGGTCGACCTTCAAGCCTGGCTTCGATGGAGCCGGCCTGGTTCCTCACATCGAAATACTTGCGCAACCCACCCAGGGTCGAAGTCGACAGATTCCACGGCAGTCGCTGCTCGCGGTGAATCCAGTCGGTGTCGGCGGGAATGACGTAGAACGCCTGGTTCGGAATGGTCACGAACACTTCAAACTCATGCACTTCGCGAGCTGCAAATGCGAAATTGCATGCCCACAGCGTCACCGCCGACACCATCAGCACCTTCAATTTTCTGAACATGGTCATCAACCCTTCACATCGAGTTTCTTGCTGCTCTGGCCTTCAATCAGCGTAAAGCGGTACTCGCGACCGGCCTGTTTCTCGAACTGAAAACTGCGGCCCGCCAGAATGTGATGCTTGGTGGTCGGCATACAGTCCTGCTCGTTGCTGACCGAACAATCCTTGAACTCATCGATCACCACCACGGTGTTGCCGTTGTTGCGGATGCGGTAGTTGGCCTTGTCGTTTTCGATCTCGCTGGCGAAACGCGCGTCCTTGGGCCGCACGAAAAACACCGCGCCGTAACCGGCCAGCACCGTGACCCCGGCGGACAGAGCCTCGCGGTACGCCTCACGCTCCTCCACGGACACCGCGAACTCGTCTTCCTTCTCGGGCACCACCGGCACAAAGCGCACGCGGAAATATCGCTCGTGTTCACGTTCGCCCATGTACAGCAGGCGCGTGCCCTGCATGCCGTTTGCGGGCACGATCAGGCGCGCCGGGCTGGCCATCAGGCCATCCCGGGCGGCGCCGTCAGTACTGGCCTGGAGCGGCACTTCCCGGGATTTGCCGTCGGCGTCGTAGAGGATTTCCAGGATGTTGACCTTGACGAAGGCGGTGCTGTCACCACCGTTGAAAACGCGTTTCAGGTAGGTGCTTTTATCGCCATCCATGTAATCGTAGACCGTGCCGATATTGATATTGGGGCCGGCGTGGGCCGTTTGCGCGAACAGGCAAAAGCCGAACAGAGCCAACAGGGGTTTCATCGTTTGCAACCTCGTTAAAATGAAAAAAGCGAAGGACCAGCCGCTAGACTTGCGAATCCAAGATCACCGTGACACTCCCGGAGTGCTGGCGCTGTTGCCCTGGGCCCAGCATTGACGCCAATGAACAACTCGCTTGCGGCAGCCCATTGGCAGACAGCAAGAAACTCCGGCATCTTGAAAAATCCAGGCGTTGAGTCCATCAACCCGCCCTCTGCACGGCATCGACCACATTCGCCAACGTATCCGGCGTGCACCGCAGGTCGCCGATCATCAGCACATTGTTTTCCGTGCGGCCCTGGCTCGGGTCCAGGCGGAACTGGCACAGCAACTGGCTGCCGTGGCGAACTTCCAGCGTCGGCGACCCGGCGTTCATTTCCATGGAGAAGAAGCCGTCCACTTCACTGACCCCGCGACTGGCGTGGTTGATGATGTGGTGGCCCTTGAGCGGGTTGCCCTGGGGGTCGACCAGACGACCGAGCACGGTGAGGGTTTTCATCACGCGCACCTGGCGATACTCGACGCCGCCCTTGTTCAGGTGATAGCTGGAGCGTGCCGGCTGGATGGTCGCGGCGGGCACGTGGTTGCCTTCGAAGTCGAAGCTGACCGAGCTGCTCTTGTACGCGGTGACCGGCACGAAATTGCGCCCGGGCTTGAGCAGCGCGCTGCCGCCGCTCAAGTCGTCGGCGCGCAGGGCGATGCCGTCGATGTCGGATTCGACATCGATGATCATGCCGGCGCCGTTGCGGCTGTACTGGCTGGTCATGACCACCTTCTGGCCACCCACCGCCACGGTGCTGTCCAGGTTCAGGCCGCCGGTGAAATCATTGTTGTAGGACGAACGCTGGATGAAACCGTCCGCGTTGAGGACGTCCGTTTGCATCGTCGCCATCGCGTTCAAGCCGACGCCATAGGTGTCGGTGATGGCCGTGGCCGAGACGCTTTGCAGCAGGTGATCCTGCAGGTCTTTGCGGTAGGTGACCGAAGCGTTGTTATCCCGACCGCCCTCTCGGGCTGTGCGGGTGCCAATGCTCCCGGAGATCTGCTCACCCGGGCCGCCCAAGGCAATGTTGATACTCAGGTCGATGCCACGGTTACGGTCATCACCCGAACTGAAACTACCGGGCCGGTCGAACAATGACAGCCGCCAGTTGGCGTCGCTGCCGAACAGTCGGGTGCGCTGAGTCCAGCCCAGGTCCACGCCAGTGCCTTCGGTGTTGCCTTCGCTGTGGGAGACCCTGGCATTGACCGAGCTTTTGCTGGTGATTCGGTGATTCACCGAGAGCGACGAATTACTGGTCTGACCGACAAACACATTGCGCTGGCGCACCCGTGTGCCGTCGGGCAGGGTGTCGTAGAGGCGAGTGGTGTCGAGCCAGCTGCGGTTGTGGCTGGGGACGATGCTGCCA
>NZ_AKJF01000060.1 GCF_000282475.1 Pseudomonas sp. GM78
CCGGCTGGCTGCCACTGCCGATCATCCCCAGTGCAGGCACCGCGCTGACGCTCCAGCCCGCGCCCAGCCGCGTGGCCAGGGACGGTTGCAGGCGCTCGGCTTGCGCCAGGATGTCGGTTTGCGCCCGGGTGAGCAGGCGCAGGCTTGGCAGACGTTCGGCCAGTCGGTCCGGGTTGCGGTACAGACCCAGCACCGCTTCGAGGGCGGCCAGGGTCAGCTTGTCGACCCGCAGCGCTCGTTTGAGCGGGTTCTTCTTGATCCGTGCAATCAGTTCCTTGCGCCCGACAATCAACCCGGCCTGGGGACCGCCGAGCAATTTGTCGCCGCTGAACGTGACGATGTCCGCGCCATCGAGCAGGGCCTGGCGCACCGTCGGTTCGGCCGGCAAGCCCCAGCGGGTCAGGTCCAGCAGGCTACCGCTGCCGAGGTCTTCGAGCAGCGGCAGGCCATGTTGATGGGCCAGGCGCGCCAGTTCGACGGTCGGCACCCGGGTGGTGAAACCCTCGATGCTGTAGTTGCTCGCATGCACGCGCATGATCAAGCCGCTGCGCGGGCCGATGGCGGCTTCGTAGTCGCGGGCATGGGTGCGGTTGGTGGTGCCGACCTCGACCAGCTTGACCCCGGCGCGCGCCATGATGTCGGGGATGCGAAAGGCGCCGCCGATTTCGATCAGCTCGCCCCGGGAGATAATGCCTTCCTTGCGCGCGCCCAGGCTGTTGAGGGTCAGCAGCACCGCCGCGGCATTGTTGTTGACCACGGTCACCGCTTCGGCGCCGGTCAGCTCGCGGATCAGGCCTTCGATCAGATCGTCGCGGTCGCCGCGTTTGCCGCTGTGCAGGTCAAACTCCAGGTTCAACGGAAAGCGCGCAGCCATTTGCACGGCGTCGATGGCTTCCTGCGGCAACAAGGCGCGCCCCAGATTGGTGTGCAGGACCGTCCCGGTGAGATTGAACACCCGGCGCACGTGGCTGCGATGCTGGCTGGCCAGACGCTCGCCCGCCCTGCCCGCCAGCACCTGCGGGGTGAGTTCGACCGCGTCGAGTTGCCCCGCCAGGACAGGTTGGCGCAAATCATCGAGCAACTGGCGCAGGCTGGCGAGCAAGGCGTCGCGCCCATAACGTTCGGCCAGCGACTGGCAGGCCGGATGGCGTAGCAGGCTGTCGATGGAGGGCAGTCGCAAGGCTGGGCGGGTGGATCTGGCAGACATCAGGCGCTCCGGCAAACGTTGACCGCCTGAGTGTAGACGTTCGCTTCAGTCGCCCCCGGGTGCCAGCAGCAGATTGGGCGCCGGGCGCACAAAGCCTTCCTGGTCCAGGCGCATGTCGAGCATCAGGCTGCTCAGGTCGGCGGACAGCGCTTCGGCCTCGGCGTCACATTCCAGATACAGCTGCTTGAGATAACTGTGACAACCGGGACAGGTTTCAGCGCGCAACGGTGCCTTGTCCGCAGCAAAGCGGTCGCTGTCGAGACTGACGTATTGCAGGCCTTTGCTCTGCTCGCAATACACGCACTTGACCCGCACCACATGCCATTCGCAGGCACACAGCGAGCACACCAGATAACGCAAGCCGTTGTACTTGCCGCGATGGCGGATCACCCCAGCCATGGCCGGTGAACCGCAGGCCGGGCACTGGTTGAGGCTATTGCCGGGTTTCAAGGCGAGTTCTTTGGTACTCAGCAGCCAATGGCTCCACGCGACTTGCAGGGCCGCCCCCAGGAATGGCACCAGCGCCGCCGGCAGCAAGGCGAACTGGCCGCTGACCAAGGCGATCGCCCACGCCTTGAGCTGCCCGACGTTGGCATCACGCAAGGTTGCCACGGCGTTTTCCACCGCCGGTTGTGCCGGTGGCTGATACTGATGCAGCAGCGCTTGCAGATACGCCAGCCACGCATCCTCGCGCACCAGGCTGTCGGCGGCGAACGGTGGCAGGCCATGATCCAGGCACAGTTGGACGCGTTGCGGGTCCGGCACGGCCGCGTTTGGTGGATCGTCCATCAGGCGTTGCTGCACGTTGCACAACCCCGCCACCAGGCGCAGGTAATCGGCCAACGGATGGCCATCGGCAAGGCGCTCCAGTCGCTGCGCACGCAAGGCAAACAGGTTAGGCGGTGGCAAGTGCAGAAACGGCGGCGATGTCGCCGCTGCTTCGATCTGTCCCGGCTCCAGGATCGTGGCCAAGTGATTATCCTTTTTTATTCAGCGGCGGATCGACACGCTCGTCCCGGGTCACTTCGCGGTACCAGAGCCCGTGGTGTTTTTTCGCCCAGGCGCGGCTGACCCAACCATGCAGCATGGCGCTGACCGAGCCCTTGATCCAGATGCCGGCGTAGATGTGCACGATGATGCTCAGGATCAGCACGAAACCGGCCAACGCGTGTAGCAGCATCGCCCAGCGAATGCTGGTGATGCCGAAATAGGCACTGAAGTAAGCGCGCCAGATCACCAGCCCGCTGAACAGCAGCACCAGCATGCACAGCAGTAAAGTCCAGAACAGCAGCTTTTGCCCGGGATTGTACTTGCCGATGGCAGGCACACCCTCCTCCTCATTTTTCATCACCCGGTCGATGCGTCGCAGCCACAGTCGATCATTGGCGATAAAGATATTGGCGCGCCAGAAGCTCAGGACCAGGCCGAAGAAAAATACGAACATCAGCACCCCCATGAACGGGTGCAGGATGCGCGTCCAGGGCCCGCCACCGAACAGGTTGCTCAACCAGAACAGCGCCGGGTGGAACAACGCCAGGCCCGATAGCCCCGCCATCAGGAACAGGATCGCCACCAGCCAGTGGTTGGTGCGCTGGTTGCTGGTGTAGCGCAGGATCTGTTTGCGGATCATGGCCTGTCCTCCCGCTTCGGATCATAGACGTGCACCGAAGGATCGACTTCATGTACCGAGGGATCGCTCGACGGCGGCAGTTCATCCTCCTCGACCACCTGTGGCCCGACGCGCACATAATGGAAGAACCCGGCCAGTACCGCCGCGCCCATGGCCAGCAGCGCCAGGGGTTTGCTGACGCCTTTCCACAGGCTCACCAACGGGCTGATCACCGGATCGCTGGGCAGGCCGGCGTACAACCTCGGCGTGTCGGCGTGGTGCAGCACATACATCACGTGCGTGCCACCGACGCCCGCGGGGTCGTACAGGCCGGCGTTGTCGAAGCCACGGTTCTTGAGGTCGACGATGCGTTCGGCGGCATGCTCCTTCATGTCCTGCTTGGAGCCGAACACGATCGCGCCGGTCGGACAGGTTTTCACGCAGGCCGGCTCCAGCCCCACCGCCACCCGGTCCGAGCACAAGGTGCACTTGTAGGCCTTGTGGTCCTTTTGCGAGATGCGCGGAATGTTGAACGGGCAACCGGTGATGCAGTAGCCACAGCCGATGCAGTGATCCTGATTGAAATCGACGATGCCGTTGGCGTGCTTGATGATCGCCCCGGGACTGGGGCACGCCGCCAGGCAGCCGGGTTCGGCGCAGTGCATGCAACCGTCCTTGCGGATCAGCCATTCCAGGTTGCCGGCTTCGGTTTCGTGCTCGGTGAAACGCATCAGGGTCCAGGTTTCTGCGCTCAGGTCCTGCGGGTTGTCGTAGGTGCCAAGGTTGTGGCCGACGTCGTCGCGCAGCTCGTTCCATTCCGAGCAGGCGACCTGGCAGGCCTTGCAGCCAATGCACTTGGTGGTGTCGATCAGCTTGGCGACTTCCTCCAGGTTGCGTACCGATGACGGCACGGTGGTGGTGGCCGAGCGGGCAATGATGTCTTGGCTGGCCATTTAGACTTTCTCCACGTTGACCAGGAATGACTTGGATTCCGGGGTCTGGGTGTTGCCATCGCCGAGGAACGGCACCAGGGTATTGGTCAGGTAGCCATGGCGCGTGAGCCCGGTGAACCCCCAGTGCAACGGGATACCGATCTGGTGCACGATCTGGTTGTTGACCTGCAACGGACGAATCCGCTTGGTCACCACCGCCACCGCCTCGATGAAACCACGCTTGCTGCTGACCCGCACCCGGTCACCGGCGACGATGCCTAATTCCTTCGCCAGCACTTCGCCGATCTCGACGAACTGTTCGGGCTGGGAAATCGCGTTGAGCTTGCAGTGCTTGCTCCAGAAGTGGAAATGCTCAGTCAGCCGGTAGCTGGTGGCGGCGTAGGGGTAATCCTTGGCCACGCCCAACGAATCCCAAACCGAATCGAAGATCCGCGCCGCCGGGTTGCTGGTGGCCTTCTTGTTCTGCGGGTGCAACGGGTTGATGCCGATCGGCGTCTCGAACGGCTCGTAGTGCTCGGGGAATGGCCCTTCGTTCATCTTGTCGACGGCAAAGAACCGCGCCACGCCTTCGGGGTTCATGATGAACGGATTCATCCCCGCCTCCGGCGCCACGTCAGCCTTGTAGTCCGGCACATCGGTACCGGCCCAGGCTTTGCCGTTCCACCACACCAGGCGCTTCTTATCGTCCCAAGGCTTACCTTGCAGGTCGGCCGAGGCACGGTTGTAGAGAATCCGCCGGTTGGCCGGCCAGGCCCAGGCCCAACCCTGGTGCTGGTGCATGCCATACGGATCGTTGTTGTCGCGCCGGGCCATCTGGTTGCCCGTTTCGGTCCAGCTGCCGCAGAAAATCCAGCACCCGGACGCCGTGCTGCCGTCGTCCTTGAGTTGGCCGAAACCGGCCAGTTGCGCATTGCCCTTGATGAGCGCCCCAGTGGCATCGGTAAAGTCGGAAATGGCGTAGCCGTTGACCTCCTTGGCCAGTTCTTCCGGTGACGGTTCGTCAGGGATCTTGTAGGGCCACGACAGTTTCAGCAGCGGATCGGGATAGGCGCCGCCCTCGGCCTGATAGCGCTGGCGCAGGCGCAGGAACAGCTCGCTCATGATGCGTATGTCGGTGTAGGCCTCGCCTGGGCCGTCGGCGCCCTTCCAGTGCCATTGCAGCCAGCGACTGCTGTTGACCAAGGAGCCGTCTTCCTCGGCGAAACAGGTGGTGGGCAGGCGAATCACTTCGGTCTGGATGGCGGTGCTGTCGACGTCGTTGTACGGCCCGACCTTTTGCCAGAACTCCGAGGTCTCGGTGGCCAGCGGGTCCATCACCACCAGCCATTTGAGCCTGGCCAGCGCGGCCATCACGCGGTTCTTGTCCGGCAACGCCGCTATGGGGTTGAAGCCTTGGCACATGTAACCGTTGACCTTGCCCTGGCCCATCAGGTCGAACACCTTGAGGATGTCGTAGTTGGGAATGTCCAGTTTCGGCAGATAGTCGAAGGCCCAGTTGTTTTCCAGCGTGGCATTGGCGCCGTACCAGGCTTTCATCAGGCTGACGTGGAATTTGCTGTAGTTCTGCCAGTAGGACAGTTGCCCCGGCCGCAACGGTTTCTGCGTGCGCTTGAGGATGTAGGCGGTGTAGTCCTGTTCGGCATCGCCGGGCAGCGTGAGGTAGCCCGGCAGCGAGTTGGACAGCAGGCCCAGGTCGGTCAGCCCCTGGATATTGGAGTGCCCGCGCAAGGCATTCACGCCCCCGCCCGGCATGCCGACGTTGCCCAACAACAGTTGCACCATGGCCGCGCTGCGGATGATCTGCGCGCCAATCGAGTGCTGGGTCCAACCCAAGGCATAAAGAATGGTCATGGTCTTGCCCGGTTGCGAGCAAGTGGCGATTTCCTCCCAGATTTTCTGCATGGCATCGACGGGCATGCCGCAGATCTGGCTCGCCAGTTCGATGTTGTAGCGGCTGTAATGCTGCTTCATCAGTTGATAGACGCAGCGCGGGTCCTGCAGGGTCGGGTCGGTTTTGACGAAGCCGTCTTCACCCAGCTCATAGCCCCAGCCGGACTTGTCGCTATACACCCGCTTGGCCGCGTCATAGCCGCTGAAAATCCCGTCCTCGAAGCCATAGCCGGCTTTGACCAGGAACGACACGTCGGTGTAGTTGCGCACATACTCGTGCTGGATCTTGTCCTCGGTCAGCAGGTAATTGATCAGCCCGCCCATGAAGGCGATGTCGGTACCGGTGCGGATCGGTGCGTAATAATCGGCCACCGAGGCCGTCCGGGTGAATCGCGGATCGACCACGATCAACCGCGCCTTGTTGTGCGCCTTGGCTTCGGTCACCCACTTGAAACCACAGGGGTGCGCTTCCGCTGCGTTGCCACCCATGACCAGAACCAGATTCGCGTTGGCGATATCGGTCCAGTGATTGGTCATGGCACCACGGCCGTACGTCGGGGCAAGACTTGCCACCGTCGGGCCGTGTCAGACACGTGCCTGGTTATCGAACCCCAGCATGCCGAGACTGCGAACCACCTTGTGGGTGATGTAGCCCGCTTCATTGGACGCCGCCGATGCCGCGAGGAAACCGGTGGTCAGCCAGCGGTTGACCGTCTGGCCCTGGGCGTTCTTCTCGATGAAGTTGGCGTCGCGGTCGGCCTTCATCAGGTCGGCGATGCGATCGAGCGCTTCATCCCAGGAGACTCGCGTCCACTCGCTGCTGCCGGGCTTGCGCATCTGCGGGTATTGCAGGCGGCCGGGGCTGTGAATGAAGTCCAGCAGGCCCGCGCCTTTGGGGCACAGGGTGCCGCGGTTGACCGGATGGTCGGCGTCACCTTCGATGTGGATGATATTTTGCGCGACATTCTTGGCCGCATCGCCCTGGCTGTACATGATCAACCCACAACCGACCGAGCAATACGGGCAGGTGTTACGGGTTTCATGGGTGTGGGCGAGCTTGAAATGGCGCACCTGCTCGGCGAAGGCGGCCGTCGGGGCCATGCCCAACGCGCCCAGGCTGGAGCCTGCAAGGCCGATACCGGCGACCTTGAAGAACTGACGACGGCTGAGGTCCATCGTGCACTCCTTATCAGGTGGAAATCCGGTGCGTTGCCGGACTTTTCTGGACAATCACGGTTGCGGCAGTCTCGCTACCGACACCTGAAACTGTAGACAACGGGTGGGCGCCTTGTGTGAAAACCGACCGTCGGGCAACCGACAACATCCTTGCTCGCGCCCACCGGGGCTTGGCGATTATCATGGTTGCCATTCCAACCCAGCGTTTACGAGACTGCGCATGACTTTCGATTTTGATCAGGTGTTCGACCGCCACGGCACTGGCAGCACCAAGTGGAGCCGTTACCCGGCCGACGTGTTGCCGATGTGGGTCGCCGACATGGATTTCGCCGCGCCGCCGATGATCATCCAGGCCCTGCAAAAGCGCCTGGAACACCCTTTGCTCGGCTACAGCGTGGCCAAGGACGATTTGCGCGAAGCCATCGTTGCCGATTTGTGGAACAAGTACGCCTGGCGCGTCGAGCCGCAAGAGCTGATCTTCCTGCCCGGCGTGGAGTCGGGCTTCAACATGGCGCTCAAGGCGCTGGTACAGCCGGCGCAGAATGTGGTCGTGCAGGTGCCCAACTACCCGCCCCTGCGCCACGCGCCGGGCCATTGGGGCCTGAACAAGGTCGAGCTGAACTTCAACCCGCAGCCTGACGGCACTTACACCACACCTCTGGCGACCTTGAACGAGTCCCTGCAAGGGGGCGGCGCGCTGCTGCTGAGCAACCCGCACAACCCGTTGGGCAAAGCCTTCGCCCGGGATGAACTGCAGGCCATCGCCGACATCTGCCTGGCCAACGAAGCCTGGATCATTTCCGACGAGATCCACGCCGAACTGTGCTTCGACGGCCGCCAGCACCTGCCAATGGCGTCCCTGAGCCCGCAAATCGCCCAGCGCACGATCACGCTGATGTCGGCCAGCAAGGCCTACAACATCGCCGGCCTGAAAACCTCGTTCATGATCATCCAGGACCGCCACCTGCGTGAGAAGGTCAATCATGCCCGTTGCGGCATGGTCGACAGCGTCAATCCGCTGGGCATGGAAGCCACCCGCGTCGCCTACAGCGAAGCCGCCCCCTGGCTCGCCGCGCTGAAGGACTACCTGCAGGGCAACCGCGATTACCTGGTCGACGCCGTGCGCAGCCGTTTGCCCGGCATCACGATGAATGTGCCGCAAAGCACCTACCTCGCCTGGCTCGATTGCACGGCCCTGGGGCTGGATAACCCGCAACAGTTCTTCCTCGAACAAGCCAAGGTCGGCCTGAGCCCTGGCCTGGATTTTGGCGATGACTGCCAACAGTTCGTGCGCCTGAACTTCGGCTGCCCGCGGTCGATGCTGGAAGAAGGGATCGCGCGCATGGAGCACAGTTTGCGTCATCGGATCGCCTGACCTTCCCCTGTAGGAGCCAGGCTTGCCGGCGAAGAACGATCACGCGGTGCAACAGACACACCGCGGCGTCTGGTTCGGCGGGAAGCCTGGCTCCTACAGTCGAGAAGCTGCGACACCCGATTGAGATGCCCGAAATCTCCAGCTTAGCGACGCCGTCCGAAAGTCCTGAGCTGAGACATCTTCAAGATTGTTCAGCTTAGGTTCAGGTAATTGTCAATCACTCCCATATGGGAATGAGTGTCATTATGTTACAACTTAGCACCCTATCTAATTCCCCACGGTGCTGAATGCTCGTTCCTTTTCTGATCATGCTGCGCGAAGGCATTGAAGCCGCGTTGATCGTTGGCATCATCGCCAGTTACCTCAAGCAGACTGGCCGTGGCCAATGGATGCCCGCGGTGTGGATCGGGGTGTTCCTCGCCGCCGCCCTCGCGCTGTTGGTGGGCGGTGGCCTGGAGTTGGTCAGCGCCGAGTTTCCGCAGAAGCAACAGGAACTGTTTGAAGGCGTGGTCGGCCTGGTCGCGGTCGGCATTCTCAGCTCCATGGTGTTCTGGATGCGCAAAGTGGCGCGTTCGATCAAGCACTCGCTGCACGTTTCCCTCGATAACGCACTGGCCGGTTCCAGGCACCAGGTGTTCGCGTTGATCGCCATGGTGTTTTTCGCCGTGGCCCGTGAAGGCCTGGAAACGGTGTTCTTTTTGCTCGCGGTGTTCCAGCAAAGCACAGGCCCGGCGGCCCCGATGGGCGCCCTGCTCGGCCTGGTGTTGGCCATCGTCGTTGGCTTGCTGATCTACGGCGGCAGCATGCGCCTCAATCTCGGCGCGTTTTTCCGCTGGACCGGCTTGTTCATCCTGGTGGTGGCGGCGGGAATCCTTGCCAACTCGGTGCAGGCGCTGCATGAAGCCGGACTCTGGAATCACCTGCAGACCGTGCTCTTCGACTTCAGCGCCACGCTGCCGGTGGACGGCCCGTTAGGCTCGGTGCTGGCCGGGATGTTCGGCTACCAGGACGCCCCGACCGTCAGCACCCTCGGTGCCTATCTGATTTATCTGCTGGTGGCGCTGGCGATGTTCTTCATGCCCACCGCCGTTCCCGCCAAACAATCCTCATCCGCTTCCATCCAGTAAGGGCAACCATGCCAGATCAAACCCCACCCCGAGCCTTGCGCTGGGCGGTAGCCGGTTCGGTGATCGTAATGATCGCCGCCGGTGGCCTGTTCTACTATGCCGCGCAATTGGCCGCGACCAAGCGTCAGGCCAACCACGACCAGGTACAGGTGACCATCGCCGCCCACAGCTGTGAGCCGAACGCCCTGACGGTGCCGGCCGGACGCGCCAGTTTTCGAATCGTCAACCACTCGGATCGCGCCGTCGAATGGGAAATTCTTGATGGCGTGCTGGTGATCGAGGAACGGGAAAACATCGCACCCGGGCTGAGCCAGGTGATCAACGCCAACCTGCTGCCCGGCGATTACATGATCACCTGCGGCTTGCTGAGCAACCCCCGCGGCACGCTGCACGTCACCCCGACGGCGGCATCCGATGCAGCCGCCAAGGCCAGGCCCGCCATGCTGGCCTTTGTCGGACCGCTGTCGGAGTACCGCGTATACCTGAGCAGCCAGGGCGCGGCGCTGATCAAGGCGGTCACCGCCCTTGAGCAAGCCATCGCAGCCGGCGACCTGCCCCAGGCGCAAGCGCTGTACCTGCCGGCCCGCGCCGCTTATCAACGCTTGGCGCCCGCCGCGCAACGCCTGGCGCAACTGGACAACGGGATCAACGCCCGTGCCGACTACTTCGAAAAACGTGAACAGGACCCGCAGTTCGTTGGCTTCCATCGCATCGAATATGCGTTGTTCCAGCAACGCAATCTCGATGGCCTGGCACCGGTCGCCCAGCGCCTGCTGACAGACGTCACCGCCCTCAAGCAACAGTTGCTGGCCCAGTCGCTGCCGCCGGAACAGCTGGTGAACATCGTGGTGCGCAATCTCGACAACCTCGCCCAGGTGCGCGCCGGCAGTGGCGAAGAAGAGCGCTACAGCCACAGCGACCTCAACGGTTTCGCCGGCAACCTCGACGCCAGTCGCAAGGTCGTCGAGCTGCTGCGGCCATTGCTGGTCAAGTCCGCCGCACCCCTGCTGGCGCAAATCGACAGCGCCCTTGGCGATCTCGATGCCGAATTCGCCGGATTCAAAGTCGACGAAGGTTATGCCAGCTACGACAGCGTCAGCGCCGGGCAACGCCAACAGATCGGCGACAAGGCCAAGGCACTGGCCGTCGCACTCGATGGGATAGATCCCGCCCTTGGCCTTTCCGGCCTGTAAGCAGAAGACGACTTTCAGATGAACGATTCAGAGCAATTCAACCTTCAGCGCCGCCGGGTACTGATGGGCATGGGCGCCGCCGGTGTCGCACTGGCCGGTACAGCATTGAGCTGCCCGGCCATGGCCGCAAGCCCCGCGCAAGTGACCGAAGCGCCCAGTAGCGAGCGCACCCAGGACCGCCACGATGTTCATGGCAAACACCAGAGCGGCATCGTCACGCCACGTCCGGCAGCCGGCATGTTGGTGGCCTTCGATGTGCTGGCCAGCGATCGCGAGGACCTGGAGCGGCTGTTGCGCACCCTCGATCAACGCATCGCGTTCTTGATGCGGGGCGGCCCGGTGGCCCAGGTCGATCCGAAATTGCCGCCCGTGGATTCAGGGATTCTCGGCCCGGTGGTGACCCCGGACAACCTGACCATCACCGTGTCGGTCGGCGCATCGCTGTTCGACGAACGTTTCGGCCTGGCCAACGCCAAGCCCAAGCACCTGGTGCGCATGGTCGGTTTTCCCAACGACGCCCTGGAGCCGGATTGCTGCCACGGCGACTTGAGCATCCAGTTCTGCGCCAACACCGCAGATACCAACATCCACGCCCTGCGTGACATCGTGAAGAACCTGCCGGACCTGCTTCTGGTGCGCTGGAAGCAGGAAGGCAGCGTGCCGCCCCAGGCCCCGGCCAAACCCGGCGTGCCGGCCCAGAGCGCGCGTAATTTCCTGGGTTTTCGCGACGGTTCGGCCAACCCCGATTCCAACAATGCCCAGGACATGGACCGCATCGTCTGGGTCCAGCCCGGCAGCGACGAACCGGCCTGGGCGGCCAACGGCAGCTATCAGGCGGTGCGCATCATCCGCAACTTCGTCGAACGCTGGGACCGCACGCCGTTGCAGGAACAGGAAAGCATTCTGGGCCGGGTCAAGGCCAGCGGTGCGCCCATGGGTGGTCAGCATGAGTCGCAAGTACCGGACTATGCCAAAGACCCCCACGGCAAGCTGACCCGGCTCGACGCGCATATCCGCCTGGCCAACCCGCGCACCGCAGAGGCCCAGGCCAACCTGATCCTGCGCCGGCCGTTCAACTACTCCAACGGTGTGAACAGGAACGGGCAACTCGACATGGGTTTGCTCTTCATCTGTTACCAGGCCGACCTGGAGAAAGGCTTCATCGCCGTGCAAACCCGACTCAACGGCGAACCGCTGGAGGAATACCTCAAGCCGGTCGGCGGCGGATACTTCTTCACCCTGCCGGGAGTGACGGGCGAGCAGGATTTCATTGGCCGCTCGCTGCTTGAAGCCACGCAACCCAAGACCACAGCCTGACCACCACAACAAAGACGGAACCGCCCCATGAAAAAGTCGCCCCTTGCGTTAATGCTGACCCTAGGCTTGCTCAACACCCCGCTTGCGGCATGGGCGGCAACGGCGCCGCTGGAGCTGGTGCAGCCGATTTCGGACTACAAGATCTACGTCACCGAGCAACTGGATGAGCTGGCCAGTCACACCCGGCAGTTCACCGACGCGGTGAAGAAAGGGGATCTTGCGACCGCGAAAAAACTCTACGCCCCGACTCGCGTCTACTATGAGTCGATCGAGCCGATCGCCGAATTGTTCAGTGACCTGGATGCATCGATCGACTCCCGGGTCGACGACCACGAACAAGGCGTGCAGGCCGCAGACTTCACCGGTTTCCACCGCATCGAATACGCGCTGTTTTCGCAAAACAGCACCCAGGGCCTGGGTGAACTCGCCGATGGCTTGAACAAGGATGTGCAAGACCTGCAAACCCGCGTCGCCGGCCTGACCTTCCCACCGGAAAAAGTCGTCGGCGGCGCTGCGGCCCTGCTTGAAGAAGTGGCGGCGACCAAGATCTCCGGTGAGGAGGACCGTTACAGCCACACCGACCTCTATGACTTCCAGGGCAATATCGACGGGGCGAAGAAGATCGTCGACCTGTTCCGTGGGCAGATCGGGAAACAGGACGCGGCGTTCGTTGCCAAGGTCGATAAAAACTTCGCCACGGTGGACAAGATTTTGGCGAAATACAAAACCGGGGATGGCGGTTTCGAGACCTATGACAAGGTGAAGGAAAACGATCGCAAGGCGTTGGTCGGGCCGGTGAATACGTTGGCTGAGGATTTGTCGACGTTGCGGGGCAAGCTTGGGTTGAATTGAGTTTTGTAGTGTCTGGGCGGGCTTCATCGCTGGCAAGCCAGCTCCCACAGGTTCCGAGTCGACGCACAATTAAGTGATCGACATTGAACCCTGTGGGAGCTGGCTTGCCAGCGATGGCGTCAGCGGCCGCGCTACAGATCTTAAAGGATGCGGTAGAGCAACCGCTCGATACGCACCCTGCTCACCCGCTTGAGAAACTTCGCCACCCCCGCCGGGTAATCCGGCAGAGTTTGCAGGTCCTGGTAACGCTCTATGCGCCGGGTGTGCTGGAAAATCTGCGCAAGCTCGGTGCGCCGCGGTTCCAGCAGTTCGTTGTGCGGATCATCGATCAGCAAGGCGTTTTCCAGGTCCAGGCGAAACGCTCGCGGATTGAGGTTGTTGCCGGTCAGCAAGGTGTAGCGCTGATCGACCCACATGCCCTTGAGGTGATAGGTGTTGTCGCCGTCCTTCCACAGGTGCAGGTTCAACTGGCCACTGTCGATGTTGCGCTGATGCCGCTTGGCAAAGCGGCGCAGGCTGATCTCATAGAGATACGGCAGCGCCGAGATCACCTTGAACGGTTCGCTCGGTGGAATGTAGAAATCGTTGGCGGTCTTGTCACCGACCACGATGTCGATCTTCACCCCCCTGGCCAGCGCCCGGTTGATTTCCCGGGTCACGGCCAAGGGCAGGTTGAAGTACGGCGTACAGATGGTCAGCTGCTGCCGGGCGCTGCCGATCAGCTCGCCAATCACCCGGCTCAACGGGTTGTTCTTGCCGACGCCCAGTAACGGGCTGACCGACAGGCCGCTTTTATCCGTGCTGCCCTGGGTGGTGTCGTAGGCCGCGTGCTTGAGACGGCTGCGCAGGTCGCCGATGTCGTTGCGCAGGCTGCGGGTGGTCGGCAGGTTGGGCAGGTCCAGGCGATGCACCGCCTTGGAAGCCATCAGGCCGTGCTGCACCAGGTGATGCATCGAGTCGGCCAGGGCACGGTTGTGCAGCAGGTGGTAACGGTCGTACCGGTATTTGTCGAACTGGTGCAGGTAGACGTTGTTCAGGCTCGCACCGCTGTAGATCACGCAGTCATCGATGACGAAACCCTTCAAGTGCAGCACGCCAAACAGCTCGCGGGTCTGCACGGGCACGCCATACACCGGCACGACGCTTTCGTGGGTGCGGGTCATTTCCTGATACCAGGCCGAGTTGCCCGGCTGCTTGCCGGCACCGATCAGCCCGCGCTGGGCGCGCAGCCAGTCGACGACCACCGCCACGTCCAGTTCCGGACGCGCCAGCTTGGCCGCGTGCAAGGCATCGAGGATTTCCTGGCCAGCCTCGTCCTGTTGCAGGTACAGCGCAACGATATAGATGCGCTGGGTGGCGCTGGCGATTTTCTCCAGCAGGCAACGACGGAACTCGGCGGCGCCAGAGAGAATGGTGACGGCATCGGCGGTCAGCGGAAAACTGCGCAGTTTGGGCAGCAGGGGGCGTTTGAAAAGCGACGGCATAGGGCTCGCAATGGGTCGAATCCGAAGAGTTTGAGAGCTTACACCATCGATGGGTTTGGGTCTTGTTGATGTCTGCAAAGACGCCATCGCGAGCAGGCTCACTCCTACAGGTGAACTCATTTCAAATGTAGGAGTGAGCCTGCTCGCGATAGCGATTTCATGAGCGATGCAAAATAATATTTGACCAAGGAGAACGATCGTTCTACTGTAGCGACATGAACAAGATAACCAGCAACGACACACGCGACATCATTCTGGATGTCACCGAAAAGTTGATCTACAAAAGTGGCATTGCCGCCACGGGCATGGATCTCCTGGTGAAAACCGCCGGCGTCTCCAGAAAAAGTATCTACCACTACTTCGCCAACAAGGAGGAGCTGACCGTCGCCGCCCTGCAACGCCGGGACGAACGCTGGATGCACTGGTACAGAAGCGAAGTCGGACAGGCCCAAACGCCGGCCGAACGCCTGCTCAACCTGTTTACCGTGCTCACGACCTGGTTCGCCAGCGAAGGCTTTCGCGGCTGCGCGTTCATCAACACCAGCGGTGAAACCGGCGACCCGCAAGACCCTGTGCGGCTGGTCGCCAGGGACCACAAACAGAAGCTGCTCGACTACGTGTGCGAGCTGTGTACCGAATATGGCGCTGAAGATCCGCAGGTGCTGGCCAAGCAGCTGCTGATCCTGATCGACGGCGCCATTACCGTCGCACTTGTCATGGGTGACCACAGTGCAGCCGATAATGCGCAATGCATGGCGCGGAAGTTATTGGGCCTGTAATAACTTGATCAAGACCGACAACTTGCTTGAACTTTAATTTAATAGGGAGACTTGAAATGTCTAACGCCGAAGTTCGTCCGCCATTGCCGCCATTCACCCGTGAATCGGCTATTGAAAAAGTTCGCCTGGCCGAAGATGGCTGGAACTCCCGAGATCCGGAACGTGTTTCGCTGGCCTACACTTTGGACACGAAATGGCGCAACCGCGCCGAGTTCGCCTACAACCGTGAAGAAGCCAAGGGTTTCCTGACGCGCAAATGGGCCAAGGAACTGGAATATCGCCTGATCAAGGAACTCTGGGCGTTTACCGACAACCGCATCGCCGTGCGTTATGCCTATGAATGGCGCGACGATTCGGGCAACTGGTTTCGCTCCTATGGCAATGAAAACTGGGAGTTTAACGAAGACGGCCTGATGGCGCGGCGCTTCGCCTGCATCAACGACATGCCGATCAAGGAAAGCGAGCGCAAGTTCCACTGGCCGCTGGGTCGTCGTCCTGACGATCATCCGAGCCTGTCGGACCTGGGCCTGTAATCCAGCACTGATCGTTCCCACGCAGAGCGTGGGAACGATCAGTCGTGTTCAGGCAACCGCTGTTTGCGGTTTTACCTGCGCTTTAGCTTCTAGCTGACGCACTAACGGCAACACCCGCTTGCCGAAATACTCCACTTCTTCCTGAAAGTGCAGGAACCCCGCCAGCACCAGGTCCACCCCCACTGCTTTCAATGCGACAATGCGCTCGGCAATCTGTTGCGGCGTACCGATCAGGTTGGTCTTGAAGCCGTCGTTGTACTGCACCAGGTCCTCGAACGTTGACTTGGCCCAGTTGCCCTCGCCTTCGGGCGATGCCCTGCCCGCCTGTTTCGCCGCATCGCCAAAGGCATTCACCGCCTGCGGATCGGCCTCGTCGATGATCTGCGCCAGTACCGCCCGCGCCTCTTCTTCGGTGTCACGGGCAATGACGAAGGCGTTCACGCCAACCTTCACGGAATGATTGTTCGCCGCGGCCTTGGTTCGAATGTCGTCGACCTGGGCCTTGATGCCTTCCGGGGTATTGCCATTGGTGAAGTACCAGTCCGACACCCGCGCGGCCATGTCCCGCGCCGCACGAGAACTGCCGCCCTGGAAGATCTCCGGCCGGCCCAGTGGCTTGGGCTTGAGGCTGTAATTGTCGAAACGGTAGAAATCGCCGCGGAAGGTGAAGTTGTCTTCGGTCCAGACGCCTTTGAGCGAGCGAATGAATTCTTCGGAACGGCGATAACGTTCGTCGTGCTCCAGCCAGTGCTCGCCAATGGCCTGGAATTCGCCCTTGAACCAGCCGCTGACGATGTTGACCGCCACCCGGCCATCAGTCAGTTGATCGATGGTCGCCAGTTGCTTGGCCGCCAGCGCCGGTTGCCATGGGCCCGGCAGGATCGCGGCGATGACTTTCAATTTGCTGGTGGCGGCCAGCAATGCATGGCTGAAGGCGACGGACTCATGCTGGTATTCGGCACCGTAGCCGGCGGTGAAACGGATCTGCGTCAGCGCATATTCAAACCCCGCCTCTTCGGCCAGTTGCGCCAGTTTGCGGTTGTAGTCGATGCCCCAGTGGGTCCGTTGCTCGATCTTGCTGACCACCAGCCCTCCGCTGACGTTCGGTACCCAGTAGGCGAATTTGACGGCTTGCTGACTCATTGGTGTGTCCTCGGGACATGGGGAATGTCCTTGGGTCAGAGCAGCAAGCGTGCCAGCGTCTGCAACGACGTCCCTGAACCGAATTACTGCCCCCTGTAGGAGCGAGCTTGCTCGCGAAGGCGGCCTGTCTGCCAACATCGATGTTGAATCGGATGGCCCCTTCGCGAGCAAGCTCGCTCCTACAATAATTCGGGGGTTTCTGGGGCAATTTGCTGCTGCGCTGTTGGTACAGCAACAGTTCGAGCCAAATCCATCTCCACACGGCCCCGAAAATCCTGGCTGCTCCCTACGGCATGGACTGTGCAATCGCACCTTGCACACGCATCGTTTTTTCTGCCCAGCCAAGGAGCTGTTCCCATGACCGAACACCAGGTAATCAACCCGCTGTCCGTTGGCACTGACTACGAGACGTTGGCCGCCAGGTTCCGCCCGATTTTCCAGCGAATCGCCGAAGGTGCCCTCGAACGCGAGCAGTCGCGCAACCTGCCCCATGAGCCGATCCAATGGCTCAAGGACGCCGGCTTTGGCGCCGTGCGGGTGCCCGTGGAATACGGTGGTGGCGGCGCCTCGCTGCCGCAGCTGTTTGAACTGCTGATAGAACTGGCCGAGGCCGACTCGAACATCCCCCAGGCGTTGCGCGGTCACTTCGCCTTTGCCGAAGATCGCCTCAATTCGCCACCCGGTCCGACCCGGGACATCTGGTTCAAACGTTTCGTAGAAGGTGACATCGTCGGTTGCGCCTGGACCGAAATCGGCAACGTGGCGATTGGCGACGTGGTCACCAAAGTGTCGCCCCACGGCGAGCAATGGCGGCTTAACGGCGAAAAGTTCTACAGCACCGGCAGCCTGTTTTCCGACTGGATCGACGTCTACGCCCAGCGCAGCGACACCGGTGGCGATGTCATTGCCGCAGTGCGCACGCGCCAGCCCGGGATCGTGCAGAGCGACGACTGGGACGGGTTCGGCCAGCGCACCACGGGCAGCGGCACCTCACGCTTTGTCGACGCCGAGGTGGATGCGCAGAACCTCATCGACTTCGCTACGCGCTTCAAATACCAGACCGCGTTTTATCAGCTGGTGTTGCTGGCCACCCTGGCGGGGATCGGCCGTGCGGCGTTGCGCGATGTGTCCCGGCATGTGCGCGAACGCCAGCGCATCTACAGCCATGGCAATGCCCAGCGCGTCAGCGAGGACGCGCAGGTGCAGCAAGTGGTCGGCGATATTGCCGCCTGGGTGTATGCCGCCGAGGCCGCCACGTTGCGGGCTGCGCAGCCGGCACAACAGGCTTATCTGGCGCGTTTCGCCGGCGATGACGAAAGGGAGCGCGCGGCAAACGTCGCCGCGGAAATCGAATCGGCAAAAGCGCAGGTGGTGGTCACGGACCTGATCCAGCGCGCGTCCACCCAGTTGTTCAATGCGCTGGGGGCTTCGGACATTCGCCAGGGCAAATCGCTGGATCGGCATTGGCGCAATGCGCGTACCGTGTCTTCGCACAACCCGGTGATCTACAAGTCGCGGATTGTCGGGGACTGGGAAATCAACCGGACCGAGCCGCCGTTCGTGTGGCAGATCGGTAATGGGCCCGAGCGAAAATGATGTAGCGCCTGAACGTCCGTCATCGCGAGCAGGCTCGCTCCCACAGGGGAATGCATTTCAAATGTGGGAGCGAGCCTGCTCGCGATGAGGCCGGACGGGTCGCCGCCAGAGTCGGATATAGGTAAGATGTCGCGCCTTCCCCGCAGCCCTTTGCTGCCCCCGCCGATTAAGCCGATTCCATGCCTTTCGAACTCAGCGTTGACCTCACCACCCTGGCCATCCTGGCCTTTGTCGCTTTCATTGCCGGTTTCATCGACGCCATCGCCGGTGGCGGCGGTCTGTTGACCACCCCGGCCTTGCTGACCGCCGGCCTGCCGCCGCACCTGGTGCTGGGCACCAACAAACTCAGCTCGACCTTTGGCTCGGCCACCGCCAGCTTCACCTTTTACCGCCGCAAGTTGTTCCACCCCAGGCAGTGGACCCACGCCATCGTCGGCACCCTGGTCGGCGCGTTGACTGGTGCGGTCGTCGCCCACTACCTGCCGGCCGAATGGTTGAACAAGATGCTGCCGGTGATCGTGTTCGCCTGTGGACTCTATCTGTTGTTCGGTGGCACGCCGAAAGCGCCGCTGGACAGCGACGCACCGATCAGGAAAAAGTGGCAATCGACTCAGGGCTTCAGCCTCGGTTTCTACGACGGCGTGGCCGGTCCCGGCACTGGTGCGTTCTGGACCGTCAGCAGCCTGCTGATGTACCCGATCGACCTGGTGAAGGCCAGCGGCGTGGCGCGCAGCATGAACTTCGTCAGCAACATTGCGGCGCTGTCGGTGTTCGTGTTTTCCGGGCAAGTGGACTGGATCATCGGCCTGAGCATGGGCCTGTCGGTGATGGTCGGGGCCTTCTTCGGTGCTCGCACCGCCATCAGCGGCGGCGCGAAGTTCATTCGGCCGGTGTTCATCACCGTGGTGCTGGGCTTGACCGTGCGGCTAGCCTGGCAACACTGGTTCAGCGTGGCCTAAGCGCCGCGCCACGTAGGCGTCGATCAGGTAACGGGCGATCGAGCGCGAGGCCGGCAACGGCGGCAGGTTGTTCACGTTGAACCACTGGGCGTCTTCGATCTCGTCCTCCTGGCAGACGATCTCGCCACCGGCGTATTCGGCATGGAAGCCGAGCATCATCGAGTGCGGGAACGGCCAGCACTGGCTGCCCAGGTACTGGATGTTCTGCACTTCGATCTGCACTTCTTCACGCACCTCGCGAATCAGGCAGTCCTCCGCCGATTCGCCAGGTTCGGCAAATCCGGCCAACGTGCTGTAGACCCCGGCGACAAAGCGTGGCGAGCGTGCCAGCAGCACTTCATCGCCACGGGTCACCAGTACGATCATGCTTGGGGAAATCCGCGGATAACTGCGTAAATCACACGGCTGGCAATACATCGCCCGCTCGCGCGGCACCTGGGACATGGCCTGGCCGCAGTTGCCGCAAAAACGGTGCTCGCGGGCCCAGGTGCCGATTTGCGCGGCGTAACCCAGGACCTTGAACACGGTGTGATCGCCCTCCAGCATGAACGCACGCAAGCCCTTCCAGTTGCAGCCCGGCACATCGCTGTGGGCGCGCAACTCCAGCAGATAGACAGGTTCGCCATCCAGATGACCAATGCCGTGTTCGGCGAGAATCGCCAGGTCCTGGCGCTTGAGCCATTCGCGGGGGAACAATGCGCCGTTGTCATCGAACAAAAAGCCTTCGGGGCTGCGCGCTACCGCCCAGCCGCCGGGCTGGTCGGTGTCCAGTACTGCCGTGGTCCAGCGTGGAGTCATTTTTCAATCAATCCAGAAATTCAGGTTTCTGTTTGCTCATATGGGCGGCCATGGCCACGCGCAGATCGGTCGATTGCAGCATGGCGGCGTTCCAGGTGGCAACGTATTCCAGGCCGTCGTCGATGCGATGATCGCGCATGTAGCTGATCATCTCCTTGGTGCCGGTAATGGCAATCGGCGACTTGCTCGCAATCTCGCGGGCGATGCCCATGACGCCGTCGAGCAGGCTGGCGGTGTCGCTGTAGATGCGATTGACCAGGCCCATGCCCCGTGCTTCTTCGGCGCCGAAAGTGCGACCAGTGTAAGCCAGTTCGCGCAGCATGCCGTCCCCGACGATTCGCGGCAAGCGTTGCAGCGTGCCAACGTCGGCGGCCATGCCGATATCGATTTCCTTGATCGAGAATTGTGCGTCTTCTGCGGCGTAGCGCATGTCACAGGCGGCGATCAGGTCGATGGCGCCGCCCAGGCAATAACCCTGGATGGCCGCGAGCACCGGCTTGCGGCAGTTGTCGACCGCATTGAAGGAAGCCTGCAGCTCAAGGATCTTGCGGCGCAGCACGCGCGCGTTGCGCCCCACGTCCTTGCCCAGCTCATTGGCCACACCGGCCAGCATCATCAGGTCGATGCCGGAGGAGAAATGCTTGCCTGCGCCGCTGAGCACCACCACGCGAACTTCATCGTTGTCGTCGATCCACTGGAAGATCTCGATGATCTCGGTCCAGAAGGCAGCATTCATCGAGTTGATCTTGTCTGGGCGATTGATCTGCACATGGGCGATTTTATCGACCAGTTCGACGCTGAACGCTGTGTACTGAGACATGCTAGTGATCCTTTACCGGGCAAAAAAGAAGCCCGAACTATAACAAGGCACCCAGGCAGGCGGTAAGGCAGTGGTTCGGCCAAAAGCGGGACCTGTGCGCGCACCATAACAGTGCGAGATGAACGCGACATGACGCACATTTATGTGACTGCCAAGTGACTTGTCGTCACCAAAATGCAAAAAAACCTGCACTTCGTCGGCGCTTTGGCACCGAAACCATGCACGTTCGTACCTAAATAACCGATTGTCGAACAATTTTGCCATCTGGACTTTACCGCTCTAAGTTCTGGCCTAGACTGATTTTCGCGGGGGAGACCGGCCGGTCACAAAGTGGGAAAAAAGTCGAAACTTTTGCCCCAAGGGATCGGTCGAGTGAAAAGAAGGTGCGTTGCGACTGGTGCAATCCTTGCAATGGTTAATTCACCCATTCTGCTTCAGCGCATTTGGGGAGCGCTTGCTCGCCGATGCGTAGCGCTTTTGCGCGCGGCCACACCCATTGGCCACGTAACACCGTTTGCCAGACCTAAGAATTAGATCAACAACACGGGAGATTCATATGACTAGTGCGGCATTGGATGTTCAGGGAGAGCTGGCTCATCAACAGGTCGGCGAATCAAGCGTCGTGACTGCTCGCAGTGCTCAACCGATCAGCGTTAGCGGTACCCGCACGCTGGGCCCGGTTGCCAGTCAGAATCCCAACAAGAAGAAAGTGTTGTTCGTCACCTCCGAGATCGCCGACCTTGTGAAAACCGGTGGCCTGGGTGACGTTTCCGCCGCGCTGCCACGGGCCATGGCGCATCTGCACGATGTGCGTGTACTGATCCCCGGTTATCCGCAGGTGATGCACAGTGAAAATCCGATTCACATCATTGGTGAACTCGGCGGTCACGCGGCGCTCCCGCCGTGCAAGATTGGGCGCATGGACATGCCCGACGGTCTGGTCATTTATGTGTTGATCTGCCCTGAACTCTACGAGCGCGAAGGTTCGCCCTATGGCGCCAATAACGGCCGCGACTGGCCGGACAACCATATCCGTTTCGCCCGCCTGGGCCTGGCGGCCGCCGATATTGCCGCCAACCTCGCACAAATCCACTGGTGCCCGGACCTGGTGCACGCCCATGACTGGCCGGCTGGCCTGGCCCCTGCCTATATGCACTGGCGCGGGCAGCGCACGCCCACCCTGTTCACCATCCACAACCTGGCGTACCAGGGCGTGACGAGCCTGGGGTCCTGCCCCGAGCTGGGCATTCCGCAACACGCCCTGCAACAGGAAGGCATGGAGTTCTACGGCAAGATGTCGTTCCTCAAGGCCGGCATGGCTTATTCGAGCCACATCACCACGGTAAGCGCGACCTACGCCCAGGAAATCACCACCCCGGACTTCGGCTGCGGCCTGGACGGTTTCCTCGCCGCCAAGACCCAGCAAGGCCTGCTCAGCGGTATTCCCAACGGCATCGACGAAAGCTGGGATGCGGCCACCGACCCGCACCTGTTCTGCCCCTTCGAAATCGGCGACTGGAACGGCAAGGCGGTCAACGCCGCCCACGTGCGCCAGCTGTTCGGCCTGCAAGACAGCGAAGGCCCGCTTTTTGCCGTGGTCTCGCGCCTGGTTTATCAGAAAGGCCTGGACCTGACCGAAGCGGTCTCCGAATACATCGTCAAATCCGGCGGCCAGATCGCAATCATCGGGCGTGGCGAGCCGGAAGAAGAGCAAGCCATGCGCGAACTGGCCCTGCGTTTTCCCGGGCAGATCGGTGTGCGCATCGGCTTCAACGAAACCGATGCCCGGCGGATGTTTGCCGGCAGCGATTTCCTGTTAATGCCCTCGCGCTATGAACCTTGCGGCCTGAGCCAGATGTACGCCCAGCGCTTCGGCTCGTTGCCGGTGGCGCGCAATACCGGGGGCCTGGCAGACACCATTGAGGATGGCGTGACCGGCTTCCTGTTCAATGAATCCACGGTGGAAAGTTATCAGCAAGCCCTGAGCCGCGCGTTCAAGGTCTTCGCCTTCCCCGACCTGCTGCACGCCATGCGCTGCCGTGCCATGGCGGCACCGTTCAACTGGTGCAAGGCGGTCGAACCCTACGCCGAACTCTACGAACAGCTGGTGGCCAAGGCCTTGGGGAAATCGCACAAACAGTAAGAGGCTCTCGAAATGCCGTTACGGACCCTTGAGACCTGGCCCCACGGCGCAATCAAACTGGACCCGCAAAACACGCGATTCGCGTTGTGGGCACCGGATGCGTTCTACGTCAGTGTCGAACTGGAAAATGGACAGTCCTTGCCGTTGCTGCCTCAGGCCGACGGCTGGTTCGTGATCAACACCCGCTGCCCGGCGGGTACGCGCTACCGCTACAGCATCGATGGCGAACTGGAGGTGCCCGACCCGGCCTCCCGTGCCCAGGCCGGGGACATCGACCAGCACAGCGTGGTGGTCGACCCGTTGGCCTACCCATGGCGGCACAGCACCTGGCTGGGACGCCCGTGGAACGAGGCGGTGATCTACGAGTTGCACGTGGGTGCCCTCGGCGGCTTCCTTGCCGTCGAGCAACACCTGGCGCACCTGGTGGAGCTTGGGGTCACCGCGATCGAGTTGATGCCGATCGCGCAGTTTCCCGGGGAGCGCAACTGGGGCTACGACGGGGTGCTGATCTATGCACCCCAGGCCTCCTATGGCACGCCCGAACAGCTCAAGCACCTGATCGACACTGCCCATGGCCTTGGCCTGGCGGTGCTGCTCGACGTGGTCTACAACCACTTCGGGCCGGATGGCAATTACCTGCACCGCTACGCCAAGGGCTTCTTCCGCGAAGACCGGCACACGCCCTGGGGAGCGGCCATCGATTTTCGTCGGCGCGAAGTGCGCGACTTCTTCATCGACAACGCCTTGATGTGGTTGCTGGAGTACCGCTTTGACGGCTTGCGCCTGGACGCGGTGCATGCCATCGAAGACCCGGACTTTCTCCAGGAGCTGTCCCAGCGGGTGCGCCAGCAGACCGACCCGTCGCGCCATGTGTGGCTGGTGGTGGAAAACGAACATAACCAGGCCAGCCTGCTCGAACAGGGCTATGACGCGCAGTGGAACGATGACGGCCATAACGCTTTGCACGTGCTGCTGACCGGCGAGACCGATGCCTATTACGCCGACTATGCAAACAACCCCACCGAACAACTGGCCCGCTGCCTGAGCCAGGGCTTCGTGTTCCAGGGCCACCTTAATCGCCATGGCGAAGCGCGCGGCGAGCCCAGCGGGCATTTACCCCCCAGTGCGTTCGTGCTGTTTTTGCAGAATCACGACCAGATCGGCAACCGCGCCTTTGGCGAGCGCCTGCATCAACTGGCGCACCCCGACGCCTTGAAAGCGGCGACGGCACTGTTGCTGCTGTCGCCGATGATCCCCCTGATGTTCATGGGCGACGAGTTCGCCGCCGAACAACCGTTCCTGTTTTTCACCAGCCACCACGGCGAACTGGCTCGGTTGGTACGCGAGGGACGGCGCAATGAATTTGCCGCGTTCAGCGCGTTTGCCGACCCGGATAAACGCGAACGGATTCCCGATCCCAACGCCCCACAGACCTTCGAAGCGTCGCGCCCTGCCCTCACCTCCAGCGAACCCTCGGCGATGCAGGAGCTCTATCGCCAACTGTTGCAGATCCGCCATCGGTACATCGTGCCGAACTTGCCTGGCACCCGCGCGCGCAACGCTCAGGTGCTGGGCGTTGGTGCGGTAAGCGCGGCATGGCGCCTGGGCGATGGCAGCCAGTTGCGCATCGACCTCAACCTCAGCAGCGCACCGGTACGCCACACCTCACCGGTGGACGCCGGCTGGCTGTTCGAACACCCGCCCGGATCTGGCCAACAGCTGGATCAAGGCACCTTGCCCCCGTATTGCGCGCTAGTCAGCCTCACGGCCGCGGCCCCTTTGCTACCCCTTGATGGAGAGCGCCAATGAGTGATGCGCAACTGGAAATCCTGGCCACCCGGGCCGGCCTGGCGGTCGACTGGATCGACGCCAATGGTCGCCCGCAAAAAGTCGCGCCTTCGGTGCTGCGCAACGTCCTCACCGGACTCGGCCACCCGGCCGGCAGCGCCCAGGAAATCGACGCCAGCCTGCTCGAATTGCAACAGGTACAGCAGACCCGACTCCTGCCGCCGCTGATCACCGCTGATTTCGGCGTCGGTCTCAACCTGGCGCATTTTTTCGAGCCACTGACACCCTGCGAGATTCATCTCGAAGATGGCTCGCAACTCAGTCTCAAGCTGGATGCCGAGGCCGTCTTGCCGGGGCTGATCCCGGTCGGTTACCAACACGTCAACATCGATGGGCAAAGCTTTACCCTGGCCGTCGCTCCCGCCCGCTGCTACAGCGTCGGCGATGCGGTGGACAGCCCGATCCCGCGCGCCTGGGGTTTGAGCGTGCAACTGTACGCCTTGCGCCGTGCCGGCGATGGCGGTTTTGGCGACACCCAGGCGCTGGAAGACCTGGCGCGCGTGGCGGGCGAACGCGGCGCCGAGGCACTGGCGATCAGTCCGCTGCATGCCATGTTTGCCAGCGACACCCATCGCTATAGCCCCTATTCTCCTTCAAGCCGTCTGTTTCTCAATAGCTTGTATTGCGCGCCGGGGGCGATTCTCGGTGAGCGCGCGCTGCGTACCGCGATCGATGCCACGGGCCTTGCGGCCGAACTCAAGCACCTGGAAGAACAGCCACTGATCAACTGGCCGGCCGCCGCCGAAGCCAAGCATCGGCTGCTGCAGGCGCTGTACGACGGCTTCGTGCACGGCGAACATCCGCTGCACGCCGACTTCAGCAGCTTTCGCCATGCCGGCGGTGAAGCCCTGGAAAATCATTGCCGCTTCGAGGCCATTCAAGAGACCCGCGCCGCCCGGGGCGAAAGCCTCGACTGGCGTGAGTGGCCGCAACAGTGGCGCAACCCGCGCAGCGCCGCCCTGGCCGAATTCGCCGAAGAAAATTCCACACGCATCGGCTTCTTCGCCTTCTGCCAGTGGCTGATCGCCCGTTGCCTGGAGCGCGCGCAGGCGGCCGCCCGCAGCAGCGGCATGGGCATTGGCCTGATTGCCGACCTGGCCGTCGGTGCCGATGGCGGTGGCAGCCAGGCCTGGAGTCGCCAGGATGAGTTGCTCGCCTCCCTCACCGTTGGCGCGCCACCGGACATTCTCAACCGCACCGGCCAAGGTTGGGGGATCTCCGCGTTTTCCCCCGAAGGCCTGGTGCGCAACGGCTTTCGCGCCTACATCGAAATGCTGCGCGCCAACTTCGCCCACGCCGGTGGCCTGCGGATCGATCATGTCATGGGCCTGCAACGGTTGTGGGTGATCCCCAATGGTTCACCGCCCGCCGACGGCGCTTATTTGTATTACCCGTTTGACGACTTGCTGCGCCTGCTGACCCTCGAATCCCATCGTCACCAGGCCATCGTCCTCGGCGAAGACCTGGGCACGGTGCCGGACGGCCTGCGGGAAAAACTCAGCGCCCGGTCCATTCTCGGCATGCGCGTGTTGCTGTTCGAACAGGACAACACGCACTTCAAACCGATCCTCGACTGGGCGGACAACGCCCTGGCCACCACCAGTACCCACGACCTGCCGACCCTCAATGGCTGGTGGCACGGCCGCGATATCGACTGGAACGCCCGCCTCGGCCTGGTCGATGCCAGCGCTGAAATCGAGTGGCGCCAGCATCGCGAACGCGAACGCGAAGGCCTGCGCCGGGCCTTGAGCCAGGACCCGCAGAACTTTCGCGAAGAGTCCCACGAAACCGATCAGGTCCTCGACGCCAGTGTGCGTTTCCTTGGCCACACCCGCGCGCCACTAGTACTGCTGCCGCTGGAAGATGCCTTGGGCATCGAGCAGCAGGCCAACCTGCCCGGCACCATCGATGCCCACCCCAACTGGTCCCGTCGCTTGCCCGGCAACAGCGAAGCCTTGCTCGATGGCCCGGACGCCGCCCGACGCCTGGAACTGCTCGCCTGCGCGCGACTTCAGGCGGCCGAGCGTGACCAATGATCCCGGTCGCTGTCGGGCCGCTACGGGCCACCCTGCGGCTGCAATTTCACAAAGGTTTTACCCTCGACGACGCCGTGCCGCTGGTGCCCTACTTCGCCCGTCTCGGCATCAGCCATGTCTACGCCTCGCCGCTGCTGAGCGCCCGCGCCGGCTCCATGCACGGCTATGACGTGGTGGACCCGACCACCGTCAACCCGGAACTGGGCGGTGAACCGGCGTTACGCCGCCTGGTCAGCGCGCTGCGCGGTGAGAACATGGGGTTGATCCTCGACATCGTCTCCAACCACATGGCGGTCGGCGGCAACGACAACCCCTGGTGGCTGGACTTGCTGGAGTGGGGACGCCTGAGCCCGTATGGCGAATTCTTCGATATCCAGTGGCACTCGCCCGACCCCTTGATGGAAGGCCAGTTGCTGTTGCCGTTCCTCGGTAGCGACTACGGCATCGCCTTGCAGGACGGCACCTTGGCGTTGCGTTTCAATGCCCAGCGCGGCGCCTTTCATGTCGAGCATTACGAGCATCACTTTCCAATCTGCCCCAGCCATTACGGCGAGCTGCTCAAGGCCGATGTCGAGCCGCTCAAGTTACTGGCCGATCGCTTCAGTACTTTGAGCTATCAGTCGGACGCCCATAGCCTGGCGATCCCCTTGAAGGAAGAGTTGCGCGAACTGGCCAGCGATCCGGCGATGCTGCAGGCCATTGAGCAAAACCTCAAAGCCTACGACTCGCAGACCGGCGAGGGTTTCCAAAACCTGCACAACTTGCTGGAACGCCAGAGCTACCGCCTCGCCAGTTGGCGCACCGCTGCGGACGACATCAACTGGCGGCGTTTTTTCGATATCAACGAGCTGGGTGGTTTGCGCGTCGAGCGCCCAGCGGTGTTCGAGGCAACCCACGCGAAAATTTTCCAGTTGGTGGCGCAAGGGCTGGTCGACGGGTTGCGCATCGATCACATCGACGGTCTCGCCGACCCACGGGGCTACTGCCGTAAACTGCGGCGGCGGGTCGACAGCCTAGCGCCCGGCCGGAACCTGCCGATCTATGTGGAAAAGATCCTTGGCGAAGGCGAAACCCTGCACCGCGACTGGTCGGTGGATGGCACCACCGGCTACGAATTCATGAACCAGTTGTCGATGCTGCAACACGACCCCGCAGGTGAGCACGCCCTGGGCGAACTCTGGCACCGCTACAGCGAGCGCCCGGCCGACTTCCGCCAGGAAGCCCAACTGGCGCGACAGCAGATTCTCAATGGCTCGCTGGCCGGGGATTTCGAAAGTGTCGCCCAGGCGTTGTTGCAAGTGGCCCGGGATGACCTGATGACCCGCGACCTGACGCTGGGCGCGATCCGTCGAGCGCTGCAGGAATTGATCGTGCATTTCTCGGTGTATCGCACCTACATCGGCGCCCTGGGGCGTTCGGCGCAGGACGAGGTGTTTTTCCAGCAAGCCATGGAAGGTGCCCGACAAACCCTGGGTGAAGCCGACTGGCCCGTGCTCGAGTGCCTGGCGGGTTGGCTGGGGGGCGAAAGCTGGCGAAAACGCCCGGCTGGCCGCCTGCGCAAACGCCTCAAGCATGCCTGCGTGCGCTTTCAACAGCTGACTTCGCCTGCCGCCGCGAAGGCCGTGGAAGACACCGCGTTCTATCGCTCGGCGGTGCTACTGTCGCGCAATGACGTCGGCTTCAGCACCGAGCAATTCAGTGCCCCGGTGGCCGATTTCCATGCCGCGTGCCGCAAGCGTCTGGAACAGTTTCCCGACAACCTGCTGGCCACCGCGACCCACGATCACAAGCGTGGCGAGGATACCCGCGCGCGCCTGGCGGTCTTGAGTGAACGCAGTCAATGGTACGTCGAGCAGATCGGCCTCTGGCGCGCCCTTGCCCGGCCCTTGCGTGATGACGATCAGATGCCGTCGGCCGGCGATGAGTTGATTCTCTACCAGGCGCTGCTGGGCAGCTGGCCGCTGGACCTGCGCGCCGACGACCCACCGGCCCTGGAAGACTACGCGCAACGCATCAGCCAATGGCAACGCAAAGCCCTGCGCGAAGCCAAGCTGCAGAGCAGCTGGAGCACGCCCAATGAAGCGTACGAACAAGCCAGCGAAAGCTTTTCCCGGCGCCTGCTGCTGAACCCGGAAGGTGAATTACTGCGCAATGCCCTCGGCAAGGCCGCCCGCACGATTGCCTTGCCTGGCGCCCTCAACGGATTGGCGCAAACCTTGCTGCGCATGACCGTACCGGGAGTGCCGGACCTCTATCAGGGTAACGACTTCTGGGACTTCACACTGGTCGATCCGGACAACCGCCGGCCGGTGGATTACGCCAGCCGCCAACAGGCCTTGCAGCAACCCTTGGACTTGCCTGATCTGTTGGAACACTGGCGCGACGGGCGCATCAAGCAAGCCCTGATTGCGCGAACTTTAAACACCCGTGCCGAGCACCCCGAGCTGTTTCGACGCGGCACTTACCAGGCTCTCGAAGTCATCGGCAGCCAGGCCAATCGGGTGCTCGGATTTGTCCGTGAATGGGAGGGTGTCCGCGCCATCGTCATCGTGCCGATCCATTGTTCGGCACTGCTGGAAAACAGTGCCGTGCCCCATGTGGACGCACCGCAGTGGGGCGATACCCGGGTCAGCTTGCCATTGACAGTCGCCGAGGAAAATCTGAAGGGACTTTTTTCCAGCGTCGCAGTCACAAAAAACAGGGAGCTGATGATCAGCGCCGCGCTGGGGGATTTCCCGGTCAATCTCTTTATCCAGGCTACACACATTTGAGTTCAGTTCAGGAGCAATGCAATGAGTACCGACGATAAACGCATCCGCGAGTTTGCCTATCAAATCTGGGAATCCGAAGGCAAACCCGAGGGCCAGGAAGCACGGCATTGGGAGATGGCGCGCAAACTGGCTGAAGCCGAAGCCCTGGCACCGAAAAAGCCGGCAAAAGTGGCGGCGAGCAAGCCCGCCG